>QKIQ01000041.1 GCA_003249555.1 Clostridia bacterium | reverse complement strand
CGCTTGCATTTAAGCGAGCAGCAGCTTAAAGAAGAGCCGCTGGCCGGCGGTATATTCGCATTTGAGATCGATTGCAAAGGTTATTCACATGACTACTGTAAAAGTATGAAAAAGGCTGAACACAAAGATATATAATCGTGAGGCACCTGAATAATGAAACGGGATAAAGCAGCAGCGCAGAAACATATCCTGATATATGTATCCTATATGACAATAGCCATGTTGGGCGCTTATGTTACCATATATCAGTATACGGTTCTGAACTTTACGCAGCTATTTGAATTCAATGCTGTCATGATGGGCGTGCTGATTGGTATACAATACTTCGGAATGGCCATGCCTCCTTTGTTTTTGGGCTTGCTCAGCGCAAAAATCGGCAAAAAAAAGGTGTTGTTGCTGGCATATTCTTTTTTAATATTAGGCACACTGTTGGTTGGGTTGTCTCACAGCTTTGTATTCTTTATGGGCGCGGTATTTGTTATCGGTGCAGGCTTTTCTGTAACCGAAGCCACGTTTTCAGCGGTTTTAATGGACGAGTTTGAAGGGCAATCGACAAAGCATCTCAATTTCTCACAGGTTGCTTTCAGTGTGGGGGCATTGGCGGGGCCTGTTATCGCACAGACACTCATCGGAATCGGAATTTATTTCAAAAGCATTTATCTTTTTGCTTCGGTTGTGTTTTTCATTCTTGCTGTGGCATTTTTGTTTACAAAACATTATAACGATAAACCTGAAAGAAAGAGCGCGCAAAACGGCAGTGAGTTACTTGCCTTTTTTAAAAACAAGTTTTTTTTGATGCTGGGTTTCAGCGTATTTTTGTATGTCGGAATTGAAAACACATTCGCGAATTTCGCAGATAGTTATTTTGAACTGTATCTTGGGAAACCGGAAGTCAGCGCATACGCTTTGGCACTGTTCTGGGGTGCCATGATACCTTCGCGCTTTATTGCCGGTGCTGTGAGGTTGAACACCAAAAAGATGTTTGCGTTATGTGCGGCAATCATATTTGCGTCTTCTATTTCAGCGATAATGATACCGGATATAACGCTGAAAGCAGCCATGTTTGCGCTGTGCGGATTTGGATGCGGCCCGCTGTTTCCGCTGCTGCTGGATTCTGCCGCAAAAGTATATAAAGGGCCGAGAGGGCTTTGCATGAATATTATGCTCTCATTTTCATCAATGGGCGGAGCGGCTTTGCCTTTATTATCGGGTGTATTTGTGAGCGCAACCAATCAGGCGGCGGCATACTTTTTATGCGCAGCTACTGTGCTGTTGTTTTCATATATTTATTTAAGAGCAATCAAAGCGACTGAGCTTAAGTAATATTTATAAACGGATTTATCCTTTCAGCAATGTGGATGAACGAATAATGATTTCCGGTTTAAGATAAACAGCTGTTTTTTCGCTTTGCGGATTACGAATAATATCTAATAACAATTTGGCTGATTGTCTTCCAATTTCATCAGATTCAATGACGTAAGTGGTAATGCCGGGCAGAATAAGCCCTGCCCAATCAAGCTGCTGCCCCCAGCTCCAGTCATCAGGACCGCAGACGCCAATGTCATACGGGATCTTCGCACCGATCTGCGACAACTCATTGATCAGATGTATCGTCGTCATTGTATTGCTTCCCAAAACGGCAGGAGTTCCTTGGGTTTGCGTAAGAATTTCATTCAAATACTTTTTTGTGATGCCTTGTTTATCGATACGAGTATTGCGGATATATTCGATGGGGTCAGCAACGTCGTAAATTTTTTCAATGCTATCGATAAAGGCGTCATGGCGAAGCATTCGGACAGAACTGGAAGAAAGCTGCTGCGTAAAAAAATACGGTACGGAAAAGCCTTGGCTTTTTAGATGTGAGATAAGAGATGAAATGGGATGGACGACCTCGCTCGTCACGATGTTGAAATTATAGTCTTTTACAGGACGGTCGCACAAAACCACAGGAAGCCCTTTGCATTCCATTTCTATCAAATCAGGGTTTTCATATGAACACGTATTGACCAAGAGTCCTTCCACGCCCCTGGAAACCAGATCTCGAATAAACGCTCTTTCTTTTTGCGCGTTGTTATTGCAGTTGACAAAAAGAGGTACGTAGCCGGCGCTGTCAAAAACGGAACTGATGCCGGAAATAAGCGCAGACGAGAACGGCGTTGATATATCGGAAATAATGACACCGATCAAGCGTGAACGCTGCGATTTCAAACTGCGTGCGACATCGCTGGGCTTGTAATTGGTCATTTTGATAATATCATGCAGCCTTTTTCGGGTTTCAGCGCTCATTAAATCAAACCTGCCGTTGATGTATCGTGAAACGGTGGTTTTTGAAACGCCTGCCGCTTTAGCAATATCTGATATCGTGGGTCTCTTCTTTTGATAACTCATATACTAGAACCGCGCAAAGATGACCTTAGAACATAAACAAATCAGGTGCACTGTCCGAAATTATGGAATCCAACCGGCTTTTTTAAGCCAGCTTTAAGAACAAGACAGCACACCCGATTATAACGCGTTGGTTACCGTTGAACGCGCCCTGATCCGTCTCCACTTGCAAGTTTTTCTACCTCATCAACAGATACAATGTTGAAATCGCCTTCAATCGAATGCTTGAGGCAGGACGCAGCCACAGCGAACTCCAGCGCATCCTTACTGCTCTTTTTGTTGAGCAAAGAATAAATAAGCCCGCCGGCAAAGCTGTCGCCCCCGCCCACGCGGTCAACGATATGCACATTGTAGCTTTTGGAAAAATAATAATCATTACCATCGAAAAGCATTGCAGCCCATATATTGTCGTTTGCGGATATAGAGCTTCTTAGCGTAATAGCAACCTTATTAAATCCGAAAGTATCGGACAACTGTTTGGCCACGCTCTTGTATCCGTCATGATTCAGCTTGCCTCCTGAAATATCGGTATCGGAAGCGGCGATGCCAAATACATCCTTGGCGTCTTCTTCGTTAGCAATACAGACGTCAATATACTTTGCAAGCTTGGTCATGACCTCTTTGGCTTGTTCGCGCGTCCAAAGATTTTTGCGGTAATTGAGGTCGCAGCTAATCGTTACGCCCTTCTGTTTGGCTGCTTTGCAGGCTTGTTCGCAGATTTCAGGCAAAAAGCCGCCAACTGCGGGTGTAATCCCTGTAAAATGGAACCAGTCAGCGCCGTCAAAAATTTGATCCCAGTCATAGTCGGTCGGCTGCGAAAGGGCAAAGGCGGAGTTTGCACGATCATAAACAATTTTTGAGGGCCTTTGCGAAGCGCCTTTTTCTAAAAAATAAATGCCGACGCGATTGCCTCCACGCACGATACTGCCGGTACCTACGCCAAAACGACGGAGGCTGTTGACCGCGCCCTGCCCGATATCGTGAGCAGGAACCTTTGTGACATAATGAACATCTGCTCCGTAGTTAGCGAGCGAAACGGCCACATTGGCTTCGCCGCCTCCGTACAGAGCCTGATACTGTTCGCTCTGCAAAAATCTTAAGTATCCTAAGGGCTCAAGCCGAAGCATGATTTCCCCAAAAGTAATGACCTTAGTCATTGGTTACCTCCCTATTTATTGATGAAATGTATCGCAAAGCCTGCGATCTCATCCTGTAAATACGCGACTTTCAATTTGTTGCCGTCATATTTGAATGTGCTTTCGTTAAACTTGTATCCACGGCCCGTAAGGTTTGCATATGCACGGTCAAGATTATTGACAGCCATGCATATATGTCCGTTTTTCCCGAGGAAAGGCTGTTTCATCACCTCAAACTCAGTACCGACAAATATCGATGAATTGCCTGGCTTTACTGCCGTGCCAAACAAATCGCACAGCATATTTGCTGCTGCGGTGGCTTGCGCTTCGTTATCGCAGTTGATACCGATGTGACGCAGCTCGAACCCGAGCATTTTGTTGACCGCCTGCTTGGCAAGACGTTCAATCTCGTCAAATCTTTCGGCATTGATAAGATCACTTTTTACCATCCATGAACCGCCGCATGCTAAGATTTTGCCGAATGACAAGTACTGATTTAGGTTGTTTTCGTTTATTCCACCGGTCGGGATAAAGCGAATTGCTGTGTAAGGTGCGCATAGTGCTTTAATCATATCAAGGCCGCCGCTTTGTTCAGCCGGGAAGAATTTCAGATCAGTAATCCCTAACTCAAGCGCAGCTTCAATTGCCGACGGATTGTTGCAGCCTGGATAAATAGGCACATTGTTTTCAATACAATGTTTTGCTGTATTCGCATTAAAGCCGGGGGAAACCATAAACTTGGCTCCGGCTTTGATGGCGCGGTCTGCCTGCTCACAGGTCAACACAGTTCCTGCACCAACCAGCATATCCGGAAACTCTTTGGAAAGAATCGTTATTGCCTCTTCGGCAGCG
Organism: Clostridia bacterium; assembly: GCA_003249555.1. Classification (GTDB taxonomy): domain Bacteria; phylum Bacillota; class Clostridia; order Christensenellales; family SZUA-584; genus SZUA-584. Next base: position 14,941 of record QKIQ01000041.1, on the reverse strand, counting down.
TCAGTCCGAAAAGTAATTTCAATACATCTTAAACCACCGGCATAAAGCGCTTTTGCAAGAGGAAGCGCGTGTTTTGCGTCATCCAGTTTGACAACGGGAACAATACCGTATTCGTATATTTGCTGCGAAATTGATTTCATCTTATACACCCTTTCTCGATTTTAGTAAACCGGTAAACATTTTTTATAAATTAATAATAACAAAAGAAGTTTTGGCATTACAAGCAATTTTTTTGAAACCGATACACATATCGAATTTATTATCTTTTGTTATAATAATGGTATCAATGTCATTTGCGCATCGTCTTTATTGACGAAACTTGACAAATATATTGTTTCAATCAAAAAAAATTTAATGTATACAAAAAATATTAAAAAGTGTATCGTATAGAGAAAAAGATAAACACTAAAATTTTTTTAATAGTGTATTATAGATTATAAAAAACTGTATATATTCTGTTTGCAATATTATTATAAATAGTATAGAATATATTCATTAGAATAACCGAATTAAGTATGCAAAACAGCAATAGCGACAGCGATATCAATAAAAGGAGGGCGTATTTCATTTTATCAATCCGGATCGGGCCAAGCTAAAAAGAGAGCTGTATTGGTTTGACGGGAGAATGCTGCCATGTCAGGAATTGTATCTGCGGTTTTGGGAAAACTTAATACTTTAAAATGAAAACAAGGTGAAGATATTGAAAAAAATAGAATTAATTGATGTAGGGTATTATGTTGTTCCGTTGGAAAGCATATTGGTTGACGCTTTGCATGGAGAACATAAGAATTTTGAGCTCGTAACGGCGACAGTGAAGCTTTCCGATGGATCAATAGGGACGGGATATACCTATACAGGCGGATTTGGCGGTGCGGCTATTGCAAAAATGATCGAGTCGGATTTAAAGCCTTTGCTCATTGGAAAAGAGGTGTTGCCTCCGGAGCAGATGATGAAATATATGAATACGAGAATTCACTATGTGGCTCGTGGGGGCATTGCGTCGTTTGCAATTTCTGCTTTGGATATCGCATTTTGGGATGCAGATCTCAAAGGGCGGAGTATACCTTTGTGTGAAGCGCTTGGAAGCAAGTCTCAAAAGGTTAAGACGTATTATGGCGGCATTGATCTTGCGTTCACAGAAAAGGAATTACTGGATAGTCTTCAAAAACAGATCGAAAACGGACACACGTCAGTCAAAATCAAGCTTGGCAAGGCTGATGAAAAAGAAGATATTGCTCGCGTGAAGGCTGTTAGGAAACTCGTTGGAGATGATGCCATATTTATGGTTGACGCCAATATGATATGGAGCGTTCCTCAGGCGATACGTATGGCAAAGGCGCTTGAAGAATACAATATCTTTTGGTTGGAAGAGCCGACGAATCCGGATGACTACGAAGGTTATGCAAAAATTGGCCAGACAACAACGATCCCCATTGCCATGGGAGAAAACCTGCATACAATATACGAGCATGAGCTAGCGGTTAAGGTGGGAAGGATCAGCTATCCGATTCCGGACTGCTCCAATATTTGCGGCATCTCAGGATTCTTGCAAGTTGCAAAGCTCGCAAAAGAGTATTCATTGCCGGTGAGCTCTCACGGTATGCAAGAACTGCATGTCAATGTTTTGGCAGGCCTGGAAAACAGAGGGTACCTTGAGTTTCACAGTTTTCCAATTTATAAATATACGATTGATCCTATACAAGTTAAAGACGGTTACGTGGAGCCGTCAAAGGATCCCGGCGTGGGCGTCAATTTTGACTGGGATATTTTAGGCCAGTATAAACAGTAAAAATACAAATGTATAAAGGAGAAAGAAAATGAAAAACATTTTTTCGTTGGAAGGTAAAGTGGCGCTGGTAACAGGTGCTTCATACGGAATCGGTTTTGCGATTGCAACAGCCTATGCAGATGCGGGCGCAAAAGTTGTTTTCAACGACATTAAGCAGGAGCTTGTGGATAAAGGACTGGCTTCGTATAAGGAGCTTGGCATTGATGCAAAGGGTTATGTTTGTGATGTGACAAACGAAGACCAGGTTAATGCTATGGTTGCCCAAATCGAAAAGGAAGTTGGCGTCATTGATATTCTTGTTAATAACGCGGGTATCATCAAACGGATTCCGATGGTTGAGATGACAGCGGCTGAGTTTAGACAGGTTATCGATGTCGATTTGAACGCACCGTTTATTGTATCGAAGGCTGTTATACCGTCAATGCTCAAAAAAGGCCATGGAAAGATCATCAATATCTGCTCGATGATGAGCGAGCTTGGGCGTGAAACGGTTTCGGCGTATGCAGCGGCAAAAGGCGGTCTCAAAATGCTGACACGCAACATCTGCTCTGAATATGGCGAATTTAATATTCAATGCAACGGTATCGGACCCGGATATATTGCGACGCCTCAGACGGCACCGCTCCGTGAAAAACAGCCGGACGGAAGCAGACATCCATTCGATCAGTTCATTATTTCCAAGACACCGGCAGCGAGATGGGGAGACCCCGAAGATTTGGCCGGCCCCGCAGTATTCCTAGCCAGCGACGCATCTAATTTTGTGAACGGACATGTCCTTTACGTTGACGGGGGAATTCTTGCGTACATCGGCAAACAACCCAAATAAGAGGTGAAAAAAATGAAAGCAGCAGTCTTAGAAACATGGAATCAGCTTGCACTGAAAGACATAGAAATGCCTGTTCCCGAAAAAGATGAAGCATTAATCAAGGTGATTTATGGCGGCGTTTGCGGTTCGGATATCACTGTTTACAAGGGGCTTCATCCTACAGCCATTTCGCCGGTTGTTCTTTGTCACGAAATACTTGGCGTGATTGAGCAACTGCCGGAAGGGTACAACGGAGACTTCAAAGTTGGCCAAAGAGTGCTCATGAATCCTGTTATTTCATGCGGTACGTGTGCGGCATGTCAATCGGGGTACGGCAATGTCTGCTCTAATCTAAAGCTTTTGGGCATACATGTGAACGGCGGCTTTGAAGAATACACCAAGGTTAGTGTTGATAAGCTTGTGTCTGTAGATGCAGAGTTGCCCGATACAACGGCTGTGCTTGGTGAACCGTTTGCTGTGGCTTATCACGTGAACAGCCGTGCTGGGATAAAAAAGAACGATAAGGTTTTGATCGCAGGCGCCGGCACAATCGGTATCGTGGTCGCATTGGTCGCACAATATAAAGGAGCCGATGTTTATCTGTCGGAAATTAATGAGGACAGAATAAAGCTGGCAAATGAGCTGGGACTAAAGACAATGAACCCGATGCAATGTGATTTGATGGAAGAAATGCGCCGCATTACAAACGGCATCGGTTTCGACGTTGTGATTGATGCGTCTGGTGCCAAGGCCAGCGTGCTCACACTGCCGGATCTTGGTCGTGTGCGGGGAACGCTTATGTCTCTTGGCTTATCGGGCGTCCCTTATGAATTCCTAATCGGAAAGGTATCGTTTAAAGAACAGACGTTAATCGGCTCAAGACTTTATTCGCAGGAAGATTTCGAAGCCGGTGTTAAGGTGATGACGGAACTTGCGGCAAAGACGGCATTAAACAAGGTTGTCACGGATATTATGCAGCTTGATGATATCGTGGAAGCCATTGAGTTAATGAAAAGCGGAAAGAACATAGGGAAGATCATTGTGAAATGTAACTAAGTAAGGGCTGAATATAAGAAAATCAATAAAAGGAATCGCTGTAAGTCGAGCGGTTCTTTTTTTGCAATTATGAAATTGGGATTGTCAGATGCCTGTTGATGCGCAGTCAATGAAGAATTTGTTATGTCAGTTATCATACATAAAGGGCTTATTTCGCATGTGGTCTCGAACTGTATGCACACCTCTTTTAAAGGGAGCATAGGTTATTGTAGCAGATCTAAACGCCGGCCGGCAGAAAGGAAGTCCTTCACAATGTATGAGAACAGAAAGCTGCTGATTGATGGGTACGAATTTGAACTGACAGGTTTTTTGAATGAAGATGGTATGACGACCGTGACCGTAAGCGTGTCGGGTAACGGAGAGAGCCCTTCCGACCTAAAGGGCTGGGTGCTTGAGATGTGCCCCGCTGAACCTCAGCGCTTTTATGATGATGTGAACATCGTATCATGCGAAAAAAGAAGGCGCCATGGAGCATGGGGTCCTGCGGTGGCGCTCAAAACCTCATATGAATTAATGGGCGATATAGGGATTAGCGGTGTGGTCATCAACGATTGGATAGGACGATATAAAGACGATCCGAATGTGGAATACCGTATCGCATTTGACAGAGAATTGGAGTTTGAACCGTTCAGTGTGGCCATTGTGCGTGGTGAGCAAACACAGGTATCCGGAGACAAAATCAGCCTGAAAACCGAACCGCAGAGCAGGATTTGGACCACGCCGATTGAAAAGAATTTTTGCCTGTATATCGTTGTTCCTGAGGGCTACAAGCCGGTCAATGTCTGCAAGGCCAGTATTTCGATTACTAAGCGCATGGTTTATATTGCGCATATAAAAAACGAAGATGAAAAAAGCGACAAACCAATTCGCGCCAATGTCATGGGTGCGGTAAGGATATTGGCGTGTGTACCTTTAAAGAGCGCTCAGGCTTGTGGTGACGACGTGCAGGTCTGTGCGTGTGACTGCTTTGAGGTTTGTGAAACCATCGGCTTTGCTGACGTATATACGGAGTTTGAACTTCGTGATGTCGCAATGTGCCCTAAGGCGAAAAGCTTTGACTTAACGCTTCTCAACGCGCATTGTGGTAAATCGGTTTACAGGCTGGACGGTAAATACATCATAGACTGCAAACACTGTGAATAAAGAGTAAAATGAGATGACGGTCAAAGAACCTTAAGAAACGCGCTGAGGGGCGCGTTTTTTGTTGTGATAATGATGCTTTTTACCCTGCGTTTTCCTTGATACTCTCTTCGGAAAGGCCTGAAATTCCGGTGATTGTGATGTTGAGACACTTAGAATCGGTCAGCAAGTTGATGACGTATGGCGTGGCCATCTTGCCCTTTTCGGCGATAACTTTTATCGCAGGTCGCAGACCAAAGCCTTCGTAATTCTCCACAACGAGCCCGATGTTTCCGTTGCTGAGTTCAACGGCTGTGCCCAGCGGATAAGGAGCGACCTTCATTGAAAAAATACGTGTGATGTTGGGGTCGAATATCACGCCTCCATTTCCCATGATATGCTCCATGGCATCTGACGGAAGCAGTGCTTTGCGGTAAGGCCTGTCGGAAACCAACGCGTCAAATACGTCAGCGACGGCGATGATACGTCCGAACAACGATATTTGTTCTGCTTTAAGCCCTTTTGGATAACCACTGCCATCGTAACGTTCATGATGGTGTAAAATACCCAACGATGCTTTAACCGGCATTTCAAACATGCTCCGAAGATAAGTATAACCGAGTTCGGAGTGTTTTTGAACGTCGTCAGTTTCATTATCGGAGAGCCGGCCAGGCTTATTAATAATCTCTTTATCAACAAATACTTTTCCAATGTCATGAAGGAGAGAGGCAAGACCAAGCGCGAACAGGTCTTTATGATTCATACCAATGGCAACACCCACAACGGTAGACAAAACGGCCACGTTGACGGAGTGGTAGTATGTGTATTCGTCAAAGACCTTAAGATCGACCATGTTGACCATGAGATTGCTGTTTTTTAGTATCTCTTCCATAATTAGCTCGACGATCTCTTTGGCCTTGGCGATTGCGGCGGTTTTATCAGATGGATTGTCACTTACGGAATGAGTAAGAATATTTTTGACGCCTTGAATAGCCTTGTTTCTGACTTCATCGCTGATGACGCTTTTTATTTCAATATCTTCTGATATGGTATCATCGATATAAACACCGTTGACGCGGAGCTGCTGCAGGCGTTCGATATAAGGAAGGATAATCTCCTTGCCTTCTGAGAGAAGCATCTCACCGGACGCATTATACAAAGTTTTGCCAAGCCTCATGCCTGCGCGGATGCAACCCGTTGGTACGAACCTCATGATGTCCCTCCAAGCAATAAATATATAGATATATACCACGAAAATATCAATATGAAGCAGTTTTTTGTAAAATTATTATTTTTTAACTATGTAAAAAAAGGCCTTATAAAAAAGACCTTTTCTTTGTTTTGGAGTCCCCGAATCGCAGAGCTCTTTGGGGAGAGATGCTTAGCCTTGCTCGATCGCTTCGCTGGGGCATACATCGGCACAGGAACCGCAGTCTATGCAAAGGTCGGCATTGATCTCATACTTACCGTCACCTTCTGAGATCGCATCAACCGGGCATTCGCTCTCACAAGCGCCGCAGGACACACAAGCATCGTTAATAACATAAGCCATATCGTTTAACCTCCATAGTTTGTATACACGCTTATTGTAAACACCTCGACACAAAAATGCAAGAATAGATTCTGCTATTTTGATTAGTCATCAAGCAACGATTTGATTTCTTCGTCTAAAGATGAATCATTGTCCGGTTCCGGCGCGCAGAAAGGGCGCCCTTTGAAGCGAATTTCTTCAAGCTTGAATGTTTTCACGTCAATGCTTTCATCGGGCAAAGTGATACGGATACGCACTGTCTCGGTTACTGCGTTGTTGTCAATAACAACGCCTTCTCCTTCGGGAGACATCACAGTGCTTCCCAGTTTGGGCATACGCTTGCGCGTCTGGCAGTAATGCTCCTGTTCGTAGTTAAGACAGCACATGAGCCGCCCGCAAAGACCGCTTATCTTGGTAGGTGAAAGCGACAGGTTTTGCTCTTTGGCCATTTTAATGGACACAGGCGAGAAATCGCCAAGAAAGCTGGAGCAGCAGCAGGCTCGTCCGCACGGGCCAAGACCGCCTAGCATTTTGGCCTCGTCACGAACACCGATCTGCCTTAGCTCAATACGGGTTTTGAAAACACCGGCCAAGTCTTTAACAAGTTCTCGAAAATCCACACGGCCGTCTGCTGTGAAATAGAAAATGATTTTGGAATTGTCGAAAGTGTATTCCACATCCACGAGTTTCATATCAAGGCCATGTTTATTAATTTTATTCTGACATGTTTCCAGAGCATCCTTTTCTTTTTGCTTGTTTTCTTCAAGCTTTCTTTCATCCTTGGCGTTGGCACGGCGCACCACAGTTTTTAAAGGCGCAACGATTTCCTTCTCACTAACTTCTTTATCAACGATCACAACCTCGCCATATTCCATGCCGCGTGCTGTTTCCACAATGGCATGGTCTCCTTCATTAAATGAGATATCTCCCGGAAGGAAATAGTATACCTTCCCAACGCGCTTGAAGCGAACGCCTATGACTTTTTCCATCTATATTTTTCCTCCAGCATACAAAAAAGCATCTTCTCAACGGTCAACCGAAAATTAACCGCTACAAAGAACCATTTTTCCGTTTCAAGTATGACCTTTATCATATTACTTATTGTGCCGCTTGTAAAGTCATCAGCGGCCTTGCGTATATCACTTAGTCTGTCCTGGTTCACAACAAGCCAAACGTTGCGTGTTTTTTGATAGATGAGTACGTCTCTTAAGTACGTCTGCATCACACAAAGCAATTCCTTTATTGAATCCTTGCTGTTTTCCAGCAAATCGGCAAAAGCACTGATCGCCATGCCTTTGGCATAAAGCAGTTTATGCGTTTGAGAGAGCACGTCGTCCCGGCGGCTTAGAAAAACAGTATCAGCTTTGATACGCCGCGCTTCATCCAGATAACCACCCGAAAGATCGGCGAGTATTGCGGCTTGGGCAGCGTCTGCATTGAGTGCTTTAGCAATGGCTTGCCGTGCGTTGGGCTCCGGGGCAATTATCACGATGGCGCATCGCGACGCAACGGTGGGCAGCACACCGAATACGGAGCGTACTTCGAGTATAAAAACAACGCCGGTTGGGGGTTCTTCCAGCGTTTTTAACAGGCTGTTAGCTGCGGCCGGTGTCATATCGTCTGCCGCTGAGATGACAACGGCTTTGTATACGCCTTCATATGGCTTTTCAGCGACATAGGCGAGTGTTTCGCGCAGCTCCGCCACCTTGGGGGCGCATATGCGCAATATGTCCACATGCCCTTCGGTGACCTTGCGGCAGCTTGTGCATTTGCCGCATCCTCCGTTGCTGCAAAACAATCGCATTAAAAAGTCGTTCGTAAGCCGTTCCGTCACGTCGGGCCGGCTGCAAACAAGCAGATAGGCACCAAGAATTTTTTTATTTTGTGCCGATTCAAGCAAACGCTGCACATTGGTTGTCATAATACGCCCGCTTTTTTGAATATGGGAAGCAGTTTTTCGCGAATGACGGCCTGTGTTTCATACTTTGTGCCCTGCGCGTCGATCAATATCATCCCGGGCTCATGTGAGAGTGCCGTAAAACCGTTGAACACACGCTCGTGAAAGGCGAGCCCTTCGCTTTCCAAACGGTCGTGCTCTTTGTTCTCGTTCATGCGCGAAAACGCATGCTCAGGCGTCACATTAATGAAAACCGTAATATCCGGCATGCAGCCGTCTACCGCCGGTTCGTTGATCTTTTTGACAAGAGGCACCCCAAGATCGCGTCCGTAGCCCTGGTAAGCCAGCGACGAATGGATGAAACGATCGCACAGCACCACCTTACTGCTTTCAAGCGCAGGCCGTATTACCTTGCGCACATGCTCGGCACGTGCCGCCGCATAGAGCAACGCCTCCGTCATGGCGTCTATTTCGGTATTTTCTTTGTCGAGCAATATGTCGCGTATCTTCTCGGCCACAAGGCTGCCGCCCGGCTCCCGCGTGCGCACCACGCTGACGCCGTTTTCTTCCAGATGTTCGGCTAGAAAGCGAATTTGTGTGGATTTGCCGCAGCCATCTGCGCCTTCAAATGTGATAAAAAGCCCGCTCATTGATTCGTTCCTCCCAGCATTTGTGCCAGATCGTCGATACTGTCGACAAGATAATCGCTGCCCGCTTTGGTTAATTCATCTTCATCGCCGTAGCCGTAAAGCACGCCGATTGTATCGAGCCCCACTGTTTTGGCGCCTTCGATATCGTGATACCGGTCGCCCACCATCACGGCGTTTTTGGGCAACCCGCCCAACAGTCTTAAGGCGTTTTGCAACACCTGTGTTTTATCAGAAATTCCGTGTTCATGATCGGCGCCGAAGACTATGGAAAAGTATTCCAACAACCCGAATTCTTTTAAGAGATGGTGCGCCATGTATTCCTGCTTAGATGTGGCAATATACAGCGTTTTGCCGGACGCTTTTATTAGCCTTAGCGCGTCTTCAATACCTGAAAAAAGGCGGCATTGTTTAAGGCCCTTACTTCGGTAATAGGTAGAAAAATGCTTGTAGGCTTCAGTGGCTTTTGATTCATTGAACCCGTAGCATTGCATCAGATGATGCTTAATGGGCGGGCCCACAAACGCCAAAAGGCGTTTTTCATCGTTCTCTTCCATGCCGATAGATGAAAACATATGGCGTACGGCGTTTACACAACCCTCTCCCGAATCAGCAATGGTGCCGTCAAAGTCGAAAAAAACGGTGTTGTAGTAGCTGTCTTTGCCTGAGATGTTGTGAATCATGATCTCTCCTTGTATACATATATCGATGCGTCTTCTACGCCGAACAATTCAAAGCCCTGCCGGTTTGCCTCGATCAGGTATCCCGCAATTTCGTAGGAAATCACCTGCCCGCGCACAACCACTGTTTCAGCGGGCGGATAGACGCCCGCCGCGCAGGCGCTGACTCTGCCGGGCGCGTGTTCCAGACGCAGCTTCTCTATATTACTCCAATTGCGCGCATTTTGCGAATATTTTGTGAACGCGGGCATGCTGTACGGAGAGAAGAATAAATTCTTTCCACGAATGCGCTCGGTTCTGCGCAGTGTTTCATAGAGCCTGTCCAGATGAGCCGCGGAATTCCCGGGCGAGAGCATCAGTAAAATGTGCTTCATATCCGCTGCTTCCACATGGATGCCATCGCGTGCGAGCATGGCTTTTATAGTCAGCCCTGTATGGCCTGTGCCGCTTACGTCAATTATGGATTTCAGCGGATCTTTCGCGTTCACGCTCTCGTGCGCCATCTCGGGGCAGTCGTAACCGGGCAACGCGCAAACCATCTCTTCAAACCGCCTGAGCAGACTGGAAACACGGTAGATTTCCTGTTCGCCCTTGTCGCGCATATACGCGTGAGCATAATCCAATGAGCTAAGCAGTACGTAAGATGGGCTGGTTGTCTGTAGCATAGACAGCGCGTTGGCTGCTTCGCGGGAGTCGATGAGGGCATTTTTGCCCACACATAGGCAGGCGCATTGGTTCATCGCCGGCAGCGTTTTGTGCGCGCTTTCCGTCCAGATATCCGCGCCCGCGTGAGCGGGAGATATGGGCAGCATCGGTGAATACGCAAAATGCGCCGCATGCGCCGCGTCTACCAATAGCGCCGCACCCGCCCTGTGGGTTATTTGCGCAATTTCTTCGATATGACAGCAAAGTCCGAAATAATTGGGGTAGGTGATATAAACAGCGGCTGCGTCTTTGTGTATGCGCAACGCTTCTTTTAAATCCTCGGCATCCATGACCGCCGGAAAGTCGGAAGGGGGTGCGCTTAAAAACACGGGCGATATGCCGAACATATAGATGGCGCTGGCCGCGCTTAAGTGTACACCGCGCGGGAATATGATTTTTTTCCCTCGATACAGCGACAGCATGGCCAGAACGCCTGCTGTCGAGCCGCCTGTGGTATAATAAGCGGCTGCCGCGCCGATGAATTCGGCATGGTGCTTTTGAGATTGCAATATCGCCCCGGTGGGCTTTTGCAGGTTATCCGCACCGGGAAGCTCAGTAATGTCGCATGTTAATATGTCGCCGCCGAAAAAGCCCGAATCGCCTTTATGCCCCGGCATGCAGAACCGAACCTTGGCACTGCCGCACACGGATGACACTGCATCCATAATGGGTGTTTGTCTGTCCACTTTTCCCCTCACCTCAACAATATAATAAACTGTATAGACAACCCTTTCACATTTAGGCAAAGTATGAGATAATAGCGTCAACAGATGAAAAGGGGTGCGTGATGAATAAGACCGAGCGTGATAACATGCTGCTTTTTTCCAAGGAACGCGTAGCCGGGATATATAGGTACCGGTTGTATTTCACTCCCGTTTCGTCTTTGCGGGACGAAACACCGCGCGTGTTCCGGTTGCTTGTCCGCTCGCCGCTTGCCTTTAATAAATTTGAAATCGGCAAGGTTTACAAGCTTAACTACAACAACGTTCGCATTTTGTCCTTCGAGCCCAAAAACGCGTTCAATCTTCAGGAAGAGGACTATGTGAGGCTGATAGAAACCCGCGATATCAAATTCATGGATAAGAAGACATCCGCGGCACTTCGACAAATCGACCAGCCGCTTTTCTCTAAAGACCGTTACTATTCGTTCAACGAACTGAAACAGATCGTCAACTACAAACAGGATTTTGTGACCTCGGTTGCCGTGAGCACGTTTTCAGGGGCGCTGACGGCTCTTGCGCTGCTGCTGCCGTTTGGCCTTTATGTATTACTGCTGCGCATAATTATTGGCGGTCAGCTCGTAGTTGAAGGATTCACGAGCAAATCGCTGGTGCTGCCCATACTTGGCATCGGTGCGCTTCCCGCTACGGTCTTTATCATGTCGATACTGTTTGCATTGAGCGAGCTTGCGTTGCTTCGTATCGACTTTACCAGATGGAACCTCATTAAAAAATATACATTGTCCTGGGGCGGTATCCGCAAGAGTATTTTCTTTGAGCTGAGCGATATCCGCTACTTAAAGAAGTTTGGGATCGGCGCGGGCATTGCGTTCGCCGTTTCATTGCTCCTTGCGCTTATCGTTTAGCGCCTCCGCTCTTCAATAAGCGAGAGCAGTTCTGTGCTCGGGCTGAAATACATGCATTTTTGTTCCCCGTTTTGCTTGTAGACGATATAAGCAACGCCTTTGCTTTTGGACCGGAACGTAAACCTGTCCTTCTTTTTTATATTCGGCTCCTGCTTGCCCACAGAGACGATGGAAGAAAGCTTAATACGCAGCAGATTGCGCGGATTGCGACCGACGTAGCGGTCAATGATGAGCTCGTCATCAATCAGATGATATTCGTATTCCGTCATCCAATGGCGCACAATGAGTATACCGGCGACGATTAAAATGACATATTCGACATATTGCATGAACGTGGTGTTTATTCCTGCCGCCTTCATGGCGTCCGCCGCGACATAGATAATGGCCGCCAGCAGCACGACGCCGATAAGCAATCCAAGTATGGCGAGTATCCCCAGCCATGTGGACAGCTTTTTGCGCGATAATCTTTCCTTCATTATTCCCTCGAATCATATTATCTTCATGTATATTATAGTATATTATAAGGCATAAAGAGACCAAATGGCAATCACGGTTTATTCGTGGAGAAAAAAGGAACTGTCACAAATACAGAATTGAGCAAACCAAAAACACCGCACTTCACATGTAGTGACATACGATGTTTTTAATATGGCGATGTGGCAGCATAGTTTTAAGCTTCGTTTCTCATTTCAAAGCTTTCCGTTTCATCGTCAATTGTGACTGTAACGGTGATGATGTCATCTTCATGGAAGAATGAACAGCCGGAGCAGCCGCCTGATAACGTGAATGTTTTTTCGCGCAAAGGATATTCATTATCATGGCTTTCTTCAAGACTCCCGCCGCTTGAACCAGAGTCATAAGCGATTATGACTTTTTTAACAGATGTCAGATCGGCAACATCACCTTTATAGGTAACGGTTAAACGTTCTTTTTCGGTGGCGTCGCAGCCTAGTGTGCCCTTGCTTTCATAGAACACCGAGCTTGAATCTACTGTCATTTCTCCCGTCCAATATTCTGATTCACCTTTGAAAACAAAGTGGTTTTCAATGAAATCATTGTTGCCGTTAGTAAAAACATCCTGATTATCGCATACATTGAGCTCAATGGCTTGGGAGTCGTTATCTATTGTCACCGTGGCCTCTATCGTGTCGGCTTTGTTTATTTCTTTGACGCTGACAGGAAGCATGAATGTTTGGACAGCGGAAGAGCGTCTGTTGTCAAAGGTCTCTTCCATGCTGCTTTCACCGCATACAATGCGAAGATTCTTCATTGATTCCAAATCGGATATATCACCTTTGTAAGTGACGTAAAGCACGCTGTGATCGTTCCCATTGTATTGAAGCGTTCCGTCTTCCTCGAAAGACATGAAATCAAAATCTACTTTTAGCTTGGCTATCCACGATTCAGACTCGCCAATAAAGGTGAATTCTATGTTGGTGTTTGCGTCAGGTTCAGTGGTGGGGCTTATGTCGATATCTTGTTGAAGACTGCCCCCTGCGCAGCCGGATATGATAACAAGCATCGAAAATACTATAATGACAGCAATATGTTTACACATATCTCCTCCATACAATTCAAACAGACATAGTTATAATAATACAGAAAAAAACAATATCATGTAAATAGAATTTTGAGTGAGAAAATCAGCTTATTCGGAAGGTGAAAAATGCTTAAAACAAACTGCGTTTTTGTGCTTATTCTTGCTGCATCGTATCATAAACATATTTGTACAGCTCAAACAGCTCCATGGACGCAGGATCGTCCACGTTGATGTCAGGGTGGTATTGGGTGCATATCTTGTTCCAACCCGTTTCCTCAATTTCTTCTCTTATGGCACGAAAACGCGAGAGGTAGCCAAGCTGTGTGTTCACTTCGGTCAGCATGTTCCTTATATGCGTCAGATCATGTAATATAGACTCAATCTGTTCTTCTTTGGAAAGCGGCTGGTTTTCTTCGTTCATTGGTTTTCCCTCCCATAAGGTTTGTATACTATTATGCTTGACGGGTGGGTTTTCATACTTAAAAACGAAGAAAAGACAATAAAAAAGATTTGGCAGTTAAGCATATATCCAACATGAAAAATTGTGAACAATTATGTACGGATTATATGAAAATTGATAAAGTTGCTTGCGAATATCATCGGACATGATGTAATATATTACATATAGGTATCGCAAATACGATATATACAAGGAGGGTACCCCATGTCTTTGTACAAAAGCTTTATTGCCGCAACAAAAGAATATTTTCAAAGCGTCGTATTCTTAAAGTTTCTGCTGTCCGCGTCCATTTTTGTTTTTGCGGCGGGTGGTCTTTTCTATCTGCTGGGTCTGTTTTTTTGGAGCGTTTATGATGTGTTTGTCACTCTCGGCAGCATACTGATATGGGCGGGTTTGTTGCTCTCCATCATTAAAGAAGACGTTATGACCATCGCCATAACAAGCGCCGCTATTTCGCTAGGGAGTTTTGTCGGCTGGATTATCAGCTTTATCGGTAGATCATACTTTGGTTATGTTGTCGGCGGGGTTTTTGCATTCACGCCGTTTTTATTCTTCCTGATATTCGGTGGTATCGCAACCATTGTGTTTATCAAGGCGGAGAAGTTCAAATCTATGCGGGCCGCTTCCGCCGCGGCGAGACCGTCCGGCATGCCTTGCCAGAGATGCGGCAATATTGTGCCGTTCGGTTCGGGGTTCTGTCCGGCTTGCGGTGCCCCTGCGCCGCAGTACGCACCGCCGCAATACGCACCGCCGCAGTACGCACCGCCACAGCCGCCAGCCCCTCCCGCAGCTCCTGCCGAACAGGCAGCTCCTGCTGAACCGGCAGCTCCTGTCGAACCGCCCAAAGAGGCTCCATCAGTCAAAAAATGCGTATCGTGTGGGGCAGAGCTTCCTTCCGATGCGGTTTTTTGCGGAATGTGCGGCGCAAAGCAGGAATAATATCGTAATAAAGAAGGCATCATCCTCTTGGGGAAGATGCCTTCTTTATGTGTGCCGAGCATGGCACCAGTCTTAAGCGGTGAAAGTCCGCAGCGGGGGTACTCATAGCCAACCGCATAGCAAACCCCAAGGTGCGCACAGTGATGTGTGAGCTGAAGGAAGGGGATAGCGAAATCTTGACCTGACGA
>QKIQ01000025.1 GCA_003249555.1 Clostridia bacterium | reverse complement strand
CCGATGTGTTAAAAGGGGTGAGCCTTGAGGTGCCGCGAGGCTGTTTGTACGCCGTGATGGGCGGTAACGGTACCGGCAAGTCCACGATGCTCAAAGCCATTTGCCATATATGCAGACCATATCGGGGCAAGGTGATGGTAGATGGTAAGCGCGTCGAAAAATATAAAGCGGGTGATCTGTTTTCTGGAAATCTCGCTATGCTGCCGCAGGATCCTCAGTGTCTGTTCGTCAAGAAAACGGTGCGGGAAGACCTGATGGAGATGCTGACGGGCGTGAAAGCCGCGGGCCGCGACATGCGGGTTGCGGACATCGCCGCCGCGACACAGATCACACACCTGCTGGATGCGCATCCATATGACCTCTCAGGAGGTGAGCAGCAGCGTGCGGCGCTTGCCAAGGTGCTGCTCACAAAACCGCGCATACTGCTGCTGGACGAGCCGACTAAGGGTATCGATGCGTTCTTTAAGCGCCAGTTGGTGGATATTCTGAGAAAACTAATTGATTCGGGGGCAACGGTGCTAATGGTGTCGCACGATGTGGAATTCTGCGCACGATATGCGGATGCTGTGGCATTGTTCTTCGATGGCAGTGTCATTACCACGGGCACGCCGGGGAACTTTTTCGCGACCAACAGCTTTTATACCACAGCGGCCAACCGCATGAGCCGTCATTTGTTTAAAAACGCTGTGACCAACGAGGAGGTGATTGCGCTTTGCAGACAGAACAGACTGTGAGCGCCAAAAAGCGACTGACCAAACGTACGTTTGTGGCGGCTGCGCTGATACTGGTGGCTATCCCGCTGACGATATTTTTAGGGATACTTTTGGGCGACAGGCAGTATTACTTCGTCAGTCTGCTGATCATACTTTACACAATGATTCCATTCTTTATGGTGTTTGAGCGACGAAAGCCCAAGGCCCGAGAGCTGGTGGTCATCGCCGTATTGTGCGCTATCGCGGTGGCGGGGCGTGCGGTGTTTATCTTCCTGCCGTTTTTCAAGCCGCTTGTTGCCATCGTGATTATTACAGGCGTCGCTTTTGGCGGCGAAGCCGGGTTTTTGTGTGGCGCGGTCAGCGGATTTGTGTCAAACTTCATATTCGGGCAGGGACCGTGGACGCCGTGGCAAATGTTTGCCTATGGTATTGCGGGTTTTCTGGCAGGTATATTGCACAAAAAGGGCTGGCTCAAGGCCAAAACTCTGCCGCTGTGTATTTTCGGCGGTATGGTGGTCATGCTGATTGTGGGGCCGCTGCTGGATACTGCCGCGCTGTTCACAATGTCTTCAATGATCAATACGGAAAATGCCGCAGTGGTGTACTTGGCCGGTTTGCCGGTCAACGGCATCCACGCTGTTGCGACGGTGGCGTTTTTACTGTTGCTATCACGATCCATGTTAAATAAACTGAACCGAATCAAGCTAAAATTCGGTATGTTGCAGGAAGAATGATATGCGTTTTGATTCATACCATCCGGGCATCAACTTCATATTTTATACTGCGGTGATTGCGTTCACTATTATATTTCGTCATCCTGTTTTCCTAGCTATCTCATATGCGGCGTCTTTTGCGTATTCCGTAAAGCTAAACGGAGTAAAAGGGCTAATATTTAACCTTGTGCTGTTACCGTTGATGGGGATTTGGACGTGGTTTTACACCTCGTTTGCGCATTTTGGCGTGACTAACATCGGGGAAACGGCTGTGGGGAACATGATCACGCTGGAATCGCTGATTTTTGGTGCAATCATTGGCGTTATGGGAGCGGCGGTCATCATGTGGATGGCGTGCGTACACGCCACGGTATCGTCCGACAAAATTGTTTATCTTTTCGGGCGCGTGATCCCCAAACTGTCATTGTTTCTGTCGATATTGCTACGGCTTATGCCGCGTATTAAGGACAGGGCAAGAAGCATTGGCACGGCGCAAAAAGCGATTGGGCGCGGGCGGAATCAAGGAAATCCCATCAGGCGCTTTCTCAATACGGTTCGGCTGTTTTCCATCGTCATTACTTGGACGCTGGAAAACATGGTGCAGACATCCGATTCGATGCGCAGCCGGGGGTACGCTTTGAAGGGAAGGACGGCGTTTTCCATCTATCGGTTTGACAACCGTGACCGTTGCTTTGTGATAGCCTTATCTGCTGCAATTACGGTGGTACTGACGGGGATGGCGCTAGATCAGACAAAAATATTGTACGATCCGCAGATTATATTGAATCCGATAACGCCGCTCAGCTATGTTTTCTATGCCGCCTATGCTTTTTTGAGTCTATTGCCTTTGATTTTGCAGATTGTGGGCGAATGGCGGTTCAGTCGTTTAAAAAAAGGCTGTTGAAGACGAATAATGTTGCAAAGGACTTTTGACGTGGAGGGCTCGAGGTTTCGCTGGGTAGACAGAAAAGATTATGAATATATCTTCAAAATGTGGGCGGAATTCGCTGTAACACTAGATAAAAAATGCGTTCTATTATTATGAAAATGGCATGGCAGCCCTATTATGAATCTGATAGGGAATCATGCGAGACTACGAATCAAAAGGTCGTGGGTTCGAATCCCCCCGGGCACGCCACAGAAAGTCCCATAACCAAGCGGTTTATGGGACTTTTATAATTTAAAGTTGCTTTTAATTCGGGCTAAATGTAGCAACCATGTAGCAACCAGTACGTTATTCATTAGAAATATTAGACGCATTTATGCCATTTATCATCGAAAGTGCGTTGAGTTTGGCTTCAGTTTGCGCTTCTGTGTAATAGTCAAGGGTGATTTGTGAAGACGAATGTCCCATAAGCTGCTGCGTAATTGCCGGATTCACACCAGCTTCCGCAGCCCGCGTGCCGAACGTATGACGCAATCCTCGCATAGATGTATACGGTACGCCTGCTTCTTTGAATTCATGTTTTAATGCGCGAGCAACATTCTTCCCATCCAGATATGAACCGGCACGGCTTGGGAATACCAGATCAAGCGGATTGTCAATGTTTTTTATAGCGTTTTCTTGATTCTGCAACAAAGTAAATATTTCATCTGTCATCGGGAATACGCGATCACCAGAAGAAGTCTTCGTGTGACTCAAAAATGTCTTTCCGTAGCTGGTTTGTACACTTTCCTTCACTTTAAAAGACCTGCTTTGCATATCGACATTGTTCCATTTTAACGCAGATGCTTCCGAAGGGCGTAAGCCTGTAAAAAGAGCAAAAAGAAATATGTTTGCATAATCGCTTACGCTTTTATTTAAGTATTCAACGATCTTCTTCTGATCATCTCGTGTTAGTGCCTGCCATTTTCTTGGATCCTTCGGTGCAGGCTTTGTGCCGCTTACTGGATTTCTTATGATAATCCCATCACGACAAGCCTGCTCTAGTGAAGCTTTCAATATTGTCCTTGCTAAGTTTACCGTACGAGCCGAGAGTGTTTTGTCCGATTTATATTTCTGCGGAGTGGTCATTAACCTGTTCAACCATTCCTGAATAACATCCGGACGCAAAGCTGCAATATTCTTATGTCCAATATATGGATAAATATAGTTTTTGCTGTAACCAAATATCCCTCATATGTTAGCGGCCTTAAATTTGATTCTTTATAGATTTTGAAATACCTTTGAGTCCAATCTTCTACAGTAATATTTCCAGTGGAAATGTCAACACCCTGACGGGTTAACTCTTGTGCTTCATGCAGTTTCGCCGCTACTTCTTGCCGAGTCTTTCCATATAATATTTTCCGCTTCAATTTTCCATTATCTTGTCTTCCGAGACTAACCGATGCACACCATTTTCCATCAGATTTCCGCCGGTAAATACTGCCTTCTTGATTGCCGCGTTTGCTCATTGCTTTCCTCCAACGCTAGATTAGTTTAAGGTTTATTATACTAATAAGCCTGTACGAATTTCTGGCCTAGTTTTTCTTATATTTGCGATCCGTATTGATCCACTCCATAAATTTATCTTCATCCATCTCTCCCGCAATACACTGATCTCGCTTATCTCTGGCCTCGTCCGACCATTCAAGGAATTCAGTCTGCGTCATCGTGCCGACGCGCACACGGGAATGGTTGCGCTTGTACGCCTTGTGGAACTCCTTTCGGATCGGGTCGGCATGCACCTTATCCATGTACTTGTTAAGCGCCCCCACATCCTGACATGTCTTCCCCGGCTGGTCGGCCAGCGGACGTGAACAATACGCTATATCGCTTCTGCCATCCAGGATGAAATACCGCCCGCAGTTGGCGCATTTATTTATCGGGACACCTTGAGAAATCATCTTCATCAGCTCAAAGCGCATCAGCGCCCAGCCTGTGGGCAGCACCGTCATTTCGGCAATCTGCGGCTTTTGTTTTTTCAGCTTGTCGGTCAGTTCTTCAATAGAGAAATCCTCATCTGTTGAGATTTCTTTGCTGATGACCAGCCGGGAAGAGAAAGTGTCTGTCTCAAAATATAAAGGCTGCTCTCCCCTTGATTTGCGCCATTGCTCATAGATATAGAGCCTTTCGATAGGTGAAAGCTGCTGATATTTTTCGTCGTTTGCACCCTCCACACAGAACTCAAGCTGCTGCTTCATGAAGGATTGCATACCCATAGCATGAACAGAAAATATACCGATCATAAAAGGCTTGGATATCGTCCGATAGGTAACGTTTTTGAACTTCTCGCTGTTTTGCTCCAAAAACGCAATTTCCTTCGAATATTGATTACACAGCGCCTCAAAACCTAGCTTTGTGTTTGGCTTGTGGTTAATGCTTGTATCAAAAAACAATTCCACAAAGAAACGAAGATAGATGTTTTGCGTATCAATCCTTTTTAGTGTACCTTCAAAATCCGGCTCTTTAAAATAGTGAGCTATGCTATACGCATGATCTAATGCTTCATTAAGCCTTTTTACATCGAAATAGATGAAATCAAGCAACTGTTGACCAATCAACATTTCATGCTGATGACGCATCTGTTCCTGACCTTCAATCAAAACCTGCATTTTGTTCTCAGATATCCTTGCATAATACGCCATGTAACACTCCTCAAAACCGACTATCGCTATCGCCTATAAACGATAACTACTAGTCATTAAATATGTTGTCTAAATCCATTGCAATCATATCAGTCATCACTTATTATGTCAACACGGATAATAATATATCTAAAAACGATAGTCGTTATATGGAAAGGAGTTTGGAATCATAACGACGCAATTGCCGCAAAGAAGCAGCAAGAAAAGAACCTTGACAAAAGAATAGGAGGAGCCGCCATGAATCAGAAAACATCATATGACCAACTGCCGATTATGCTCAACGCCAACGCAATAGCCCAGACGCTCGGAATCTCCCGAGCCGGAGCATACGAGCTGATGCACAGCGAGGGATTTCCGACGCTGCGGATTGGAAAACGAATGATGGTAAGCAAGGAACGCTTCATCCAATGGATTGAAAGAAACAGTGGTGAAGCAGTATGAGCGCTAGGTTGCAAACCATTGATGCTGAAACGCTGCTGGCTACGCCGCTTAAGCCCGTCCCGTTTATCGTGGACGGGCTGATTCCGCGTGGACTGCATATTCTCGCAGGCAGCCCGAAGATCGGGAAGAGCTGGCTGGTACTGTGGCTGTGCCTTAAGGTGGCGACTGGGGAGCCAGTGTGGGAGCATCAAGCCAATCAATGTGGTGTGCTGTATCTGTGCCTTGAGGATACGTTCAACCGGATTCAGAACCGGCTATTCGAGATCACGGATTCGGCACCTGCCAATCTGCATTTTGCCATTATGGCCAATCAGATAGGCACCGGATTGCAGCAGCAGATCGAATGCTTTCTAAAGCAGGAGCCTAAAACGCGGCTGATCGTGATTGACACGCTGCAGCGTGTTCGTGGAGTGGATACGGCTGCCAACGCCTATGCGAATGATTACCGTGATATCTGTGAGCTCAAGCAGCTTGCGGACAAACACAAGGTCGCGATCCTGCTGGTACACCATCTGAGAAAGAACACGGACAAAGACCCATTCATTATGGTGTCCGGTACTACCGGTATTACTGGCGGTGTGGATACCTCATATGTGCTGGAAAAGGACAAGCGCTCTGAAAATGTCGCAAAGCTATATGTGACCGGCCGGGATGTGGAGTACATGGAACTGTCGCTGCAGTTTGAGAGCTGCATATGGGAATGTCTCTCCTGCGAAAATGCCGAAGAAGTGCGCAAACGCGAAACACCGGATTTTATCTTTCTGGTGGTTGACTTCATGCACAGACACAGCGAATGGTGCGGCAATGCCACAGATTTGCTGACCGATATGGAGGATTCCATTACAGCAGCCAATGCGGTGACGAAGCTTTTGAACCAGTATCATACTGGCCGAAAACGGCATTGAGTATCGATATCACCGTACCGGAAAAAGCCGGTTGATCCGGCTGCGGAGTGACGGTTGTGACAGTTGTGACACCGAAATCTCGGTAGGGAAACAGCCGTCACAACCGTCACCAACTGTCACCTGTGGTGACAGCTAGCCTCGCAGAGCACACTGACTTTGCGCGCAAAGTCTAGTGTGTTACACCGCTATTGTTCGGAGTGGCTCGCTCGGTCTGCCGGTTCGTTGCAGGCCGGTCGAGCTGCTCAAAGCTTTGAGGTGACGCGGTGTTTTCTGTGGTGAAGCGCTGTGGGTACATCAGCAATAGCGGTGTTCCGGAAAGGAATACATGCATCAGGAGATGTGAACCATGATGGTTCATGAATGACACTGATTACAGGGATTTGCACCATAACGGTGCATGCAAAGGAGAATCAACATGCCATATGCCATTATGCGGTTTGCAAAAAGAAAAAAGGGTTCTATCAACTCGATGGAGGCTCACAACGAGCGCCAGAAGGAGCAATACAAAAGCAATCCTGATATTGACACCGTAAAATCGGCTGATAATTATCACCTGATACAGCCGCAGCATAAATACTATGCCGAAATCATGAGCCGGGTAGAAGCGGCGAAATGCCGACTTCGCAAGGACAGTGTTCTGATGATTGAGGCGCTGATTACGGCCAGCCCTGAGTTTATGACAGCACGTCCTTCTGCCGAACAGCGTGAGTATTTTGAACATGCACTTGCTTTTATACGAAATGAAATGGGAGAGGAAAACGTATTCGCGGCCACGGTTCACATGGACGAGCGGAATCCACATATGCACGTGTGCATGGTTCCCCTAACGCCGGACAAGCGGTTATCTGCCAAGACGATTATGGGAAACCAGAAGAAGCTTTCCGAGTGGCAGACGAAGTTCCACGAGCACATGTCGGCTAGGTGGAACGAGCTTGAACGTGGCGCTTCGGCGATGGATACGCATCGGAAGCATATCCCCGTGTGGCTCTACAAAAAGGCGCAGCGGCTGGACAAACAAGCTGAAAAAATAAAGCAATTGTTGAAGGACATTACCGTGTTCAATGCGGGTAAGAAGCGGGATGAGGCGCTTAAAGCTCTGACTTTGTGGCTGCCGGAAGCGGAGAAATTCACGGCTCAGGTAAAGGGTACACAGGATTATATCAATCAACTGGTGGATACAAGTTCTACTTTGTCGAAGAAGCTGAGCGAAAAGGAAGAACGATTTACGGAGCTGAGTATGGAAGCGGCGTATATGCGGCACTCGCTGAAATCTCAGCAGCGGCTATTGGACAAGATACCGCCGAAGGTAATGGAGGAATTGAAGCGAGTGAAGAGCAACAGACAGATGGAGCGATAATACAGGTAGCTCGCACAGAGCACGGCGGAAAATATCCGCCGTACTCTGTGTGCAGCGTTTTCGCTATTGCTGTACGTATTGTGAGGACAAGAAATGGAGGCACTTGCGGAGGGGGCTGTACGGTGTGTATGTCGCTTATTTGTTTACCGATATTTTTGAAAGCTGCTTTATCCACATATTCTCCGGCTGATTTCCGGCGACAGCCTGTACATATCCGTCTTCATGTTTAATATCTCTGCCGTTCACATTTGTGGCAAGTATGGTCAGGGAGTCGTTAATAATCTCAGGAGAATACTCAATTGCAAAATCATCAGAGGACGATAGGGTGACTGAAGAATATTCAACAACGCCGAGATAATCAAGAACGTCTTTCAAATATACACCTTCCCATATTTCCTCCAAGACACTGCCATCCTGTTGTTCATTTTCGACTGTAATTGTGACTTCGCTTAGCTTGGCGTAATCAAGGCTGGAAAACACGGCTTCATCAGCGCCCTTAACACCTATAATCCATTTTGGTTCTACAATAACATCTCCGCAAGAGCAGAATAAAACCGTAAGAAGTAACAAAATGCTGAAAATCAGGATACTTTTTTTGGTAAACATATTCATACCTCCAAGCATAAAAGCATGTTATTAGACTTTATTTCCAAGTTTATAATCAGTAGTCAGCTCCGAACGGTTGCCCAGACCGGTTTTCTTGAAGATATTGCGCGCATGGAATTTAACTGTACTCTCGGTAATATACAAAGCGGTGGCTATTTCGGCGTTCGACATACCCTGTATGATGAGACTGAAAATTTCCTGTTCTCGGGCTGACAGTCCAAAATGACTTGAATACTCTGATAATCGCCGTTTTTCAATTTCTTCCGTATTAATGATCGGAGAATAAATCTTTTGATAGAGAGTAAAGAACAAGGCGATAACAAGAGCAAAAGCGACTCCGGAAACCACAACGAGCGGTGTACCAGTGAGCAGACTCGCGCCGAGCGTACCCGCCGCTTCTCCGAGCCGTCCCACCAAAAGCCCGATTACCGCAAGCGAAGGGAGCCCTCTCTTCGATGAGATATCGGAAAACACAAGGATGCGGTATGCCGCCCAGAACCCCAAAAACAGATACGCCAACATCCACATGGTGGTTTCTCCAGTCATGCTGCTGCCGAGCGCCAGCGCCGCGAAAGGAAAGGCCAGCGCCCCCAAACAGCATGCTGCACCCCATCTGCGGTTTTTGTCGCTGACAAGGCCTGCAATGATAAGACCAATTGCGTAAAACGCACGTGTGAATTCTATGTATACGCTTCCTGAAGCGCTCTTGAGCGGGAATGAAAAACCAAGCGTGTTTTCCAGACACAGCAGAAAGAGCACTGCTGTCGCCAGCCAAACGACATTCTTGCTGAACCCGACGCGTAGATGCTCTCCGCTGCGTTCCGGTTTCGGAGGCGGAGAAAGATGCCGCAAAAGCAGAAGTGATATGGCCGCAAGTACAACTATGGCGATAAAACTATGGCTGCTCCAAAGAAATTTACCGCCCATCGGCAAAGACAAAAACCATGTGCCAACGCTGCCGAAAGCATAAGCGCTACCAAAAACAAGCCCGCGACGCTGTTGCGGGATATCAGTAGCCAGCCTTGTGAGATAACAGCCTGACAGCATCCCGATCGTCACGTTCATGAGCGTACCAGCCGTGATGATAACTGCCAAAGAGGATGAAAACACAGTTGCCGCAGCGCAGGCAACCGTGATTATGGTTGCCCAAAAAGGCAGTGCGCGTCCGCCAGCAATAGCAAGGCGTTTTGCAAAAGCGATAGCGACAGCGCCTATGCCAACAGCCTGACAGACATAGTAAGCACCGCATGCCAGTAGGTTTACCATCCCTCCATCCAAAAACTGTAGCATCCGGTAAGCCTGTACAATATACGCGGCACCCGTCCAAAGAAAACCGAAACCGATCAGCGCAGCGAAATAGAGATATTTATTATTCGTTCGGGCATGGCCGTTTTTCGTCATATTTCTTCTCCTGTCGGTAAATGATGCTTTTTATCATTTATACCATACAATTAGACATTATTCCATGCGTAAAAAAGAGAAATAGTGCCACCTATACCAAAACTATACCCTGTTTTTGTATACCTGTGCCCTTTCTGGCCTGTCCATCTAGGCAATTACCGTTTAAACTGATAAAGGAGGTGGGCGATATGGAGATAAAGAACCGATGGTTTCCCTATGAGAAAAGCATCGTGATTAACGCGTTGTACGATACCATTGAAGCGATAGGGCTAAGTCTTGACAGTTCAAACAGTGTGCGCGGAACGCTGATTGTTTCAGATGCGCAGCATACGGGGAGCATGCGAGTTGCGCTGGACGCTGCCGGCGACACTAATCGCACACAGGTTCACATATATTCTCACGGTGTTGGTAAAAACATCATAAACGTATGGGGCGATGTTATTCTGGACGAGCTTTCGGGAACGATAGAACGCGCACGCCACAGCGATAAAAACAAGACGATTCAGGAGGGGGACATATCATGAAAAGATTAGCCGCCATTTTTCTATGCTTAACTTTATTACTGCTTTCATTCCCGATAAATGCGAGCGCGGTAGGGTCGTCGTATGACATCAACGTATCCGCTGGAGACGGAGGAAGAATTGCCAGGTCTGAAGATGGCCCTTCCGAAAACGGCGATATTTCGGTTGATGAAGGTAATGATATCACGATATATATCATTCCGGAGAGCCATTACTCAATTGATGATGTCATGGTGGACGGCTTTTCCGAGGGAGCGATATCGCAGTATACATTTAATGATGTAACCTCGGCGCACAGCATCAGTGCTTCTTTTGTGAGAAATACCAACACGATCACTGTTGCAGCTGTTGAAAATGGAGAGATACTCATCAATGGATCGGGCGAAAACGGCACCACCGTCACCGTTGATGAAGGCAACGAAGCGGATATTGCCGTACGCCCAAGCACCGGTTATGAAATCGACAGCATAACGATAGGCGCAACGACTTACAGCACGGACGGGGAAATCGGCGACAGGTCGGGGGAATTCAGCCGAACCGTTACCGTTAATGAGAATATCAGCGTGTCCGCTGAATTTAGACTGGCTCCGCATACCATCACGACCAACGTGGGGCCAAACGGCGCATTGAGCCCAATGAACCCGCAGGTCAGCCACGGCGGCGACGTGACGTTTACCATTACCCCGAATCCCGGGTACTCAATCCGTTCTCTGTCAGTGGACGGGAATCCAGAAAGTGTGGATGAGCACAATCAGATCACTTTATACAATGTCCAGAACGACAGAACGCTGTCTGTCGATTTTGCGGAAGACATCACGTATACCATCACGACCGTTGCAGGCCCGAACGGCTCCGTTACGCCAGAAAATCCCGAAGTGGCAGCCGGCAGCGATGTCACATTCACCATTACGCCGGACCCCGGCTATATCATCGATGAGCTGCGGGTGGATGGCCTTCCTGAAATGGCGGATGAATCCGGCCAGTTTACGGTGTTCAACGTGCAGCGCAGCATGACGCTTGAAGTAACTTTTATGGAGTCCGTAGCGCATACCATTACCATACCAAAGCCTGCTCACGGAGACATACAGATTGTAGGTGAAGACGGGGTTGTTCCGGAAGGGGGAACGGTCATCATCAGCAATACAGGGGAAACGGTATCCTATTTTATTACCACCGATACAGTCATCACATCCATTCCCGGTTCATCATCTTCCTATTCATATGTAGCCTACAATATTTCCAGTATTGTTTTGCAGGTAGAAGGTGGCGAGGACATAGATGTGACGCATGATTATTATTATGATGAAGCATCAAAACAAATTCGCATCGATATTGAGACCATGTTCAATTATACTATCAGAATAGAATTTAAACGAGGCCTTATGGAACACTGGCTGTCTATTTTAAACAGCGAAGCGACGTCGGACGATCTTATCAAAGAGGCTGTAAAAAGAGAGTTGGGCTTACTGGGATGTAGCGCTCAAGTTGAGGACATAACCATTGCTGAAAGGCATTCTTATATATCGGCGAATGGCGTAGCGTATGATACGATACATGTAAGAGTTGACAACGTTCAATCTTATATATTTTATACAGTTGATGAGTACAGCGATATAGTAACAATTGTTTACTATAAAGATGGTGACACAATTAAAGATAATGTATTTATTGTTGATTATGCCGAGCCGCTTTCCGGCGACGTTCAAGTTGGAATGCCTTCTAAGCCACTTAGTTTAATTGTTTTTGGACCCTATTCAGCAGAGTATGTGGCTATATTTTTTAAGGACAAATATCCTAATGTTTATCCGGAGAATTACAATATGATATCGGTAGAGGGTGTGCACGTATTGCAATTGCATGTTGCGAATAAAGGCCGTCAATCGGGAAAGGAACTGAACTGGTTCCCCATGACCCTGATAACGGAAGATGCTCTGTGCATGAACGTGCAGGCCACCTCGGAAACCGGCACACAGGAGACGTTCACATGGGATCTCGATACATATCCTCATGTGACTTTGGGTGACGCCACGCAGGAGGTGTTCTTCGGCAACGACCGTGTCATACTCGAAAAGCCTCGGGACAATATCGGAGACATTGCCAGCATGAGAGCGGCTGCGTCCGACAGCCCCGGCTACACATTTGCCAACAACAGCGACGGCACCATCACAATCGATTTTCTGTCTGATTACTACGATAAAGTGACCGTACCACTCACGATCACACGGCAGAGCGGCGGCACGGTACAAAGAAATTTGATTATTCACCGAGTCGGCGTGGATATACAGGTGCACAACGCGGCAGATGGCAACCCGTCCTCGACGCGAACGGTGTTTCATGGCACGCAATATGGCAATCTCGTGGATTTCGCGGATAGTAACGAGTACAAGATCACCGCGTCTTATTTCATCCCCGATTACGACGACGAGCGACCTTACGGTTTATATGTGACCCGAAAATACGCGGATGGCAGAATCGA
The DNA here is from genome assembly GCA_003249555.1 of Clostridia bacterium. Lineage (GTDB taxonomy): Bacteria > Bacillota > Clostridia > Christensenellales > SZUA-584 > SZUA-584. The sequence continues at coordinate 53,330 of QKIQ01000025.1, read as the reverse complement.
AACCCAGATTATCACACAACCGATGGCCAGCCCGCATCCTGCATCGGCAGATTTATTCGATCCGGTCAAGAAGGCATTTATATACAATGACGGTTCATCCGGATGGGCGAATGTGGCCGACTATCTGATTTATGCGGGGCCGGATGCTGCTTCTGCGCCTGTCGAGGTTTCGGTGCTGGTGCTGAAAAATGCGCCAGCTGCTGGCAATACCTTTGGCGGGGTGGATTATGGGTCGGGAACCGGCGTCACATGGACGAAGCCATAAGGAGGATGATAATAATGAAAAAGCTAATGATTATATTGACTGCAGTTATTGTGCTGGTTATGAGCGTCTACCCCCTATCGGCGTTTGCTGAAAACCGTTCCGTGATGTCACTGAACGTCTCTTGCGCAAAAGGCGAAGTCTCCTACAGCGGAACTGTGGCTTCAGGCGTGAAGGCGGCGGCGGTGCTGCTCTTTGACCCAGACGGCAATCTGATGATGATGGACACATGCGAGGTAAAAAGCAGCGGTGCGTTCTCCGGCGAAATGGGTATTAGTCTGACAAGCGCAGGTGTATACACCGTCAAGGCTTCGGATTACGAAGGAGGATCATTTACAGAGAAAACATTTAACCTCTATTCAATCACCTATTATTTAAACGGCGGAACAAACAATGCGGCGAATCCCAGTGTTTATTCCTCGACCGAAAGCGTCAGTCTGCTTGCGCCCACACGCAGTGGATATCGTTTTTCGGGTTGGTATACCGAAAGCTCATTTGCGACAAAGGTGACGGGTTGGAGCGCGGGTGAGACAGATGATAAAAATCTGTACGCAAAATGGCGGGAAATTTCATATGACACAGATCCCGAGCCAACCGTGACTCCTTTGCCAACGGCCACGCCCGCGCCGACAACGTCGCCGACACAAACGCCCGCACTTATTCAAGGGTCGGTCATCAAGGTGGATGAAAACGGTGTAAAAACATCTATTGATCAGGGTATCGTCAGAGCAGTGGTTGACGACAGCGCTTTGCAGCAAGCTATTGATCAGATTCTACAGGGTATCAGAACCGGGCAGATCAAACCGGGTAAAGCTGTGATTGAACTTCCAAAAGTCGAGCTTCCACCCGATACAACACTGGGCAGTATTGAGTTTGACACAGAATTGGCTCAAATCATGGCGGAAAACGGAATATCAGTGAGAACACAAATCGACAATGCCATAATAGATATCCCGGCTGCGGTGCTTGCACAGGCAGCAAGGGTAACAGGGTCTTCGTCTGTGCGTATCGTGAGCGGGCGAGAAGAGAACCTGGACGGTGCTGACACCGGCCTGTTTAAGTTGTCTGCCGGAGAGCAAGGCCAACTCATTGGTTCCCCGTATAGCTTCGCGCTGGAGTTGCTCATGGCAGACGGAAGTGTTCAGAACCTAACGGATTTTGATGAAATGGTTAGCATCACGATCAAGCTGACAGAGGAGGAGTTGGCCGCTATTGAGAACCCGGACAACCTAAAGATGGTTTACGTCAATCCGCAGACAGGCGAAACTGAAGTTCTGGAAAGCGTGTTTGATCGTGAAGCAGGGACGCTGACATTCTATACGTCGCATTTCTCTGTTTTTCAGCTTATGGAGATTGGGAATGCTGTTCTTGGCGAATCCGCAAACTTATGGTGGATACTCTGGGTTGTGGTGGGGTTAGTCGTTTTAAGCGCATTAATAATCATGTTTATTACGGTCAGGAAGAGAAAATTAAACAACGAATGATTTATTCCCGGAGATTTTGTTAGACAGGTTTATTGGAGGCATTTTATGAAAACTAAAAAACGAAAATTTGCTATTACTTTGATGTTGGCTTCTGTGTTGATGCTTTGTTTTTCAGCTTGCGCAGAAAATCCGGGCGTAAAAGGAGGTGACTTTGCGCAACAGGATACCTTGATTGACGTGTTTTCTACAGACGGTAACACAACCATTACACTGACAGGTGACGAAACGATTGATCTGAACGGTATCAGTGTCGTCGGCAGAAAAGAAGTATTCCTTAACAACTTTTCCTTGAAGCTTACAGGGCTATATGCCATATCTGAAGAAGGTGTTATCGACATCAAACCAGGTGAAGGATTTACTGAAGGCGTAATCAATTTAAGAGATCTGTGCTTTGACGTATCCCAAGTTCCGGATGATCTGCCGCAAGAGCTGTCTATTATCGAAATCAGACCTGGAGTGGCGATTATAGAGCCTGAAACAGGTGATGGTTTTAGAGTGATGGAGTTTCCCGGTATACTTACTGCTATCGTTTATTTGCCTGCCGAACAGCCTGCAGACGAACTCGTACAAGGCGGAGACGAGGGCGGGCAGAACAATCCGCCGCTACAAGTTCCGCAGCAGCAGACGGCAAATATAAATCTGGTGAAATACGACGGCGGCTATTTTTCCGTGATGCTGCCGGAAGGCTGGCAGATACAGACTATGGGTCAATACACCACCTTCGGCTTCCGTGCCTGGGATCCGCAAAACCCCGACTATGAGATATTCTACTACGGCAATCTGGGACCGCTGAACAAGAGCTACGACGCCAAGAACGGCTGGGCGAGCTATATAGGCAACATGGGCTTTCCCAACGCGGAGTTGTACTACGATGCACCGGTCGTGACAATGGACAGCGCGAGCAGCGTTTTCTATACGTTTGACGCACTTCAGGCGATATCGGATAAATACGGTTTCGGTTTTAGCCTGCCCGCGCTTAATAACCTCATGCCCCAGAAGAGCGTACCGATCGAAACGGCTTTTGCACAGGCAACCACCGGTGAGTCGATGATGTTCGCCGGGGTTCGCGGCTCGAATGGCGGCGCCTGCGGCGGCATGTTCATGGCGTCTCTGTGGAATACAAATCCATACTATGTGGGTGGCGTCGATATGACACCAACCTCCGCAATGCATGTGACGGGCGTTATCGCTCCGACGGAGGATTTCTTGAACGTAGAGGCAACGCTAACGCAGGCGGTGTTCAGCCTCCGATTCACCGAGAAATATATTCAGGACGCGATAGCCTACAGCAAAGCCGTTAGGGAAGCGGCGATGGCGGACAACGCGGCGCGACAGGCGGTATTTGACAAAGCAAACAAAGCATGGAGCGAGTATTTCCGCGGCGAACCTACTATAGATAGCAACAACTTAAATGAACTAAACGACTTATTGGACACGATAAAAGATGCTCTCGGTTAGAAAGAATTCACAGCATGAAGCAGATACCTACAAAACGAATACTTGCCCTTTGTATGCGCGTTGATGCTCATAGCAACGAGAGGCTGGTAGATTTTAGCGAGCTGCCGTTTGATTTTACCAGCCTTTTGGCAGACTACCCCGATAAAATGGCGGTTATTGAAGTCAGAAGCGGGGTCAATATAATTGAGCTTGCGGAAAATGACCGAATAAATATTCGTGATTTCGGCGTACTTACAGCATCAATGTCAAGTGTAAGAGTTAGGTTCATTAATCCGTGATCTTATGTAGCAACCGATGTAGCAACGCGGATTAAACACTATGGAAAAAACGCTATAGGGATAGACGAAACATCACTGTTTATCGACACATTGCGTTATAATGATACACAATATTACGGTATGCTTTCCACTACGAATCAAAAGGTCATGGGTTCGCCCCCCACCCCGCCCTAGCACGCTGCAAAACCCTTATAAACACCGAATATTCGGTTTTTTTATTGGGGTAGCAGCTGTTGGAGTGAAGTGACAAATTTGATAATCATATTTATCAATCATATTTATCAATAGTAAATAAAAAATAGTAATAAATAAATAGTTAATGTATAATAAAATAGCTATACATTTGTTTATATTTGTTTCTATATATCTCTAATTAACAACTGTGTAAAAACGGTATATAAGCACTTCATCATATTGACATAAGGAGATAAAAATAATGGCTTATTGCTCAAAGTGCGGTGACCAGGTGAAAGAAAATGACAACTTTTGCACGGCGTGCGGCACAGCTGTGCCCCGGTATGCCTCTGGTTTTTCTCAAAAGAAGCCAAAAAGAGTTGATGCACATACTGAAAAACACCAAACCGCAGGCGTTTTTGCTATTATTGCATCGGGGCTGGCCCTTATTCTATTTTTTGAATTTGTCATTGGGCCGGCTATTTGGGGGCGCACAATCTTTGGTGGCACGGCACCTTCGGATAAAGCAATAAGCATGGGGAGCGCTATGGTTTCTTCAAATAATCCTGTCGCAAAAATAGGCGTCGTCACAGTGGATTTTGGGGAAAACATAATAGAGGAGACTGAGCTTCGTATACAGACAGGCACACAGGCGCCGAAAAGTGATTATTTTACCGGTATCGATGTTTATGATTTTACGCTGCAAGGCCAAAGCCAGTTTTCCTCGCCGGTCGATATTACTTTACCAAACACAGCCGGCTTTGACGAAGCGGCGTATGTGGCGTACTTTAATGAAGAAATCCAAGAATGGGAGCAGGTTCCTTATGAAATCAACGGAGACAAAGTGGTGTTTTCCACTCGGCATTTTTCTCGATACGGACTCGTTAAGTATCACCGCAATCGCTATGCCGGACCTTTAACACCGCTTGTGATCAACTACGACGAATTGCGCAAGGCCTTAAATGGTATTGAGGAAGACGGTCTGTTCGAACGTTTTCTTGAAGAAAAAGGTCAGATTGGTTCTAATGAATTGATCAACAAGGCGCTTGCCGTTTCTAATGATGCTATTGGTTATACGTCCATTCCGGTTTCATACGAAGCTATGGTGGCTAGAATTGGAGATGCGGCCGCAAAGGAGCTTGCCGACAAGCTGACGCTTGTGGGCGGAGCGCTCACCGTATTAAAGGTGGCTTACCAGCTTCAAGCCCAAGATTCCATCAACAAAACAATTCAGGACAATATATTCGATATATGCGAATTGGCTTTGGGCGGCGCGGCGCTCGCAATACCTTCATCTACGCTTCTGCCTGTTGCTGCGGCAGGTGTTTTTATGCTTGGTTTGGGATATGATTATGTGCTTGTTCCGGCATATGAGGATGACTCTCTGCAATTTGCATATAAGGCATATTACGATTATTGCATGTATCCGCACATTGCGTATGATAAAAATCGCGCCAAGGCGCTGGCTGATGGTTCGGGAGAAGAATCGCCCTGGGTCGTGCTTCAGACGTATAATACAAAAACGAAGAAATGGGAATCTGCGCAAAATGGTGCCGGATTGTTATCACTTAATCAAAGCTTTTCAGGAAAATGGAAAGAAGCACTCATGGATTGCTATGATTTATATATAAAGGATCCAAAGGCCATGCAGGAGCGTATCGATGCGCTGATCGACGAATATCTGGACGTTTTTTGGACGCTGGATGGATTAGAACCAGTCCAATTTGCTCAGGATTACTGCGGCATTGCGGAGGAAGACTGGCGCTGGCCAGATGTTGCAGAAACTCAGCAAATGAAAAACGCAGTAAAGGCCGAGCTGATGCGTGAATTGAAACCCGTGTTTGAGCGAGCGCAGCAAACAGTTGTTGAAGACATGCAAAAAACACTGTTGCAGCAGACAAACGATTTGGTTAAGCACCTCAACACTGAAATCGCGTTCATCATTGTCGATCCCGAAGCGGATAAGGAAGGATTCGAGCATACGCGTGTTGCAAACGACATCATCCGTATCGAGTCTGTCACAAGTGCTCACCAAGAAGACTGGGTCTGCCAGCCGGGGCGTTATGGACAAGACATCATTTTTGCCTGCACATTGAATAACTATTTAAAAGAGGGCTGCCCTGATAAAGTATGTTTTTACAAAACGCAGAAAGATTTAAAAGCAGGCAATCCTTATATGACTGTTGATCTGCATGTCGAAATGCCGCTCACCAAAATCGTACTTGGGCAGGAACAGGGTATTCCGGGAACATACTCAAATACAGCGAGTGGAGCAATTGAAATGTTTCCTAATGAGTGGGCGCTTCGGCAGTGCATGCAATACCAGTTTAAAGACATAACGGTTGATAATAGCGGACAGATTTCCTGCAATGCGCCAGCTCAGGACGCAACTTTTAAAGGCGTTTACGGCATTAATGAAGAGTATGATGTGAATGCGAGTTTTGGCGCGGCTGAATTAAGCGGTCAAATTGACTTGGAAACGGGTACTGGACGAGCGCAAATTTCCGGTTCTGTGGAAGCTTTGTGCCAGTTTAGCAATTCGGCAACAACATGGACAGCATTTTTTTCAGGTGACATGTCAATTGCCTATGTAAATGACAGCCTGGTCTTGATTAGCAGTCCTGACAATTTGTCTGTTCATTTGAGTGGCCAAGATATCACCAGGGACCTTGGTGGTTCGACGTTGGCTGATTTTGATACCGATATTCAACTTCAGGAGCAGCTTGTTTATAAAAAAACGCAGTGAGAGAGTTTAAACAGCTTATATGGGAGACAGAACATGAATCAATATTGTTATAAATGCGGTCAAATAATCACAACGGGCAGTCGCTTTTGCAGCTATTGTGGAGCGCAACAACAAAATACTGTACCAGTGGGCTTTATACCGAAGCAGCATACAAAAAAGTCTGTACTGGGAATGGCTGCCATTATCACGGCAGCAGTGGTGGTCGTTGTCTGTACAGCGTCTTTCTTCTTGTTCTTTGCCCCCCAGCCGACTGATGATTTGAGCATAGCGTCTGCAGAAACGAATCAAACATGGGCAGAGCCGACGCAAAAACAAGCTGAATCAGCAGATGAGGCCGCTTTAGTTCAATCTCAAACGACGATATCACCATTTGTTCAACCGTCACCTTTGCAGACGGTTGAAACAGTCACCAATCAGACGATTACAGTGAATATGGACTACGACAGCGGCCAGGGTATTTATACGGGTGAAGTAAACAGCGATGGTTTGCCAAACGGTTATGGCAGCTTTGAAATGGTCAGCAGCGACACTGGCGCAAACTGGCGTTACGATGGGCAGTGGGTAAGTGGCTTGATCACCGGAGAAGGTGTAATGACGCAGGATGACTTTATCTTTACAGGAAGCTTTAAGAGCGGTCTGATGGACGGCTACTGCGAGATCAAGGATAGCGGCATATTGCGCTACGCGGGTATGTGCACAGGTGGAAAGCTGCATGGGCAGGGGACACTGTACACCAGCAGCGGTATGATGCTTTATGAAGGTGAATTTCAAAACGACATGCTGCTGGAGAATGCGGACGCACGTAAGGCACGCTCAGAGGGCTTCAAATCTGGGTGTACGGGCATGGATGACTTGCTGTACGACGCATGTATGGCTGAGGACAACACGTTTGGTTATCCGGTTGCAGTCTGGGGGTTCCCGCTCGCAATGGGTGATCAGAATGCAAATGGCACGATTGTTATTGGGCATATGGGAGATGACAGCTATCCCGTTTGCGTTGTTTACCGCTATGGTGTGGATGAACCTAAGATGACTTCAGACGATTGGATTAACGCATGGGGTGTGGCAGATGGAATATACGAGTATGTGGATTCTGACGGAATCACAGTAACTTGCCCGAAGATAGAGGTTGTTTATTGGAGTAACGAACAAGAAGGGCTTTCGTAGGATGAGAATGCATTGCAAAGATGTGAAAAATGTGTTTGCAAGAATACTGCTTGCTTTCATCGGAATTTTACTTTTGCTGTACGGCACGATGATGCCGCTTTTATCCATGATAGGCGAAAAAACGTGGGGCGAAATCACAGTTGTTCGGCGTGAAGGCGGCGAGCGTAACGTAGCTGTGCCCAACAGATACACTTACTCTGTTGGGTACGAATTTTCACTGGATAACGGGGCAATTGTTTATGGCAATACAAAAGTCATTGGCAATGCTTACAGCGCCGGAATACCTATGGGACGAACGGCTATACGTTATCTAAAGGTGTTCCCGCATCTGAACGCGCTTGAGCAAGATGCCAGATTGTCTATTGGAACAGTTATCTTGATGGCTGCAGGTATATTGCTGCTGGTTGTGGCATTGCGTAAGCGGGATAAAAAGAAAAATTAGCATGCGTTTTTGCAAAGATAATCGGAAAGGTCATTCCTATGAAAAACAAAAAATATTTCGTGCTTTTTAGTATTGCGCTGCTACTTGTCGTGATATCGCTGAGCATGATACTGAGCAACCAAATCTGCTTAGAAGAAAAGACACAATCAGGCGAATTCGAGGACAGCAATGTGATAGTGCTGGGCTTTTCGCAGATGGGGGATGAAAGTTCTTGGCGCACAACACACACGAAATCAGTGATACAAGCAGCACAACAAAGCGGAATTCAGCTAATTTTTAAAAATGCTCAACAAAAGCAAGAAAATCAAATAAACGCTATACGATCTTTTATTGCGTCAAAAGTGGATGTCATTGCGTTTACGCCTATTGTAGAAGATGGTTGGGATGATGTATTACTGGAAGCAAAACAAGCCAATATCCCAGTAATTTTGTCCGATCGGCGGATAGAGACAAAAATACCATCGTTGTATGCGGCTTTTGTTGGCACGGATATTGAGCTCGAAGGGCGATTAGCCGGTGAATTTTTGATCCGCAAGTATGGGAAAAAGCCAACAAAAATCATTGAGATTGCCGGGACAGAGAGTTCGACATCGGCAAAACAGCGCGCAAAAGGTATTAGGCAGGCGATTGCGGGTTATCCCAACTTTGAGATTGTGTTCTCAAAATCGGGTGATTTTTTGCGTTCCAAAGGAGCAGAAGTGACCCGTGAGGGGATTCAACTATATCCTGATGCGGACGTTATATTATGTCACAACGACTCTATGGCGCTGGGGGCCGTTGAGGCCATAGAAGAGAAAGGCCTAAATCCGGGGAAAGATATCTGTGTGGTTTCTTTTGACGGAGAAAAAGATGCCATACAGGCGCTGAAGGAAGGAAAACTGAATTGTGTAGTGGAATGCTCGCCGCTTTTAGGAGAGGCCATCATGGAGTGCGCATCCGCTTTGGCCACAAGTGAACCTTATCGGCCGATTGTTTATCAACCCACACGAGTATTTTCAGAATATGATAATATCTCCGAAATACAATCTTGGGAGGATGAGTGAAGATAGCAGTGCAAAAATGGCGATTAAAAGACTATCATTTATTGTCTACAGTTAGGGGGAAATTGGTGGTAAGCTTTGCGGTCATCATTTCATTGCTAATGATACCGCTGTCTTATAGCTTTATCAGTTATCGTAACCTATCGGAAAAGTATAACAGTTTGATTACAAACGTTAACATGGCCAGCTCACTAAATACGATTGTAGAAAACAGTTTATCCAGCGAAATGTGGAACATCATTGCAGGGAAAAACCGGTTTGAAGAGGGAAGACAATATGAAATAATCAGCGATATTAAAAAAAGATTGGAGGTGCTCTATCAAAACAGCTCAAGCGCTCAAAATGCGGAATTAACAGGTGTTGTGGCCATGCGAATGCTGGATGCCCAGCGTGAATATGTAGAAGAAATAAAGGAGCAGATGCAAAAAGGCGTACCGACAAAACAAAATGAAGAAGTTTTGGAGTATATTCGATCTGTTTCGCAGATGCTGTATGAAACGCTGCTGAAATATACCTTTAATGAGATTCAAGCGGCAAACGAAGTTAATGAACAGATACAGCGTTCCGTTGGTATTACTATTGGGGCGACATCCATGATTTTTCTCGCGGTTGCACTGCTTGTTTGGGCTTTGCTCATGTGGATCAGAGACACTGTTTCCAAACCCATTGATCGATTAAAGGATATGATGCATGATATTGCGGCCGGAGATCTTTCTGTCCGCGCGGATATTCCTAAGGATAGGGAATTGGGGGAACTGGCTGTCAGCCAAAACAAAATGGCGGATCAAATTGAACAATTGCTAAAAAAGGTTGTGGCGGAACAAAAGAGCAGACAAATCAGCGAAATGCAAGCATTGCAAGCACAGATTACACCACACTTTTTGTATAATACATTTGACACAATCGTCTTTTTGGCGGAGAGCGGGCAGGCTCAGGATGTGATACGTGTCACACGCGCATTCTCAAATTTTTTCCGTATTTCTTTGAGTAAGGGTAAGGATTGGATTTCGGTGGAAAAAGAGGTAGAGCATGTCGTTAATTATCTGACGATACAGCAAATTCGCTACAGCGATATATTGGAATACACAGTGGATGTGGAAGAAAGCATGAAAAACAAGCTCATGCTCAAGTTGATATTACAGCCGTTGGTGGAAAACGGCATTTACCATGGTATTAAAGGGAGACGAGGCAAGGGAAAAATATGTGTTAAGGGATGGATTCAACAGGGGAAAATGCATTTTTCTGTGACGGATAACGGGAAAGGAATGGACTCAAACCAATTACGGAAAATACAAAGTCAACTGGCAGGCGGTCCCTCAAGCAATGAAACCATAGAAGGATATGGTCTATACAACGTTAACGAACGATTAAGCCTGTATTACAATATTCAAAGCGCCTTGCGGCTGGATAGCTCTCTTGGACAAGGCACAACAGTTTCTTTTTCGATACCGATAAAGGAGGCGAAAAATGCTTAAAGTGCTGATGGTGGATGATGAAGTGGTTGTGCGTTCAGCAGTGCGCAACAACATTGATTGGGAAGCGCATGATTTCGTTTTTTGCGGGGAAGCGGCAGACGGAGAAATGGCACTCTCGCTAATACAGGAGGTCAAACCGGATATTTTAATTACGGATATCCGCATGCCCTTTTTGGATGGATTGGAGCTATCAAAAATTGTACGCGGCACCATGCCGTGGATTAAAATCATCATTTTGAGCGGACATGATGAATTTGAATATGCCAAGAGCGCCATCTCGGTTGGTGTTGAAGAATATCTGCTCAAGCCCATCGATTCAGCAGATATGCTTGAAATATTGAAAAAGACAGCAACTCGAATCCAGAAAGAGAAAGAAGAGCGCATGAAAGTATCTTTGCTCAAAAACAAGTTAATAATAAGTGAAACGGAAAAAAAGTCCAAAATCATTTATGATTTGATTTATGCCAAAAAGGGAATGAAAGAAATTTTAGCGCGCGCAAACGACCTGGATATTGATTTAATCGCAAAGTACTATGTGGTATTGGCTGCCGAGTTTACCGTACCGGAAAACGAGTTTATCCAGTATACGGTCATTGAGAGTATTGTTGAGGATTTTGTTAACAGCTGCGGCGATGTAAGATATTCCTTTTTGGGAAACGATCGGGTGGTATTTGTGCTGTTGGGCAATTCGTTTGCGGAATTGGATGATCGTGTATTTGAGTTTGCTCAGGCTTTGAAATACGAGGTCGAACGTCATACCTGTGCTCTGACAACAATAGGTGTGGGCAAAATCGTTACCAGGTTGAGCGAGGTGGCAAAGTCGTTTGCTTCAGCTGATAAGGCAAGAAAGATTATGATGGAACAGGGGATGCACCATATCAACACAGCAGACGAAATTGCGCTGTCTGAAATGGAAACGCTTATCGCAAAAGGTTCTCTGGCCGATCAATTGAAATATGCAACCATGTCGGATGTGCAATCGATATTTGAAAAATCCGTTAAAATCGACGGGCCTGAAGCTCATTCATTGCTGTTTTGTTACTATGTGGTTGTAGATTTATATCTGGGGTGTGCGCGGCTCATAAACAGTTTTGGCGGCAATCCAGAGAACGTGTTGCCGGGTATGAAAGGTATACAAAATATAAACAAGGTGATACAGTCTCAGGAGGATTTTAAATCTTATGCGATGGATATGTTGATTCGTACCGTAGAGTTCAAAGAATCTCAGCAACGAGATAAATCATTCCCTATTATTAAAAAGGCAAAAGAGTATATAGAACAATATTATGGGGATGCGAACATCTCGTTGCACATTGTTGCGAAACAAGTTCATCTTAGCCCAAATCACTTTAGCATGGTATTTTCACAAAAAACAGGCACCACATTTATTGAATATTTGACAAAAGTGCGAATGCAACAAGCGAAAGAGCAAATAGAAAAAAGTTTAAAATCGCTTAACCAGATTGCGGAAGAGGTAGGTTACAGCGACGCAAATTACTTCAGCTATACTTTTAAAAAATACGAAGGAATCACGCCCAGTGAATACCGTAAAAAGTGCGCCTCGCAATAGGCATTCAACAAGGCGTATGATAATAGAAAACAGAAAAAAATGGGCACGGACACAATGGCGTGCCTATTATTATGCAAAGACCTTGGAAAATTTACGCTAAAAATTTATAGGCAGCCAAGATGCGAATTTAATATGATACGTTATCGTATGGACTGGGATACAGCCAATTTGTAGAATGAGGTGAGATTTTTTAAGGAGGAAGTAACACATGAAAAAAATCCTTATTGTAACATTGGCGGTATTTATGGTCTTTGGTTTTGCGGCGTGTACGTCTGAAGTTCCTGAAAGCACTTCTTCGGCGTCACAAGCTGCCGTACAGGAAACGGCAGCAGCAGATGAAGCGCCCGAAGCCGAAACGGGTAGTGACAAATTGGTAATGGGCTTCGCGCAAATCGGGCAGGAATCCGGTTGGCGTGATGCGGAGACAGCTGACATCAAAGAATATGCGGAAACACATGCAGACACAGTCGAACTTTATTTCTCAGATGGACAGCAAAAGCAGGAAAACCAGATTAAAGCCATACGCACATTTATTCAGCAGGGCGTAGATGTCATCGGCGTAGCACCCGTGGTTTCCACAGGATGGGAAGCGGTACTGCAAGAGTGCAAAGATGCGGGCATCCCAGTGATTTTTCTGGATAGAAAAGCGGATGTAACGGACGATCTATACGCAACGTACATTGGGCCGGATGTGGTATTGGAAGGCACCAACGCAGGAATTGAAATGAAACGTCTTCTGGATAGCAAAGGAAATGTTGTCATACTGGAAGGAACAGTAGGCTCTTCGCCGGCAAATGATCGTCAGCAGGGGTTCATGGACGAAATCGCAGATACTGATATAAAAGTCCTTGCATCACAATCGGGAGATTTTACACGTGTGGGCGGAAAAGAAGTCATGGAATCTTTCATAAAATCTTTTCCCGATCAGATTGACGCGGTTTATGCGCATAATGATGATATGTATCTGGGGGCTATTGAAGCGATCAAAGAAGCAGGCTTGCAGCCGGGCGTGGATATTAAGAGTGTATCGTGTGACGGCGTAAAAGGCATTTTTGAGGCTATGGTGGCGGGTGAAGCAAATGTGACAGTAGAGTGCAACCCATTGCTGGCCAAACAATTATTTGACGCGGCATGGCGGCTTAAGAACGGAGAAGAAATAGAACGCTGGATTAAATCCGAAGAAGGCATATTCTGTCAGGAAACAGCAGGGGAGGATATTCTTACGCGCAAATATTGATCGTATTGTTGAGGAGAGAATAAACGTAACGCGATGGCTTGTCATTCATTCTGGCAAGCCATCGTGACATTAAGGCAGGAGGGCTGTTCTTTGAAAAATACGTTACTTGTCATGAGCAAAATTAATAAAAGCTTTCCGGGCGTTACAGCTTTGCGAAATGTGGATTTTTCACTGGAAGCCGGCGAAATTCATGCGCTGTTAGGCGAAAATGGCGCCGGGAAGTCTACGCTCATCAAGGTACTTACAGGTGTTGAGCCGTATGATGAAGGTACTATTAATTTTGACGGAAAGTCAATTCGGGCTGCAAGCCCGTTTCATGCCCAGCATTTGGGCATCAGCACGGTGTATCAGGAAGTTAATCTTTGCTCCAATCTTTCTGTTGCAGAAAACATTTATGTAGGACGTGAACCGATGAAAGGGCTTGGAATTGATTGGGCGAAAATGAAATCAGATGCAAAGGAACTGCTCAAGAGGTTTCATTTGGATATTGACGTAACAGCCACACTGGATCATTACTCCATAGCCGTTCAGCAAATGGTCGCCATTGCTCGAGCAGTAGACATCTCGGCAAAGGTGCTGATATTGGATGAACCCACTTCGTCGCTTTCATTGGCAGAGGTAGAAACGCTTTTTGATATTATGCGTATGCTCAAAAAGCAAGGTATGGGAATAGTGTTTGTGACTCATTTTTTGGATCAGGTGTATGAAATTTCAGATCGGATGACGGTTCTTCGCAATGGTGAATTGGTAGGAACATATTGTGTGAGTGAACTGTCGCGTATTCAGTTGGTATCAAAAATGATTGGCAAAGAGTACGTGGAATTTAATAAGAAAGATATTGATGTAAAACAACGAACAAAAAAGAATGTTTTATTGCGCACACGGGATTTGACGAGCGGCGAAAAAATTGGCCCGATAACTTTTGATGTTTATCAAGGAGAAGTGCTGGGGTTGGCAGGACTACAGGGGAGCGGACGCACTGAAACTGTCAATCTTTTGTTTGGAGCACTTAAAAAAGATAATGGCGAAATAATGATTCACGGCAAATGTAAAGGGATAAACAAACCTATTGATGCTATTCGGAGTTCTATAGCACTTTGCCCCGAAGACAGAAAAGTTCAAGGTATTGTAAGCCAGCTTTCCGTACGAGACAACATTGTGATAGCCTTGCAGGCACAAAAAGGAATATTCAAAAAGATCAAATACAAAGATGCCAAAGCGCTTGCCGATCAATATATCAAAGCGTTGCAAATTAAAACACCTTCGCACGAACAAACCATCGGAAACCTTTCCGGAGGCAATCAGCAAAAGGTCATTCTGGGGCGCTGGCTGGCAACAAAGCCCGAGCTTCTGATGCTGGATGAGCCCACACGCGGTATTGACATTGGCACAAAGGCAGAGATACAGAAAATTGTTCTGGATTTGGCCGATGAAGGTATTGCCGTGATATTTGTATCTTCTGAGCTTGACGAAGAACTTCAGACTTGTGGCCGTATGCTCATATATAAAGACAGACGGATTGTGGCAGAAATTGCGGGCGATGAAATAAATGAGAGCACGGTGATGGAAGCAATGGCAGGAGGGGAAGCGCATGCTGGGTAAGCATTGGAAACGATTCAGATCAACCATGATTTTTTGGCCACTGGTGATATTTCTTGTGATTTTGCTGGTAAACACAGCCGCAAGCAGTGGGGCGTTTTTATCATTGGAACTAAAAGATGGGCATTTATATGGACGATTGATTGATATTTTTAGGAACGCCAGCCGACTGATGCTATTGGCAACGGGCGTGACGATGGTAATAGCGACGGGTGGAACCGATATATCCGTCGGTTCGTTGATGGCAATCAGCGGAGCCATTGCATGCTCTATTGTCGATGGTCGGCTGGGCATATTTGACGGAAGTGTATTGGCAGCTGTTGTGATTGCCGTTCTGGCATGCACGATTTTGGGAGCATGGAATGGATTTTTGGTTTCCAAAGTAAAGATACAACCAATCGTCGCAACAATGATTGTAATGGTGGCAGGACGAGGATTGGCGCAATTGGTTACCAACGGAAAGATTGTCACCATCAATACCGCCGCAAATGTGGAAGCTTACTATAACATCAGCGGTGGTTATCTATTAGGTCTGCCAGTCCCTATATTTATTGTTTTGGCAGTAGTGGCTGCGGTGATGCTGATTAACAGCAAGACATCGTTGGGGCTGTTTATAGAAGCGTCAGGATGCAATCATGTGTCCAGCGCGTTTTGTGGTATCAACGTAAACCGTATCAAGTTTATTGTTTATACCTTCAGTGGATTTTGTGCGGGTGTGGCCGGATTGATAGAAAGCGCCGCAATCAAGGGTGCTGATTGCAATAATGCAGGCCTGTTTATTGAGATGGACGCTATTTTGGCAGTGGCGATTGGCGGCAGTATCATCAGCGGCGGCAAATTCTCTATTCCTGCCAGTCTGGTGGGCGCACTCATTATACAATCCATTTCCACCAGCATTTATGCTATGGGCGTTCCTCCGGAAGTGACAAAAGTTGTTAAAGCTATCATTGTTATTCTCATTTGTCTTGCACAGTCGCCGCAGATACAGAATGCATTCAAAATGAAAAGGGCAAAGAAGGAGAGGAGTGTTGCCACATGAGCAAAGCATTCGCAAAGATAAAAAATCTATCCTTACTTATTACCATCGTTTTATTTATTGTGCTGTATGTCGTGGGAATTGGGTCATTTAAGGGATTCAACCAACCGCAAGTGTTTTTAAATTTGCTCATTGATAATGCCCATTTAATTATCGCTTCTATTGGTATTACGTTTGTGCTCATAGCCGCAGGGATCGATATATCCATTGCGTCCACATTGGCTTTTACTGGCATGATGAGTGCGTTTTTATTACAACAGGGAATGTCCGCGGCATTGGTCATATTGGTGGTGCTTTCCATTGGCATCGGCTTCGGCGTGTTTCAGGGTGTGCTTATCAATAACTTTTATTTACAGCCGTTTATTATTACACTGGCCGGACAATTCTTGATGCGGGGCATGTGCTCGGTTGTCAGCACAGCTTCAATTGCAATTGAAGATGAAACATTTCGGTGGTTGAGTCAATTCAAAATAGAGTTTTCATTCTTATCCACAGGACAAAAAACTCCGCCGTTTATCACTATCAGTGTTGTCATTGCGTTGGTGGTACTGGTGGTGTGTTGGTATATTCTAAAGAACACGAAGTTTGGACGATGTGTATACGCTGTCGGCGGAAATGAGTACTCGGCCCGATTGATGGGAATGCCGGTAGGTAAAACAAAGATTATCGTATACACCATAAGCAGCTTTTGTGCTGCATTGGCGGGTGTGGTATACAGCTTTTATACGCTTTCCGGTTACGGGTTGCAAAATATCGGTCTGGAATTGGATGCCATCAGTTCAGCGGTCATTGGCGGCACGCTGCTTACAGGCGGTGTGGGAACAGTTGTGGGTACTTTTATGGGTGTGCTGATACAAGGATTAATACAGGTGATGATTATTTTTCAGGGTACGCTCAGTTCCTGGTGGACAAAGGTGGTCATAGCTGCCCTCCTATGCATTTTCATTATGCTGCAGCAATTCATTTTCATCTCATCTCAAAGAATAGGGGGCAAAAAAACGAAGCATTAACGAGAAGAAACGATACACCTGGATTTGAACAGTATGGTCAAGATATAAAATGACGTAGTAGCAAGTGTTCAATATTTGTAAAAAGGGGTGCATAAAATTCATGCATCCTTTTGTTCTATAAAGCAATCAACAAAAATTAATTTAAGCGTATGATATAGCAGGAAGTCTATGATAATGCCTGTGATGTAAGTTTAAGTGGCTGAAGCATGTGCATATTTCATTTATGAAAGGAAGGGTGGTGATATAATGACAGGAAATATAAATAATAGAATGAACTATCAATATCACACATATGAGCGTGAGGCGTACAGAGATAGGCAAAACCTCACGAAACCAAGTGATACAGGATATACGATCGTTCCCCCGATCGAACAGATCACAGGAGAAAGCGTGATGCCGTCTGAATCTCCTTTAGTTCCCCTTGTGCCGAGCCAAAGGGATGAACCAGTGAGGAATCCATATCAATCGCAAGGATATTTACAGCAACATATTGGGCAGAACATGCGTGTACAATTTTTGTTCGGGGCAAACGGTGCGCTTGTAGACAGAACGGGGTTGCTCGTTGAGGTTGGTGAAAGCTATATAGTTCTGCAAGCTACTGATTCAGACGATCTGTTAATGTGCGATTTGTATTCCATCAAATTCGTTACAATTTATCGTTAGTAAGAAAACCTATGCAGAAAAGGATATAGACTTGAGTTTGTCGGTTTTGCTTGTTCCTCGCAGACTCAAAACATCGCAAAACTTAAAGGTGTGGGCAGTGCGGGTACAGCCCGTCTTGCCCACAGATTATATTTCAAACTTTTTTGACAGTCTAAAGTTTATACAGAAATGATATAGGCTTTTTCATCTGCATTTCTTTTCATAAGTATGCCTTGCACAATGATATCGGTACATATTGGGACGTAATTGCTGTGTGGTTTTGCGGCGCCCAAGTGTGAATCACGGCATAACGTTTTATTCGGCTTTCAATTTGATTGCAAATTATAGCTGCCTGTGTTATAAATTTAAATTGTGCTGAAACAGATAATATTCGCGCATCAATAATAACGGCAAGGCAGACGTGGAGGGCATCATGGCAAATCGCAAATGGCAGGGAAGCTTCATATTATTTCTAACTGCTTTTATTTGGGGGGCCGCGTTTGTCGCCCAAAAAATCGGTATTGTGATTGTCGATGCGTTTACGTTTTCAGCCGCACGGTTTTTTATCAGCGGTATTGCGCTGCTGCCCATTATTTTTATCGGCGTAAAAAAGGACAAACTGAGCGAACGGCATATGGCGCTGACGGCTTTCGAAATAAAAAGACAGCGGAAAACTCTTTTCGCCGGCGGTGTATTGTGCGGCATATTTCTTGCCGTGGCGGCGAATCTGCAGCAGATGGGGATGGCAGATACAACAGCGGGAAAAGCAGGCTTTATTACGGCGCTTTACATTATCTTCGTGCCGATAATAACCGTTTTTGTAAAGAAGAAAGTATCAGTTACCGTCTGGATCAGCGTGGCGATTGCGCTCATCGGATTGTATCTGCTGTGCGTGAAAGAAGGCTTGTCGGTTAACAGGGGAGATGTCTTGGTGCTGCTTTCAGCCTTGTGCTTTTCGTTTCACATACTGATCATTGATAAATATTCACCCATCACCAATGGTGTGCAGATGTCGTGTATACAATTCTTTGTGGTATCGGCGATATCAGCCATTTTTATGCTCTTATTTGAGAAACCGACATTTCATGCGCTGCTTTCGGGCTGGGCGCCGATTTTGTACCTTGGCGTGGTTTCAGGGGCGGCCGGATACACACTGCAAATTATCGGGCAGAAAAACACAGAACCCACCACAGCATCGCTGATAATGAGTATGGAAGCTGTATTCGCGGCGATCACGGGTGTGCTGTTTCTTAGCGAAAGCTTCTCAGTTAAAGAAATAACCGGATGCCTTCTTATGTTTGCCGCTATCATATTATCTCAGGTGTCAGCAACGAAGAAGACATTTTTTCGCCGCATTTTAGCAAAGAATAACAAGAACATATAATAAGCAGGAAGTTTGTGCTTGAACATAGCATATCAAAGGTCGGTTTCACTTGACGAAACGGGTATAAAATGAGAAGATAAATATGTTTTTTATATTCATTGCGTAAATAAGCTATTAAATATTTAATATAAAGGGGATAGAATTATGAAAAAGACTTTTGTATTGCTTTTGGTACTGGTTATGCTTGTCGGAATGGTTGCGCTGAGCGGCTGTTCATCGAATTCGCAGCCTAATGCGTCCGCATCTGCAGGTGCGGCTGATGCTGATACATCTGCCGAACAAGAAGAGTTACGTGTGGGAATGGAATGCAATTATGCGCCTTTCAACTGGACCCAGACTGACGACAGCAATAACGCCGTAGAAATTTCCAGCGGCGGCTATGCGGGCGGATACGATGTGGAAATCGCAAAGCGCATTGCGGAAGGCCTTGGCAGAAAGCTCGTTATTGTGAAAACAGAATGGGATGGTTTGCCGCCTGCGCTGACATCCGGAAAGATTGATGCAATTATTGCGGGTATGTCTCCAACGGAAGATCGTAAAGTGACGATTGACTTTACTGATAACTACTACACATCTGAGCTTGTTATGGTGGTCAAGAAGGACAGCCAGTATGTTAACGCCACCTCGCTTGCCGATTTCTCAGGCGCGAAAATCACAGGCCAGCTGAACACATTCCACTATTCGGTGATTCCTCAAATTCCTGATGTGAATCAGCAGACGGCGATGGAAACATTCCCTGCGATGATCGTGGCGCTTGAATCCGGCTCGATAGACGGTTATGTGTCTGAGCGTCCGGGCGCCGTATCGGCCATGGAATCCAACCCGAATTTGACTTTCGTTGAGTTTGCGGAGGGCGATGGCTTTGAAGCGTCTTCTGACGATGTGGCTGTGGCTGTGGGTATCGCAAAGGGACAGGAAGACCTTGTGGCGGCTATCAACAAGATTCTCGCGGAGATTTCTGAGGAAGAGCGTCAGGAGATCATGAATACTGCTGTAAAAAATCAGCCGGTATCAGAATAAAAGAGAGCCAAATACTATAGTTAGGAAGAGATTATGCCGGAAACATTTTTGGGGTGGATTGCATTTTTGGTGGAAAAGTACTTCCCCCTGTTTTTGCAGGGCGCAGGTACGACGATATTAATTGCCATTGTGGGTACTATCATCGGCTTTATTATCGGCGCACTGGTGGCCATCGTGCGGACGATTCCGATTCTGCCCAAAGATAACATGGTGAAAAAAATCATATTAAGAGTTGCGCGCGGGATACTTACTGCGTATGTTGAGGTGTTCCGCGCGACACCCATGATGGTGCAGGCCATGTTGATTTACTATGGTTCGCTCCAATATTTCGGTATCGATATGCCTGCGTTATTCGCCGGTATCGTGATTGTATCTATCAATACGGGTGCGTATATGGCGGAAATTGTCAGAGGCGGTATCATCTCGATTGATACAGGACAGACAGAGGGCGCCCATTCCATCGGCATGACGCATTGGCAGACAATGATGCACGTCATCATGCCGCAGGCACTGCGCAACATAATGCCTTCCATTGGAAATGAATTTGTGATTAATATCAAAGACAGCTCTGTGTTGAGCGTCATTTCGGTCGCTGAGATGTTCTTTATGACAAAATCAGCCGCCGGAACTTACTATAAAACATTTGAAGCGTTTGCCATCGCTTGTATCGTTTACTTTGTGATTAACTTTACGATTACACGCATTTTGCTTAAAATTGAGAAAAAGCTGGACGGCCCCGATTCGTACGTGCTCGGCTCTCAGAATATGACAGCGGAAGAGATGAAGTTATCCCAATTCAAGAAAACAGGGGAGAAAAAATGAGCGAAGCGGTTATTAAGATTAATCATCTTGGAAAGATGTTCGGAAAGAACGAGGTTCTCAAGGACATCAATTTTAGCGTGGATAAGGGTGAGGTCGTTTGCATTATCGGCTCCTCCGGATCGGGCAAATCTACGCTGCTTCGTTGCGTCAATCTTTTGGAAACACCTTCTAAGGGCGAGATACTGTTTCACGGTCATAACATTCAGCATTCAGACCAGCCTATATCCAAATACCGCACAAAGGTAGGCATGGTATTTCAGCAATTTAATCTTTTTAACAATATGAATGTACTCAATAACTGCGTGGTGGGGCAGGTTCAGGTGCTCGGCAGAAAACGCCACGAGGCGGAAGAGAGGGCCAAGCATTTTCTTGAAAAGGTTGGCATGCTGCAGTTTATTCATGCCAAACCGCGGCAGATTTCCGGCGGGCAAAAGCAGCGTGTCGCGATTGCGCGCGCGCTTTCCATGGATCCTGAAGTGCTGCTTTTTGACGAGCCGACCTCAGCGCTAGACCCTGAGATGGTCGGAGAAGTGCTCAGCGTTATCAAATCTTTAGCGGGTTCGGGGCTAACTATGCTGATCGTCACGCACGAGATGGCGTTCGCAAGAGACGTGTCAGACCGCGTCTGCTTCATGGACGAAGGTATCATCGTCGAAGAAGATACGCCGGAGATAATATTCGGTTCGCCCCGTCAGGAACGCACGCGCCAGTTCTTAACGCGGGTTCTCGGATAACAGCAAAAACGATAGTCATATCTACAGTTGTACCATTAAGAATAGTCGGTTCCCCAAACATAATAAATGTGACGGGAGCCTTTTTTATGTCAACAATCTTTTCAAAACGACAAATACTAGAATTATCTTTTATTAAACGATATTTAATTGTATAATTTACTAAAACAATCATATGATAAAAACTATACGTCATACCAATCAACTACAATAATATTTAAACAAGATTTAGAAAGTCTAATAAAATCAGGAGGGAAACAAATGAAAAAACTACTGGTGGTCATGTTAGCTATTCTCATTTTTTTGAGTATGGCGGCATGTGGAGGAGGACAGGAAGCGAAACCGGAGCAGGCGGCAGAGCAGACGAAGCAAGCCACGCCCGAGCCGCAGAGTGAATGGGAATATGACGCGGAGACAAATACGCTTTTTGTTTACGCTGATATGGGCGCGTTTGAGCCGGATGCACCGGATTTTGACGGTACGACAAGCAATGCGCCTTGGGCAGAGTATCTGCCGGAGATAGAAAACATTGTTGTTGGAGATGATGTTACAGTAATCGGTGATTACGCTTTGGCTTTTTGTGCTAACCTTAAAAGCGTTGAGGCTGGCAAAAACGTCACAGAGCTTAACTTTAGATGCTTCTTCAAATGCGGCGATTTTGAAAACGACTCAAATATTGATATGCACTTTAACAGCACACCTGAGTTCGGCGACGATGTATTTGGTTATACTTGGGATAATCCGAATGTTGTGATCTATGTGCCGGACGAAATGAAAGAACACTGGGCGACATTCATTATGCAAAAGGGCGAGATGAAGCTTGACGGATACGAGATGCAGCCGTCCATTAATAAAGACGATGTGTTGTTCTCAATGCTTTCAAATCCTCAAGAACTATGGAGCGAAGGAAGTCTAGGGTTTTCTGAGAACAACGGCGGCGAATTTGGCGGCGGAGTAAAAATGGGATATAACGCAGACATGCAGAGGCTGGAGATATATGGAGAAGACACAGGCGCATGTGCGAAATTCAATACAAGCCTAATGACTTGTATGTCGGATGTGGGCATGGACAAAGTTCCTCAGCAAGCTGTTTTGCTTAAGTTTTCAGCATCAGATATAACGAAAGCCAGAATTTCGTTTGACGCATTGGACGAAATTGATTTTTGGTTTGGAGATGACGGCGTTAAGTTTGTCGATGTCGCAAACTTCTTTGAAATGCCAATAACAGATTTTATGCAAAATAGCTTAGAGCTGAAAAACGATACGATTTACAACTTCTTCTTTGCTTTTGATGCGAAAGGTAATATTCGCATGTTTGTCTGGGAGGATGGTTCGGCAGAAAACCAAGCCTACTTTGAATATGATTTATATCAAGACGCTGCTGATATCAATAAATGTGACTTGATTATGCATCTTGCTGTGGGGGAGAATGAGCAATTCAACCTCTATGAATACTGGGTATATACGTTTGACAGCTTCATGGACGGTTTGCCGCCTTTTATTATACAAAACGGTGATATGCAAAATTCTGCTGATGATTATGGTCCGTCATGGACGCTCAATATAGCAGGCAACTTTGACATAATGAGCGATATGGTATGGCAGAGCGTTGAACTGCAGGATATAAATGCGGGCGGTGATACGTTTAAAGGTTATAATCTTGCGGAGATGATGAGTTTTTCGGGCAACGGTTCAGACAGTGCTACCGTTACGTTTGGTCAAGAAGGTGCAGAAAATGCAGAAGTTGAGCCAACGTACGACGCATACATCGTTTTTAAGAAGAATAACGATTTCTTGGGCGGCCCGTATCTTTTGTCTGCTAACGGTCTGTCAGAATATTCTGCGATAGAGGTGCATCCGAAATAATTCTATGTAATGAAAATGGTGCAAAGCTGCGAGGGCAAAGCCCGTCTTGCCCACGTATTATATTCTTAGCTTTTTTAACACACTCTGAGAGCGCCAGCAATGGCGCTCTTATAATACACGAATCGGTTTAAAACGTTTATTTTCGCTTATGAATAAATTTCAATCTTGTCCATAGCAAAATGATGATCTGTGCAGGGATGCCAATTATGAAAATGAGCCAAATGTTTTTTGCAATGCAAGACAAATAAATTGCCAGTAATATGCTCCAAACAAGTATTGTGATAAAAACATAATTCCAAACGCGCTTGCCCCAAATGGAATTAAAAACAATCAGGATAATGCACACAGCCGGAATTGCATAAATGTATGTCATCCAAATCGGTAAATCGACTGGCAAAAGGCCAAGCACCACAAACACGATGGTGGCAATAAGAAACACAAGTGAGACGGAAAGCAGCGTAATGATAATATGGTTACGCCTAATATGCTTTGGCCGAGCTTCTTTTTTTTCTTTGGCATGCGCTTCTTCAAGTAAATAGTCCACAGAAACAAAAAATAAATCGGCGATTCTTTTAAGAACGGTCACATCAGGCAAAGATTCTGCTCTTTCCCACTTTGAGACCGCTTTATCCGAATAGTTCAGTTTATCGGCAAGCTCTGTCTGTGTCCAGTTGTTGGACTTTCTGAGTTCTATGATATTATTGGCGACAACAGATTTAATATCGATCATAAAACAAAGATGCCCTCCTTGAATCAAACTTGCTTTAGTATAGCATAGTCCAAATCAACAATCAATTTTATAAAGAAAACACAGTAGACAACTCTACCGTTAGTAGAATTGATGAAAAATGCTCTACGAATGTAAAACCTAAGGTGAGAATGGCAAGACTGATGAAGTAGAGTGACTTCATTGCAGTTTTATTATATGGTGTTAATAAAGCTTTCGCTTAGCGATAGACAATTTGTGCAAGTAAAAAGGAGAATGATACTTTGAGTGATTATGTATTAACCTGTTGTTCAACGGCAGACATGCCAGAAACCTATTTCAAAGAAAGAAACATTAGCTACGTTTGTTTTCACTTTATTATAGATGGCAAAACATATCCGGATGATCTTGGCAAGTCAATGCCGTTTGATGATTTTTATAAAAAGATAGCAGACGGAGCGCAGACAAAAACGTCACAGGTTAATGTGGAAGAATACAAAAATTTTTTTGAACCGTTCTTGAAGCAAGGGAAAGACATTCTTCATGTCAGCTTATCATCGGGAATCTCCGGTGCTTACAACTCAGCAAAAATGGCGAGGCTTGAGCTTATGATGCAGTATCCGATGCGAAAAATAGAGATTGTCGATTCGATGGGCGCGTCATCGGGATATGGTCTGCTCGTGGATATGCTGGCGGACTTGCGTGACAGCGGCGCTTCCTTTGACGAGGTATGGCAATGGGCGCTGGACAACAGACTTTTTGTTCACCATTGGTTTTTCTCGTCGGATCTGACCTCCTACATCAAAGGCGGAAGAATTTCAAAAACAGCAGGGGTGTTTGGCACATTGCTAAAGATTTGTCCGCTTCTCAACATGGATGCTGCAGGGCACCTTGTTCCGCGGGAAAAGGTTCGCTCCAAAAAGAAAGTCATAAATGAGATTGTGCAAAAAATGATCAAACATGCCAAGGATGGCGTGAATTACAGCGGCAAGTGCTTTATTTCTCATTCAGCGTGCTATAACGACGCAAGAACCGTAGCCGATATTATTGAAAGCGCGTTTCCAAAGCTCAACGGAAATGTCATGATCAACAGTGTGGGTACCGTCATTGGATCGCATACAGGGCCCGGGACGGTGGCGCTTTTCTTTGTTGGAGACGAAAGGGTATGAAAAAAGTCGCTTATATAATTCGAATCATCACAGTGGCGCCGATTATGGCATTGGTACTGCTGTTGGTTTTATATTTGCGTGCCCCTTATACGTTTGGCAATTTAGCTGTCTTTATATCGACTGTGTTTTTTCTCGTGGTGCTCCCGCTGCTGGCTTATCCGCTTCAGCCGCTTATAAAAAAGTACAAAGACAAAGGGCGGGAAGGTCAAAGAACGCTTGCGTTAATATTTGCTGTATCGGGATATATTCTCGGTTTTGCTTCGACTGCGATTATCGGTGCGCCAAGCGCCGTTCTGGTCATTTACATATCTTATATGGTTTCCGGACTGTTCGTAGCACTGGCGAACAAAGTGTTCCACTTTAAAGCAAGCGGACATGCATGCGGCGTGGCCGGTCCGTTTATGCTGCTCGTTTACTTCGGGCAGATGATCGGATATCTGGGTATAGGCGTTTTGGTAATGGCGTGTCTGGCCAGCGTCTATATGAAGAGACACACGTGGTCGCAGTTGCTCGTCGGTACTTCAATTCCCTTCGCGGCTTTGGGAATCGTGATGGTTATATTCTTGGGTTAGCATATTCAGTTCATACAACCAAAACGTTTATCGAGTATGATAGGCGTTTTTTTTAAATTTTGTATTATAATAAAGATATAGAGTAAAATTTACGAATCAAAGATACATTGTATTCATGACATGCGAGATTAAAACTGATAAAATAGTTTATAGCAAAACACACAAAGATTACGCACAGGAGACGCTCAATGGATATGTACTTAAATGTCAGGGAGGTGGCAGAGCTGTCGGAACGGATTGCGCAAAGAATACGAATCAAGGCTCCCACAGCAGATGTAATTAGTACGGCTCTTTTAAAAAAGGGAAGTCCGCCGCAATATATATCTGATGGATACAAGCAGCTATGGGTCGAGAAGCTCTATGTCGCGTACAGCACGATTGATGATCCAACGGTATATTATGCGTATGTGACGGATAAGCACATTTTTGAGGAAGATAATTCTTATCAAAACGCATCGTACTCTCGCAAAAATCTCATTGATCTGCCAAGAGACATCAGCGATCAGTTTAAGTTTGCTCTTCAAATCATGATTGAAGACAACAAAAGCTATGCCATTCTCGAAAATGTCTAGTATTGCTGCTAAATTGGTTTAAGCAATGAAATACCAACATGGAATAGAAAAAAGAAGGATACTTATAAAATGACGATAAATAAGGTGTCAATCATCGGTTTGGGTGCGTTAGGATTATTGTACGGGTATCATTTGTCCAACAGAATGCCAAGAAATGATTTGAGAATTGTCGCCGATAAGGCTAGAATTGACAGATACTTAAACGATGGTGTTTACTGCAATGGCGAGAAATGCGATTTTCAATATGTCACGCCTGAGCAGAAGGTGGATTCTGCTGATCTGTTGATTTTTGCAGTTAAGTTCAACCATCTCAATGAAGCGATAGAAGCTGTGCACGGTCACGTTGATGACAATACGGTCATCATCTCTTTACTCAACGGAATTGCCAGTGAAGAAGTCATCGGTCAGACATATGGGATGGACAGCATCGTTTATTGCGTGGCACAGGGAATGGATGCTCTTAAGGTTGGTAATCGGCTGACTTACGCAAACATGGGTGAACTGTGCATAGGAGACCGTGAGCCCAATGTGATTTACGAAAAAACGCGATCAGTGAATGACTTTTTGACGCAAATGCAAATTCCGCATATCGTTGAGACAAAGATGTACAGAAAGCTTTGGTGCAAGTTTATGGCCAATGTGGGTATTAATCAATCTCTCGCGGTGTTTGGTGGGGAATTTAAATATGTTCAACGGGAAAGTGAGGCAAGAGATGTTATGATTGCCGCCATGCGTGAAGTCATCAACCTGTCGGGAAAAGAAGGCATTTTTTTAAATGAAGACGACTTGCAGTATTGGCTGAATATTATCGGCCATCTCAATCCCCAAGGCAAGCCGTCTATGAGGCAGGACGTGGAAGCCCGCCGCTATAGCGAGCTTGAGCTTTTTTCCGGAACGGTGCTTCGACTGGGTAAAAAACATCATTTGCAAACGCCTGTAAATGAGATGCTGTATAAGAAAATCAAAGAAATTGAAAATACTTATTAGGCTGCAGCTAAAGAAAACCAGCTTGAGGCTGGGCTACCAAAAAAGCTGATAATAAAACTACGGGAAACCGAAGGCTTTTCGACAAACTCAGAAAACCAGCTTGACGCTGGTTTTCTTTAGACGATCGTTATTGCTTTTTGGTAAAAGTTCCGCAGTCAGTTTCTGATGTGCTGTTCGCGTCTTTGGGCAGCACCTCAATACAGTCCGCAGTGCATTGGTCTCCGGTCATATAGTAATAACATGATTGGACCTGACATTTGATCCCCGGATTTGCATGATTCATCTTATGTGATTGCATGCTGATTTCCTCCTTATACTTTTTTTAATTAGTCTGCCCAAATGTTTCATCTATGTATTCATATAAGAAATTTCTGTAATATGTAAAAAAACGACATGAAAATATGATTGCAATAAAAAAAAAAAAATCGTATAATAACAGCGCAGAGGGAGTAACTGACCGTCAAGGGATTAAAGTCGTCATCTCGGAAGACAACATCTTCCCGGCTTTAATGATAAGTATCCAGTGAGACTCTTCAAAGAATGGAACAAAAAGGGTTTTATTCTTTGAAGAGTTTTATTTTTTAAAGAGGAGAATAGTGTATGGATTCATTTATTTTTGGCTGTTTAGACGGTTTGCCGACTATTGTATTGCTAGTTATAGTCGCCGGTATGCTTTTTGTTTTAAGCAAAGGAGCGGATATACTGGTTGATCAGGCTGTCAGCCTTTCTGTTCAATGGGGCGTTCCCAAGATGGTAATCGGCGCAACCGTTGTGTCTTTAGGGACAACGCTGCCGGAGGCGACGGT
The DNA here is from genome assembly GCA_003249555.1 of Clostridia bacterium. Taxonomy (GTDB): domain Bacteria; phylum Bacillota; class Clostridia; order Christensenellales; family SZUA-584; genus SZUA-584. The sequence continues at coordinate 25,075 of QKIQ01000025.1, read as the reverse complement.
ATCGGTGTTGGCGGCAATAAACGGGAATCCTGATTTGGCGCTGGGCAACGCGATAGGATCGATCATCGCGGATACCGGGCTCATTATCGGTCTAGCGGCTCTCATTGGAAAGCTGCCGGTCGATCAGGTCATCGTAAAGCGTCAGGGTAGAATTCAGATCGCAGCTGGTTTTTTGCTTGCTATTGTATGCATACCGATGTTTTCACAGGGACAGGGGAACATCAGCCAATGGATGGGCGGCGTGTTTGTTGCCTTGCTCATTATCTACATTTATTTTTCAATCAGATGGACGAAAACTCCTGATTTGAAACAGGCTGTTTTGGATGCCGGAGGTTTTGATGAGGGAAAGAAATCTCCGCTTATTATACAACTGCTTAAGCTTTTCGGCGGTGTATTTTTAGTTATTGCATCGTCCAAAATTCTCATACCGACTGTAGAGATTACAGCTGTGCGTATCGGTATTCCGCAGAGCATTATCGCGGCCACTCTGGTGGCGCTTGGTACCAGCCTGCCGGAACTCGTGACGGCGATTACGGCAGTGCGCAAAGGACACGGAGAACTTGCCGTCGGCAATATCGTTGGCGCGGATATTCTCAATGTGCTTTTTGTGGTAGGAAGTGCGGCTGCCGTGACACCGGGGGGCTTGGCTGTGCCCGTCAGTTTCTATAAGCTGCAAATACCGACGATGCTTATTATTCTTGTCATATTCAGATTGTTTTCAAGAGGAAAGAACGAAAAGATTACAAAACCGGAAGGCTTGACTCTATTATTAATCTATGTTGTTTATATTGCGTTAAGTTATACGTGGCTCCGCACCTGATATCAAGCATTTATATGAGCATATTGCTGTTAATTATTATTCTCTTTGATATAATAGATATGCCAACTGTTAATCAGTGAAAACAGACGAAAGAGAAGGGTAATGGCAGTATCAAATCAGTATAAAGTAGTTTTTCGCATAATGAAATTTGTGCTCATGATAGTTTTGGTCACGGCTGGGGCCGCGGGTTGCGGACGCGGCGCAAATGATTCACAAACCACCAGCGCGGATAGTCCTCAAACAGCGAATCATCATGATTTTTCCGTGATGTTTATCAATGTAGGGAGGGCGGACGCAACGCTTATTCAAGTGGATGGCTTGTCATACCTCATCGACACGGGAGAAAAGTCTTCGGTTCCTGCGCTTTTTACGGCCATGTCTGTTCTAGATGTTCAGGAGCTCAAAGCGGTTTTTCTCACACATACGCATACCGACCATATAGGCGGAATGGAAGCACTTGCAAATAGATGCGATATAGAAGTGCTTTATTCCGCAGAAATTTCTGAGGATAAAAACAATAATAAAATTGAGCAATTGGCAGAGGAACTGTCTTTGCCTCATGTGAAGCTAAGAGCAGGCGATACGGTTGAGATGACACCTGAGGTGAGTTTTGAAGTACTGGGTCCGCTGGAATACAACAGCGATGATGATAATGATAACTCGCTTGTGCTGAAACTCAAGATTAACGGAAAAACGTTTCTTTTTGCCGGCGACATGCAGTTTGCGGAGGAAACGACTCTGCTTAATGCCGGTGCAGACGTGGCTGCAGATGTGCTCAAGGTGGGCAATCACGGAAATCCGGATGCCACTTCTCAGAGATTTGCATCGGCTGTATCGCCCGAAATCGCCGTGATATCGACTGACACATCGGTTGATGAAGATTCGGCCAGCGAGCGAGTCTTTTCAGCACTGAATGGCGCGCAGGTTCTTGTGACACAGGATAGCATTGTTGGTGCATTAATGACCGTCCGCGCAGATGGTAACATTAAAGTCTCAAATCCCGAGCCGAAAAAAAAGAAATCTCAAATTGACATAATTGAGTTAAACAAAGATGCTCAAACGGTCACGCTGGTCAATAACGGCGATGATGCTGAAATATCCGGATACATGATTTTTTCTGAAAATGGATCGGAAATATACATGTTTCCTGACGGGACATATATGAATAAAGGTGATATGTTCACTGTGGCATGCAAAGGCGGCCGTGGCGATTTTATATGGGATGATAAAAACGTTTGGGATAAGAAAAAAGCAGATGCGGCCATTCTGTATGATTGTTTTGGAAATGAGTTGTCGAAAAAGAAGTGAGAGATAGGAGAAAGGCATCGTGATAATCGGTCGGTTTACCATCAAAATTTCTCAAGAAAGAATATGGTGATATCCTTGGCTTGGCGTTGACATGAAAACAGAATCAATGGACATAATAGTATCGGAGGTGATATTTTTGAGAAAAAGAAGAATGAAAGATATCAGTGAAAAGTTTGATTCGAACAAAACGTACAAGGACAGTGAAGAACAGGCTTATGACAGAGAAAGTAGTCCAAAGCAGAATGGAGAGGATTTTTGAATTGCAGGAATGTAGTTTTTTAAGAAAAGGTAAAAGGGAAATAAAAAATGGAAGCAATTGAAATGATCAAAGAGCGCAGAAGCGTAAGAAAGTTCAAGAACGAAAAGGTAAACCGGGAAACCATGAGAGAAATCGTAGACATTAGCCGTTGGGCACCCTCATGGGGGAATTTCCAGGTAGCAAGATATACATTTGTAGATGATGAAACCATGATCAAACAGATCGCATCCAAAGGCGTTAATGGATTTATGTACAATGTCGGCATTTTAGAAAATGCAAAGAATGTTGCTGTTTTAAGCTTTGTCAAAGGTAAAAGCGGTAAACTTGACAAAGATGAATACGCGACATCGAAAACGAATGTATGGGAAGTATTTGATGCGGGACTCGCATGCCAGACATTTTGTTTGGCCGCGCATGCAAAAGGTATCGGTACGGTAATTATGGGCGTAATCGATGACAAGTCGATATCCAAAGTTGTTGGTTTGCCAGAGGAAGAAACTGTTGCCGCGCTGATGGTTTATGGGTATCCGGATGAGCAGCCGTCACCCACACCAAGAAAAGATGTGGATGACATCATGCGCTTTGCGGGTGAATAGGTGAAGGGTAATGCGTTTTGAAACCAACTGATGAGCCGAGAATACTTCCCATTGGAGGTGCGGATACGATGATGGATTTCCATCCCGTGGGTATATCGAGAGCATCAGTAGAGATAAACTGGATAAAAACTTTGATAAAAAACCGTACACGAATGATATCTATCCGTTGTTTAAAGCTGGGCGGCATTGGTATGACTTTAATTACATGGTAAGCATATCGCGGAATCTGCGCATGCTCATTCCCGTGTTGCGCTTAAAGAAGTTTGCAAGATTAGCGGGCTCATCAAAACCCAGTTGATAGGAAATCTCATAGTTTTTCAACTCGTTTTGCGCCAACAGTCGCTTGGCCTCGAGGATCACGCGGTTTGTAATCAGTTCTTTTGCGCTGATGCCAGCACAGGCGCGGCAGGCGGCGTTAAGCGTTTTTTTTGTGACACCCATCAGCGGCTCATAGTCCGTGACAGTTTTTAGCTTGGTAAAGTTCTGCTCCACGAGTTCTCGATATTCGAAGTAGTTACGATAGGCCGCGGTTGAAAAGCTGCGGATATCGGCAGCGTTCTCGCCACGGATCGAAAAAACAAATGCACTCATCAGAGACTTGATGAGCTTATTGGCGATTTCTTCTTCCGCCAGCAGGTATTCTTTATATATTAAGTCGATCAATTGCCGACTCGTCGCAGAGGGCGATATGTCCACGTGCAGAATCGGCTGGCACATTGGTGTTTCGAAAAATGCAAGCATGTCCATATCACGCGTGACGCCGCTTTTTAAAAAAAACGGTTCGTTGATGTGGACAATGTATCCACGCGCATCGTAATTGACGCGAAACGAATGCACGTGGTTCTTGGCAATCACAATCATATCGCCTGCTTGATAGGCATGGTTCGTAAAGTCGATCGAATGCACGCCGCTTCCCTCCGTGATATAGAACAGTGCCCAAAAATCCAACCGATAGTCTTTTTCGAGCATTTTCTTTGGACGCGTAGCAAAAAACTGCTCCAGGGCGACGATTTCGAAATCGGCACCGCGTTTGTCTGTATTAATATATCTAATTCTCCCAATCGGCATAATAATCACCCTAGCATAGTATAGCATAGTTTTGGTGCGTATAAATCGTATGGTTTCGTTTTTATAAGTTTTTTGCGCGTTATCATATTCAATTGCGGCGCATTATTTGCTATCCTAAAAGACAGAAAACAACATGGGAGGAAAATATGAAGAAGTTTTTCAGTATAGTAATCATCGTAATAATGCTCGTTGGCGTGCTGGCGGCGTGTGACAGCGCAGGCAAGGCAAAAAGCGATGTGCTTAAGGTCGGTATCGATTTGAAGTACCCGCCGTTTATGTATCTTGACGAAAATGACGAACCCGCCGGGCTCGAGCCAGATCTGGCACGTGCGTTCGGCGAATATCTTGGCAGAGAGGTGAAGATCATCAATACGGATTTCTCAATGCTAATTGCGTCGCTCGAGTCGGGGGAAACGGATATTGTGATCAGTGACATGTCGATCAACGAGGAACGCAAGCAGAAAGTCGACTTCTCGGACGGCTACCGTTACGGCAAAACGGCGACACTGGTGAACAAGGAGTTTTATGAGGCAAACGGTATCAGCGACGATATGCCAGTCGAAGAGTTCTTTGCGTTGGATGGTCTCAAGGCTATCGGTCTGAGTGGAACGATATCGACGATTGTGCCATATAACTACGGTGCAGAAGCAACCGAAGCGACGGAGATTGCCACGGCAATCATGGAGGTCACAACGGGAAACTACAATGTATTGGTCGGTTCGTACATGGTTTTCGGCGATCACGCGGCCAACCCGGACACCACGGAGATTTATCTTGGTGTGCCTGAATATTCTACATCGGCATTTGCGGTGAAGAAAGGAAATACGGACCTTCTGGAGCAGGCGAATACGTTTATTGCATCTTTGTATGAAGACGGCGGGTTATATGAGCAGCTTGCAGACAAGTACGATGCAGCAGTTGGTGAGGTCTTCTTTAATAATAGTTTCGGGCTCGACTATATTGTTACTCGGCCGGAATAAGCGCAAATATGAATGTGATGAAGACAAAAATACAAAAAACGGCGGCCTATCTGTTTATCGCGGTGTTGTTCGCTGTCATTCTACTAAGCGCCACAGATAATCTGCGGTATGACCTGATACTAGCCGAGCGCGTAAAGCTTGGTGAGGCGTTAGTGACAACGCTTTGGATCAGTATCGTGACGCTTGTGATGAGCATGATCTTTGGGTTTATGTTCTTTCTTGCGATGCGAAGTCAAAACCCGTTTTTAAAGACACTGGCGAATGCGCTGAAAGAAGTTGTCATGGGCACGCCGCTGCTGGTAATGATTTTTATCGTCGTGTATGTGTTCGGTGTGAAAGTCGGTATGACACAAAAGAGCGTGCTCGGTATTGTCTCGCTCACGGCGTATATGACGCCGTATGTGGCAAACGCGTATGAAACGGCCTCGGCGGTTATCGACGCTGATCAGTACACGGTAATGCGGCTGTATCATTTCCGTCTGTGGCAACGCTACCGCTATGTCATTATTCCGCAGATGGTTCGCCCAATGATTCCCGCGATGATTAACAACCTGTCGAGCATCATAAAGGGCAGCGCGCTTTTAAAGATTGTGTCGGTGAGCGAAATATCGTACGTAATCACCGTAATCTCCAATAAAAGCTATGCAAGCATTGAAGGATATCTCGTCATGTGGGTGTTATATTTAATAATCACAATCCCCATGTCGCTGCTTGCTTCGTATCTTGGAAGGAGGTTTGGTAGTGCAATTGAAGCTTGAAAACGTGACGAAGTTATATGACGGAAAAACGATACTCGACGGGTTGAACCTTGACCTTGATGGTGTGAAGGTCGTCGGAATTATCGGTGAATCGGGCTGCGGCAAGTCAACCTTGCTGCGCCAACTCGCCGGTATCGAGTTTCCGGACAGTGGAAATGTGACTGTAAACGGAACACGAGTAACGCAGCAAAGTTTGATTGCGTATCAGAAAAAGATCGGCGTGGTATTTCAGCGTCACTGCCTGTTCCCGCATCTTACGGTGGAACGAAACATCATGCTGATTTTAACGAAGGCTGCGGGATTGGAGAAGGCGGCTGCGCAGGAAAGGTGCGATACGATTCTTAAGAAGTTTCAGCTGACAGACCAAGCACACAAGATTCCGGCGAAGATCTCCGGCGGACAGGCGCAGCGTGCATCCATCGCACGTGCAATATGCACCCGGCCTGAGATGCTGTTTCTCGACGAACCGACGGCGTCGCTTGACCCGCTGCTGACGAAACAGGTGCTCGATAGCATTAAGCAGCTTAAGTCCGATGGCGCGGAGTTTGTTTTCGTCACGCACGAGATGGGCTTTCTGCGTGAGTTCGCTGATTACTTTGTGTTTATGGACGAAGGGAACATTATTGAACATGGAAGCATAGAAGATTTGGCGCAGCCGGAAACGGAGAAACTGCGGATATTCATACACAGAGCATAATTATATTAGGGAGAATTGATATGACCATTAAAGAAGTTTATGAGAGATTTGAAAAAATGCATGCATACAGCTTTGCGACTATTGACGGAGATTATCCCGAAATCCGCATCGCTCACTTTTTAACGTATGACGACGAGGGTCTGTATTTCATGACGATGAAGGTGAAGCCGTTCTATCGGCAGCTTAAGGAGACGAAGAAGGTGGCGGTTTGCGCGCTGATTGCGGCGGATGGCCCGGCGATGCACGATGAAAATGGCTTGCCGGACTTCCCGCCCGGGTTTCATATCCGTGTGAGTGGCGATGTACGCGAACTACCGTTTGAAGAGCTGTCAGCAAAGGCCGAGAAGGACGCGCGGTTTTTGCCGCTCGTCAAGGACGTTGAACGCTACCCAACAATGACGACGTTTGTACTGTATCGTTTTAAAGGCGAGGTGTTCGATTACGACTTTGAGAAAACGCAGCGAGACCATAAGATTGAACGCATGCGCTTCAGTCATGGCGGGGCAGAGGCAGAGCCGTGTGGCTTTTCGATCAATGCTGAAAAATGCGTTGCGTGCGGTGCATGCAAAATGGTATGTACGTTCAATGCCATCGTACAGGGAGAATCGTATTCAATCATTGGCAACTTTTGTGACGAATGCGGGTCGTGCTATGTGGTATGTCCGGCAAATGCGGTCAATGCCAAAACAACGATGGAAGAGGCGGATAGAAGGGACTGTGGAAGAAAAACGCTCGCGAAAGCGCAATGACTATGATAACAAATGGAATGCTAAAGGAAGTGCAATAAGTGACCTACTTAGAAAACGTAAAGTATTGCAATGGATATCTGCTGTCTGTTATGCCGGAAATGAAAGCGCAGGCAGCGCATGTATCGGGTGATGAACACAGCCAGAGGCAATTTATGCGCTTCTTGATGAATATCTGCCCGCCGAACGAGCTTGCGGACGCATTTTACGCCGCTCAGGACGCGGTGTTGTCGGAAGATGTGGTGCGTAAGGGGGTTATCAGTTTAGCGCAGATTCAGGAACGAGAACCGGGAATACACCTGTGGCGCGGAGACATCACGCGTCTTGATGTAGGCGCAATTGTTAACGCTGCAAACAATAAAATGCTCGGATGCTTTGTGCCGCTCCACGGCTGTGTCGATAATGCCATTCATTCGGCAGCGGGACTGCAGCTGCGTAACGAGTGCGCGATGCTGATGAATAAACAAGCTTGTGATGAACCGACGGGAAAAGCGAAGATCACTCAAGCATACAACCTCCCGTGTGACCGGATTATCCATACCGTTGGGCCGATCGTATTTGGCGGGCTGAAGAACCGGCATCGCGAACTTTTAGCGAACAGCTATCAAGCGTGCTATTCGCTTGCGGCAAAAAACGGTCTGGCAAGCATCGCATTATGTTGTATCTCCACCGGCGAATATCGGTTTCCAAACCTTGATGCGGCTCAAATCGCGGTAGACACCGTGCGCGAACTAAAGCGCGAATACAATCTGAGTGTTGTATTCAACGTGTTTAAGGAGGAAGACTATGCAATCTATGACAGACTTCTTGCATGAATTGGAACGTGCGCAAGAAGCAATTGAAAACGCAAATGCAATCGTGGTTGGTATAGGTTCGGGCATGTCCGCTTCCGGCGGGCTTGATTATACAGACAGTGAGCTTTGCAAAAAGTGGTATCCTGAATACTACAACATGGGTTTGACGACGATCGGTGCGATAATCGGGCGATATTGGGTGACGACGATCGGACAATTGTCGGACGAAGATGCGAAAAAGTACTGGGGCTTTTGGTGCCGACATATCTATCACATACGTTATGAACCGGAAGCGACCGAGCCGTATACGCTGCTGCGCAGTCTGATCGGTCACACGCCGTATTATATCATCACAACGAATGGCGACCACCAGACCCAAAAAGCGTTTGGTAAGGAACACGTGCTAGCGACGCAGGGAGATTACGGTTACTTCCAAACGGTGAGCGGCGCGGATGATCGTTTATGGTATAACGAAGATATGGTAAGAAAAATGATAGACAATATGCCAAGCGCGATCGAGATTCGCATACAAGATATACCGATCAACGAAGAAACCGGTGAGCGGCTCGAACCGAATCTGCGCTGTGACAGCAACTTTGTTGAATTGCCGTGGCTGGAAAAGCTTGCGAACTACAAACGCTTTATTGAAGAGAACAACGAGCGGAGCATTTTATTTTGGGAGATTGGCGTTGGGTTTAACACGCCAACAATTATCCGATGGCCTTTTGAGCAAATGGCACACCAGTATCCAAACGCAACAATTATTCGTATGAACAAAAGCGAATCTCAGTTGCCAGATACGCTTGGCCAAAAAGGTATCGCGCTGGAAGGAGATATCAGAGAAAGGTTAAAGCTTCTAAGCGCTGCAAATGATGGCGGCGGCAATGTTTTTCTGTATTGAAATATGTATAGAAAGAAATAGGAAAATTACCAAGGCCACTTTTAAGCAAAAGGGCAGACCGCTATATGGGAGCCTCGGAAACGGGGATCTTTTTTTATTTGTTGTCGGTAATGTTGGTAGTACAACAATTTTTTATAAATCTATACGCATTTTTTAATTATCACGCTGAAAGTCGGAAAAAGAAAAAACCCCGATAAACACAGGGTTTTTAGGTTTGGCGGAGAAGGAGGGATTTGAACCCTCGCACCGGTTACCCCGGTCTACTCCCTTAGCAGGGGAGCCCCTTCAGCCGTACTTGGGTACTTCTCCAATTCCAACGGAAACTACTACATTATAAAAGAATCGTCCCACACTGTCAACACAAAGAAGAGAAATGTTTTGTGTGTTTTTAATCTGTTTGTGCGGGGGGGTACAGCTTGTACTATAATGGTTTATACGCGAAGCATCAGCAAACAGAAACAAAAAAGATTGTTGTTAATTCATCTGTTAATGAGTTTGTCGGGAATGCTTATAAAGCGCCTTATATGCGATACAATGCTTATCAGTAATATACCCGGCGTCCATGGCTAAGCATCTGGTCATACCATCCATCAACACGGCAGATGATAACACGGCCATATGACGAAGATGCATGTATATGATAGCCGTTGCCAAGGTAGATACCGATGTGACCAATTCTGTTCGGGTCACTATCTGAGATGTAGAACATTAGATCACCAGGCTGCAGTTGATCTCTGGGCACATATGGCCACTCGCTTTTCTGACTATAACTGTTTGCCGTTGTGCGGCCAACGTTGTAGCCAACCTGCCTTAAGCAATACCATACATATCCGGAGCAGTCGAACGAGTCTGGGCCTTCTGCGCTCCATACATACGGCTTGCCCTGCTGCATCAGCGCCACATCAAGGAAAGCTCTGATGCGCGGATCGGAGACACTTGGAAGGTCGGTGCCGGAATTGCCAGGTTTAACGCCTAATATATCCAGCCGAATCGTCGTATAGTCTGCAATGGAGATTTGACCATCAGTGTTCATATCACAGGCCGTTCTGTATACATCAGTCAGCGGTTTTAGGCCCAGTATATCAAGACGCGTCAGCGTATAGTCCGCAACGGAAATCTCTCCGTCTCCGTTGCCGTCACCGGTTACAACGATTTTCAAAGATTCGCGTTCTGTGCCGCCCACGTTTAGCTTCAAGGTCATGCCGGTTTTCATTGTTGTATCCGTACAAGGATTACCAGTTGCGTCGTAAACAGTGAGATTGGTTGCATCATTACTTATGTCTTTGAGGAAATCACCAATGGCTGTCGTTTTGGAAATTCCTTTAATGATGCCTTGAGACCTATCAATAGAATACTTCTGAGATTCAATATGAAAGCGCTTGACTGTGACTATGCTCGTGGCAGTCAAGCTGGCGTTTTGCTCGGATGTCGCTGTAATTGTCGCCGTGCCCGGCGCAATACCTGTCACAGTGCCGTTTTCGACTGTGGCAACGTTTGTATCGCTGGAAGCCCATACGAGATTCTTATTGGTCGCATCATCAGGTGCAACGGTGGCGGTCAGCGTGGCTGTTGTGTCAACGCCTACAAGAAGCGTTTCAAAATCAAAAGTGACGTTGTCGACCGGTATCGTATCCTGCGGGGCGTATTCAACGACGCATTCTGCAGATAGCTGATCAACGATTGCTTTATCCTCGCTGTTGTCCGAGATAATAAGATAGTTATTTTTTAGGTTAACACTTGTAAGAGGATGAGGACTTGCCTCAATTAAGGACAGAAGTTTGCTGATATCTCTGATTTTATTGTTTTGCAAATTGATATATGTAACGCTGGTAGCGTACTCCAATCCAGTGATATCGGAGATGTTTTTACCAGACAAATCAAGAGCGACGGTTAGTGCGGATAGCTCTTCTTGCTCGATCTGTCCGTTTCCGCTTGTATCTGCACCGATAGTAATAAGTGCATTGCTTAGGTTCTCATCGGGAACCACGGCATCTACGGCAAAGGCGGAATAGATACCTAACGCGAAAACAATCGTAAAGGCGGCGATGGCAACGATGGAGATTTTACGTTTTTTAAAAATAGACATTACAGCACGCTTCCTGTCATAGATTTGCAATATATATTATATATTCTTACAAAAACCAACACATGTCAAGTCTAATATGCTTATTTCTCTAGAAATAAAGAATTATACATATTGGATACTCATATAAACTATATATACCATAATAACGAATATCAGAAACATGCTGTATGCCGATTTCATTATGCTTTGTTCATGTCTTTGCCTTCGAACGCGGCTCGGCGCTTTAAGTCTTCCATCAGTACGGCGAATTGTTTAAGATCCAGTGACTGAGCGCCGTCTGAGAGCGCATGCGCCGGATCGTTGTGCGTTTCAATAATTAGACCGTCGGCGCCAACTGCAACTGCCGCGCGTGACAGCGCGGGAACGAGACTTCTTATGCCCGCTGCGTGGCTGGGATCAACCACAACGGGCAGATGTGATTTTTGTTTAAGTAACGGCACAGCCGAAAGATCGAGCGTATTGCGTGTCATTGTCTCAAAGGTGCGGATTCCGCGTTCACAGAGTATGACATTGGGGTTGCCGGACGCGACGATGTATTCGGCGCTCATGAGAAACTCTTCGATCGTATTGGAAAAGCCGCGTTTTAAAAGTATGGGTTTTCGTACGTGCCCAACCTCCCGAAGCAGATCAAAGTTCTGCATATTTCGTGTGCCGATTTGTATCATATCCACCTGCTCAAACAATTCAAGCTGGGTCTGATTCATAATTTCACTTACGATGGGAAGACCCGTGTGCTTTTTTGCGGCAAGAAGCAGATTCAAGCCTTCTTCGCGGAGACCGGGGAAGGCATAAGGTGACGTGCGCGGTTTAAAAGCGCCGCCGCGCAGCATCGAAGCGCCGCTTGCTTTGACTGACTGCGCCACTTCGATGATTTGCGCTTCGCTTTCCACGGAGCAGGGCCCCGAAATTACATGAAAATGTCCTTCGCCAAATGTGACGCCGTCTACCTGTAATAAGGTGTTTTCCGGATGTACGGTACGGTTTACGGCTTTATAAGGTTCTGTGACGCGCCGTCCGTATTCCACAATATCGTTGGTCTGCACCACGTGATCAAGATCCACTGTGGCGGTATTGCCGATGAGGCAAACGACAGTGTGCTCAGTGCCCTTGCTGAGTATTGTTGAAAAGCCGCTGGCTTCAAATGCTTTAATAAATTCTTCAATTTTTTGTTTGGGCACATTGCGTTTAATTACAAAAACCATGATTACTCTCCTGCGGATACAACCGCTTGTTTCATTTGATGAACATATTCGGCAACAGGTTCAACGCTGCTTGCACCGTATTGCGCCACAAGTTTCACAATTGCGCTGCCCACGATCACACCGTCGGAAATGGATGCCATTTCATGCGCCTGCTCAGGTGTGGAAATGCCAAAACCAATGGCACAGGGGATATCGCGCACAGCCTTAACCTGTGAGATCATACGGTTTATATCTGTCGTGATTTGGCTGCGTACGCCAGTGACGCCAAGAGATGAGACGCAATACACAAAGCCCTCCGCTTCGGACGCGATTTGATCGATGCGTGCCTGAGAGGTCGGGGCAATTAGAGATATGAGCTTCACATCGTGGGATTGGCACGCAGAAGCAAACTCTTGTTTTTCCTCAAACGGCAGATCGGGCACGATAACGGCATCCACGCCGCATTCCTCACAGAGCTTCATGAATCTATCCGCGCCGTAAACGAAAACGGGATTTGCATATGTCATAAATGCGAGGGGAATGGCTGTTTTCTTGCGAAGTCTAAGAACCATGTCAAAAATACCGTCTGTGGTGGTACCCGCCGCGAGAGCGCGTTCGTCCGCCTGTTGAATCACCGTGCCCTCCGCAATGGGGTCTGAGAAGGGGATACCAAGTTCAACAAGATCGGCGCCCGCTTCCGCCATAGTGAGCACAAGCTGCTCAGTTATATCAAGATTCGGATCGCCAGCCGTGATAAACGGTATGAACGCCTTGCCGTTTTCAAACGCTTTATGCAGTTTATTCATGGATATTCACCCCTCTGTAGCGTGCGATGGCCGCCACGTCTTTATCGCCGCGGCCCGAGAGATTCACGACGATGATCTGGTTTTTTTTCATCCTCGGCGCCAGCTTTTGCACATACGCCACGGCGTGTGCACTTTCAATTGCGGGAATAATGCCCTCTGTGCGAGACAGATATTCAAACGCGCAAACAGCTTCCTCATCCGTCACCGGCACATATTCAGCGCGTTCCGTATCAAAAAGGTTTGCGTGCTCCGGCCCGATACCCGGATAATCAAGCCCCGCTGATATGGAATGCACGGGTGCGATTTGTCCGAATTGATCCTGACAGAAGTATGACTTCATACCGTGGAATATGCCAAGCGAGCCGGTGGCAATGGTGGCCGCGGTTTTGGGCGTATCCGCGCCGAGACCCGCCGCTTCGCAGCCGATGAGACGCACTTGCGTATCGTGGATGAAATCGTGGAACAGTCCCATCGCATTGCTGCCGCCGCCTACGCAAGCGACCACCGCATCGGGCAGCACGCCTTCTGCTTCGAAAAGCTGATGACGAACCTCTTTGCCGATCACGCTTTGAAAATCTCGCACAATGGTGGGAAAGGGGTGAGGCCCCATCACGGAACCCAGTACATAATGCGTATCAACTAAGCGCGACGTCCATTCACGCATCGCTTCGTTGACGGCGTCTTTCAGCGTCTGCGTGCCGCTCGTAACAGGATGCACCTTTGCGCCGAGAAGCTCCATTCGGTATACATTGAGCAACTGCCGCTCAGTATCTTCTTTACCCATGAATATTTCGCATTCCATATCCATAAAGGCGGCGGCGGTGGCAGTCGCCACGCCGTGCTGCCCTGCGCCTGTCTCCGCGATCACACGTGTTTTGCCCATTTTTTTAGCAAGCAATGCCTGCCCAAGCACGTTGTTTATCTTATGTGATCCCGTATGATTAAGGTCTTCGCGCTTTAAATATATTTTGGCACCGCCTAAGTCGTGCGTCATTTTTTCCGCGAAGTACAGTAGCGACGGCCGGCCCGCGTATGTGCGCAGCAACTTGTCGAATTGGTCGCAGAATTCAATATTTTGACGGTAATACTCATAGGCATCTTCCAGCTCAATGACGGCGTTCATCAGTGTTTCGGGGATGAACTGTCCGCCGTGCTTGCCAAAACGTCCTTTGCTCATTTGTCTTCACTCCTTACTATACGCACAAGCTCCATAATTTTTCTCCTGTCCTTTCTGCCTTGTGTTTCTGCGCCGCTGCTGATGTCCAGACAATATGGTTTGTGGCTTGCGGCTTCTTTTAGGTTGGCGGCGTTTAAACCGCCTGCCAGAAAATACGGTTTATCAAGCTTCGGAATCAGTGACCAGTCGAACACATGCCCGCTGCCGCCTTGCTTATCCTTCCGCCAAGTATCCAACAGCAAATAGTCGCATTCAATTGATTGCGATTCGATGATCTGCTCTTTGCTTTTTACGCGTACCGCTTTTATGACAGGTACACTCACAGTTTGTTTCAGTTGATTGACATAGTCTGCATCCTCATTGCCGTGCAGCTGAATCATATCGATCACGCCGTCCTGACAGAGAGCAGATATCATGCTGGTAGCTGCATCAACAAACACGCCGACAGTTGCAATGCGCACATCAAGTCTTTGTTTCATCACAGCCGCATGAAAAGAACTCACTTGTCTTGGGCTTTTTGCAAACACAAAGCCGATGTAATCGGGTAAGGCTTCATTGACGGCATCAATATCACTGGGACGTGTAAGACCGCATATTTTGATTTTGCTCATTGGCCGTCTCCTTGTCGCAGCGCTGCGAGTGCGAATTTTGGGTCGGTGCTGCGCATCAGTGTTTCACCGATAAGCACCGCATCAACTTGCGCCTCACTGAGCCGTTTGATATCATCACCGGTTTTTATACCGCTTTCCGCAACGAACAGTACGTTTTTGGGAACCAGCGGCCTGAGTTTTTCGCACGTTTCAATATGCACCTCAAACGTTTTTAAATCGCGGTTGTTAACGCCGACAATACGCGCGCCTGCATTCAATGCGGATTCAACTTCCTGCGCCGAATGTGCTTCCACGACCGCTGACAACCCAAGCTCATCACAGATTGCCAAATAACGACGAATGGTAGTTGTATCAAGAAGCGCGCATATCAGCAGCACCGCATCTGCGCCAATGGTCTTGGCTTCAAATATCTGATATTCGTCAATTGTAAAATCCTTTCGGAGCAGCGGTAAGTTCACGAGAGCTCTAATATCCGAAAGAAACATATCTCGGCCATGAAAATACACCGGTTCTGTGAGCACTGAAATGGCACTCGCGCCAGCGGCTTCATAATCTAACGCGATCTGGAGGTATGGAAAATCAGGGGAGATAAGCCCTTTGGACGGCGACGCTTTTTTCACCTCGCAAATGAAAGATATGCCCTGTGTGCTCAACGCTTTTTCAAAGGTAAATTGCTCCTTTGGCAAAGAGAGAGCCTGCTTTTTTATGACATCCAAGGAAACCACAGCTTTTGCCTCGCTCACGCGTTGCCTTGTGGATGCCGCAATGGTATCAAGTATCATACTGCTTCGTTCGTCGCTTGTACGAACGCCTCCAGTTTTTTCATTGCGTCGCCGCTGTCAATCGTCTGTGCGGCCAGTTTGATGCCGTCAGCGAGGCTGTTTGCTTTGCCCGCCATATATAGACACGCGCCCGCGTTGAGCAGTATCACATTGCGCTTGGGGCCTTTTTTGCCGGAAAGTATGGCGCGCGCGATATCAGCATTCATAGCGGCGTCACCGCCGACAAGGTCTTCCGGCATGCAGAGTGCGAATCCGTATTCGCGGGGATCCAGCTCATAATGCGTTAGCGTTTCCCCGTCAATTTCGCAGACCTGTGTGGTGGCAGTCAGCGATATTTCATCAAGCCCGTCGTTGCCGTGAACCACCATTGCCCGCTTAACTCCAAGGTTTTTGAGCGTATTCGCAAGCGAATTAATCAGTTTTTCGTCATACACGCCAAGCAGCTGTATGGTTGCCGCGGCGGGGTTTGACAGCGGACCCAATATGTTAAAAATCGTACGTGTACCTATTTCACGACGTACGGGCGCGGCATACTTCATCGAAGCGTGATAGCCGGGTGCGAACATGAAACACAGATTGGTGTCAGCCAGTATTTTGGCACTTTGCTCTGCGGATAGGTCAAGCCGGGCGCCCAGTGCCTCAAAAAGATCGGCCGCACCGCATTTGCTGGATACGCTGCGGTTGCCGTGTTTGGCGACCGGAACGCCAGCTGCCGCGATGACGAACGCCGATACCGTGGAAATGTTGAAGGTATACGCTTCGTCTCCGCCTGTGCCGACGATTTCGAGCACTTCCAAATCGTGCGGCAGATGTGTGCAGCAGGCGCGCATCACGCTTGCGCACGCGGTAATCTCATCGATGCTTTCGCCCTTCATACGAAGAGCGGTTAGAAATGCCGCGATCTGCGCAGGTGTGGCTTTGCCCTGCATGATCTCCCGCATAGATTCTTCGGCTGTTTCATAAGACAGGTCTTTTTTGTCGATGGCCTGCCGGATGGCTTCCTGTATCATTTTCGTCCTCCTTTCAGAGATAAAAAGTTTCTTATTATTATGTTCCCTTGGGGCGTGAGTACGGATTCGGGATGAAACTGAACACCATAAACGTGTATTCGCTTATGGGACACAGCCATAATTTCACCAATGCCGTCTTCCGCGATGACTTCAAGGTCATCGGGGACGGTTTCGCGTCGGGCAATAAGTGAATGATAGCGCGCCGCGTCGATATGCTCTGCAAGCCCGGCAAAAAGCTGATTTCCGGTGTTTAGCTTGATGCGGCTTTTTTTACCATGCATAAGCTGCCGCGCGTGGGTGATGTTCGCTCCATATACCTCGCAGATGGCTTGATGCCCAAGACACACACCAAGTATCGGTATTTCGCCGCCGAGTAAGCGGATGACATCCTCGCAGATGCCCGCATCCTTAGGGTAGCCGGGGCCGGGAGAGAGCATAATGTGCGAGGGATTAAGCGCCCGTATTTCTCCCGCGCTAAGTGCGTCGTTGCGTACCACGCTGATATCGGGGCTGATACCAGCTGTCAGCTGAAACAGGTTGTAAGTAAAACTGTCATAGTTATCAATGAGTAAAATCATTCGTCATCCACCTCGTTTGCGCGTAATATGGCATTGATGACGGCAAGCGCTTTGTTGCCAGATTCTTCGTATTCGCGTTCTGGCACGCTGTCTGCCACGATGCCGCCGCCCGCCTGCACGCTGACAATGCCGTCTTTTTTCACGGCCATGCGTATGGCGATGCAGGTATCGAGATTTCCGGAAAAGTCGATATATCCAAGCGCACCGCCGTAGATGCCGCGCGGCGTTTGCTCAAGCTCGTCAATGATTTCGCATGCACGGATTTTGGGAGCGCCCGAAAGCGTACCCGCGGGAAGTATGGCTTCCACCGCATCCAGCGCGTCGTGGTCTTGTGAAATGTCGCTTTCCACTCGAGACGCGATGTGCATGATCTTTGAATACCGGTGTATCATCATGTAATCCATGACTTCGACCGAAGAAATTTTCGATATTTTACCCAAATCGTTGCGGGCAAGGTCAACGAGCATGTTGTGTTCCGAAAGCTCCTTTTCATCGGTCAGCAGGTCTTTTTCAAGCGTTATATCCTCTTTATCCGTATTTCCGCGTGGTCTTGAGCCAGCCACCGGGAATGTGGCGAGACGTCCTTTTTGCAGCCGCACAAGCGTTTCGGGCGAGGTGCTCATCACCTCAAGCTCATCAATATGCATATAAACCATGTACGGTGACGGGTTGATGGTTCGCAGCACGCGGTAAGCGCCCAACAGACTGCCCGAATATGCACTGCTGAATCGCCGCGAGATGACGGCCTGGAAAATGTCACCCTCGCGTATATACGTTTTTGTTCTTTCTACCATATCGTAGTAATGGTCTTTTGTGACGTTACATGTGAACTCAGGCTTTTCTGTGCTTCGTATACGGGGCAGCGGCTCGCGGCTTTGAATGATGCGCACGATTTTTTCAATCTCGGTGACGGCGCGTCCGTAATTCTCCAAAACATTGTCTGCGCTCATGTTGACAACGATACATATCTTTTGCTTGAAATGATCATATGCAATCACCTTGTCAAACAGCATGAGGTCAAAGTCGTTTCCTTCGTCATTGAATAGCTTTAGTACCGGCTCGGCATACCCAATCATGGAATAAGCGAAGTATCCCACGAAGCCGCCGGTGAACGGTGGCATATCCTCAAGCGATGGTGCATGATAGTTTTTGAGCAGTGAACGCACCACGTCCAGCGGTTTTTTCGTCTTAATGGTTTTGGTTTCATCTCCTTCAATGGTGACGGCGCCGTTGCAGCAGGTCACGCGCATCACGGGGTCCAGCCCGAGGAACGAATAGCGCGCCCATTTCTTACCGCCCTCCACGCTTTCCAGCAGAAAATACCGTTGGCTCAGCTGTGCAAGCTTGCGTAGCAGCGTGATGGGGGTGATGACATCCGCGTAGACTTCCTTGCAAATAGGAATTGTGTTGTACTCTTTTGCAAGCACCTCGATGGTCTTGCTGTCGGGTCGTATCATATTATCCGTATGTTCATCCTGATGGAGATGAAACGCTCCTTTCTGTGTTAGTATGGCTTTGATGAAATAAAAAAAGCCTTTGCCCCCGGTTAAGGGACAAAAGCTGTTGCTTCTGCGGTACCACCCAAATTGATGAAATGTATCATCCGCTCTCACGTATACCATCATATACGCCCCAGTGGTAACGGAAGGGGTTCCCGTCAGCGTCTACTTCTGCATTAGCAGTTTCAAGCTACCCTCGCAAGGCCATTCAGAAAAATCTGTGCTGCCGCACTCACACCAACGGCGGCTCTCTGTGTACACCCGAGTTTTCTTACTTTTCTTGCTCCAAGGTTTGTTTTATTTCCTTCATTATATTCATTTGCGGTATAATTGTCAACGTGAAAAACCATATAAAACGGTCGTATAAGTAAAAATGACATATAAAAAACTGAAAGAGAACGAAAAAGTAAATTTTCTAGGTCGGTGGCAAAAATTCCGTATTTATTAACTTGGAACTTGTACATAATAATATAAGGAAGGAAAAAGAGAATGAAAAAGAATAAGAATCCCAGAAGAATGAATGATTCACGAAAGTCGCGAATGAATTTGAATGACGATACGAAGCAGCAGATTGGATTACCAGAAGATGTCCGTGTTCATCACAGCGGCGTGAATGATCCGCATGATGGTTGAGAGGCTGGGACAAGAGACGGCGTGAGGCCGTCTCTTGAGTTTGGAGAAAAACCGAAGTTTTTCCCAAGTTAAACGTATTTCATGTTGTTCGTAAACTCAAAACATTGCATAACCCAAATGAGAGCTTTAACAATAAATTGTTAAAGCTCTTGACATGAAAAGAATCATTCCTTATCTTATTTCATATGGAGTACATATGAAATAAGATAAGGAATAAAAAATGAACAAAATATATAAAAGCCTAACAGAACTTATTGGGAAAACGCCGCTTCTGGAGCTTTCAAACTATGAAAAGGCGCATGGATTAAAAGCGAAAGTGATCGCAAAGCTGGAATACTTCAATCCCGCAGGAAGCGTGAAAGACAGGATCGCCAAAGCGATGCTTGAGGATGCCGAGCAGAAAGGTTTGCTGAAACCGGATACAGTCATTATAGAGCCGACAAGCGGAAACACAGGAATCGGGCTTGCCTCGGTAGCCGCTGCGCGAGGTTACCGAATTATACTCACAATGCCCGAAACAATGAGCGTTGAGCGCCGTAAGCTCCTTAAAGCTTATGGGGCAGAGTTGGTGCTGACCGAGGGTGCAAAGGGTATGAAGGGCGCCATAGAGAAAGCTTATGCGCTTGCCGAAGAGACAACGGGAGCATTCATACCGGGGCAGTTTGTCAATCCAGCCAATCCAGCTGCCCATTTTGACACAACAGGGCCGGAAATATGGGACGATACACAAGGCGGGGTGGATATTTTTGTAGCAGGTGTGGGAACGGGCGGTACCATTACAGGTACAGGACAATATCTTAAATCTATGAACCCTGATATCAAGGTGGTGGCTGTGGAACCTTATGATTCTCCGATGCTGACGGAAGGAACGCCGGGGCCCCATATGATACAGGGCATTGGCGCAGGCTTTGTACCAGAAGTTCTGGACACAAGCATATATAACGAAATTATCAAAGTAAAGAACGAAGATGCTTTTGAGGCGGGTAGACAGGTTGCAAAAACGGAAGGCCTGCTTATCGGCATATCGTCAGGCGCTGCGGCTTGGGCAGCGACAGAACTTGCAAAGCGTCCGGAAAACGAAGGGAAAACCATCGTTGTGATATTGCCGGATACAGGCGAACGATATCTTTCCACGTCCCTGTTCTGCTCTTAGCAAAAAAGGTTTGTCAGCGTTATAGTTTTTTTGCTTGACTTTTTTTGCATCTGTCATCTATCTTATTAGTGGAGCATTTAGAAAAATTCATCGGAGA
Organism: Clostridia bacterium; assembly: GCA_003249555.1. Classification (GTDB taxonomy): domain Bacteria; phylum Bacillota; class Clostridia; order Christensenellales; family SZUA-584; genus SZUA-584. The sequence goes on along the minus strand of QKIQ01000025.1, from coordinate 4,535 downwards.
TTGCTATGGACGATTACAGAGAAAAAATTTACGAGGACACATTTAACAATGTTTGCAAAGAATTGAAGCTAAGAAGACAAAGCGATTCTGAGTTTACAAAGAAAGAGCTTGAAGGTGTTCTTATGGGGCTTTATGTTGACCAAGGAAATGATTGGGTTGGAAGGGGAGAAGTTCGGGATATTATCAATGATGCCACGATTTCCGCCTGTGAACTAATACTTTCAGAATGGTAAATGGTAAAATATCGCTTTAAGGACAAGCAATATTGGCGCAATATTACTGATTTATTGGCAATGAAAAAGAAGAGCTCTTTGGCTCTTCTTTTTCATTAGTAGCGTTGACCCGATTGCATAGAGCTTTCTGCCTGCTGTATCATTTTTTTCACCATATTACCGCCAACTCGCCCCGCATCTTTGGATGATATTTCACCGTTATAGCCTTCTTTGAGCGTGACTCCAACTTCTCCGGCAACTTCATATTTCATTTTATTAAGATAATCCTTTGCCTGAGGAACAACATGTTGATTATTTGATTTGGACATTATGTTCACCTCCTTGTTAGTATTTTGTCCCGTAAAAAGCAGTATAATGCGTGGAAAAAAGTTCATATAAAAACGCAAAAACAATAACAACTAAACAAAAATTTGGAGAGATGTACAGATCTTTTTTGCTTTCACCAAACTTTAAAATGCTATACATGAATAATAACTAATTAAATGATATATATAATAAGGAAGAAACAATATCGTACGGAGAGGCACGGATACTTTACAATGAGTCTCATACCCATGCTCAAAAGCTTTGATGATTCGAATTTAACTTAGGCTGCAACGTGTACGTGATACCCGCAGCCTTTTGTATTATTAATTGAATGATTCGGTTACTAATATATATATATATATAATAGTAACCGAATCAATGGCAGTTTTATCGACACGAACCGATAGACCAAAAAACGCAAATCAAGTGATGTCTATCCAGTTGGGCGTATAGCGGTAGTAACCTCTGCCGTATTTGTCTTTTGCGGCGTGCATATTAAGATAAAGCTGCATGGCTTCTTCTTTGGCTTTTTCCTGGTCAGCAATCAAAAGCCGGTATTCGTTATTCGACAGAATATCGCCGCTAGCATTTTTTAATGATAGCCTAACGTTAAACGATTCTCCAATCTTTCCTTCGACGACCCAATTGATTTTTTTGAATTCGGCGGAGCTGTTTTCCCCAATATCGACAAGAAAACGATCAGAAGAGACAATGTGCCCATCCTGGTTTAAAATTTCATACGAATACAATACACCTCTCAGTGCTGCATAGTGGTCGTTGACGACCCATAAACCGAACTCAAAATTCTCACTTGGGAGATATCGCCGTTTAGCATATTTCATGCTCGGTAATAACGGTTGATAGCACCTTTTTACATATTCATATGATTTCTTATATTCGCCGTAATAGTCAATGATATCCCACTTGATAATCGGCCAGTTTGTGATGTAGTGACAAAGCGCGACACCGCTGACTCTGGGTTTGCACCTTCTGTAATGCTCCAGCGCAAACTGAAAAACTGTGCCTTGGGCAATCTGAGTCGCATCCACAAAGTGCTCCAAGCTGTCCATACAGGTATCGCCAAACACCTCATAGTTTAGATTTCTAAGAACATGAACATCTGCCGCATGATAGCCCCAGCTTGGGCCCATCGGCCAAAGCTCATTTTCCGGAATAAACTTCTTCAGGCTCGACACATTCGGCGACGATGCGGCCGTAAGCTCCGGAATGATACAAAAATCCAGATGCGGATAGTAGTCTTCCATAAATATCGCCCCGGCTGCATAATAGTGGGAGTTAGCATGGGCGGATTCTTTTGTTTTGTAGCCAAGTTTAACGCCTTCTGTTGTACTGAGGGGAGACGCATCCGCATAAGGGACGTTGGTCAGCGATCGTGTGACTTTCCCTATCGTCTCCATCAGCTTTTTATTGTTGCTTTCAACATGCGCCTCAGAATAGTAGACTTCTTCGCCGCCCATCCACATAATTGTCGACGGATGATTACGGATATTCTTTACCGTCCCCGCAATTTCTTCACATACTTTGTCAATGTATGCCTGATCATCTCTGAATACTTGCGTAGCGAATGAGAAATTGGTCCAAACCATTATGCCTAATTCGTCGCAAATGTGGTAAAAATCTTGCGTTTCAGCCGGATGCCACCCAAAGATCCTCAGGCTGTTGATATTGCTTGTTTTTGCGTTCTCAAGATAAAAACGGTATTTTTCGTCGCTGTTTCTGCCATAGAAGAATGAAGGCTGCCCGCCCCAGCAAGCCGCACGCAAGAACAACGGTTTTCCGTTAATGACAAACGTCCACGGAAGCTCTGATTCATCATTTGTGAAACCGGGGTTCATTTGCATGGTGACTTCGCGCAGGCCGGCTTTTTCTTTTATATTATCAAGAGGCAAATCCCCATCAAAAACTGTGATATCAAGGTCATATAAAAATGAATCACCAAGATCGTATGGCCACCACAACTTAGCATCTTTAACGTTAATTTGGGCAGTAAATTGATTGCTGCCTTGTTCTATATGAACAGCCGTTTCACACGTATGGCTTTTTTCACCGTCTGATAAGGAAATGCGCGCCATAAGGTTTTGCGTTGCCTTTTTAAAACCGGTGATATCCACTTCAAAATTCACAGCAGCATCGTTGCCGGATACTTGCGTCTCAATCCGGTAATTATCCATCCTGACATTTTTTGTCGCAATCAGTTTTACAGGTTTCCATATTCCGAAAGGGATAAGACCGGTTAAATAGTCACCGGCAAAATTATGTTTCATCCCGGCGAAATTCTTTTGATTTTTGGGCGGAGGGTCAAGCTTAATAATTATTTTATTTTCCGGAACCAACGGCCTGTTATGATGGATGAGATCCGTCACGGTAAACTTGAACGATGACATCATCCCTTCATGTCTGCCAAGATGTGTTGAGTTTAGCCAAACATCACAACTGTAGTCTACGCCTTCAAAAATCAAGGTGATATCTTTATCATCCATTTGCTCAGGGACATTAAAAGAATATGTGTACCACCATTCGTAATCTTGTACCCATTTAGCGCGGCCCATGTTTCTGCCGAAAATGGGGTCATCAATTTCGCCCGCGTTATATAAATCCGTGTAAACATCACCCGGTACATGTGCAATGTTCCAGCTGAAATCGTTGCCGGAAAGCTCATTGGGGAGAAGATGAATCCCTTCAGCCACACCCTGACCAACTCGCATTCTTTCCATGAACCATTGATAACCGCTAAAATCTTTTTCAATTCTTATTTCGTTGTTAGAACTCGAATTTTGTGCACAGCCTTCGCCGTCCTCAAGCCTTCTGCTTATATCCACAATATCCATAAGTAAGTTTTAAGCTCCTTAATCGAAATTTTCGCCATTTGAAAGAAGCGCGTATGTCAAGCTTTAATAAAACGATAGCATTTATGAATAAGCTGTGCTATAATTAAACGGTCATAATAAATCTATTTTTTATACTATTGGGGATATTGTTTAATGGATTTAACATTTGAAACGGTATTTTCATTGTGCTATCAATCAGAAACAGGCTTTCAGGATCTTCATACAAAATACCACGAGCTGATTTATTTTATGAGTGGAAAAGGCGATACGGAAATAAACGGAGAGCTTTTCGACTATTCAGCTAACAGCATCATTTTCACAAGAGCAGGTGATGTAAGGTCGCATAATTGCATACAGAAAACAGACTATATTTGCATACGGTTTTTAGGAGATTCTGTTCACGAGTACTTAAAAAGCGGCGTTTATTCGAATAATAAAAACAAAGAGATATTTGCGGCATTTACTGAAGTTCAAAAAGAATGGGTACAAAAAAAGTCTTTTTATTATGATTTATGCAATATAAAGATTGCCGAAATCATTATAAATATTTCAAGACAACTGGGCTTAAATGAAAATGATCAAAAAATATATGATTTACTCAAAATGATTGATGAAGACAGAATATTTAATATGACGGTTCAGGAAATGGCAGACGTTGTTTCCTACAGTTACGATTACTTCAGGCACAGATTTAAAAAGGTAACAGGGCAATCACCGGTTGATTATATTATTAACAAACGCGTAGAGAATGCTTGTCAGCTTTTAAGACAAAATCAGCTTAGCTGCACGGAGATTTCGCAGTTGTGCGGCTTTGCATCACCCGCGCAATTCAGCCTTATTTTTAAAAAAAAGATTGGAATTACACCAAAGAATTTTAAAGACAGAAGCATCAAATTTTCAGGGAAATAAAGAGAATTAATCAAATCATATCAAAACGTTAACAGTGCAAACAAAAATGTTTATTTGAGTAAAAAATAATTTATGGTTGACAAAATATTTATTGAGGGCACCTCTAAAAACTCCCCGAAACATCAACAATATGGTATAATTAGTTATGAAAACATTGAACTTTTTTGCTGAGGATAACCGTTTAGCGAAGCTGTCGAAGCTTGGCGATCAGCTGGAAAAATTGAACCGCGTGATGGAC
>QKIQ01000030.1 GCA_003249555.1 Clostridia bacterium | reverse complement strand
ATACATCGAAGGGTTTTACAACACACGCAGGGTGCAAAAGCGGTTAGGCTACCTCAGCCCTAAGCAGTGGCTGAAATGCTGGATGGATGAGCACTTGAAACGAACTGCTTAGCAAATTGTCCGAAAAAGTGTTGACTTCACGATTGCTTTTATAGGTTTGTGTCGAGTGCCGACACAAACCTATGCTTTAATTGCAGACCAGCTTCTCATATTAACTTTAGTTCGATTACATGTTACTGCCGCAAATCATCGTTCGTAGTGTTTTTATCATCTGTTTTTTCCGCCAATGATGTATTGACTTGTTTTAGACTTCTTATCAAATCGTGAACAAAATTACTCCCGCTGCCTGCTGCGATACCTGTTATTATTTGCCCGACGATCACAGCTATCGATGTCTCTGAAACAAATCCAAGCTCCGTAAAAACGTTGACGTTGAAGAGAATACAAAGCAGCATGCCCAAAACGGCTGTAATAAAAAACCATCCCCATGCAGGTAATTTTCCGGGAGAGATTGCCGCTTTAACAACTTCGGCAAGTTTCTCTATTAGAATAGAAAGCACGATAAAGGCTACAAAAGTATTCATATAAACAGACCTCACTTTTTTGCAGATTGATGCAGCCGGAAAACCCAGTATAAAACACGCTTTATCGATACATTTATATGAAACAGAACCTCATATCATGAATACTTCCTTGCGTTTCAGCTGTATGGTCTTATTAATTGTTTTTGCAATTAATAAAAATCCAAATAAGCATAACAAAAAACCGCCTGTTATAAGCGGTTTTTCTGGTGGGCGATCGGGGGCTCGAACCCCGGACACCCTGATTAAGAGTCAGGTGCTCTACCAACTGAGCTAATCGCCCTTGTATATGCAGCTTGGAGCGGGTGATGGGAATCGAACCCACGCAACCAGCTTGGAAGGCTGGGGCTCTACCGTTGAGCTACACCCGCGGATAGAATGGAGCGGAAGACGGGATTCGAACCCGCGACTTCGACCTTGGCAAGGTCGCACTCTACCACTGAGTCACTCCCGCTCGTGAATACCTGGTGCGGGCGAAGAGACTTGAACTCCCACGCCGCAAGGGCACTAGATCCTAAGTCTAGCGCGTCTGCCAATTCCGCCACGCCCGCCAGTTATTGTACCTATTTAACGGCCCCCGTTTTTAGGCACTTTGGTATTCTAACACCTCAAACTTTATTAGTCAATACACTATTTGCGGTATTTTTATTTTGTTCTATATGGTGATAAAGCGGGCTTTTAAGCGCCCGCTCCACAGCATTTTTTGTATTTCTTGCCGCTTCCGCAAGGACATAGAGAGTTTCTACCAATCTTATCAGAAACAGCCTGCTTATCCTGCCGCCATTGATCCCTTATCTCGCGGCGATGATGATCAGAAAGAATATCATCCCATCCCGAAAGCGTATAAAGCCATTTTGCTTTGCATTCGAGCATATTGTAATACAACTTCTCAAAATCAACATTTAATGTAATGTCTGTGTTTTCTTTGAGTTTTTCAAGATCATATTTCTTCACAAGGCTCGTGTTGATACCGTCCATAAATCCTGCAAATACGACACTCGACATCTCGAATTCGCCTGCCAACTCAGATAGTTGGCCTTTAAAAAAATCGTTTTTGCGCGCCAGTATCTTCTTGTACGCTTCTGTTTCAATCCCAAAATATTCGTCCCAGAACGCTTGGGTTTCCTGAGGCGTCTTCTGTGCCTCGGCCATACCCTGCCATTGACTGAATAAACTCATAGACCTCTCCCTTTACAACATTTTTTCCAGCGTCAGCTTGATTTGCTTGATAAAAGCCTCAGTACTGACTTTCTCTCTATTTTCAAGCTCGCTTAACATATATAAATCACCCGTCATGACACCCTGTTCAATTGTGCTGATGGAAGCGGTCTCAAGCTTGTCTGCAAAGGAAACAAGTTCTTCATTGCCGTCAATCTCACCACGCTTTTTTAATGCGCCTGTCCATGCAAAAAGCGTGGCCATGCAGTTTGTTGATGTCTCTTTTCCTTCAAGATGTTTATAGTAATGTCTCGTCACTGTGCCATGGGCAGCTTCATATTCATAGTAACCTTGGGGTGAAACCAGCACAGATGTCATCATAGCAAGACTTCCATAAGCCGTAGCGACCATATCAGACATGACATCCCCGTCGTAATTCATACAGGCCCAAATAAAGCCGCCAGTACTTCTTATAACACGCGCCACAGCATCATCTATGAGCGTATAAAAATACTCAATGTCTGCCTTCTCGAACTGATCTTTATATGTGGTTTCAAAAACTTCGGCAAAGATATCCTTGAAACGATGGTGATATTTTTTTGAAATGGTATCCTTGGTTGCAAACCAGAGATCCTGCTTTGTATCCAGCGCATAGTTAAAACAGCTTTTCGCAAAGCTTTCTATCGAGTTTGTCGTGTTGAACATACCTCGAGCTACGCCGCCCGCTTCATTGAATTCGGCAATCAGCTGTTTGTCCACTGACCCATCGGCACGCGTAATCACAAGTTCGGCTTTTCCGGCTCCGTCCACAACGCTTTCCTTTGCGTTATAGATATCGCCAAATGCATGTCTTGCAATCGTGATTGGTTCTTTCCATGTTTTTACTGATGGTGAAATGCCTTTCACAAGTATCGGAGTGCGAAAAACCGTACCGTCAAGCACTTCACGAATTGTACCGTTGGGGCTTTTCCACATTTTTTTGAGATTATACTCTTCAACGCGCTGCGCGTTTGGTGTGATGGTGGCGCATTTGACACCTACACCGTATTTTTTTATAGCCAAGGCTGATTGCATTGTGACATTATCGTCAGTCACATCACGCTCGGTCAGTCCAAGATCATAATAATCCGTATTGAGCTCCACATAAGGCTCAATCAGATAGTCTTTTATCATTTTCCATATAATACGTGTCATTTCATCGCCGTCAATTTCTACGAGAGGAACCGGCATCTTTATCTTCATCATTTATTTAGCTCCTTTTTATATACAAATTTAAAACATATGTGCATATCATTCTACTCGACATATGGGTAAAACTCAAGCGATTAAACATGATTATACCATTTCCGAGGAAACAACAAACCGCATAAAAAGGAACGCTCATTTTTGACTGACGAAAGAGCGTCCCCCCTCTTTTCTTACATCATTGTGCTATAAGCGATTCCCCGGTCATTTCAGCCGGTTTTTCAAGCCCCATCATGTCAAGCAGCGTTGGCGCAAGATCAGCAAGACGGCCTCCAGATTTGAGCTTTGCATTCTTATAGCGTTCACTCACAAGAATCAGCGGAACCGGATTCGTTGTATGCGCCGTAAAAGGTCCGCCGTTTTCGTCAAACATCTTTTCTGAGTTGCCATGATCTGCCGTAATCAAAACTTCTCCGCCCATTTTGAGAATGGACTTCACAACATTGCTGACACATGCATCTACGGCTGAAACCGCCTTAACGGCAGCATCCAGAACGCCTGTATGTCCCACCATATCCGGGTTGGCAAAGTTTAATATCATCACATCGTATTCGCCAGACTCGATATGTTTGACTGCCTCGTCGGCCACCTCATAAGCGCTCATTTCAGGCTTTAAGTCGTAAGTCGCTACTTTCGGAGACGGAATCAAGAAGCGTTCTTCGCCCTCGTTCGGCTTTTCCACACCGCCGTTAAAGAAGAATGTGACATGCGCATATTTTTCCGTTTCCGCGATTCGGAATTGCCGCTTGCCTTTTTTCGCAAGATACTCACCGAATGTGTTGTCTAATGTTTGAGGCTTGTATGCCACATGAACATTTTCAAACGTTTTATCATATTGAGTCATACAGACAAAAAAGACACTGAAATAATCTCGTGCAAAACCGTTAAAATCCTTGTCAATAAATGTTCTCGTTATTTCACGTGCCCTGTCGGGACGAAAATTGAAAAATACAACGGAATCGCCCTCGCTTATTTTGGCTATAGGTTCTCCTTCTTTTTCTATGACAGTGGGTATCACAAATTCATCCATTTCGCCCTTGTCGTAGCTTTGCTGCATTGCTTGTACTGCACTGTCGGCTGTGAGCCCTTCAGCGTTAACCATCGCCGCATACGCTTTTTGTACACGCTCAAAACGGTTGTCACGATCCATCGCATAATAACGTCCCATAACCGTCGCAATATGACCAATGCCAATTTCTTTGATCTTTGCTTCCAACTGCTCAATGTAACCAAGCCCGCTATTGGGCGGTACGTCGCGGCCATCCATAAAGCAATGTAAATACACATCATCAAGACCACGCTGCTTGGCCATTTTCAACAATGCATAAATATGCTCGTTGTGACTGTGCACACCGCCGTCGGATATAAGACCAAAAGCATGGAACTTTGTGCCGTTCTTTTTGGCGTTATCCATTGCTTCGATGAGTTCCTTCTTTTCAAAGAATCCCCCGTCGCTGATGTCCTTTGTAATACGCGTTAATTCCTGATATACGATTCGTCCTGCGCCGATGTTCAGATGACCGACTTCGGAATTGCCCATTTGTCCTTCCGGCAACCCCACATCCATGCCGGATGCGCCAACCAGCGTATTCGGATATCTTTCTAAAAGCTCATGAATGGCAGGGATACCTGCCATTTCAATGGCGTTGCCGCAATGGCTTTCACTGCACCCAAATCCGTCCAATATCATTAATGCTGTCAGTTTTTTTGTCATATTTTACACTCTTAAAATTTAACGATTTGAGAAAAATCCTCGGCTTTAAGCGCTGCGCCGCCGATGAGACCGCCATCGATTTCGGATTTTGCCATAAGCTCGGAAGCGTTGCCGGGCTTCATGCTGCCGCCGTACTGAATGCGAACGCTTTGTGCCGTGTCTTCACCAAAGACTTCTTTTACAGCATTTCTGATTGCGCCGATGGTGTCATTGGCATCGTCAGCCGTTGCTGTTTTGCCTGTGCCTATCGCCCAGATGGGTTCATACGCAAGCACAACGCCTTTTGCTTCCTCGGCGCTTATACCAAGCATAGCCAGCTTTGTCTGCTTACAAACAATCTCAGACGTAATGCCAGCTTCTCTTTCTTCAAGCGTCTCGCCCACGCATACAATTGGAACAAGACCCGCTTGCAGCGCAACTTTAACCTTTTTATTAACACCTTCATCGGTTTCTCCAAAGTATTGGCGTCTTTCAGAGTGACCGAGAATCACGTATTTTACGCCAAAAGCCAAAAGCATATCGGCTGATACTTCTCCGGTAAAAGCGCCGCTTTTTTCAAAATGCATGTTCTGCGCGCCCAGCTTGATGTTAGATCCGGCTAGTGCTTCCGCTGCGGTCGCCAAATTCACAAACGGCGGGCAAACGATGACATCCACGTTGTCGGTGTCACTGACGAGCGGAATTAAATCTTTAATCAGTGCCTTTGTCTCTTCAGCCGTCTTGTTCATTTTCCAGTTTCCAGCGATAATAGGTTTTCTCATTTCACAACCTCCAATAAAATTTTCTTTTCAATTTTTAAAAGGGTTACCCCAAAGAGAGCAACCCTCATAATATCTTAATTATGAACAAACTCTCTTATTTGTCCTGTAATGCCGCCACACCCGGAAGCTCCTTGCCTTCAAGGAATTCAAGGCTTGCACCGCCGCCTGTGGATATGTGCGTCATTGAATCGGCATAGCCGAGAATTTTGACAGCTGCCGCACTGTCGCCACCGCCGATAATCGTAATGGCATCGCAATCCGCCATGGCTTTAGCCACAGATTTGGTTCCTTCCGCAAATGCTTCCATTTCAAACACGCCCATCGGACCGTTCCAAACAACGGTTTTGGCCGTGCGGATTTTATCAGCATACAGCATACGCGATGCCGGTCCAATATCAAGGCCCATCCAACCTGGTGTCATATGCTCAACAGGAACAACCTGCGTTTTTGCGTTTGCATCGAACTTGTCCGCTTCAATTGCATCCACAGGCAAGAACATGCCAACGCCTTTTTCTGCTGCTTTTTTCATCAAATTCCGAGCAAGCTCAAGGCTTTCATCATCAACAAGAGATGCGCCCACCTCGAAACCTTTTGCTTTTAAGAACGTATTCGCCATACCGCCGCCAATGATTATGGAATCGACTTTGTTGATAAGATTATCAATGACACCAATTTTGTCAGCAACCTTGGCTCCGCCAAGAATGGCCACAAAAGGACGCACCGGATTGTCCAATGCACTTCCGAGAAAATCCAGCTCTTTTCCGATCAGAAAACCAGCGACTGCAGGAATATACGCTGCCACGCCAGCTGTGGATGCATGTGCTCTATGACATGTGCCGAATGCATCATTTACAAAAACATCCGCATATGAAGCAAGCTGTTTGGCAAAATCGGGATCATTTTTTGTTTCTTCCTTGTGGAAACGCACGTTTTCAAGAAGAACGATTTCACCTTCCTGAATGTTGCGGACAGCTTCTTTGGCTTCCGGCCCAATCACATCAGCCGCAAATGTGATTTTTTTCTCTATAAGCTTTTCAAGCCGCGCCACAACGGGAGCGAGTGAAAACTCAGGTTTAAATTCACCCTTAGGACGACCCAAATGAGAACAAAGTATAATCTTAGCATTTTCTTCGAGAAGATACTTGATTGTCGGTAACGCAGCCACAATTCTCGTCTCATCAGTTACTTCTTTTTTGTCGTTTAGCGGTACGTTAAAATCCACCCTGACAAGAATCTTTTTTCCGCGAACATCAATGTCCTTTACTGTCTTTTTATTCATAACGGCTCCTTCATGCAAATATGTTGATACTCAAAGAGTATAATTATCTCGCATAATTTTATTCTAAAAGAAAGTAAAAAGCAAGAAAAAGTTGCGTTTTTCACAATCTTGTTAGGAACAGCTTGCATTAACGTTTGTTTTTTATTATATCATATCAGGGAACCCTCGCTGACGCAGTGCTTCATATACCACGATACAGACGGAATTAGAGAGGTTAAGCGACCTTAGCCCTGTCTTCATTGGTATGCGGATGCTTCTCTCGGGATTTGAAAAAATAAGCTGCTCAGGCAATCCCTTTGTCTCTTTACCGAATAACAAATAGCAGCCGTCCTCGAATTTGACCTCATGGTATGCTCTATTGGCTTTTGTGGAGCAGTAATAGTAATTGCCACCTTTAGTCGCTTCAAAAAACTCATCAAGGTTATGATGCACAATAACATTGAGATGAGGCCAGTAATCGAGGCCTGCACGTTTCAAATGCTTATCCTTAATACTGAAACCCAACGGTTCCACAAGATGAAGCTGGGCACCTGTGACAGCGCAGGTTCTGGCAATGTTACCTGTGTTTGCTGGTATTTCCGGTTCCACCAAAACGATGTTTAATCTCATTTTGCCTCCCAACGCGATTATTCGGTTAATTATACACAACAGTTATTCTTTGGGCAAATATTTGCAAAACGTTAAACAGACTATTTTTATCGAAATACAATATTAGTGCATATTGGCAAACCATTTTTTTTATAATATAATGCTTTAATAATTAAGAACGCAGCTGACCGAATAGACTATAAGAAAATTGATTGGAGAATACATGTCGAACGGACAGAAAAGTTTTGTAAAAGGCGCGGCCATTCTTGGTGTCGCCGGTTTAATTGTTAAGTTTATCGGTGCGGTATTTCGCATACCGCTAACAAATATCATCGGTGCAGACGGTATGGCAAACTATCAGGTGGCATACCCCATCTATGCAGCACTCGTTGTGATATCCACAGCGGGTCTTCCCGCGGCGATTTCAAAGCTTGTATCAGAACGTGTCACGCTTGGAGACTACCGCGGCGCACACAAGGTGTTCCAAACCGCTTTTAAACTGCTGCTTATCATTGGCGTCGCGTCCACATTGGTGATGCTTTCGCTTTCGGGTGTGCTTGCAAATGCGGCCAATATACCTTCTGCCAAGTTATCCTTAATCATGATTGCTCCTTCCCTGTTCTTTGTGTCGATTCTCTCCGCATACAGAGGCTATTTTCAGGGTCTTCAAATGATGTCGCCGACGGCGATGACGCAGCTAATTGAACAGATTGTAAAATTGGGTGCCGGTCTTTATCTGGCATGGCTCTGGTACCCAAAGGGTGTGGAATACGGTGCGGCGGGCGCGCTTCTTGGTGTGTCCATTTCCGAAATTTTCGCTCTTGCTGTCATTATTGTTTTGTATAACCGACGGAAACGGCAAATAAAGCAAAAACGCCGTCAGGCTTCCGGTATCGCTTTACAATCCGAACGTTCAACTGTAAAAGATCTTCTTTTTACGGCAATACCCATCACTTTAGGCGCTTGCCTGATGCCCATCGTTAATTTTCTAGATACGCTGATTGTTACAAATACCATGGCATCCGTAGACTACTCAGCGTTTAATCCGCTGACACCAAAAACAAGCTTTGGCGTATTGACCGGTTCAGTAAATCCTCTTATTAATATGCCGGCCGTGCTTTCTCTTGCGCTTTGCATGAGCCTTGTTCCCGCGATTTCGGAAGCCCGCGCACAAAAGAACCCGCAAATGGTAAGTGTACGCTCCGCAATGGGGTTTAAGCTATCAATATTGATCGGATTGCCCTGTGCCGTTGGCATGTATCTTTTGGCCGGGCCTATCATATCCCTTCTTTATTCGTCCGGGCTTGAGCCCGATGAGATCATTGTGGGTACACAGCTTCTTCAAACGCTGTCAATTGGTGTGTTGTTTTTGACACTGCTTCAGACAATGACGGGTGTCCTTCAAGGTGCAGGACATCCCACTGTACCGCTGGTGAATCTGGCAATCGGCGCTGTGGTTAAGGTGATTATCAGTATTGTGCTGATACGTGTTCCTTCCATTAACATCAATGGTGCAGCGCTGGGTACGGCGGCATGCTATGGTATCGCGGCACTATTAAATCTCGTTTATGTCATTAAGATTACAAAGCCATCAATAAAACCAATTTCCGGCGTGTTTATGCCTCTTGTATCCACCATTGTGATGGGCGCCGTGGTATACTTTATGTATCAATCAATTTTTCCGGTACTTGGCAGCACCAAAACGACGATTCTTTGTATCACAGCAGCTGCTATTGTTTACATCATCATGCTGTTTGTCTCAAGGTCGATTTCAAAAGAAGATATGGAATTTATTCCTGGCGGAGGACGTATCACGCGTTTAATGAATAAACTGGGGTTCTGGGAGGACTGATATGCGTTTAACAATTGCGGGCATGAGTGCTAATGGATGTATGAGTCAAGACGTGTTGGAAAAGGCACGACATGCTCGCCATGTGGTATTACAAACTAAATTGGGACAAGTACTCGACGATGCAGGTATCGAATATGATACTTTGGATAGCCTATATGAAGCCGCTGAAGACTTTGACACTCTTGCCGACAAAGCTTGTGAAAAGTTGCATCGTGATGATACGCTGTTTATTGTCCTTGGAGATATTTGCAGAAATAATATTGCTGCAAAAGCTGTTACAAGAATCAAACAAAACGGCGAAAGCGTGAGTGTGATTCCTGATGGGAGCCGAGCTCTTTGCGCAGCTTTTGAGGCAGGCGTGGCCGACGGTACACGCGGTGTCACAATGTTTTGCGCATCGGCATTCACACATATTTGGGATACGAACACCGTAGTGGTGATCGATGAAATCGATTCCCGGTTTAAAGCATCTGAGCTTAAAATATGCCTGTCTCGCGTTTATGATGATGAGCATAATATTTTTTTAGTTGACACACGAAGCAATAAAGGGAAAATCATTCCACTTTGCCTTCTTGACGCGGAGCCAGCATACGGTTATTATACTAGCGTGGTATTACCTTCCTGTTCACTGGAAAAAAAACGCCGATACACATTCGCGGATCTTGTATCCGTCATGGAACGGCTGTGTTCAAGAACAGGCTGTCCTTGGGACAAAGAGCAAACTCATAAAAGCTTGAAGCGTTATCTTGTGGAAGAAAGCTATGAAGTGCTGGAAGCGATCGATGATGATGATATGGACGCGCTGTACGACGAGCTAGGAGATGTCCTTTTACAAGTCGTCTTCCATGCAAGAATTGCGCAACAGCATGGTGAGTTTGATATCTGTGATGTCACAACAGCCATATGTGCGAAGATGATATCCAGGCATACGCATATATTCGGCAGCGCAGTGGCAGATTCGCCCGATGATGTCATTAAAAACTGGGAACAGATCAAAAAGGGCGAAAAGGGCCAGCAGTCACAGTCCGAGGTGCTTTTAGGTGTTCCCAAAAGCATGCCGGCACTGATGCGCAGCGGCAAGGTTCAGCATAAAGCAGCGCATGTGGGATTTGATTTCAGCGATGCAGCGCAGGCCTTTGAGAAGCTTTATGAAGAAATTGAGGAAGTGAAGCAAAGCAAAGACAATGAGGCGCTTGCTGAAGAATGCGGAGATCTGCTGTTCTCCGCCGTCAACGTGGTTCGCCTTCTTGGTGTTGAGCCGGAAACCGTGCTGCAAAAAGCGACAGATAAATTCATAGCCCGCTTTTCAATTGTCGAGCGTCTTGCGAATGAGCAAAAAATCGATATGAAAAGCTGTGGCTTTGGAAAGCTCGATGAACTATGGGACAAAGCAAAACTGCAGATTGACGGAAAATAACGTTTTCGTTAAATCAAAATGGTGTTATATAATAC
Organism: Clostridia bacterium; assembly: GCA_003249555.1. Classification (GTDB taxonomy): domain Bacteria; phylum Bacillota; class Clostridia; order Christensenellales; family SZUA-584; genus SZUA-584. The sequence goes on along the minus strand of QKIQ01000030.1, from coordinate 51,048 downwards.
CAAATAAATTCTTTTTAAACCAGGAGGATTACTTTATGAACAAATCAGAATTGATTGAAGCCGTTGCCCAAAAATCCAACCTCACAAAAAAAGATACAGATGCGTGCCTGTCAGCGCTTGTCGGTATCATCAGCGGAGCATTAAGCAACGGCGAAAAAGTGCAGTGGACAGGCTTTGGGTCCTTTGAACTGAGACAAAGAGCGGCAAGAAAAGGCGTTAATCCGGCGACAGGTGCGCAGATTGACATTCCTGCTTCTAATGCTCCGGCTTTCAAACCTGGCAAAGCCTTTAAAGATGCACTAAACAAATAGAGAACACATCATAAAAAGCAGGGCATCACGCTCTGCTTTTTTGCATTAAAAAGATGCGTTTCTATTATAAACATATTCAGTTCTATTGTTTTTAGGCTCATTTTATACAACTTTTACAATACTTTTTTCAGATATAATGCTATAATGATGTAAAATAAAAGGAGCTTGATGTGAGCAAAGAACGCCGTCTGTTTGTCAATTATTATATTACTCTTCTGCTTCTTGGTCTATATCGGGTCACATACGGCCTTTATATAAGGTTCTTTTACAGGCTTCAATCTTTGAATGGAAACGTTCTTCCTAAAAAAGGCCCATATCTGCTGCTTGCTAATCACTGCAACAATTTAGACGGCCTGTTTCTCCAATGTCTCATAAATAGGCCCATTCATTTCGTTGTCACAGATGCAATGTTTAAGAAAAAAACGCTGGGACAGCTTATGGAATTTGTGGGTTTCATTCCTAAACGAAAACTCGTGACAGACAGCAAGGCCATACGTCAAATTATTCGAACAATTAAACAAGGTGGCATTGTGGGAATATTTCCGGAAGGCGGCAGAAGCTGGGATGGTAAAACAGGACCTATCTCCCCCACCACATACCGCCTCGCAGAGCTTCTTGGAGTGCCTGTTGTGACAGCATGCATAAAAGGCTCATACCTCTCAGAGCCGCGATGGGCAGACAAAAAACGACGCGGCGTGGTTGAAGTATTTTTCCAGACTCATTTTGATAACGGAGTAAAACCAAATTTACTTGATATTGAACGAAGCGTATCTTCGGCGCTCTCTCACAACGAAGCTGTTTGGCAGAAACAAAGAAAAATCGCGTTTAATGGCAAGGCGTTATCCAAGGGATTTGAACGTCTGCTTTTTGTATGCCCCACATGTAAACGTATAGGCTCAATGGTTTCCTCTGATGAGCGTGTCAGATGTATGGTTTGCGGCGCTGCTTACCGTCTTGACTCCTATGGCTTTGTTCACGCCATTAAAGGTGAATTGCCTGCGGACAACTCATCGGAGCTTAATGACTGGCAGCTACGCCTTCTGTCATCACGAATAATTCATGCAGATACTGATACTAGCATTTTATCTGACGAAGGTGCAAAAATATATTGTGCAAAAACAAAGGAACGGCCTTTTGAACTTATAGATTCGGGAGCGCTTAGTCTGAAAAGGGACAAAATGATGATCGGGCAGCGTATATTTGATACATCAAAAATGCGCGGTATTTCTGTTTATTTTAAGTCTGATCTTGAGTTTAGCTATAAAGGTATTGATTACAGGATTGGTTTTACTGAAAAACGCGTGTCCGCGTACAAATGGAGCTGCGCGCTTGAAGCAATAAAACAGCAATAAAAGGAGTTTGAAAATGGGTTTAGAGGGTGGATGGAACACAGTATTGCAGTTTACTTTTCTTCTGGCTTTGCTGGGAGTATCGCTTATCATTAAATCAAATATACCGTTTTTTAAACGCCATCTTGTACCCACAGCATTATTTGGCGGACTGCTCGGTCTGCTGTTGGGACCGGAAATCTTAGGGGTTATTCCATTTGACACGGATATGCTCGAAGACATGGTTTATCACTTTATGGCTATTGGCTTTATCGCCATGGCCTTGAAAAAGCGCCGCCGAAAATCGACCGAAAATATCACGAATACCGGATTTGCCATAGTCAATACTTACATTTGGCAGGCTGCTTTGGGTCTTGGTATTACCCTGGTTTTGTTTTATACAGTTATGCCGAGCCTGTTTCCGAATTTTGGCTTGCTTCTCCCCCTCTCTTTTGCACAGGGCCCAGGTCAGGCGTTTTCGACAGGTCAATCCTTTGAGATGCTCGAGCCTGCTTCCAAGGCACTCGAAAACGGCGGAAATATCGGGCTTACCATGGCCACATTTGGCTTCTTATGGGCAATTATCGGCGGATTGCCTTATATGCATTTTCTAAGAAAGAAATACAAGAAAGATAAACCATCTGTGGCGTCATCCAACGAAACGACGTCAGCAACATCACCCGATGTTCAGGAACACACGGGGCGTGTGCCGATTACGCTGTATTTGGATGATTTAACGATACAGGCCATACTTATCGGCGCCTGCTATCTGCTGACTTATCTGCTGCTAATCGGCCTTGAGGCCATTCTCGGTGCACAAAGCACACTGATGAAGCTCTTTTGGGGTTTCCAGTTCTTATTTGGTACGCTGATCGCCATGGGAGTGCGCTATTTATTCAACCAGCTATACAAGAAAAACCTGATTCGTGTTGACTATGCGGATAACTATCTGTTACAGCGTATTTCATCAACGGCTTTTGACATTATGATCGTGGCTTCAGTTTGTGCTGTGTCGATTTCGGTTCTCTCTCAGTATCTTGTTCCTGTACTTATACTCTCTACCGTCGGCGGTCTTTTCACAATGATATACTCCGCATTAATGGCAAAGTGGATATATAAAGAAGAAAAAATGGAACATGCCATCGGATTATACGGTATGTGGACGGGAACCGTTGTCACAGCCATGGCGCTGCTCAAAGAGGTAGACCCCGAAGGCAAAACAAGTGTGCCGGAAAGCCTGGTGCTGGGCAGCGGCTTTGGAGCCATTATCGGTATACCTCTTATGATGGTATTAAGCATTCCTGTCTCTGCCTGGGTTGACGACAAGCCTTGGCTATATATTGTGACATTTGCCATTTTTGCGGTCTATTCTGCTGTTTGTCTGCTGGGCATCAGGCTCAGCAAAAAGGCACATACCAAGCGGCAGAAAAAACAAAATGTTTAGTGACATTGTCTTAGGGGGACAATCCAATAATGACGCATAGAAACAAGCTTTCGACCAAAGTAAAACTCGGATACGGAATCGGGTCTTTATCCTACGGAATCCCGTTTCAGCTCGTATCCTCGCTTTTTGTCTTTTTTTCAACAGAAGTCTTGGGTTTATCCGGCGTGCTTACAGGCACCCTTGTATTTATTAGTACCATATGGGATGCATTAACAGATCCTGTCATGGGATATATCTCAGATCACACAAATAAAAAAATACTGCTTGGGCGACGCTTGTTTTATGTTTTATTCGGTTCTATCGGGCTCGCCGTTTGCAGTTTGCTTTTATGGCAGGTCGATGCAAACCTCCCGTACATGACAAAAGCCGCGTTGCTTGGTTTATTGCTTATCCTTCTTAAAACCTTTTCAACGGTTTATACGACGCCGTATATGGCGCTTGGGGCTGAATTGTCATCGGATTACGACGAGCGGACAGCTGTCCAATCATTCCGCACGGCATTCTTCTTTCTCGGCTTCATGTTTCCTACCATTGTAGGTATGGCTGTTTTCTTTCGTCCTACGCCTGAATTTGCAAACGGACAGCTCAATCCACAGTCTTATGTGTCGCTTTCTATATCGACATCAATTATCACGCTTATATGCGCCGGTATTTGCATTGCTTTAACATATCGAAATCAGCCTGCTTATTCTGTACCAAAAATTAAAAGGAATCCATTGAACGGTATATTTAGGGAGACGGCCGAAGCGCTCAAATGCAACGATTTTCGCAATGTAAGTCTAGGCCTTCTATTCGTGAATATGGCTATGGGTATAGTGGGGTCTGTTGGTTTGCACGTTTTTACATATACTTTTTGTTTCAACAACCGGCAGATCGCGATTGTTTTTGGAGCTCTTTTCATTATGGCGCTTTTTGCGCAGCCGTTTTGGCTGTTTGTTGCCAATAAATTTGAGAAAAAAACCGCGCTAAAGGCTTGCCTTGTTATTAATATATTTGTGACGTTTCTGTTTGCTTTGGCTGTATTCGTGAATTCATGGATTACCAACCACTATCTCGTAGTACTCCCTTTGTCCATGCTTATGGGTCTTTCCATGGGCGGCAGTATTGCTTTACCATATTCCATGATCACAGATACCATTGATAAGGACGCATACTATTCGGGTACGCGTAAGGAAGGTGTGTTTTACGGATGCGCCACTTTTATGTTTAAGTTTTCGCAGTCATTATCGGCCATGTTTGTGGGCTCGCTGCTCGACATCATACATTTTGATTCGAAGCTTGTTCAAGCACCTTCTGTCTATTTGAAGCTTGGTATGATACTTCCTATCGGTTTTCTTGTTTGTTTTGTGCTTGCGCTGATATTTATAAACAAATATACGCTAAACCGAGAAACCGTGGCTAAGTATCAGTCCGCCATTAGTAACAGCACGCCTCAATGAGCCCTAGCTTGAATTTTAAATAGCCTTCCTGGTTATCGCTGTCGCTTACAATGACGGATGTGGCTCCTACTGCTTTCATAAACTCAAAAAATATAATAGCACCGAATACGACCACATCAGCTTTCTTTTCGGGCAGACCGTTTATGGCTTTGCGCTGATCTTTTGTTTTGCTTTTTAGTACATTGCAAAGCTCTTGTGCGCGCTGAAACGTAATTATATGGCCTTGTACGCGCTCTGATATATATTCAGTCAAACCAAGATCCAATGCGGCCAATGCCGTTGCTGTACCCCCAATACCCGTATAAAACTTATTGCCCGCATCCGGTACTTGGGCAAATGTTTTGGCGGCAAGCGCATGTGCCTTTTTAAAAGCGTCGGGATCGGCGTCATCGCCGCTTGGGAACATCTGCAACATACGAACTGTTCCGATGCGAAAGCTATGAGCAAAACGCACGTCGCTTAAACTGCCTTGCATCACCTCTGTGCTGCCTCCGCCAATATCAAACATAGCACCTTTGCCGTCTATGCATCCTGCAAAACCCAGAAGCGCTTCTTTGTCGCCTGATATAATATCTATGTTGATATCACATTCGTTCTTCAAAAAAAGACAGAACGCTTCTTTATTATTCGCGTCACGTACAGCGCTTGTTGCAAAAGCAAAAAAATCGTTTTTATTTACACCATATTCTTTGCTTATCTTTTTATATTCCTGCAAAGCTTGCTTTGTGCGCTCCATGGCAGATTGTATAATCATTTTTTTGCCGACCATTCCCTCGCCCACACGTATGAGACGCAGCGTTTTATAATCCGTGACAATTCTTCCATACTCAACATGAGCAATCATAAGCCTTGCTGAGTTTGTCCCAATATCCACCACTGCATAACGTTTCATTTTGAGTATCCTCCTTAATGATGCCAAATTTATATTTTTTTCTATGATAACGCTTATCTGAGAAGTCAGCAAGGCAAAGCCCAAGTATTCAATCCCGTAAATGATGCATCCTAGAACAATATATAAAAAACTCATTCAAACGAATGAGTTAACAACCATTAAATCTATGCTTGTTTTATTGCTTATCTTCATTGTCCTTAATCTCATCTGTATTATCCTCATCAGGTGAAAGGACATACTCGTTTTTATACACAAAACCAAATTTCTCACGGGCTTCGTTTTCCACGTAGTCCTTTGTGTTCATATATTCGTTTTTGTGTTCAAGTCGGTCTTTTTCTAATTTCGTTTGCTCATATTGCTCGTTTAAAACCTTCTGCTCATCTAGCAATGTGTTGATATTCGTCTGCTGAATATAGATAGATACCCCCACATAAACCAGAAAAAAGGCCAACAGCATCAGCTTGAACCTAAATTTCACTTTTCGCTTTTTCATATGCCCTCACAAAATGACCTGGATGATATTTCATCTCTTTATCGGTTAATAAACCATTTATTGCATGCTTAAACATCATTATTTATTTCGACAAAAAACAAACGACTCCTATGGATATTCCAAAATAACCTTATTTATTATTATCTTTGTTTTTAGAGAGCCATTTTCTTAGTTTCTTCGCTAAAAAGGATAAGAAAGGCGATACTCCAGCCATGTATAGCGCAAATCCCAGCACAAATCCGACAAACGTATAAAGCCGAAGCTCGCCCGCATTAGCAGCATACATAACAGCCACGACAATCGCCCCAAGTGTGATGATGAACATGGTATCGAGCAATGCCGTTACCCATCTGCCTGTCTTAAAAGACCTGCGTATCCCCCTGTAAACGTCATAAGCGAACCCGGCTATCATGCCGCCGTATAACGTGATTAGGAATATATAGATTTGAGGCACCGTCGTTTCCATGCTGCACTTACCTAAACATCTTGGAAAAAACGCCGCGTTTCGTTCGTTCTTCCTCGTGGTCAGCATAATCGACGCTTTGAATCTTTCCTTCCACCACAAGCTGCCCATCGTCAAGATTCAGTTTATTGATGTGCAGGTCTTCTCCAGTGATTGTGATAAAACCATGATTGGTAAGCAGTATAACTTCAACCTCATTGAAACTATCGACGTCTTCCACAGCCGTGATAATGATCTTTTCCCGCGAATCAATAACAACCTTGTGAGGCGCTTTATTAACGGGTCTTTCTCTTTGCTCTTCAATATACATGACAACACTCCTTTGCATGAGATGGCTCACTAAAATATATGCCACTGTATAGTGATGTATACTTTTTGTAATAAAACTCTATTTGATTAACGAAGAGGGTGTGAAATGCTTATCGGGCACAAAATAGGGTTTGCCGTGTTTTTTTTCATCGCGAACATGACCATAATATGTTATGGCGCTTGTTGGACAAAACGAATAACATCGCAGACACTGTGCGCAATTTCCCGCAAACTCCGGTATGTCTTTGATGGTGATATTATTCATCGGACAAAGTTCTGCACATAAACCGCAACGTGTACACCTCGATGCATCTACGCCCACCAAATTGCGCGCTTTTTTTCGATACAAACGGTAAGGCCAGCGCTGCAGTATGCCAAGAATACAGCTATATCGTCCTTTAATCCGTACACGGCCCGATAGCAGCCGCTCAACATATTGTTCCACGTGCTTTTCAGCACTGCCTACGATGCGCTTAATCTTATGTTCGTCAGGTGTAGCAAAAAAACCATGGGACATGCTCAAATTGGATGGCATTATAAAATGATCAGCCGTATCAATGATAAGCCTCTTACCTTTGAGCCGTTTATGTGCCACATATGCGCCGTCTCCCGAAAAGCCCATCTGCGTGCAAAACACATGGACATGCTTTCCCTTTTCCGATTTCGGCAAAGCATCGATGAAGCGTTTAACAGGCTCCGGCAGATCCGAACCGTAAACAGGCCAACCCAACATAACAAGATCGGCAGTTTTAATCCACCAATCTGCTTTCTTGGGCGTCAGCGTATCAATCGACACGGCAGACGCGTTGATATTCTTTGCGTCCAGCTGCCGCTTGATTTTGTCTGCAACCCACCATGTATTGCCCGTTCCGCTAAAATAAAAAATAACCGCAGTATACATTATTAAGAACTCGCCAGATAAGCGTTAATAAATGCGTTCAGTTCACCGTCCATCACTGCGGCCACGTTGCCTGTTTCTTCGCCTGTGCGGTGATCTTTGACCATACTGTATGGATGGAATACATATGAACGGATTTGGCTGCCCCATTCTATCTTTTTCATCTCGCCTTTGATTTCTTGTATTTCCTTCATTTTTTCGCTTTCACGCTTTTCAATGAGTTTCGATTTAAGCATGCGCATCGCGGTCTCCCTGTTTTGAATTTGGGAGCGTTCGTTCTGACACTGCACTACGATACCCGAGGGCAAATGCGTGATGCGTATGGCAGATTCCGTTTTGTTGACATGCTGACCGCCCGCACCCGAGGAACGATACGTATCCACGCGCAGGTCATCCGGATTGATGTCGATATCCGCGTCGTCATCCTCCAGATCCGGCATCACATCAAGCGACGCGAACGACGTATGCCGTCTTGCGGATGAATCGAAAGGCGATATGCGCACAAGCCTGTGCACACCCTTTTCCGCTTTCAAGTAACCGTAAGCGTTCAGCCCGATGACTTCGAACGTCACGCTCTTTACGCCTGCCTCATCTCCGGCAAGAAAATCGAGCACACGAACCGTATACTTTTTACGTTCAGACCAGCGAGTGTACATGCGGTAAAGCATTTCCACCCAGTCCTGCGCTTCGGTACCACCCGCACCGGCATGCAGCGAAAGTATCGCACCATTGGAATCATATTCGCCTCGCAGCAGCGCCTTTAATCGAAGTTCTGATACATCTTTTCTTAAAGACGCCAATTCGTTTGAAAGCTCTTCCGCCATATCGTCATCGCCTGATTCTTCCACAAGCTCCAGCATCACAGATGCGTCATCCAGCCTTTGCGTGAGCTTTCCGAATTGCTCCAGTTTGTCTTCTATGGGTTTCACCTTTTTATTAACCTTATGTGCTTCTTTAATATCATCCCAGAAACCGGGTGCTTCCATCTGTGATTGCAGTTCACTCAATTCATTTTTCAGCGTGTCAATCCCAAGAGCTGTTTCGGTTTCTTTGGCAAGTGTTTTTATTTCTGTCAATGCCTGTTTGGCTTCATCTATTGTCAGCATAGTTCCCTCTTACTGCTCCTGTCCGCAGCAGTTTTTGTATTTTTTGCCGCTGCCGCATGGACACGGCGAATTGCGTCCGACCTTGTTGCCGCTGGCGTCCAGCACTTTCTTCGGCGGTTCTACCGCTTTGGGCGCTTCACGCTGTTGCGGTTTAGACGTCAGTTTCACATGGAAAAGCATTGTCAGCGTATCCTGCTGGATCTCACGTACCATCTCTTCAAACATGTCAAATCCCTCGTTGCGATATTCGATGATGGGGTCGCGCTGACCATAGGCGCGAAGACCGATGCCCTGCCGCAGCTGATCCATCGCGTCAATATGCGCCATCCATTTTTCATCCACCACGCGCAGCAGTATAATGCGCTCGATTTCGCGCATACTCTGCCCGCCTGATTCAATTTCGTCTTCTTTTTGCTTATACAATTCGAGCGCAGTTTTAAGTATGCCTTGCTTTGCCTTCTCGGGTGTTAATTCTTCGATCTCTTCAGCTTTAAAAAGCGTCATTCCCCTTGGCAGGAATACCTTGTTCAAGTACTCCGTTAAGCCGTCGATGTCCCATTCCTCTGGAAAAATATTGGCCGGACAATAAACCGCCACCATTTCGCCCACTAGCCCGTCAAGCATATTAACAACATTTTCGCGCATATCTTCGCCCGTAAGTACAGCGCGCCGTTGAGAGTAAATAAGCTCTCGCTGCTTATTCATGACATCGTCATATTGCAGCACGTTCTTTCTTATCTCATAATTGCGCGCTTCAATGCGCTTTTGCGCGGATTCAATCTGACGAGTTAACAGACCGGCAGCGATCGGAATATCGTCGCTTTTGCTGACTGCGCTCATGATGCCTTGCACACGTTCGCCGCCAAAAAGACGCATCAAATCGTCTGACAAAGATATAAAGAACACCGATGATCCGGGATCGCCCTGGCGACCGGAACGGCCTCTGAGCTGGTTGTCTATGCGGCGTGATTCATGCCGCTCTGTACCAACGATATGCAAACCGCCCAAACGAACGACTTCATCATGCTCCGGCTGCATAGATTTTTTGTGTTTATCAAGCAGTTCGGCATAACGCTTGCGTGATCTTTTAATGTCCTCATTATCCGTCGGCGCATGCCCCACAGCCTGCTCTATCAATTCATCAGTAAAGTCTTCGAGGCGCATATCCGCACGCGCAGAAAAATCCGGGTTGCCTCCGAGTATGATATCGGTACCTCGGCCTGCCATGTTTGTTGCAATCGTCACAGCACCTTTTTTGCCCGCCTGCGCTACAATTAGCGCTTCTTTCTCGTGATTTTTTGCATTCAAAACATTGTGCTTTACACCCGTTCTAACGAGCATACCAGACAGCCGTTCGGATTTTTCCACCGACACTGTGCCAACCAATACAGGCCGTCCCGTTTCATGAACACGCTTAATTTCCTCAACGACAGCGCGGAATTTGCCTTCTTCCGTCGCGTAGATCACGTCGTTCATGTCTTCGCGAATCATTGGTTTGTTTGTGGGTATCTGCACAACGTCGAGGTTGTAAATGCCCTGAAATTCATCCTCTTCCGTTTTCGCCGTACCTGTCATGCCCGAAAGCTTGTCGTACATACGGAAATAGTTCTGGAAAGTGATGGTTGCCAGCGTGCGTGTTTCGCGCTCTACCTTCACGTTTTCCTTGGCTTCAATTGCCTGGTGAAGCCCCTCAGAATAGCGGCGTCCCACCATCAGACGCCCGGTAAACTCGTCCACAATCACAACTTGCCCGTCTTTCACGACATAGTCGATATCGCGTTTCATGAGGTTGTTGGCTTTAAGTGCCTGATTGATATGGTGGTAAAGCTCTGTGTTTTCGATATCCGAAAGGTTCTCAACCCCAAATGCTTTTTCACACTTGCCGACGCCAAGTTCGGTTAAATTAATGGCTTTTAGTTTTTCGTCAATCGTAAAATCCAACTCTTCTTTGAGCTGGCGAACAAAACGATCAACTGTCGTATACATGTCGGTGCTCTTTTCACCGGCGCCGGAAATAATAAGAGGCGTCCTCGCTTCGTCTATGAGTATGCTGTCTACCTCGTCGACAACGGCAAAATACAGATCACGCTGTACCATGCGTTCCTTGCGCACCACCATATTGTCGCGAAGGTAATCGAATCCAAACTCGTTGTTGGTGCCGTATACGATGTCGCAGCGATATGCATTTCGCCGTTCCTCAGGCGAAACTTCGTGAATAACAAGCCCTACGGTGAAACCAAGGAAGGAATACAGCTTGCCCATCCATTCAGAGTCTCTCTTTGCGAGGTAATCATTTACTGTTATCACATGAACGCCCTTGCCAGTGAGGGCGTTGAGGCAAACGGCCAGCGTGGCGGCAAGCGTTTTTCCTTCGCCTGTTTTCATTTCGGCGATGCGCCCCTGATGCAGCACAATACCGCCGATAAGCTGTACATTAAAGTGCCGCATTCCAAGCACACGGCTGGATGCTTCTCTTACCTGAGCAAACACTTCTGGAAGCATGTCATCAAGGCTTTCACCTTTGGCATAACGTTCTTTAAATTCAGCGGTTTTTGCGGTAAGCTCGCTGTCACTGAGCGACTTAAATTGGCTTTCCAGCGCTTCCACCGCATCCGCAATCTTGCGTATTTTCTTTAGCCGGGAGTCGTTGCTGCCGGCAATCACATTTTTTAAAAGACCCATAGTATTCCCTTCTCATCGTAAAAAACGATTGAATTGCATCACTGGCTTTATCAGCAGCAAATACTGTATCATTCTACCACTTGGCACATGCTTAATCAACTGTTTAAGGTGTGAAGCATTCGTGAACAATGCACATCCTTTCTAAATGACATATCTACATATAGTATGAGCCATTGACTTTTTTCACTTTTATGTGGTATCGTTAAAAATAATTTTAAGGCATAAAGGGGAAAAACTGTGGCAAAAGTGATAATAGACAAAGATGCCTGCAAAGGCTGCGGGCTGTGCGTAACGGTGTGTCCCAAAAACATCGTTGTTCTTTCTCAGACAAGCATCAACGCAAAAGGCTATAATCCCGTCGAAATCACGGATATGTCTTTATGTATCGGGTGCGCAAACTGCGCAAAAATGTGCCCGGACTTTGTGTTGACCGTAGAGAAATAGAGAGCCTGATCGGCTTAACAATATTGACAAGGTGGCTTAATAATGGCAAGAATTTTAATGAAAGGCAATGAGGCGATCGCAGAAGCGGCTATTCAGGCAGGATGCCGTTACTTTTTCGGATACCCGATTACGCCTCAGAATCAAATTCCAGAGTACATGTCTCGGCGTATGCCGGAGGTTGGCGGCACATTTTTACAGGCCGAATCCGAGGTGTCCGCGATCAACATGGTTTACGGTGCGGCCGGTGCGGGCGCGCGCGTGATGACATCATCTTCATCACCCGGCATCAGCTTAAAGCAGGAAGGTATCAGCTATATCGCGTGTGCGGAGCTGCCCTGCGTGATCGTCAATATGGTTCGCAGCGGGCCAGGGCTTGGCGGCATATTACCTTCCCAAGGTGATTATTTCCAGTCTGTTAAAGGCGGTGGCCACGGTGATTACCGTCTCATCGTTTACGCGCCATCGTCCGTACAGGAAGCGGCAGATTGTGTGATGGAAGCGTTTGAAGCATCCGATTATTACCGTGTGCCTGCGCTTGTTCTTGGTGACGGCATGATCGGCCAGATGATGGAGCCTGTCGAATTCAAGCAGCCCAAAAAGCGCCAGTTGCCTGAGAAAACATGGGCGGCCAAAGGATATGACGGCACAAGAGAGCGCGCCATCATCAATTCGCTTTACATTGAAGCGGAAGAGATGAGCGCTGTGAATAAACGGATGCAAGGTGTATACCGTGAGATTGAAAAGAACGAGACACAGTACGAGCAATTCATGATGGATGATGCTGATATTTGCATCGTGGCCTACGGCACCACGTCTCGCATTGCGCGCAACGCCATCACAAATGCGCGTAAAGAATTGGGTATCAAAGCAGGGCTCATTCGTCCTATTACGATCTGGCCGTTCCCATCGCAGCCGATTAGAGAAGCAGCCAAACAGGTAAAAGCCTTTCTGACTGTGGAAATGAGCACAGGGCAAATGGTGGAAGACGTTCGTCTTGCTGTAAACGGGGCACGTCCGGTTTCCTTCTTTGGCACAACGGGCGGTGTTATCCCCACACCGAATCAAATTATAGAGAAATTAAAAGAGATTAAGGAGGGAATGTAGCATGGCTGTGGTATTCAAAAAAACGCCTTTACTCCGCGACGTTCCTTTTCATTATTGCCCCGGCTGTACCCACGGCATTGCGCACCGTCTTGTCGCCGAGTGTATTGAAGAATTGGAATTAAAAGAAAAAGCCATTGGCGTGGCCCCTGTGGGCTGCGCAGTATTTGCATACAAATATCTTGATATAGATATGTACGAAGCGGCACATGGCCGTGCACCTGCAGTGGCCACAGGTGCCAAGCGCGTACATCCCGAGAACCTTGTTTTTACTTATCAGGGAGACGGCGATCTCGCTTCCATCGGTGCGGCGGAGATCGTTCATGCCGCTGCACGCGGCGAGAAAATCACCGCGGTGTTTATCAACAACGCGATATACGGCATGACAGGCGGTCAAATGGCGCCAACAACACTTGTGGGTCAAAAGACAACGACATCACCTTTTGGACGCGATGCAAGCCATTGCGGCTATCCCGTGCGCGTATCTGAAATGCTTTCCACGCTGGACGGCGCGGCATATATCGAGCGCGTGTCTTTGCATGACGTACCCAATATTAACAAAGCCAAAAAGGCCATCAAAAAAGCGTTTGAAACACAAATGTCCGGCAAAGGCTTTTCCCTCGTCGAAATCCTTTCTACCTGCCCGACAAACTGGGGCCTCTCCCCCGTTGAAGCGATCAAGTGGCTCAAGGAAAACATGATCCCATATTATCCGCTAGGCGTTTTTAAGGAGGCGAAATAATATGATAAGCGAAATCATCATGGCGGGCTTTGGCGGACAGGGCGTTCTTCTTATGGGACAGCTGACAGCATATGCCGGCATGATTGAGGATAAAAACGTGTCTTGGTTGCCGTCTTACGGGCCCGAGATGCGCGGCGGCACAGCGAACTGCAGTGTCATCGTCTCAGACGAGCCTGTTGGTTCCCCCGTTGTTACGGAAGCCGACGCGGTGATCGTGATGAACAAGCCATCGCTTGACAAGTTTGAAAGCGCATTGAAGCCGGGCGGCAAGCTATTTATCAACTCTTCGCTGATAGATAAAAAAGCAACACGCACCGATATCGAAGTGCATTATGTTCCTGTCAACGATATTGCCGCGCAGCTCGGCAACTCGCGCGTGGCCAATGTGGTTATGCTGGGTGCTTATGTGGCTTCTTCCGACGCGGTCACCAAAAAAAGTGTGATTGAAGCGGTGGAATATGTGCTGGGAAAAGGCAAAGCACATTTGATTCCCATCAACGAAAAAGCGTTTGACGAAGGTGCAAAGTTAGTAAAATAACGCCATACAAACATCATCGTTGCCTGTTACAATTGATATCTATTAATTAATGGCAAAGAAAAGGAGCCCGGACAAGAGGCTCCTTTTGCATTTCTTATTCTTTACGATATGCTCATGACGATCTTGTCGATCGACGCGCCGGGTGCCACCATAGGCAGCACCATGGTATCCTGATCGATCACGCAATGGATAAGCGACGGCCCGTTATGAGCAAGCGCGGCCTGCAGCGCCTGCCTAAAGCCTTCCGCGTTATCTATTCTTTGCGCGAAATACCCAAATCCGCGCGCGATGGCGCAAAAATCCATCGGCGGCAGTGTGGTTTCGGCATAACGCTTGTCGAAGAACAGCGTCTGCCACTGACGCACCATGCCGAGCGTATTGTTATCAAACAATATTGTGACAACAGGCAAGCCATATCGTATCGTCGTGGCCATCTCATTGAGGTTCATGCGCAGACACCCGTCACCCGTGATATGCAGCACTTTCTTTTCTGGGTTTGCCACCTGCGCACCGATCGCGGCACCGAGACCGTATCCCATCGTGCCAAGTCCGCCCGATGTCAGGAACTTGTTGTGCTTCTTAAACGGATAATACTGCGCTGTCCACATCTGATGCTGACCCACATCCGTCACGATCACCGTGTCTTCGCCAAGGCTTTCGTCAATAGCCTCCATGATCTGCTTAGGCAGGTGATCTTTCGGAATATGCGCTTCGTTCTCTGTCTTCCATTCATTCACGCTCTTTACCCAATCAGGATGCTTTTTTTCAGGCATCTTGGGATTAAGAATACGCAAGGCCGCCTTGATATCCTGAATCACATGAACATACGTGGGTATATTTTTATTGACCTCTGATGCGTCAATATCGATCTGGATAATCTTTGCGTGCGAAGCAAATTTGCTCACATCGCCTGTTACGCGGTCGCTGAATCGCGCACCCAGCACAATGAGTAAATCGCAGTTCTGAAATGCCATATTGCTGGCCTTTGTGCCATGCATACCCACGAGCCCCATATAAAGCGGATGCTTTGATGGGAACGCGCTGACACCCATCAAAGTGCTCGCCACAGGTGCGTCGAGACGCTCTGCAAGCTCAAACAACTCATCCCCAGCACCGGACAGCACCACGCCGCCGCCCGCGAGGATAACAGGCCTTTGTGCCTTCTCCGCAAGCTCTTTGATCGTTTCGGTTGGTACATCCGTATATTTGCAGGGAATCACGCAGTCTTCTTCCGGCGGGTTGTACTCACATGTTTGCGCAAAAAGATCGCTCGTGATATCGATGAGCACTGGCCCAGGACGACCGCAACGCGCGAACGCAAACGCTTCTCTGAACACATCAGAAATGCGCGTGACATCCTTGATCTGATAGTTATGCTTGGTGATGGGCATCGATACACCCATGATATCCACTTCTTGAAAGCTATCGGTACCAAGCAGACTCGCGGGCACGTTGCCCGTGATGGCGACCATCGGGATAGAATCCATATATGCCGTGGCCAGTCCCGTCACGAGATTCGTGCAGCCGGGGCCGGACGTCGCAATACAGACGCCCACTTTGCCGGTCGCACGCGCGTATCCGTCCGCCGCGTGGGAAGCACCTTGCTCATGCGCCGTTTCAATATGCTTAATCGTCGATCTTTCATCATACAAAGCGTCATAAAGCTTGATAACTTTACCGCCCGGATAACCGAAAACGGTATCCACGTTCTCACGCTTCAAACACTCCATGATGATCTGTACGCCTGTCATTTGCATAAAACAATCCTCCCTTATTGCAGAATTGCGCCCTTATCCGCAGAGGATACCATCCTCGCGTATCGGTAAAGCCATCCGCTTTTTACACTAAGCTCACGTTCCTTAAGGCTGCTAAGCCTTTCGTCGATTATTTTTTGATCGACGCTAAGCGATAACTTGCGCGCAGGTATGTCGATTTCTATTGTGTCACCCTCTTCGATCACCGCGATAACACCGCCTGCCTGAGCTTCCGGAGACACATGCCCGATAGCCGCTCCTCTTGTCGCGCCGCTGAAACGACCGTCTGTGATGAGCGCCACAGTCTTATCCATCCCCATGCCCGCAAGCGCAGATGTGGGCCCAAGCATTTCACGCATACCCGGACCTCCCGAAGGTCCTTCATACCGAATGACGACCACGTCGCCGTCTTTGATCTTGCCATCGTATATTGCCTTAATCGCCGATTCCTCACTGTCGAATACGCGGGCAGGGCCGCTGTGCACCATCATTTCCGGTGCGACGGCAGATTGCTTGACCACGGAACCGTTCGGCGCAATATTACCGCGCAGCACCGCAATACCGCCCTGGATCGAATATGGCGCATCAAAGCTCTTTATCACTTTCGGGTCGAGTATAACCGCGTTTTTTACAGCTTCGCCGATTGTCGTGCCTGCCACACACTTTGATTCTGCTTTAATGAGCCCATTCTTATTCAACTCACCGAGCACCGCGTATACGCCGCCTGCCACGTGCAAATCGACAATATGTATGCGGCTTGCGGGTGCCAGCTTACAAAGGTTCGGCGTTCTCTTGCTGATTTCATCCACAAGATCAAGGCTCAGCTTGATACCGCATTCGTTTGCGATGGCCGGCAGATGAAGCACAGAGTTTGTGGAACATCCAAGCGCCATATCCAATGACAATCCGTTCTCGAATGCGTCCAGCGTCATGATATCAAGCGGGCAGAGATTCATATCCAACAGCTTCATAAGCTGAATGCCGCTTTGCTTTGCGAAGCGGATACGCGCCGCGTGGACAGCGGGTATCGTTCCGTTACCTTTCATTGCCATGCCAAGCGCTTCCGTGAGGCAATTCATGCTGTTTGCCGTAAACATACCGGAACACGAACCGCAGCCCGGGCAGACGGAATCTTCAAGCTTATCAAGGTCTTCCATACCCAGCTTGCCGGCACTGTATGCTCCCACTGCTTCAAATATCGTGGTCAGGCTCGCGTCAACGCCTTCCAAGTCTTTTCCGGGCAGCATCGGGCCGCCAGATACGAATATCGCAGGTCTGTTGACGCGTGCAGCAGCCATGAGCATGCCTGGAACGATTTTGTCACAGTTAGGTACAAATGCAATGGCATCAAAACCGTGAGCCATAACCATTGACTCAATAGAATCCGCGATAAGCTCACGCGACGCGAGCGAATAACGCATGCCTGCATGCCCCATCGCAATACCGTCGCAAACGCCGATAGAGGGCACCATAATAGGCGTACCGCCCGCCATACGAACACCATTTGCCACGGCATCCGCAATTTTGTCAAGATGAATATGTCCGGGAACAATCTCACTTTTTGCGCTGATAATGCCCACAAGCGGGCGCGATATCTCCTCGTCCGTGTAACCCATCGATTTAAACAAAGACCGGTGCGGTGCTCTGTCCGCGCCTTTTTTTACACTATCACTAATCATTTCAGGCCTCCAAAAATCCAATCACAGTGTTCGCCATCTCTGTGGTCGATACTGATTTCTCATTCGCAAGCGCGATATCCTTCGTACGTGCGCCGCTTTCCAGCGCAAGGCTAACTGCCTTTTCGATACTCTTTGCTATGTCATCACGGTCAAGCGAATGGCGAAGCATCATCGCCGCCGAAAGGATGGTGGCAAGCGGATTGGCAATCCCCTGCCCCGCTATATCAGGCGCACTGCCGTGAACAGGCTCATACATACCAAGCTTTGATGATCCAAGGCTCGCTGACGGCAACATACCGATGCTTCCGGTAATCATAGCGGCTTCATCCGAAAGGATATCACCAAACATATTTTCCGTCACAATGACATCAAACTGCTTTGGATACCGCACCAGTTGCATGGCCGCATTATCCACATACATATGCGAAAGTGTAATATCGGGATATTCCTTTGCCACCTCATTCACCACACTTCGCCACAATCTTGAAGATTCCAGTATGTTGGCCTTATCAACGCTGACTACCTGTTTTTTTCGGCCCATTGCCGTTTTCATCGCCACTTGCGCAATCCGGCGAACCTCTGGTTCACTGTATCGCATTGTATCATATGCCCAGTCTTCCCCGCGCTCTTTTTTGCCAAAGTACAGGCCTCCTGTGAGCTCGCGAATCACAATGATATCAAGACCATTTTCAGTGAGAGAAGGTTTTAAAGGGCACGCCGAGGCCAGTTCATTATACAACACTGCCGGTCGTACATTCGCGAACAGCCCCAAGCCTGCACGTAAATCGAGCAAAGCGTTTTCTGGCCGCATATCAGACGGAAGCGTATCCCATTTGAAACCGCCGACTGCGCCCAGCAGCACAGCGTCACTTTCCTGAGCGCCTCTCAGCGTCTCCTCAGGCAACGGCCTGCCCTTGCTGTCTATCGCACAGCCGCCCGCGAGATAATGTGTATAATTAAGAGTAAGCCCTGAATTCATGGTGGCATGCTCCAGAACACGGAGTGTTTCCTCTATCACTTCCGGGCCGATCCCGTCGCCCGATATCACTGCAATCCTTTTTTCCATAGTAATACCTCTTTATACTTTCAAAGCTGCCAAGACGTTATGAATCAAGCAGCAGATAATCAATCGAATCGATAAGGGCGAACAAGCTCGCCTCAATAACGTCTGTGGAAACGCCCATTGTGCGCCAGAAATGCTCCCCGTTACTGGATTCGATAACAACGCGCACTTTTGCCGCCGTCGCGGCTCCCGTATCAAGCACACGCACCTTGTAGTCCGTCAGCATCACTTCCTTAAGTTTCGGGAAGAATGCACCCAGCGCCTCTCTCAACGCTTTATCGAGCGCATTAACGGGGCCGTTGCCCTCTGCTGCCGCCATACGGTTTTCACCGTCCACATGCACCTTCACCACAGCGTATGCGCCAAACGTATTCTCATGCGTCGGTTCATCGCTCACCTTGAAATGCACAAGTGAGAATTTGGACTGATGCAGCCCAAGCTCCTTCATCACGAACAGCTTGAAACTGCTTTCCGCGCCCTCGTAGCTGTAACCTTCGCTTTCCATCTCTTTAATCATTTCCATGAGACGCGAGACTTCTTGCTTATTCTCAGCCACATCCGGGAAAATGTCTTTAAGCTTTTCAGCCATTGCGGTTTTGCCCGCGACCTCAGACAGAAGGAATTCGCGGCTGTTGCCAACAATTGTTGGTTCCATGTGCTCAAAGGACCCTTTCGCTTTGCAAAGTCCGTCAATATGCATGCCGCCCTTGTGAGCGAAAGCATTGCGCCCCACATACGGCAGTGTTTCATCAAAAGGCAGATTGGTAATTTCAGCCGCTTCACGCGCCACCGCATATAGTTTTTTGATATTATCGCCAATGCAGTCATAACCAAGCTTAAGCTGCAAATTAGGGATGATAGACGAAAGCCTCGCGTTGCCGCTGCGCTCACCATATCCGAGAAGTGTACCCTGAACGTGGCAGGCACCCATCTGAACCGCTATGATAGTATTAGCCACCGCTAGGTCGACATCGTTATGAGCATGGATACCAAGCTTTTTATCCACAGCATAAAGCGACGCCTGCACAGCTGCTTTCAATTCGTGCAGCATGATGCCGCCATTGGTATCGCATAGTACAATCGTATCCGCGCCCGCCTGACAAGCCTTCTTCAGCACATCAATAGCGTAAGCAGGGTTGGCTTTGTACCCATCAAAAAAATGCTCCGCATCAAATATGACCTCTTTACCGCTGTCCTTAAGAAATTTCAACGTGTCATAAATCATCGCTAAGTTTTCTTCCAGCGTTGTGCCAATCACTTCTGTGACATGCAGATCCCATGCCTTGCCGAATACAGCGACTGCATCCGTTCCCGCATCCATCAGCGCTTTAACGCCGAAATCTTCCTCTGCGGACGTATTCTTTCGACGTGTGCTGCCGAAAGCCACCAGCTTTGCATGGTTTAACTGAACCTTCACGGCTTCCTCAAAAAACTGCCGCTCTTTAGGATTAGAGGCAGGATTTCCTGCCTCTATATAATCAACACCCAGACTGTCCAGCAATTTTAGCATCTGAAGCTTGTCGGACAGCGAATAATTGATGCCACGCGCCTGCGCACCGTCACGCAGCGTGGAATCGAATATTTCTACGTTGCTACTCATAATTCTGCTCCTTTTATGGGGCGTATCGGAAACGTTGTTTCCTAAAACTCCGGCTCATCCTGCCAAGGCATCATTTTGCGAAGCTCCTTGCCCACCTTTTCGACCGGCAGCTCTCTTTCAATGCGCCGTCTGGATATGAATCCAGGCCGTCCTGATTTGTTTTCGGAAATCCAACGGCTTGCAAACACGCCCTCCTGTATCTCCTTTAATACCTTCTTCATTTCCATTCGCGTTTCGTCTGTAATAATGCGGCGTCCAATAGAATAGTCGCCGAATTCAGCCGTATCGCTTATTGAATATCGCATGTATGACAGTCCGCCTTTGTTAATCATATCCACGATGAGCTTCATTTCATGGATGCATTCAAAATAAGCGCTTTCCGGCTCGTAACCCGCTTCCACGAGCGTATCGAAACCAGCTTTCATAAGCTCGGCCACGCCACCGCATAGCACTGCCTGTTCACCGAACAGGTCGGTTTCCGTTTCTTCGCGGAATGTTGTGGCAAGAATGCCCGAGCGAGCGCCACCGATGCCCTCGGCATAAGCAAGACCGACATTCAGTGTATCACCGGTGGGATCCTGCGCAACCGCGATAAGACACGGCACGCCTTTTCCCGCCACATATTCACTGCGCACTGTATGTCCGGGGCCTTTTGGTGCCACCATGAAAACGCCGACGTTTGCGGGAGGCTTAATCTGTCCAAAATGAATATTAAAGCCGTGTGCGAACATGAGATATTTGCCTTCTGTAAGGTTCGGTTTAACGGATTCTTCATAAATCTTCGGTTGAAGTTCGTCATTAACAAGAATCACAATAACGTCTGCCTGCTTAGCTGCTTCCGCTGCCGTTGCCACTTTTAAGCCCTGCTCCTCGGCCTTTTTCCAAGACTTGCTGCCTTCGTAAAGACCCACAATGACGTTATGACCGGATTCGTGCAAATTAAGCGCGTGCGCATGCCCCTGGCTCCCGAATCCGATAACTGCGATAGTTTTGTCTGCAAGATACTCTTTGTTGCAATCAGACTGATAATACAATTTTGCCACTTTCTTTTAATCTCCTTTGATATATAATAATTTTCATGTATATAGTACGCTTTATATCTTTTGCATTGCGGCAGCCTTACTGTCATAAAGCTCCGTATCACCCATCTCCAAAGCAACCATACCTGTTCGTGCAAGTTCTACAACGGAATAATTCTTGAAAAGATCGATGCTTTCATTTATAAAAGATATTGTCCCGCTTATCTGTACAGTGAGACACTTCTCGCCGATATCAAGCACAATGCCGGCACGCGATTCGATATCAGCCATAAGCTTTTTCTTATCGACACCGCACGAGCTGATTTTGACAAGGGCAATTTCACGGAAAATGCCATCCTCTGTGGGAATCTCCTTGATCGCTTTTACATCAAGCAGCTTATCAAACTGTTTGACCACTTGTTCAATCACCGCGTCTTCCGCACACATTACGATTGTGATTCTTGAAAGCGCGGGATTGCTCGTGACGCCGACTGTCAAGCTCTCAATATTAAAGCCTCGCCTGCTGATAAGACCGGAAATACGCGACAGGACGCCTGGCTGATTGGATACGATAAACGATATCACACGCTGCATTTTTCCTTTTCCTTTCCTGATAATAAAAAAACCGCATTCTCCTCTTTATATACGAAGAGACGCAGTTGTTATTCCAACTTCGCGGTACCACTCAACTTGTCTTTATGCAAAGACCACCTCTAAGGCTCCAGTAAGCCCCCATACGATAACGGTATGAACCGACTATGTCTACTTAATTCGACACGTAGCTCCGGAGGGATTCGTCCTGCGCCATGCTGCCGGTTTTCACCAACCACCGACTCTCTGTAAGTCATATACGCCAGACCTGTCTCCATCAACGCTTTTATTAATTTGATATTAACAAACATCCACTTATTTGTCAACACGAGAAGTAGATAAGTATGGACCTATTTATAATGACAGCCGTCCAAGTTGGACGGCTGCGATGTATCATTAAATCAAGCTGTCAAAATACGCAGCGATGTCTGCAAGCTGTTTTTTTGCCAGTTGCTGATCCTGCGCACATACGGCGAAATACGCTTTAATCTTTGGCTC
This sequence comes from Clostridia bacterium, assembly GCA_003249555.1. Classification (GTDB taxonomy): domain Bacteria; phylum Bacillota; class Clostridia; order Christensenellales; family SZUA-584; genus SZUA-584. The sequence continues at coordinate 28,654 of QKIQ01000030.1, read as the reverse complement.
CGTACCTGAAGGACGTATGCAAGCCCAAGCTCCGTTTTCCATCAGAAAACGTAAAGCGTTTGTTCTGGGCAGCGTAAGCGCTTCGATTTTTCCTTTTGTATCCTTTCGCTGGCCCGTCTGGTAGTCCTCCGTATAAAGAACTTTTAAACCGCCGATTTCGGATATGGGTTTTTCGCGAAGACCTGTCATGATAGTCTTCATTTTTTCCATACCATCTAAGCCTTCGAACACCATATTTTTAACGCCTTCTGCAAAATAACCGTATTTCTCATAAAGCGAATTGAGCACCTCGATCAAACTCTTGCCTTGCGCCTGATAATGCTGAGCCGCCTTACACAGCAGCAATGCGCCGAGTGCGCCGTCCTTATCGCGCGTAAACGTGCCGGCAAGAAAACCGTAGCTTTCCTCAAACCCGAATATAAATTCGGCATTCGTATTTTCGTTGTCCGTGATGATTTCCGATATAAATCTGAAGCCCGTCAACACAGTATGGCACACAATACCGTAATGCTTTGCAATCGCGTCCGCCATTGTGGTGGACACAAAAGACTTAATGATGTAATCGGTCGGCTTCAGGCAACCCTCCATCTTTCTTCTTTCCAGCAAGAATTCAATGAGAATACACGCTATTTGGTTGCCGGTAAGCATTTTGTATGAACCGTCTTTGTCCTTAACTGCCGCACCCATGCGGTCCGCATCCGGATCTGTGCCAAACGCAAGATCAGCGCCCGTCTTTTTAGCCAAGTCAATGGCCATTTTCATCGCACCGGGATCCTCTGGATTGGGCGATTTTATCGTCGGAAAACGTCCGTCTGGCTCACGCTGTTCCTCCACCACAGTGAGGTTTGTGATGCCTGCCGCAGGCAATACGTTCATCACAGTGCGCAGCCCTGAACCGTGTAGCGGCGTATATACGACCTTCAAGTCTTTCGCTTTATCTTTATTACATAGAGTGAGCAGTTTCTCATAATAACGCGCATCGATCTCTTCTCCGATTTCCTCAATGAGACCGCTGCTGATGCCTTCCTTTAGGCTCATTCTTTTTATACCACTGAACGTATCCACCTCTTGTATACATGCGGTTACCGCCAAGCTTTCCTCCGGACCAAGCTGACCGCCGTATGAAGCATACACTTTGTATCCGTTATATTCCTTTGGATTGTGGCTTGCAGTAATCACAACGCCGCCGTCCGCTTTAAAATAGCGTACAGCAAAAGACAACTCAGGCACGCTTGTCAGCTTCTTGAAAAGGCGCGTTTTAATGCCGTTTGCCGCAAAAACACAAGCTGTTTCTTCAGCGAATTCCCTGGAATATAGACGCGAATCATAAGCAATCACCATGCCGTTTTGCACATGTCCTGACGACTTTAAATAACTCGAAAGCCCTTGCGTGGCACGCGCGACGATATACTTGTTCATGCGCGCAATGCCCGCGCCGATAATGCCGCGCAAACCGGCAGTACCAAACGGCAGTTCATTTAAAAATTGTTCCTTTATCTGCGTGTCATCATCTTTGATTTTTTCCAGCTCTTCGCGAAGCCTTTCATCGTTCACAGAATCGAGCCATTGTTTATACGTGTTCTGATAATTCATTTATGTCTCCTGTATGTTTTCATATATTTTGAGCCAAACGGCATCTCCGCTCGGCATATTGATTTCCAGCAGCCCGTCATTGAGCTGATATTTTTCATTTTTCAACAGACAAACGACTTCACCGTTCAATATACGCTGTAATTGCAATTGGTGCTGCTGCGTCATAAACGCAGTATTCCTTAAAAAATCAAACACCACATGCCTGCTTTCTGCGGAACGGTTGACAGCGACAAAGTAAATACCATTTTCAGCTCGTGATCCGAACGCGTCTTTTCCATCCAGCACATAGCGAAGAATGCCGATACAGTCTTCATGGGGTGAGAAAAACGCGATATGTCCTGTCGACATTGCGTCTGCACTCAAACGCAGCCTCGAAATCTGCTGATAATGCCCCGTCAGGTCATAATCGGATTGATGAAGCGGGCGGCGATTGAACGGATCAAGAAATCCTGTCATGCCCTTTTCGTCACCGTAATAAATGCAAGGTACGCCGGGCAGCGCAAACTGAAGCACAGAAGCAAGACGCTGACGCGCAGCCCCCTTTTTGTTCTGGATACTGCTCAGTCGAAACGTTGCTTGCTGCTCACGGCTTAGCGTATGCGGATCAATTCGCGTACTCAGCGCCGTTCGCACACGATCAATATCATGTGATGATAGCAGGTTCATCAGCGCATAATACATGGGCTTTGGATACGCCGCCGCTTGATCGATAAGAAACTCTTTGAGATCACGCGCGCTGGTATGCCCCATAAAAAACGAAATCAGCGCATTTCGCAGCGGATAATTCATTACAGAATCCATCATACCGCCCAACGCATACTTGCGATGCAAGCCATAGCTGTATTTTGTCGTCGCATCTTCCCAAACTTCGCCCAGTACGACGGCATCTTGTTTTTGTTGTTTCGCTGCTGTATAAATAAGCTCCAGAACATCATCAGGCAGTTCATCGGCAACGTCGAGGCGATAACCGCTGCATCCCTCTCGTATCCAATGTCGCACCACACTGTCTTCATCCGTGATGACAAAGCGCTGCCAGTCTTGGTTGTGCTCGTTGACCTCGGGCAACGATTCGAAGCCCCACCAGCTTTTGTATTTTTCGGGGTAATGCTCAAACGTATACCAGGGATAATACGGTGAATTTTGACTGTTAGCTGCCCCTTCGTTTTCATACGCTTTTTCACGATTGAAATAGATGCTGTCCGAACCCGTATGGGAAAACACGCCGTCAAGCATGATGCGCATGCCAAGCGACTCTGCTTTTTTGCAGAGAGAGTGAAAATCGTCCTTAGACCCCAGCACAGGATCGATTTTTTTATAATCCGCTGTGTTGTAGCGGTGATTGGAGGCCGATTCAAATATTGGATTCAGGTATATCACGCTTACACCAAGGCTTTTTAAATAATCTAGCGATTCTTCAATGCCCTTGATCGTACCGCCGTAATAATCACACGGGTTATAATGCTTTTTTCCAGGTATAGGTTTATAGAGCGGCTCTTCGTTCCAACTCTTATGTTCGTATACACATCGACCCTTTTTACGGTGGTAATCAAGCCCCTGTTTTACAATGTCTTCACCACTTCGTTTAAAGCGGTCAGGAAATATCTGATACATGACACTTTTTTTAAACCAGTCAGGCGTGTCAAAGTCCTTTTTGTAGACCGTGAGTTGATAGGATGGCGGCGGCTCGGTATACGCACAGCCAATCCCTCCCTTGCGCGTTCCTTCCGTACCGTAATATACGTTTTTTTGTCCTGTGTTCACTTTAAAGTAGTACCAATACACACCCGGATTAGAAGGCGCTTCAATGTCAACGCGCCAATAACCGTTGTCCTGCGTCATCATGATGTCTTGATGAAACCCCTCGCCAGTCAGACAAACGTAGACACTGCTGACTTGATTGAGCCGCGTTTTAAAACGCAGTGTGAGCAATTGATCCTGAACAACTGCGCCCGTAGGATCTCTATAGCTTTGTATTGTGGAATCATGCATCATTTCGTTTCTGTAATTGATCAGCATCGGATTTTTAAGCCCCTTTGCCCCTTATTGCATTAACCGCCATATCCGTTTGTTGTATTCGTCTACCGTCCTGTCTGCGCTGAAGAAGCCGGCGCATGCTGTATTTATCGCGGCTTTTTTCGTCCAATTGTACTTTTCGGTATATGTCTTTAGTACAGTCTCAAACATATTGCCATATGCTTCAAAATCATAGAGCACAAAATATTTGTCCGCTCTGTCATAGTCGCCATAAAGCAGTGAGTTGTAAATAGTGTCAAACCGGTGCGGATCATTGACAGGAAGCGTACCGTCTATTAAGCGCGATAACGCGCTTTGCATGTCGTTGTTTGCGTCAAACAAAGCCTTTGGCTGATACGAGTTGCGCATCTCCATATTGGCAATTTCTTTTGCGAGTGCACCAAAAATGAACATATTTTCCTTGCCGACCTGTTCGAGAATTTCGACGTTGGCTCCATCCATCGTGCCCAGTGTAACAGCCCCGTTCAGCATAAATTTCATATTGCCCGTGCCAGACGCTTCGCGTCCGGCCGTGGAAATCTGCTCACTGATATCCGCGGCGGGAATCAACACTTCTGCGAGAGACACATTATAGTTTTCAAGAAAAACTACCTTCAAATAATTCTTTGTTCGAGGATGGTTGTTTACCAGATCGGCAACGGCGCCAATCAGTCTTATGATATCTTTGGCCTTGCGGTAACCGGGCGAAGCTTTTGCAGCAAACAGAAATGTCACGGGAACAGGCAGCGAAAACGTTTCGTCCTGCGTCAGCCGATTATAAAGATGAAGGATATGGAGCACCTTTAACAGCTGTCGTTTATACTCATGTAACCGTTTGGCCTGTACGTCAAACAAAAATTCCGGATTAATATTTACGCCTTGATTTTTCAGTACATATTCCGCAAGTCTTTCTTTGTTCTGCGCCTTGATTTGATGAAAGCTGTTTAAAAAACTTTGATTATCGATAAACGGCTTAAGCCGTTCAAGTTCACGGTAATCGAATAAAAAGCTATCACCGATATAGTCACTGATAAGCTCTGTCAGTGACGGATTGCACACAGCGAGCCACCGACGCTGTGTAATGCCATTTGTTATCGCCGTAAATTTCCCGGGACTAATCACATAAAAATCACGGAAAGTTTGCGTTTTCAATATATTCCCATGCAACTGGGAAACACCGTTAACCGCGCTGCACACGGCGATACACATGTTCGCCATGCGAATCTCATCATACGCGATGATGGACATATGCGATATTTTATCCCACTCTCCCGGGAAGGCCTGCCAGAGCTCGTGGCTGAAGCGGTCATTCATTGCGCTTATAATTGAATATACGCGTGGCAGCAAAGATTTGAAAAGCTGCTCAGGCCACGCTTCCAGCGCTTCCTGCATCACTGTATGATTCGTATAGTTAAAAACGCTGCTGACAATACCGTAAGCTTCATCCCACCCAAGGCCTTCTTCATCCAAGAGTATACGCATGAGTTCAGGTATCGCCAGCGCGGGATGCGTATCGTTTATCTGTATCACGACCTTATCCGGCAATGAGAGAACATCGCCGTAGCGTTTTTTATGATCGCGTACCATACACTGCATGGCTGCGGACGCAAGAAAATAATACTGCTTGAGCCGCAGCAAGCGCCCTGCGACATGATCGTCTTCGGGGTAAAGTACCTTTGAAATAGATTCGGCCAGCTCACGCTGCTGAATCATGCACATATAGTCGCCCTTGTTAAAAGAATGCAGATCAAACAAAGCCGGACACTCCGCACGCCACAAACGAAGCGTAGCAGGCATACGGCTTTTATAGCCCATAATAGGCATATCGTAAGGAACCGCGAAAACAGATTGATAGTTTTTGTGCACTGCTGTTAGCCCTGAATCTGTCCACATCTCTTCTACAGTGCCTTCAAAACGAATTTCCGCCTGTTCTTCACGTCGTTCAATTTCCCAAACATCGCCCTTTATTGTCCAGTCGTCGGGTTCTTCAACCTGCTCACCGTTCACAATGCGCTGGCGAAAAATACCGTATTCATAGCGAATACCATGACCGACCACAGGCAGGTTGATTGTGGAGAGCGAATCCAAAAAGCATGCGGCAAGACGCCCAAGCCCCCCGTTACCAAGCCCTGCTTCAATTTCTTCCTCTTCAAGCTTATCAAAAGAATAGCCTATCTTTTTCATTACAGCTTTGTAATCGTCCAGTACATCAAGACTGATCATGTTATTGACAAGCGCGCGTCCCGTTAAAAACTCTGCCGAAAGATAATAAAGCCGCTTCAGCTGCCTGTCGGCAATTTCCTGGCCCGCCTTCACCCATTTATCCAGCATCATATCGCGTACACTCAGTGCCACAGCCTGAAACATCTCTTCATCCGTTGCATTTTTAAGTGTCCGTCCGTATTCGCGTTTTAGCTTGTCTTCTATGGTATCCTTAATTTGTTCAATTCGGGATACGGCTTGCTTTGCCAATTCGACCTTCCTCCAACATAACCGCTGTTCTTGTTATTCTATGCGAACTTACCAATCGTGTCAATTTTGCATATCTTTCTCATCAATCGTCACTAGATATAAAGATGCATAGGCAAGCGCGCTCTTATCGAAACTTAAATCCTTTTCCATCGCGTGTTTCTGTAATGAGAGAAATGTTTCTTTATTCATATATATGTGCATCGCATAGCGGATGGTATCCAGCATCTCATGTGCATTGTAGTTCATAAAAGAAAAGCCGTCTCCCTCTCCTGAATTCTGATCATATGGCTTCACCGTATCTTTTAGGCCGCCTGTTTCACGAACAATAGGCAGAGTACCGTATCGCAGCGCGATAATCTGAGACAACCCACATGGTTCAAAACTGGATGGCATCAAAAAAAAGTCGCATCCGGCATAAATTCTGTGCGCAAGCGCCTCATCAAACATGATCATACCGTTTGCTTTGCCGCTATAAGCATGCCATGCATCTCGGAAAAAGTTCTCGTATTCAGCTTCGCCCGTACCCAACAGTACAAAACCAACCCCTTCTTCCATGATTTCATTCATCACACGCATCACAAGATCGATCCCTTTTTGCTTGGTCAGCCGCGTCACCATACCTATTAATGGTTTTTTGGCATCAATTTTCAATCCAAGCTGCTCGATAAGTGCTTTCTTGTTCTCCAACTTATCATCAAGTGCTTTCTCATCATACCGCTTCTCAATCAGCATATCCGTTGCAGGGTTGAAAACCTTGGTATCAATTCCGTTTAATATGCCCACAAGATCGTTTGCGCGAGAGTTTAAAACGCCGTCCAAACCTTCGCCGTAATATTGTGTTTTAATTTCTTCTGCATACGTGGGACTCACCGTAACAAGCTTGTCTGCAAACACGATACCGGCCTTCATGAAATTGACGCCGCCGTAATATTCGAAATAATCGGGCGTATTATACCGGCTGTCAATTGAAAGAAGCTCGGACGCAAAACCAAAATCGAACCTTCCCTGATAGCCAAGACTGTGTATTGCGAGCACTGTTTTACAGTCTCTCAACAGCCGTGACCGATACTGCGTTTTGATCAACATCGGTATTATTGCCGTATGCCAATCGTTCACATGAATAATGTCGGGTATGAAGTCGGCAAAGTGCAGCGCTTCCAAAACGGCACGACAGAAATATGCATACTGTTCGCCTTCAAATGTGCCGCCGCGGTATATCATATGCCCGAAATAATACTCGTTATCGATAAAGTAAATAGGAACGCCGTCCCAATCGAAATACTCGATACCAACATATTGCGTGCGCCATCCAAGATCGACCGAAAAACTCGCAATATGCCTCACTTTGTCGCGCAGTTGATCCTTTATCACGCGGTGAAACGGGAGCGCCAAACGAATATCAAAACCCAAGTCTTTAAGCTTGTGCGACAACGTACCCACTACATCGGCGAGCCCCCCCGTTTTTGCAAACGGCGCGCACTCCGCCGCTGTCATGAGAACACTTGGCAGCTTCCCCAGATGTTTATTGTCCATAATACTTTTCAGCATATCATTCATCATTACAGTACCGATCCTTTGCGTATGATGCTGGGGTAATTAATATCTCCAGCAAGATGGCGACCCTCGCGAATATGACAGTTCTTGTCCGCAATGACGTGTTCAAGCGTACAGTGATTGTCAATGTCGGTCTCCTGCATGATAATGCATCCCTTTATCTTTGTACCCTTGCCCACATGTACGCCGCGGAACAGCATGCTATCTTCCACCTCGCCGTCGATCACACATCCGTTTGCAAGCAGACTGTTTTTCACAGATGCATTAAGACCGTATTTCACGGGCGCTTCGTCCTTTATCTTTGTGTATATCGGATTGCCCGTGTAGAATAAATCCCTTTGAACTTCATCTTGAAGCATATCCATATTGAGCTGGTAATACGCGTTTATGGAATCTAGCCGCCCGACATAGCCCTTATGTTCAAGCGCGAGAATTCGGAGGTTGTGTACATTCTTTGTAACCACATCACTAATAAAATCATAATGGCCGTGAGCCACACTACGATCGACCAGGTATTCAAGCAGGCTTTTATGTATAAGAAATACGTCCATGCTGATTTTATTCGAGTTGGAATACTTGAAATTATAGTCCATCTCGGTTACCCAGCCGTCTTCGTCGGTATAAAGACGAAGATCACGACTGACTCCGCTATCATCTATTTCCCGTTTTTCAACGTTGTATAACATTGTAATATCAGCCTTGTTTTCAATATGTTTTTTAAGCATGTGGTTGTATGTGGTTGAATATATGTTGCTGACACCCATCAAAAGACAGAATGGCTGTGAGGTTCGTTTGATATAGGACATGTTTCCTTTTATGGCATCAGACATACCACGGTTTATGGCCATATTCTCAGCATTGTCAAATGGCGGCAGCATAAAAAGCCCGTCTCTTTTTCGGCTTAAATCCCATTCCTTTCCAGAACCCACATGGTCCATCAAAGACTGATAATTTTTCTGCGTAATGATGCCGACATTTCTTATGCCGCTGTTCACAATGTTGGACAACGGAAAATCAATCCCTCTATACCGTCCGCCTATAGGCAGCGCTGCAACAGAACGCGCCAGCACCAATTCCCTTAGGTTATGGTTTTCCTCACCCGCATAAATCAGACCAAATACATCCTTAATCATAAGCGCACCTCGCTGTCTGCAGCGCATTTGTTTAAAACGCATACACTGTTGGGTTCTATAGCTTCGCCCTCTTCTATCTTAGTGTTTTCCTTCACCTTGACACCCTGACCGATGACGGTTATTTCTGTTTCTCCGCCGATATGGCATCCTCTGCCGATGACAACATCTTCGTCGATAATTGCACGTATTATTTCGCTATTCTCCTCAACAACCGTATTCTGCATGATGATGCTGTCTTTGACATACGCGCCTTTGGCGATTGTCACCTCGGGAAAAAGCACGCAATGCTCCACCGTGCCGTATATTTGGCAACCTTCGGAAATAAGGCTTGTTTTTATTTCTGCATCCTTGCCTACATAATGCGGCGGTTGATTTGGGTTTCGTGAAAATATTTTCCAATCCGAATCGTGTAGATTGAGCTCACTGTGTTCCAGCAATTCCATGTTCGCATCCCAAAGGCTCTGAATCGTACCAACATCCTTCCAGTATCCTTTGAAACGATACGCAAAAACCATTTCGCTGTTCCCCAGCATTTTCGGTATGATATCCTTTCCGAAATCGCTTGATGAATTATCGTCCTCGCTATCTTCATGTAGGTATTTTTTCACCTTTTGCCAGTTGAATATGTATATTCCCATTGATGCAAGATTGCTTTTTGGTTTTTCAGGTTTCTCTTCAAATTCCGTAACCCGGAGCGTTTCATCCGTATTCATGATGCCATAGCGTGTCGCATCTTCTATCGGCACTTCAAAAACCGCAATCGTCGCGTCTGCCTCTGTTTGAATATGGAACTTGAGCATCGCGTTGTAATCCATTTTATATATGTGGTCACCCGAAAGCACAAGCAAATAGTCCGGGTTAAATTTATCAATGAAAAAACTGTTTTGATAAATAGCGTTTGCCGTACCCGAATACCATTCGCTGCGCCCCGTCTTGACATAGGGAGGAAGAATATAAACACCGCCAGTATTGCTGTCAAGATCCCAAGGAGCACCTGTGCTGATATACGAATTTAACTCGAGCGGCTGATATTGCGTCAGCACACCCACTGTATCAATTCCCGAATTGGTACAGTTAGATAACGGAAAATCGATAATCTTGTATTTTCCGCCGTATGGCACAGCCGGTTTTGCGCGTGTTTTGGTAAGCACGCCAAGACGCGCCCCCTGTCCTCCGGCAAGCAGCATTGCGATGCATTTTTTCTTGTTAATCATATGTCTTTACCTCGCTTTACAGGAATGTCGCAGAATTCGTAGAAAATACAAGATAATGGCGGAAGATAAAGAACAGCACTGTACGGATGGCCTGCAAAACCTTCGTTTTCTGCCGACACATGCATTTTTGCTTGCTCTTCTCCGCCAAACCGTTTTTCTTCACTAGAAAATACTTTTTTAAGTTCGCCGTCCCTTGGCAGACCGATTAAATAATGATCTATCGGAACCGGAGTAAAATTAAATGCACATACGCAGCTTTGCTCAGCACCGCCTGCCGAGCGGCGCATAAAACAAAGCCCGCTTTTGTCTGCGTCGTCTACATTGAGCCACATAAAACCGTCCCAGCTATCGTCTATCTCATAAAGCGCTGGGCAGCCTTTGTAAAAAGCATTAAGCTCTTTCACATATATATGCATTTGGCTGTGGCGATCATAATCAAGCAAAAACCAATCCAGCTGTTTTTTATAATCCCATTCAATAAATTGCCCAAATTCACTGCCCATAAACATTAATTTCTTACCGGGATGCGCAAATGTAAACCCCAACAGTGTTCGCAGCGATGCAAATTTTTCGTCGTAGTTACCAAACATTTTATTTAATAACGATTTTTTTCCGTGCACCACCTCATCGTGTGAATATGGAAGTATAAAATTCTCACTAAAAGCATAACACAGTGAAAAAGTTATTTTATTATGGTTAAACTGCCGAAAGAAATGGTCCATAGACATATAATTCAGCGTATCATGCATATATCCCATATTCCATTTAAATACAAATCCAAGTCCTCCGTCATATGGCGGCTTTGTGATGTTTGGGTATGAGGTGGATTCCTCCGCAATTGTGATAGCACCTTGATGTCTCGTCAGTATCACAGCGTTAAGCTTTTTTAAAAAATCGACTGCGTGCAAGTCGATATTACCGCCATGTTCGTTTGGCACATATTCACCTTCACTGCGAGCGTAATTAAGATACAGCATTGAAGTGACGGCGTCCACACGTATACCATCAATATGATATACATCGAAAAACATCATTGCGCTGGATATCAGAAAGCTCACAACCTCGGGCCGTCCATAATTGAAAATCAGCGTTCCCCACTGAGGATGATTCGCCTGCAATGGGTTCTGATGCTCAAATAAGCAGGTGCCGTCAAATTGTGCAAGCCCATGCTCATCCTTTGGGAAATGAGCAGGCACCCAATCTAAGATGACCCCAATGCCTTTGGCATGCATTGTATCAATAAAATACATATAATCCTGCGGCGTACCATAACGGCTTGTCACCCCGAAAAAGCCTGTCACCTGATATCCCCAAGAGCCAACAAATGGGTATTCTGTGACCGGAAGGATTTCCAGGTGCGTATAATTCATTTCAACCAAATAGTCGCTGAGCTCATCCGCGATTTCTCTCAAACTCGGAAATCGGTATCCTTCCTTTGTCCGCCATGAGCCAAGGTGCATTTCATAGATACTCATGGGACGCCTTAATGGATCGCGCCTTTTTCTGCGTTCAATATAGGATGAATCATTCCAAGAATAACCGCTTAAAGACCATACTTTAGATGCGGTCGCCGGCGGCACTTCAGCATGAAACGCAAACGGATCGGCTTTATAAACAGCCTTTCCGTCATATCCCACCACATAATACTTGTAAGAATCCCCGTCTTTAAGGCCGGAAACAAAACCCACGTAAACACCTTGCGGTATCTTTTCCATCGGATTTTTCGAAGCATCCCATCTGTTGAAATCTCCTACGATGCTTACTGACTGTGCATTTGGCGCATATACAGCAAAACGATGCGCATTGAGCTCTGGTATGTGATGGCAGCCAAAAAACGAATAGGCCTGTTGTGCTTCTCCGATGTTGAACAGGTATATCTCATCTGTATTGATATACTTTTGAAAATCCTGCATGAAAAACACATCCTTTTATAAAATATTACCGTTATTTACCACCATAAAAAAATGACGCCTTATGTTTTTTAATATTCGACTTTTGGCGATTGTTTCCCTCTATTAATCCTTATTCGCGCGCATAGAACTGTAAATATTTCATTAAGAAATTTCCTTTCTCAGCATACACATCATTTCACAGCAGCTTTCATATATATTTTACCCATTTCGATTTTTATAACCCCATCGTCAATATTGAAACAAAAAAACAGCTGTGCCTTTGCACAGCTACGCAAAAAAGCTAAAAATATAATCTTTTTTTAGTACGCAATTATTCGGTTATTCTGCATCATTGCAAAATATGTGAATCGCATCACGCAAGAACTCGGTGCATCCTTGACCGTTTTTTTCATAATACGCAGTAAATCGCGGGTCGCACACATACAACTGCGAAAGACCTTTATGTGCCTGCGGACTGTATTTTTCCCATGTGCACATCAGCCACTGTTTATGCAAACCGCACGCTTTTTGAGCAAGTTCTCCGCCGGGGTCTTCCGTCTGTAAAGCCGCTTTGAGTGTATCGTTTATTTCTTCTCCTAAAGTTTGCATAAGCTTAAACTGCTCCTGCGTCATGCTCCTTAGCTTCGCGTTGGCAGCGTCGATTGATTCGCTGCCGTATAGCGACCGCGCCTCTTCACCAAATTTCTCTTCATTTTCCCCAATCATTTTCTCTTTGAGGCCTTCAAACTTTTCTTCGTCCGTCATCGTTATTTCTCCTTTCTCAGAGGAAATCGTTTTTTGCACATTGGTTATCATGTCTTTGATCTGTCTGCGTTTTTTAATCAGCACCGCAAGATGCGTCTCCAGCGCCTCTAGGCGTCTAAATGCAGGTGCTGTCATCATGCTTTTTATATCTTTAAGGCTCACGCCCATCTCACGGTAAAAAAGAATCTGCTGCAGCGTATCGACCTCTTTGGTGTCGTACATACGATATCCCGAATCAGTCACGCATTTCGGATTCAAAAGGCCGATCTCATCATAATACCGGAGTGTGCGCGTACTCACGCCCGCAAGCTTGGCAAGTGCGCTGATCGTATATTCCATGTGCTTCCCTCCCCTCTTGGTTCTATCGTAAACGTTGACGCAACGTAAAAGTCAAGTGCTCAAATTGAAGTTTTTTCACAAGTTTATCAATTGTCATGCTTCGCAACAGCAAAGCATCTGTCTTATTTTTTCAGATTTTCCCGCGATTCTCAGAAAGACACAATGGACTGTTTTTTCATGTTCAGGCATCGGTTTGCCCATGCAAAAAATGGTTACTTGCTGCTTTTCTTTACTCTAAAGCGCTTAAGACGCAGCGCGTTTGATACCACGGATACAGAGCTTAATGCCATTGCCGCACCCGCATACACAGGATTAAAGGCAGGACCGCCAAAAGCATAAAATAAGCCGGCGGCGAGCGGTATGCCAACGATGTTATAGATAAACGCCCAGAAAAGATTTTGTCTGATGATGCGCATTGTAGCGCGGCTGAGCGCTATAGACACCCCAACCTCATTCAAATCGCCACGCATGAGCACCACATCGGCAGACTCCACAGCCACATCCGTTCCCGTTCCGATTGCCATGCCTACGTCTGCCTGAACAAGCGCAGGCGCGTCGTTGATGCCGTCTCCCACCATTGCCACCTTTTTACCCTGTTGCTGAAGCTTGATTACTTCTCCCGCTTTATCTCCAGGCAGTACATTGGCCAGTACGTTTTCAATCCCCACTTCTTTGGCTATTGCTTGTGCCGTGCTTTCGTTATCGCCGGTGATCATATAGACCGATGTCCCAAGTGATTTGAGAGTCTGAACAGCTTGCCTGCTTGATGGCTTCAGTGTGTCGGCTGCCGCCATAAGGCCCGTCAATTGCCCGTCAACCGCCACATACATCAATGTGCGTCCCTGAACAGACAACAGCTTTGTATCATTTCGGGAAGCTGATAACTCGACGCCGTTATCTATCATCAGCTTAATGTTTCCTGTCAGCACGCGTTTTCCTTCAACAACAGCATCTATTCCGCGTCCGGCCACTGCCATAAAAGACTGCGGTTCCGGCAAGGAAATAGAATTCTCCTCTGCATAGTTCACAATCGCGCGCGCAATCGGATGCTCAGACCCGCGCTCGGCCGCTGCACACAGCATCAACACCTCTGTTTCATCAGTTTCACCGTAGATTCTTATATCTGTGAGCACCGGCTTTCCTTCTGTAATTGTGCCCGTTTTGTCAAGCACAACCGCATTAACGGTATGCGTTGTTTCCAGCGCCTCACCGCCCTTTATGAGTATGCCCAGCTCAGCGCCCTTTCCGGTACCCACCATTATCGCTGTGGGAGTGGCAAGTCCCAAAGCGCACGGGCACGCGATGACGAGCACTGTCACAAATATATTAAGAACAAACTGAAAATCCTTTCCTGCAATAGCCCAAGCCGCTGCAGCCACAATGGCGATACCGATGACTGTCTGTACAAAATAACCGGATATCACATCCGCTAGTTTCGCTATAGGCGCTTTTTTGCTTTGGGCGTCTTCCACGAGCTTAATGATCTTCGACAGCGCTGTGTCTTCACCCACACGCGAGACACGCAGCTTCAGCAATCCTTCTCCGTTTATGCTGCCGCCGGTTACAGCGCTCCCTTCTTGCTTTTCAACAGGCAGGCTTTCACCCGTAAGCATTGACTCGTTTACAGAAGAAATTCCCTCCGCCACATCGCCATCCACAGGAACGACTGCGCCTGGCTTCACAATCACAATATCGCCGACCAAAACCTCATCAAGGGGCACCTCAATCTCGGCACCGTTTTTCAGTATGATCGCCGTTTTGGGGCGAAGCTTCATCAGCTTTTTGATCGCTTCTGATGTGCGTCCTTTGCTGACCGCTTCCATGTATTTGCCAAGCATAACAAGCGATATCACAACGGCGGCTGATTCAAAATAAAGCATATGTATAAAATCTGCTTCACCCATAAACATTCGGACCATTGCATAGGTGCTGTAGAGAAACGCGCTTCCCGTTCCCACCGCGACAAGCGTATCCATATTCGGCGCACCCTTAAATAGTGTCCGAAAACCGTTGCGAAAAAAGCGGTTTCCCGCCGCAATTACGGGTATAGTCATAATAAACTGCACTAGCGCAAAAATCTGTGGATTCATATGCGCGCTCATAAACATAGGGATTGGCAAATCAATGCCCAGCATATGCGACATTGCGATATAAAATATGGGCGCAGCGAAAATGAGAGCCACAACAAGGCGGATGCGCATGGTTTTCAACTCTCTTGCACGCCGTTTACTCTCTTTATCCGGTTCTGCTGTTTGTTCAATATCCCTAGACGTATATCCAGCCTTTTCGATGGCCGCCTTAATTTCCGAAAGCTTGACCATTGTCTGTTCATAGTCCAGTATTATTCGGTTTGTCGCAAGGTTTACCGACGCTTCTTTAACACCGTCCAGCCTTTTAACAGAACGCTCAACAGCCGCACTGCACGCCGCACATGTCATTCCTTCTACAACAAGTTCGGCTCGCAGCGTTTTAGACGGAGGCTCAACAATTTCGTATCCAGCGTCTTTCACTGTCTTCTTGAGCTTCTCAAAATCGACCAAATCCGCATCATATTTTACCGTGAGCTTTTCAGTGGCGAGATTGACATCGCTTTGCAATACGCCTTGCATTTTTGCCGTGGCTTTTTGCACATGACCGGCGCATACCGCGCATGTCATGCCTGTCACCTGAAAACTCTGCTCAACCACACGGCGACTTTCGTTTGTATTAGCCATTAAATCTCCTCTAAGACGTAACCTGCATCATCCACGGCGTTTTTGAGCGTTTCAAAGCTGACTTTGCTTTCATCATATTCAACAGTCAGCGTTTCTGAGCTTAAGTCAACCAAAGCACGCTCGACACCTTCAAGTGCAAATACAGCTTTTTCTATTCTTTTAACACAGGCTTCACATCCCATGCCCATCACGCGATACCGGCTGATCATAGTTTTATCCTCCAGTAATTAAAATTTTATTCATAAATTCTTATTTTGAGCATAAACCATTGGCTCATACGCGTCAACATTTTGCCTTTTGACGTTTTTATCTGCTTTTTTAAGCATGGTGATATTATTTTATTCATTTGTAGTCAATTGCAGGAATTTTCAACCGATATGAAGAATTATTAATACATAAAGTCAAATATATAATTCAATGGATGATAGAACATATGCTCCAAAAAATTCAAACAATTTTTCACAATGCTCGTCATGATATGTCATATTTGCATCAGGATTATACGCGCATGAATATCAACAGGGCTTATAAAGCTTATAAATACGGAATTATTCTAATTGCAATTGTTGTTGTTGTATTTAGTTTTTTCCCGACGCAAAACATGGTATGGAAAATGCGGCTCTTGTGGTGCAATATTATATTGTTTGTTTTTATGTCCATAATGATTCTTTTGCTGCGATATTTATTGCGTGTTGACATACAAAAGTTATTCTCTCGTGTTGTTCCATATTTGAGCTTTGTCGTTTTTATCGCATACAGCATTTACATTTCCGCAAACGATCAGGTTATCACCGGCAACATAACAACATATGTAATGGCCTGCCTCATACTTGGAACAGTATATTTAATGCATCCGTTTCATTCGATTTTGCTTTTTATTTTCGCTTTTTTAGCGTTTTGTTGCTTTGTTTCACCAATGGCACCAACAGTCTCCTATCAACTGCTAAATCTCACAAATGCGCTGACAATGACAATTGTCAGCATGAGTTTATCTGTTATTATGTGGCACTATAACCGTACGGACATACTGCAAAAAAAGCAAATACTGAGCCAGCAGGAACAGCTTGAAAAAGCCAATCATGAGCTTCATCAAATGGCTTACTATGATTCTCTCACATCTTTGCCCAATAGGCGCTATTTCGAAAATATTGTTCGGAAAGAAACAGCTTTGATGTGCCGAAAAGATTTTGAATCGTGTTTGATTATGCTGGATATCGATTATTTTAAAAGGATTAACGATCGGCATGGTCATCCGGTTGGCGACAAACTGCTCATACAGATTGGAAATCTGCTTTCACAAAACATCCGCATTTATGACACGCTTTGCCGTTTTGGCGGTGAGGAATTTATTATACTTTTGCCGCAAACATCCATGGAAGATGCTGTGGCCGTTGCAAACAAGCTTTTGCTGGCTATTTCATCGCAAACATTTATCGTTGAGAATCATTCATTAAACATTACAGTCAGCATAGGCGTTTCGCGGCTATGCAAAGACGCAGACGCCTTGCTGACTGAACAGTATACGCTGGTTGACAATGCGCTTTATATGGCCAAAAATGACGGCCGCAATTGTGTCAGAATCGCCTAGCTTTACGAAAGCTTCACAGTAGCGCGACGCATCAGCAGAAAGCCAAGTGTTGCGAATATGGCATAGAACACGACATCCGATGCGATCGCCACATACGGGCTGCCGGTTGAAAGACCCAAGCAAAACGAGATGAACGTTCCAATTGCTTTAGATATCTCTCCTGAAAACAGCATTGTATCAGCAAGGGGCAGTATGATCAGCAAAAACGCAGGCACGCCGACCGATACAATAAGCTTGAGAGGTTTGTTCATGCGATAATACGCTGTTGATATAAAATAACCAAATATCAAACTGACCGAGTAAGTAAAGAACTTCCACAGGAATCCTTCACCAAAAAGCATGAAGTCTGCGCCGCTGTATCTTGCTACAAACAGCCGCTCCGTCAGGTTTTGATATTCCAAAAACTGATTAAATACAATATCGTTTATGCTGTCTATCAGAGCCATCCCCGCACATAAAATTCCTGATGCCACTACCAAGCTCACAAACATCGTTTTTCTGGAAATACCATTAGCAGAAAACATATGGAATGCCGATTTAAACGAATTCAGCCCCACCACAAACAGAAAAATCATTGTCGTTAAATCCATGCCGCCAATAGATCCAACCGCTCCGTCTCTCATCCATAGTATCTGCGGCGCAGCTATCAATATAATTAGCGTATAAATCACTATATAGAAAATAATAACCGGCCATTTCATACTGCTCAACTGATACCTTAACGCTGGTTCTAATCTCATTTCTTTTCCCTCCTGTTAAGAATTTGTCAAATGAATAAACAGACTCTGCAGATTAAGACGCGATACCTCAATGCCCTGCACAAGTGAAACGCCGTCTAATTTGTCAAGCAGATAAGCGCTTTTCATACCTCCAAGGTTATCTGAGCCAAGCACTTTTCTTCCCTTAATAAAACTATCCACAACACTAACAGGACCCGTGACCGTCACTCCCGCGTTCAGCGCATTATACGCTGAATCATCCATTATGATTTCACCGTTTTTTATAATGGCAACATTTTCAATGATCCCTGCCGCCTCTTCAATTAAGTGAGTAGATATCACGATCGTCTTTGGTTTTTTGCTGTAATTATCAAGAATTTCACGGTAAAACACGTCTCTATAATTTGCATCAAGACCTAACACAGGTTCATCTAGCAGCAGTATCGGGGCATTGCAGGAAAGCGCAACGATAATCTTATAAATGGAACTATAACCCGTGGAAAGCGTTTTTATTTTTTTCTTTATGTTCAGCGCAAATTTATCCGCAAGTGCAAGCGCATATTCGCAGTCTGTTTCAGGGTAAAAATCTTTTGTCCATTTTAAAACTTCTTTCACAGTCATGGAATCAGGATATAAAGACTGTTCCGTCATGCAATAAACCTTTTTCAATACGGCGTCATTTTCCTTCACCGGCTGACCGTCTATCAAGACCTGCCCATAAGTCGGGAAGTTTTTGTTGGTAATCAGGCTCAGTAAAGTCGATTTACCTGCCCCGTTCCGGCCAAGCAGCCCGTATATTTTGTTTGATTCAAATGTCAGCGTTACATTCTTGAGAGCTGTTGTGTTTCCAAAACATTTCGTCACATTTTTGACTTCAATCAAGCTCATTTTTTATGACCTCTCTTTAACATATCATTTATTTCCTCCATCGAAATCGAGAGCTTTTCTGCTTCTGATAAAAGCGGAATAACAAACTTCTCCATGAATTGATGTTTTCTCTTTATAAGTATCATTTCTCTTGCTCCTTTCGCAACAAACATGCCGAGTCCTCTTTTTTTGTAAAGAATACCGTCCTCCGTCAGCATTGTGATTCCCTTGAGTGCTGTGGCCGGGTTGATCTTAAAGCTTACAGATATTTCCGTTGTGGACGGTGCCTGCATATCTTCATTAAGCGCGCCCGTAAGAATTGCATCTTCCAATTGCTCGGAAATTTGAATAAATATCGGTACGTCGCTGTGCATATCCAGCTGCACTTCATCACCTCCATGGTTAATTACTTATGCAACTAACTATATACCCATTGCTCCGTCGTGTCAATCTATTTTTGTGCTAAAGATGATTTTAAACAAATAGCTCATTTCGTTTAAATCTTGTTTTCTTGACACGTCAAATCTCTTTATCTATAATGACCTCGTTATATTCAGAAATATATAACAAAATTCACAGATATGAAAGGACGCATATGGAAGCACTAATAAAAGGGTTCGCAAGTTTCAACTGGCAGCAAGCTGTGATGATCATCATCGGCCTTGTTCTTATTATCTTGGCAATAAAAAAAGAATACGAACCGATGCTGCTTTTGCCTATTGGATTTGGCTGTATTCTTACAAATCTACCGCTTGCGGCAGTCATCCAAAATTCACTTGGTGAAACCGGCTTTTTAAAGGTGCTTTATAACGCCGGTATTGCTACAGAACTGTTCCCTTTGCTTATTTTTATCGCAATTGGCGCAATGATCGATTTTTCCCCCCTGCTCAAACAGCCTGTAATGCTCTTTTTCGGTGCGGCGGCACAGTTTGGCATTTTTGCTGCCATGATGCTGGCCATTTGTGCCAACGCCATCATCCCCGACATTTTCTCAATGCAGGAGGCGGCGGCCGTAGGTATAATCGGCGCGGCAGACGGACCCACAACCATTTTCGTCGGGAATCTTTTTGCGGAAAAATACCTGGGACCGCTTTCTGTTGCGGCTTATTCGTATATGGCACTTGTACCAATCATTCAGCCGCCAGTCATTCGTGCTCTGACGACAAAAAACGAACGGCGTATCCACATGGATTCTGATATCAAAACACCAGTATCCAAGCCTGTGCTAATCGCATTCCCCATAGTTATTACGCTTGTTGTGGGTTTTGTCGCGCCGGAGGGCGTTCCTCTCGTTGGCGCTTTGATGTTTGGAAATCTTATTCGCGAATGCGGCGTTTTGAAACGGCTGTCAGAATCAGCTCAAAACGAGCTAGCCAATATCGTCACCTTACTGCTTGGCATTACGATTGGTTCCACGATGTCCGCAGAGACATTCCTGCAATGGAATACTGTCATGATTCTCATTATCGGCTTCCTTGCGTTTGTTTTCGATACGGCAGGCGGTGTACTGTTTGCGAAGTTCATCAATCTTTTTCTCAAAGAGAAGATCAATCCCATGATCGGCGCAGCTGGAATATCTGCGTTCCCGATGTCTGCACGTATTGTTCACAAGATGGCGCAGAAGGAAGACCCTACCAACTTTATACTTATGCCCGCTATTGGCGCTAACGTATCCGGACAAATCGGTTCGATTATTGCAGGCGCAGTGCTTATTTCGCTGCTTGTTTAAAAGGAGGAATATATGAATATTTCCGAAATGATTATTCAAGGTTTAAAATACATGGGAATCGGTGTCGGCGTTGTTTTTATTGTGTTGGCTGTTTTCTTTTTCGTTATTAAGCTGCTCATGAAAATCTGGCCGCCAAAGTAAACGGATGATTCAGCACCCGGTGCATTAATGAGGGCTTTATTGTTCTCAAATTGACTGCGATTCTTAACTTATTTTTTTAATCGTCATCGATGCGGACACACCGTTTCCGGACATTTCTGCGTCGACCGCATTATGTGATGTCATTATTACGCGCAAGGCAGCGTTTGCTTTGAGCTCTGTCAATATTGCACCTCCCACTATGCTTTCCTCCACACTGATTTTGCAGCTGATTTGACTGCCTTCTAAATTCTCTCCATCTGCCTGTAAATTAAACATGACGCGAGATTCTGACACTGACGAAATATTCAATAAGTAACTGATTTCATAAATGCCCGAAAAACTTACGACAATTTCCGAAGTTGTTTCTTTATGATTGACGCCTGACAATACGGAATGGCGATTAAAAACAACAGGCACAACATCTCCGGGTACTGACACAGACAATTTTTGCGTCCCTGCATGATACATAAACCCAAAAACGTCTTGATTGGCATTTTTATGATATTTGCTGCCGGATATTCTCTTTTCAGTGATAAAATTTTTTGAAACTTCAGGAACAGCGGTGTGCGCGGTAACAAACTGCTCTCGGCCGTTATGTTCCCCCAGTGGAAAGTTTCTGCTGTATGTACGGAACATTATTATTCTCCTTAAATATTGATATCTATTATAGTCTATTGACGTTAAATAAAATCGTGACATGAAAAAAGCCCGGATAGGTGCCGGACTTCTAAAAAATTAATGCTTAAAGTTTTTATCAGCGTTTCTACCGCCCGTCTTTGCTTTTCCCTGTATTTCAGGTACAGGCAATTGTTCATTCTTTTCAAAATGCTGTTTATGATTGCTTTGTGTACCGTGAGGCTCACTTGGATCCGGCCGACGCATCCCTGCTTTTGCCATGGCTTTTCTCCTTTCCTTTTTACATTATTATATCCGGTTTGAAAATTCATTATCAGCGTTTGTTATAAGTTTATTAAGCATATTTATTACGCTTGACAAAAACAGATGTTCCCATATATACTTGCACATATTATCCAGAAAAGAGGCATTATAGTGGATCATACAAAGCAGCTTGGTACAGCTCCCATTTTAAGACTGGTTGTCAAATTTTCATTGCCGACGATTTTTGCAATGATTGTCAACGCAATATACAACATTGTCGACCGTATATTTGTGGGTAAGTTTGTGGGTGAAAACGCGCTAGGCGGTTTGACTGTCTCTTTCCCTCTTATGATGATTGGTTTTGCTGTCGGTACCCTATTCGCTATTGGCGGCGCCACGCTTATTTCCATTAAGTTCGGCGAGCATAACCTTGATGAAGCCAATAAGGTATACGGCAATGCTGCTATGTTGATACTTATCAGCAGTTTGCTCATGACAGTTTTCGGCGAAATCTTCTTAACGCCGCTTTTGAGTTTGTCCGGCGCCACAGAAGCAAATCTCTCATACGCTTCTTCATATATGCGCATTATTATACTCGGCCTTGTGTTACAGCTTTCGTCTTTTACGATGGCAGCGATTGTGAGAAGTGAAGGAAAGCCTTTCCTGTCAATGATTAGCCAGGTTCTTTCGGCTGTTACAAACATCGTGCTTGATTATGTCTTCATAGGCCTGCTTGGAATGGGTGTTCAAGGTGCTGCAATTGCGACAATCCTGGGTCAGCTTGTTGGTTTCTCTATCCTTTTCCATTACTATTTTATATCAAAGCAAAGCCTGCTCAAGCTGAAATTGTCAAGCATAAGACTACGTTGGGCATATGTGCGCCAAATCTTACTGATAGGCGCTTCTAGCTTTGTGATAAATTTAGGGACAGGGGTGTCCGCTTCTTTCACAAATTCCGCATTGGCGGCATATGGCGGTGATGCCGCTATTACGTCATTCGGTGCTATCAACAGTTTATTTACTTTGGTTCTTATGCCCATTATTGGCCTTCTTCAGGGTATAGGCCCTATCATGGGTTACAACCATGGTATGCGTCAGCCCTCAAGGGTTTGGAAAACACTTTGGACAGGCATTGGGCTCGGGTGCATATTTACCTTTACACTTTTTGTTTTGATGGAAGTGTTCCCTGAAGCGTTCGCATCGCTTTTCTTAGACCTCGCGTCGCCGACGATAGCAGTCTGTGCTAACGGTTTGCGTTTGCAGATGCTGGCCTTGCCCGTGCTTTCATTCAGTGTGTTGTCCACAGCGTATTTTCAATCCACAGCGCAGGGAAAAAAGAGCTTTTTTATCAGCCTGATTCGTCAGCTACTTGTGATCGTTGGCGTGCTTGTGTTGCCCCAGTTTTTGCAGCTTACGGGAGTATGGCTTTCAGGACCGTTCTCAGAACTTTTATCTTTGGTGATTGCATCACTCATGCTAATCGCCGATCGACGTGCGCATAAGATCCAGCCTCTTATTCAGGAAACAAATTAAAAAAACGTCTAAAAGACAAAGGGCCATTCCTCATTCGGTATGGTCCTTTAATTATTTTCTTTTTTTATTAAGTCGTTGTGATAACAAAACAGCCTCTCCATTTGATGACACGCTTTTCTTCTTCTTTGCATAACGATGCCTCGCCTTGGCAAGTGGGAGACAATGATTGTGTCACATTGTTTGCAACTGCCATATTGTCTACCGCCACACTCACAATATCAGGAATATTGTTTAATGAGCAGCTTCCTCCAACCGGCGCATCAACGTTTAAACATCCTGCCACCGACACCCATCCCAAAGGTGTTATAGTGTCCGTGGCAACGCATGCGGCAGAAGAATTTCCTGCTGCGTCGTCAAACGTGGCAGCCTGCTCCTTCACATCGTAAGCAGAACTGCTTTGTATAATAGGAAAAGCGTTGCAAATGTACGGAATCGTTCCGACCAGATGATAAATGCACATCTGTACGGGGCCGATACCGGGCACATCGACGGTTTTCATCTTTCCCGCGACCTGAAGATTGCTCTTGTCAAACAATACACTCTTTACGCCGTTAGGAGCTGCATATGTCTCGTTTAAAATAAATGGCGGTGGAATTTCTGCTGTTGCACAAAACGGTATTCTCACTTCAGCCATATGTCAAAACGCCTCCTAGAATGAATTAGTGTAATAAATCAGCCACTATATCATATATTATTCGGCTTTTTGCATATTGTGACTTTTGCCGGCGCGCACTCTTTACCTTGAAATCAATAATGTAAATCCAGACGAAAGAACCGATCATCTGGCTCTCTTTATTAAGAAAATAAAGAGCAGGCCGTCAAGACCTGCCCTGTTTATATGAAAAGAGCAATAATTGGAGGGCAATTGCTCTTTTATATAACATCAATTATGCCCTGAAACGCTTGACCTCAAACCAGAAAACGACACCGTCCTTCACATTTTTGGCACCAAAGCGCTGCCCTATAACACTCTGTATGGCTTTGACCACAGAAAGCCCCAGGCCGTAACTGTCTTTAACACGTGTGCGCGCGTCATCCGTTTTATAAAAGCTGCTCCAAATATTCTCAATCAAATTTTCTGACAGATGAGAACCAGAGTTATATACAGATATACGAATTGTTTTTTCTCCTGTATTTGTGAATATTTTGATAAGTTTTTTCTCATCACCGTAACGCGCTGCGTTGGATACATAATTCGCAAGCACCTGTTCAAAACGCATGGCATCAAAATACCCAATATCATTTTCATCAAACTCAAAACTTATTTTCAATCCGTTGTGCGTGATAAAACCATCATATTTATCTGCAAAGTTTAAAATACGTTCTTTGACCGACAGCTTTTCATGGATAATCTCAATACGTCCGTTTTCTAAACGCGTCAAATCGAGCATCTCCTTTAATAGCCGGCTCATTTTGTTGGCTTCCTCTGCTATGATTTCGATATATATATCTTTCTGTTTTTCATTGCATACAAACCCCGCGTTCATTTCATCGGCGTATCCCTTAATAAGCGCAAGCGGTGTCCGCAATTCATGAGACGCATTGGATATGAATTGGCGCTGCGCCACAATATCCTTTTCGAGCTGCTCGTTCTGACTGCGCAGTGCCGAAAGAGCATTCTTGAGCTCGCTACCCAGATGATTCACGTCGTCACTAAGACTTTGCAGCTCATCACCCGTGGTCACTTTGCACTGGTTGCCAAAATCCAGCGCGGCAATCTCGCCAACAGTTTTTTGTATCTGCCTGATCGGACGTGTAAACCTCTTAGACATCTTAAACACCACAATCAAGGATATTCCCAGTGTCAACAACGCGCAAGCAAGCAATAAAATGTTAGCTTGCTGCACACTTTGGTTGATGGGTTCTATGGCTTGTGTCACATAGATTGAGATGCCATTATCTAGGGCTTTTGTGCAGACCATCATCTCAATTTCTGATTTCGGTATCTGAACTGTACCGATGTAGATGTCGTCCCCTATCGGTGTGATATCTGACAATCCTCTATGTATAAACGAATCCTGTTTAAACGAATTTCCTTTATTCGGATCGGTGTCAGAAATATCTTCCGTGCTGTTAAGATTGTCATCAGCAAGTGCTGCATTGCCATTATCGCTTGTTTGATCGACTATGTTTTCCTGAAAATTCGTCAGCCCTTCTCCAAATTCACGCCTTGGTACAAAGCCGAATTCAGGAGAAGATGACCATAACACTTGCGTTTCATCACTGATCATGACGTCGTATGAGTTGCCTGAAATCAGCGTACGTATGTCTTCTCCCCATATGTCAGAATCCTGAGTGTAGTCAAACTCTGAAAGTGAGTCTATTGCATCCAGCATCGATGTTTTAAGTGTACTATAATACAACGGACGAAGCAGCAATGTATTCGCCAGAAGTATCAGCATGGATATTCCCAATACGATTGCTGTTATATATATAAATAGCCTTTTTGTAATGCTTGTTTTTCTTTTTCTCATGTCAAAACCTCAAAGCGGTAACCATAGCCACGCAGGGTGGCAATATATAAGCCGCATTGTCCAAGCTTAGTCCGCAACCGGTTGATATGCGTATCCACCGTATTTGACGTTCCGAGATAATCATATCCCCATACAGACTCAAGTATCTGGTCGCGGCTAAGTGAAATGTTTTCGTTTTCTGCCAGATAAACAAGCAAGTCGTATTCCTTGCGACTTAAGGCAACCGACACGCCGTCAACAAAAACCTCACGCGCAGCTATATCAATTCTTAAAAGTCCGAATGAGTTTCGCTGCTGATTGAGGCTTCTTCTGAACAAAGCTTCCACGCGCGCCACCAGCACGATAGGCGTAAACGGCTTGATGATATAATCGTCAGCACCGCAATCGAAGCCATTAACCTGATCATAATCCTCGCCCTTGGCAGTCACCATGAGGATAGGGCACGCTGATAATGTTCTTAGCTTTTTACAACAAGTCAATCCGTCCATCACTGGCATCATCACATCGAGTATCACCATATCGGGCGAAGCTTCCTCGAAAATAGACAGCGCTTCTTTGCCATTTGCCGCTTCCACAACACTGTATCCGCGATTTTCCAGCACAATACGCAACAAGTCTCTCAAACGCGTTTCATCGTCCACAACAAGAATCTTTTGTTTTTTGAGTTCGTCTTGTTTCATTTTTACCTCTAATTAATTATATCACTCTTTACCAACGCGTCTTTGAATTTTCTGTGAACGCCAAAGGCAATACGGCAGCACATCCCCCGTCCATGCTGCCGTTGCCGACTTGTATTTTTTGAATACCACTTATTCATACCTGAGCGCTTCAATCGGGTTAAGCTTGGATGCCTTAATGGCCGGATATATACCGAACCCAACACCGACAAACAATGAGAACGCAAGCGCCATCAGCATCACACCTGACTGCACCGTGACCTCGGTACTCATCAAAGACCCCACAAAGCCTGAACCGAACTGTGCAAGCAATATGCCGATCAATCCGCCGATGCCGCTTACGATAATTGCTTCGAATAAAAACTGCATAAGTATATCTCTTCGTGTCGCGCCTATGGCCTTTTCCACGCCGATCTTGTTCTTTCCATCACCGAAACCAGCATGATATTCATGATGCCGATACCGCCGACAAGCAGCGATATCCCCGCAATACCGCCGAGCATCGCCGTTTGCGTGGCGGTCACCTCGTCCAGCGATTCCAAAATGCTGTCCTGGCTGTTCACGGAATAGCCATCATCCTCCGTCGAATACTGAAGAAGGTAATTTTCTATGCTTGACTGTGCGGTATCTACCATATCCGCAGATGATGCGCTTGCGTATATCGTGGATATTGTCGTATTTAGCATCTGCCTTTGTGCGGTCACAAACGGTATCATCACGATCTCGTCACCGCTTGTGGATTCGTCGTTACCCTGCTCGTCAAGCACGCCGACAATCTCATACTTTAGCCCGTTTATAGAGACTATTTCACCCGTTACATCCAATGAACCGTATAGTTCAACAGCGATATCTCTGCCTACCACAGCGACTTTGAGCCTGTTTGTATTGTCGCGTTCCGAAATAAACCGTCCGCTTGTCAATTCATATTCGCGGATATCCTGATAATCCGTCATCACACCCGCTACCGTGATGTCCTCCATGCTCGCCGCACCATTTTTTACAGTATATGCTGACGATATGTATGGCGAAACAGAACCGACGCCCGGCAGATTCCCCATACCTTCCACATCATCAAGGTCCAAATCGGCACGGCTATCACGAATGCTGATTGTCAGCAAATTCGAACCCAGTCCTTCTATCTGCTCCGTGACCGCGGCATTCGAGCTTTGCCCCACCGATATCAACGCCGTTACAGCGAAGATACCGATGATGATGCCCAGCATTGTGAGGAAGGACCGTAGCTTATGCGCCCAAACCGCACTTAACGCGGAAATTATGATGTCATGTAATCTCATTGCTGGTTTCCTTTCCTCTCGTCCGAAACAATTTTTCCATCAAAGAGCTGAATCACTCTTTCCGCCTGCTGTGCCACATCGTTATCGTGTGTGATGAGTATGATCGTGTTTCCTGCTTCATGCAATTCTCTCATCATGGACATAATTTCTTTGCTGCTTTTTGAATCCAAATTGCCCGTTGGCTCGTCGGCGAGTATCACAGGCGGATTGTTTATGAGAGAGCGTGCAATAGCTACACGCTGCTGCTGGCCTCCCGAAAGAGCCGCCGGTTTGTGCTTCATTCTATCCTGCAGCCCCACTTTTCCCAAAGCATCCAGCGTCCTTTGCTTTCTTTCCTGTTTTGTTATTCCCGCATACTTTGAGGGCCGCTCCACATTTTCAAACGCTGTCATCTTCTTCAGTAAATTAAACTGCTGAAATATGAATCCAATTTTCTGGTTTCTCACCTTTGCGAGCCGCCTGTCTGAAAAAGATGAGATGTCTTCTCCATCCAGCAAATATGTACCCAATGTGGGGCTGTCAAGGCATCCGATCATGTTCATCAGCGTCGATTTTCCACTGCCGGAGGCGCCGACGATCGCCACAAACTCATGCTCCTCAATTTTCAGGTTCACACCGTCCAGCGCATGGACTTTTTCACTGCCCATTTCATATATCTTATACATGTCTTTAATCTCAATCAATGCCACCTAATTCACCGCCTGTCTTTCATAATTTTTCATACAGGCCACCTTAGTTCCTGTTTTGTCCGAAGCCGCCTGGCGGCATCTGACGATCACCACTCATCGCGTTCATAGCACCCATGTCCATATTAAATTTGAATCCACTCGAATCGTCATTTGAAGCCGCAGGCTGCAGTACGCTGTCTCCTTCGCTCAATCCGCTCTTTATTTCAACGTAATATGCATCCTCAATACCTGTCTCCACGGCGCGCACTTGCGCATATAGCAGTTCTTCCGGATCAGACAGGATTCTGATGCCAAGCGTCTGTGCGTCATCTCCCATGTATTCAGCAAGACCCGTGTAATCTTTGCTGTTGATTAGTGCCTGAATGGCCGATTTT
>QKIQ01000086.1 GCA_003249555.1 Clostridia bacterium | reverse complement strand
CCTTCCTTTATGAAAAACCCGATAAAACCGTGCTTTTTTCAACCCGATTATACCAAAATCCGTATATCGCGGATGTGAATATTCTGTGAATTTCCCCTCATAAAGCGCACATTTGCGGGAATAATCTTGTGTGTTTATCTATATATTTATTACAGAGAACGATCGTTAATAAAGAGAGGGAAACGATATGAAAATTAAAAAAGCGTCTTTCAAAACGGAAACGGCCTGTCAGCCCCGCTTAAGCGAAAGCATCGTTGAGGGAAGGCTGTCTTTACCTGCCGAAAAAAACGAAATCGACCGCGTTTTGTTTATACAGGGGCGTATTCATGTGAATGCGGAGCCCGCAGACGGCAAGGTGTTCATGGACGGCAATGTGGTGTTCAGCGTTGTTTATATAACCATAGACGGTAGCATTGATGCCTTTGAGGCCTCGTCGCCGTTTAGGCACTCGGAGGAAATGGCGGGTGCCGGCGCGGGCATGACACTTTCGGCTAAAGGCAGCGTCAAGGATGTGAACTTTTCACTCGAAGACGCACACACAGTGTACGTGAAGGGGATCGTATCCGTCAGCCTAAAAGGCAGCATGGCAAAAAGCTGCGAGGCCGTCACCGGCGCCGACAGTGAGCTCCAGATGAAAATGGCAAATACGCGGCTCAAGGTCACAAGGGATCAAAAGCGCGACACCATGATGATGCGTGAAGACGTCCGTTTGCCGCAGGCCCTGCCCATTGCCGAAAAAATACTCAGCGCGGATGCTTACCCTGTGGTTAAAAGCGTGCATACCGAGGATCTTAAAATTGTGGTAGAAGGCGATTTGAAGCTCAGCGTACTGTATCTGAGCACAGATAAAGGCGCGCCGCTTCAGCAATACAATGAATCCATTCCTTTCGGGCACATCGTATCGTCGGAAAATCTGTCTGCGGAGGATATGATATCGGTGGACGCGAGCATTGCCGATTTGAGCGTGAGCGTGGCGGAGGAAGCCGGAGACATATTTCGCGTGGCAGCCAAAATCAGCATCATGTGCGCCGCCCGCGCGGACAGCGAAGTCGAATACCTCGAAGACGCCTATTCTTTGATAAACAAATTGAAGCTAAAATACGAAGATCATGCCTGCCGGCATCTGGTGCTGTCGGATTGTACCAAAGCCATCGCGAGAAGCACGATATCCGTGCCGTCCACTGAACCGAGCGTCTCGCGTATCGTCTGTTTAAAAGCATCTCCCTCTATTGCGGCTGTTCACCCCGGCACAGACCGCGTTTATATCGAAGGGCTGATGATGTACACCGTTTGCTACACATCTTCCGAGGGCATGTGGAGCTATACGGGCGAAACGCCGTTTGAGGCCGAAGTGCAGATGGACGGCATCACCGCGGACCAGGATGTGGAGATTGCGGCAGATGTGGAATACTGCACATATGAAGGCACAGGAAGGGATATCAGCGTCAAGTTCATGATGGATGTGGAAATAAGAGCCTTTGCGCAAAGCTGCATGCGGCTGGTGTCCGATTTGTCTGAAATGAATGAAACACCGTCGCGCAACCAGGGCATCACCATCTATTTTGCGGATGGCGGGGAAACCACATGGGATATCGCCAAACGCTATACGACAACGCTTGATATCGTCAAGAAATTCAATCCCGACATCGGCGACATGGCCGAGCCGGGACAAAAAATACTCATCATGAGCTAATGCACAAATGTCTTGGCGGCCTGCGGATGATGATTCGCAGGCTGTTTTTTATCATAAATAAGCTGTTTGAAAGTTATGGTAAACTCAATTTCACATGGTTAATTCTTTGATAGGAGTTATCCATTGCATTGAAACCAGTCTGCGCAAGGCAATTTCAATTTGTCTTGGACTGAATTGAGTTTTATGCTGATTCCATTCGTATGTTTCTTTAATAACCTCATTTAATGAATCGGCACCGTTTTCCACAAGCCAATGAACCGTGGCAAGCAATTCCAATCCAAAAGGCGTTTCAAACCCGTCTACAAGCTCAGATACTCTTTTCATACGTTTAAGTGTATCAGGCTGTTTAGACAAAAACTTCTCAGCATCATCAATAGCTCCAGGAATTAATTCTAATCGCTTATGTGGATTGTTGCCGCCATCTGCATATCCAAACAGCATATGGCCTTCAACCACATTTAATACATGTGATAAATTCTTGGCATAAGGGCCATACGTTTCTTTTACATATTGCAAGCGAAGATTTTCACCTGAAGCTTGCAAAAAGTACATTAGCTTGTGTATCTCAAGCAAAGTAATAAATGGGTCAAGCAATCCTTTAAGATATAAATGAATCAATTCTACAAGTGCGGCACGTCCCGGAGTCATTGATGGAACTTGTTTGTTTCGTGCCATATCCTCGGCTTTGGGCGCTCCAGTTGGCTCATATACATTTATCTCGACATCTTCTAGGTTAGTAAGGGCAGCTTCAATTTTACTTTTAACAAGACGCCAGTCCAGCCCCCCCAATCCACTTCCAAGTGGAGGAATGGCTATCGAACTGATTTCATATTTTTTAATGACCTTTGCTAAATCTACCAAGCCTGACTCAATATCCTCAATACGACTTGCTCCTCGCCAATGACGCTTAGTGGGGAAATTGATAATGTATTTAGGATTGATAAAGCTATTAGTTTCAAATACTAATACCCGGCCTGGCGTAATTTCACCAAGTTTACATTTAGCTTCATACTCCTTAAAGTTTTCTGGGTAACGCTTTTTGAACTGCAAAGCAATGCCGCGCCCCATAACCCCAACACAGTTGACTGTATTGACAATAGCTTCTGCATCATCATCAAATAAGTCCCCAGTTTTGTAGTTAATCATTCCAATCACCTCACTAATAATACCATTCATGTTTTATTTTTACTTGCGGTTGATGATTTGCGTCTGCTATAGCATCGCAAACTTTATTGTAATACTTAAGGGAATAGACAGCGATTCCCTTAACAAGAAACCAAGGCAAAGACCTTTCCACTAAAAATTCTGCTTGTTTCTCTTCAATGCAATCACTCCAATAATTTGTATTGATAGCATCCCAATTGAGTCTATTGATATCTGAAAGATCGCAATAGTCATTAAAGTAACGCGATCCTGCATTAGAGTCTGTAAATGCCCATCTTCGTGCGTTTTGGTTCGCCCATGAAATAACATCCATCATCTTGAACACAAAATGTACTATCGGTTCTTGCCCGCCTCTATATGCTATATCGGGGTGATTATTTTGGTGAAACATATATAGCATTATTGAGCGTGGGCAAAAGTAGAATGGGACACAGTCCCCTACATACAAATCGGAATGAGAATGCAGGGTGAGTTCATTCATTCTTCGTTCTTTAATTTTGCTCATACCAATAGTTGTGCCCAAACGGTGCCTTTTTTGCACATGGCTGTCACATATGAGTCGTCCTGCTTTTCCAGAGTTAAGTATAAGAGGCAATTTGTCGATATGAACAATATGATATAGATTAATGCTATTTAGGTCAATATGGCTCATTAAGTACCTGCCTCCCCACGTTTGTTCTGTTTAGCTGCTTTGGTACGTCCGTCAATAGGCTTAGCAGAGCCTTTTGGTATAATCCATGTTCTGTCCATCTTGATTGCGCCTTCTACCAAGCCCTTGTTACAAAGAATTTGAACGCGACGAGCTGTAATTCCCCACGACTCTGCTGCTTTTTTAGTTGTCATCAGTTCTGATTCCAAGCCCATCGTTTAGTCCTCACTATACAAGGTTTACTTTTTTAAAAAATTATACATCTTTTGAACGAACAATACAAGAATATGAAAACAAAACGTCACATAAAACAAAACAAATCGCCACACACGCTTTTGTCCCGCGAGGAGCATGCCTTGATACCTTGCTCGCTCAACGAATAAAAAGGCATCCGTTGACGTGATAACGTCACAGGCAGGAATCAAGAACCACCCCTGGCTTATGGCTTCTTCATTTTCATTTGTTCCCTTTTCTGCTATAATGAATCAAAAACGAGGATGACGATGAGACTGGATAAATTTTTAAAGGTATCGCGCATTATCAAGCGGCGCACCGTCGCCAGCGAAGCATGCGACAAGCAGCGCGTATCCGTGAACGGCACACCCGGCAAAGCGGGCAAAGATATCAAGATTGGCGACATACTGGAAATTCGTTTCGGTTCCAGCACATTAAAGGTGAAGGTTTTAAGCCTTGCCGAGACGGCGCGCAAGGAAGCCGCGGGTGATTTGTACGAGATACTCGAGGAAACACGCAATGGCTGAAAACTATGGCGTTGTGCTCGCCGCAGGCAGCGGGCGGCGCATGGGGCACGACGGCAACAAAATGTTTATCCGCATCGGGAATATGAGTGTGTTGGAGCGCACGCTTACCGCTTTTGAGCAAAGCGGTTGCTTTAACCATATGATTCTTGTGTACCGCAGCGGCGACAAAGAAGAAACCGAAAATGCCGCCAAGCGGGTGCTCAATATGCCTTTCACGCTTGTGGAAGGCGGCAGCGAAAGGCAGTATTCCGTGGGAAACGCGCTCTGCACAATTCAAGACGCAGACATCGTGGCCGTGCACGACGGCGCGCGCTGCTTTATCAATCCCGAGGTGATCCGCGCGTGTGTGGCAAAGGCGCGGGAGACGGGGGCCGCCGCCGCGGGCGTGAAAACGCGCGACACGATCAAGATGGTGGACGGGGATATCATCAAGGAGACGCCGGACAGAAGCCGCCTTGTCAACATCCAAACGCCGCAGGTGTTTGGCTATGATTTGCTTAAAAAGGCGCATGCAGCGGCTGCCGCTGACGGATTCTTGGGTACAGACGAATGCGGGCTCGTCGAGCGCATGGGCGCACCCGTCAGCGTGGTGGACGCGGGCTACGACAATATAAAAATTACCACGCAGGAGGATGTTATGCTGGGACGCATCATCGCGGGGGAAACCGTCCGCACGGGAACAGGCTACGACGCGCACAGGCTTGTTGAGGGGCGTTTGCTTGTGCTCGGCGGCGTAACCATCCCGCACACACACGGTCTTTTGGGCCACAGCGACGCCGATGTGCTGCTGCATGCTATAATGGACGCGCTGCTTGGCGCCGCCGCGCTCGGCGATATCGGCAAGTCTTTTCCCTGCACGGATGAATTCAAGGACGCATGCAGCCTTGAACTGCTCGCGCGCACGCGTGATATCGTTGCAAAAAAAGGCTTTGCGATCAGCCATATCGACGCCACACTGATTATGCAAAGACCGAAAATCGCGCCGTTTATTGACGAGATGAGACGCCGCATATCACAAACGCTTTGCATCGGCATTGAATCCGTCAGCATCAAGGCCACCACCACCGAAGGCATGGGCTTTGAAGGCACGGGCGAAGGCGCAAGCGCCATGGCTGTCGCCACCATC
>QKIQ01000068.1 GCA_003249555.1 Clostridia bacterium | reverse complement strand
TTTAAAAGATATGACGATCATATATGAAATCGCTAAAAAAACCAAAAAGGAAAACGATATGCTGCTTGTGCAGGACATTCTTTTTTGGAGGAACCGATTACAAAGAGCGTTGGCATTCGCTCGTATATGGAAAGTCTGTCTGAACGGAATATCACGGTCGATCTTACAGCAGCGTTACAAGGAGAAAAAGATTATGAAGGAAATCAAATGGAATGAAAGAGATGTATCAAGATATGAGATAGATAAGGCATGTAATGAAGGGATAACAGAGTTGCAAAAACGCATGGCGTTTGAAGGCTTTGAGGAATGAAGGTCTTTTTATAATACAGAAATGTTCAGCAAAAATCAGCAGATTTTCGCATTGAACAGCAAAAAAAAATATGGTAGGGTATACTTGGAAAAATAAATTGAGGAGGAAGCTCCCTTCAAGTGTACCAAAACTTGAAAGGAGTTTTTTTATTATGATTATCGGAGTAGACCACGGATTTGGGTATATCAAAACCGTTCACAGCAGCTTTGTGGCAGGCGTCACACCGTTTGGCGTTGAGCCGCCGTTAAAGCATAACGTCTTGAAATATGACGGGCAGTATTATGTGCTGGGCGGTGAGCGTCAGGGGGTACAGCGGTCAAAGGTAGACAACGAATATTACTACCTCATGACCTTGGGCGCGATAGCCGAAGAATTGAAATATCGAAAGGTCACCGACGCCAATGTCATTTTGGGGGCAGGGCTGCCGCTGACACGCTTTGGCATTGAAAAAGCGGCATTTAAGCAGTATCTTACGCAAAACAGCGAAGTCACCTTTGAATATGAGGGAGTCCATTATAAGGTGAAAATATCTGATGTTCGGCTGTTCCCGCAGGGTTACAGCTCCATTATCAAAGATATGGACAAGCTGCTTGACGGTGAAGACGAAGTGCTGCTGGTGGATATCGGGAGCTGGACGATCGATATTCTCCCAATCGTCAACGGTATTCCGAATATGGCAGCCTGCAAGAGTGAGCCGAATGGAATCATAAAGGTGCTCAACAGCATAAGCGAAGAGATCAACAGGGAGCTGGGCGCGGGTGTCAGCGAAGTGAAAATACAGACGATTATGCAAGGCAAGCCGTGTAAGCTGCCTGCACAGTATCGCCAGATCATAGAAAACGGGCTTTTCAGATATGCAAGCAAGCTCATGGATCGATTAAAAGAAGAATATGAAATAGCGACCACACCGCTTATTATCGTGGGCGGTGGAAGCTGTATCATTAAAAACTTCTATGAATACAACGAAGATATGACGACCATCATAACGGACTTCGCGGCCAACGCAAAAGGATACGAGTATTTGGTATCAGACCAAGAGAAAAAGAAAAAGGATGCTAGGGGGTAATACGCTGTGGCTGTGCGAAAGTTATGCTTGCGGCTCAATGACGAGAATCCTTTGCATCATGAAGCATGGGTGAAAATCGAAGCCAATGGTGAGGGTATACAGGGGTATTTGCTAGCCGCGGTGCTGGCATATGAGCAGAATCCGATTGGAGGTCTGCCGGAGGGGGATATCGATAGAATTGCAGAAAGAATCGCCTCGCGGCTTACTCAGACCAAAAAGGTGACTGAATCGCCAGCTCAGGCCGAGCCGTTGCGGCAGGAAGAACCGCAGATGATGGAACCGAAAAACGAGGTGACTGATGATCTCGTGCCGGAAAGCATAAGCGGTTTTCTTTCAGGATTGTAGAAAGGAGGGGCATCATGGGATAGAGGTTATGAAAGACACGCAGCTCGATGTAACAAACTTAATGTGGAGGTAAAAGGATTGGCAACGAAACTACAGAAAATACACAGCCTTATGAACAAAACAATTAAGTCGGTATCTGACAACCCGCAAGAATGGGCAAGTTTCCTGCAAACTGCGGCACAGCTCTATAAGTATCCTTTTGAGGAACAGATCCTTATCTACGCGCAGCGCCCGGACGCCACAGCCTGCGCTTCTATCGAATTTTGGAACAAGCGTATGCGGCGCTGGGTGAACCGTGGCGCGAAGGGAATTGTCCTTATTGACCTTAGTGGAAACAAACGGACGATCAAGCATGTCTTTGATGTATCGGATACGCACGGACATGTTCCATTGCGCTTGTGGAAGATGAAAGAAGCATATCGGGAGCAGGTGATTGAAGAATTGGCTGATCAATTCGGTGACGCGGATGACACAACCACCGATTTTGATAGTCAGCTCAAAGATATCATCCGTCATGCCGTTCAGGACAATATGTCGGATTATCTCGCCTTGCTTCTAAACGCAAGGAACGGCAGCTATCTGGCTGATATGGACGATGTGAATACAGAATTCATATTCAAAAAAGCTTTGACGAACAGCATATCATATATGGTGTTGAGCCGTTTGGGGCTTGATCAAAAAGCATCGCCGGAGGACTTGTATAAAGATGTATTGAACTTCAATACCTTTGATACTCTCATGCAGCTGGGCGGCGCGTCCAGCGATATCTCCGAAATGGTGCTGCTTCAGATCGAGCGCACCATCAAGAGCATTGACAGGCAGAAACACGACGTGCTTGACGAAGGCTTACCATTAAAGGATAATATAAACAAAGGCGAAAATGAAAGGAGCGGTGAACATGGAAATAACATATACACAACAGGGGGATTACTTGATACCCGATCTGACATTGGGAGAGCCGGAGACACGGCCCATCGGCAAATACGGGAGGATGAGAAAGACGTTTCTCCAGAACCACAGGAAAGGGACGTTCGCGGGGCTGGTGCTGTCCGACAAGCTGGACAGCCACTTGGCGGATATCGAGGAGATGGCCAGCGAACAGGTGGAAGCGATCATGAAAAAGATGGCGAAAGAACAGGGCGTGACGGAGGAACTGAAAGCCAACGATCAGATGAAATGGGTGGGCATGATGAACATGATCAAGCTCCAAGCGGAGGAAACAGTGATTCAGGACCTGATCCACAGCTAACCATATACCCCACAACAGAAGAACAGATTAAAACGATAGAGCAGGCAGAGGCAGCAAAAACCTCTGCTTTTTCTATTTCGCAGGCTGATATTGATGAATTGCTGGTAAAAGGCAGCGGTATAGGAAACAGCAAATACCGCATTTACACGTACTTTGTGGAGCCGCATTCACGGGACGATAAAGCGGCATTTCTAAGACAGGAATATGGTATTGGTGGTCATTCCCATGCACTTAAAGACGTTGACCATAGCTATGAAAACCACGATGGAAAGGGCATTACGCTCACAAGAGGTTCATTGCTCAACCCCGATGCCGAAATATCGCTGACGTGGGGCAATGTAGCAAAACGCATTGACGAACTGATCGCGGCAGACCGTTATTTATCTGAAAAGCAAAAAGCGGAAATGCCAATGTTTGAACAGTTTGAAGCTAATCGTAAAGCTGGCTTTCCAAATAGACGGAACATTAGTGAAATTGTTAAAAAAGCCGCGGCGCTTATGACCGAAAAGAGCAAAAACGCACAGTATACCTTGTCTCTTGGTGATACCGTCCATATTGGCGTACACGAATATACCGTTATGGGATATGATGATGAAACCGTGACATTAAACGACGAGAAGTTTCCGCTTCTGTCCAAAGAAATGCCACGTGCCGAGTTTGATCGCCGTTTACGCGAGAACCACCTCAACGACGACCTTATTGTGCATGACGTTGCGCCGGAGCATCAGGAACCTGATCTGCCTGAAGTCGCAGAAGAAGTAGAACCAGCCGAAAAAAAGGATGTACTTGAGATTGGTACAGAGCTGACCATTGACGACCGACGCTTCGTGATCGATAGCGTGAATACCGAGTGGTCTTCGGTCAGCCTGCGCGATGTCACATTTGCCGAAACAACGGGTTTTCCTATCTTCCGTTCGGAAAGCATGGGTTTTGTACAATATGTACTTGAGCATCAAGAACCTGATCTGCCCGCGGAGCCGGAACAGCCTGCCGAAGTCAAGCTGAAAAGCATTGTGCTGGACTTCACTCAACCGCGCGTTGAAAAGCATGATTTTCGCATCACAGATGACGAGCTTGGGTATGGCGGTGCAAAAACGAAATACGGATTCAATGTGGCGGCTATCCGTACCTTGCAGGCCATAGAAGCAGAGAACCGTCTTGCCACCGGGGAGGAACAAGATGTTCTTTCGCGGTATGTGGGATGGGGCGGTATCCCGCAAGCGTTTGACGCTGAAAATGCGTCATGGGGGAATGAATACGCAGAGCTAAAGCAGCTTCTGACAGAGGATGAATACAATTCTGCACGGGAATCGACGCTGAACGCGCATTACACCTCGCCTGTTGTCATCAAAGCCATGTATCAGGCCATTGAGGACATGGGCTTTAAAACAGGTAACGTACTGGAACCCGCTTGCGGTATCGGCAACTTTTTCGGGCTTGTGCCTAAGAGCATGAAAGACAGCAAGCTGTACGGCGTGGAGCTGGACAGTATCACAGGACGGATCGCCAAACAGCTATACCAAAACGCCAACATCGCCGTGCAGGGATATGAGGAAACGAATCTGCCGGACAGCTTCTTTGACCTTGCTATCGGCAATGTACCGTTCGGCTCATACGGCATCGCGGATAAACGGTACGACAAGAACAATTTCCTTGTGCATGATTATTTTTTTGCGAAGACATT
Source organism: Clostridia bacterium (assembly GCA_003249555.1). Lineage (GTDB taxonomy): Bacteria > Bacillota > Clostridia > Christensenellales > SZUA-584 > SZUA-584. Next base: position 857 of record QKIQ01000068.1, on the reverse strand, counting down.
GGATAAGGTGCGACCGGGCGGCATCGTCGCGTTTATCACAAGCAAGGGAACAATGGACAAACGCAATTCGGCGGTGCGTAAATACATCGCGCAACGCGCTGACCTGATCGGCGCGATACGGCTGCCCAACAACGCATTTACCGCTAATGCGGGGACGCAGGTCACATCGGACATCCTGTTTCTGCAAAAGCGTGACCGTCCCGTGGAAACCGATCCGGATTGGGTACACCTTTCACAGACCGAGGACGGTATCCCGGTCAACAGCTATTTTGCGGCGCATCCCGATATGGTGCTGGGTACAATGACGCACGAGGAGCGGATGTACGGTAACAGCAGCGACACGACGTGTGTGCCGTTCGAAGGCGCTGATCTGGCCGACCAGCTCGGAATCGCCGTTAAAAACATTCATGCGGAGCTGACCGATTATGAACAGGATGAGCTGGAGGAAGAAGAATCGGAATCCATTCCCGCTGACCCGAACGTACGAAATTTCAGCTTTGCGCTCGTGGCAGGGCAAATCTATTACCGTGAAAACTCGCGCATGGACAAGAGAGAAGTTTCTGTCACGGCGGCAAACCGTATTCGGGGGATGATCGCGCTGCGCGACTGCACACGCAAACTAATTGAATACCAGCTTGAAGGATATCCTGACAATGCCATTCAGAGCGAACAGCAGAATTTGAACACGCTGTATGACCGCTTCACGGCACAGTACGGTGTAATCAACAGCCGTGCCAACAACATGGCGTTTTCGGCTGACAGCGCCTATTGTCTGCTTTGTTCCCTTGAGGTGATTGACGAGAACGGGGAGCTGGAGCGCAAGGCTGACATGTTCACCAAGCGCACCATCAAGCCGC
>QKIQ01000106.1 GCA_003249555.1 Clostridia bacterium | reverse complement strand
ATCTGCATCCATGGATTTCTCCTAATAATTATTGTATTGCATTTATTGGCACAAAACAGACTTCTTTAGTCGCATATATCAACGTGAGAATGAATGATGTCGTTAAGTGATATTATAATATTTTATCCGATATTTTGTCAAAACTGCTGCTGCTCACATTGCCACCCACGCTATTAAATGAAACCCGTAATGGTGAGCATTCTTTGCATCATGGAGGCGGAAACATAATCCGCCATGCTCGTGCTGCAAGTATTTCGTATTTATTATCATGGCTATAAGGTTAAGTCAGTAAACCGAAACGGCGCTGACTGCGTGACCGCAAGAAGCAATCTGTCGAATATCAAGCCTCCCATGGTTTACGGTTAAACCGATAACAATACTCGTCCAAGTAGCTCTGCAAATGCTTTTTACCCAAGCCGTGGAAAGTCCCAGATACAAAGGCCTTTGCGTTGCTGACTATGATATGCAGCCATTTAAGCGTAGTCTAAACAGATATTCTCTGCATGCATCTTCGGTATCAAACCGTCTTTGTATGTCTTCCAAACCAACGCGTTTTTTCGTTGCCATAGCTTTTTTCCGCCTTTTCCGTTACTATGGCAGCATTCTACACCCTGTATTGGCCTTTTTTACGGACTTGTCACTGATGATTCATCCTAATAGCCATGTCATTTTTTTATACGCGGGTGGAAGGTGTTTGGATCTTTCTCATCCGTTTCAGGTTTCTACCCAATACGGAAGGTCTTTTTAAAGCCAAGGAGAGCGGCTCAAATCAGCTGCCAACTCTGCATTCAAGCTCAAATATAATTCGCTCATCATCAAACAGATCATATATAAGTTCTAACTGCACCATATTCAGCGCTTGTAGATTTTGACACTTCAAATGATTTAGCAGCTTCTGCTGCTGCTTTTGGGCTGTGTTGCGTTCATAGCACACGCACAAATAATCCCCCCCAGGAATCAAACAGCAACTTGCACCGCCCGCAACACCCGAGATTGTCGTGAACAGGTTTGCTGGGAAAAATTCTCGCATTTCGTTTTGAGCAAACAACAGCCCAGCTTGGTAAGTGTTAAACAGTCCAAGCCTGCTTACAGCCGCATCCAGTTCCGCATACGCAGCAGCATATTCTTCATCAGTCTTGCCTTCTTCAAAAGGCGCTGTTATAACGTATCTTTCCGGCAAACGCCTTTTATATACACCATGCTTTTTTGTGTTATTCCTTGAATTATTGCACGCAGTGATAATCTGATCGATACCATTGGCAATATCCTCAAGGTTCTTGATCCGTTTTAATGTCTTGTCCCTATGATCACCCAATAATTTGATTATACCTTCGGTATCCTTGTTCCCGAAAAACTGCACGAGATCGTTAGGGCTAATATCCATGGCTCTTGAAGCTTTGATGATGTCAATATATATGAACTGGCTTGCATGATAAAACCGATATCGGCTCGTCGTATCAACATGATAAGGTTTTAATAAACCGATATGGTCGTAATACCGCAGTGCCTTTATCGAAATGTCTTTTTTCTTTGAAACCTCGCCTATTGAATAAATGTTTTTGTGCATACGCTTGACTCTCCCTTAAGGGCATACTTTATGCTCATAATATAGTGTAAAGTAATGAAACTGTAAAGCGAAAAGGGAACAAAAAGAAATGAGGAAGAAAATCATGATTATCGCGTTGATATCGCTGTCAGTAATCATCGTCGCCATAGCTGTTCTTATATTGAGTAACCCAAAGCTCAACGAGCAATATGTCAAGGAAGTTTTGACGGAAGCGATGGCGCGATACAATATCCCTGCCGCGACCGTGAGTATCATTGATTTAAACCAAATACTATATTCAATAAGCGAAGGTGTTCGGGTCGCAGGAACGGACCAAAGCATAATTGATACTAATTATTTTCATATCGGCTCCTGTTCAAAATCCGTTCTTTCCTATATGGCAGCAAGGCTTGTCGAATCAGGCGTCATCAGCTGGGATACCATGCTTTTTGATCTGTGCCCCAAGTTTAAGGCGGTCGCACTTCAAGACTACTTAAATATAACTTTTGAAGCTTTGCTATCCTGCCGCGCGGGGATACAACCCTATACATCGGGCAATGAGGTATACCCTGATCTGTCGGAATTATCAAACCCCACATTTGGCTTTGTTGAGCATCTGCTACAACAGACTCCTTCATCAAACCCGAACGAGTCAGGCTGTTTTGAGTTTGTGTATTCCAATGCGAGTTATTCGATCGCAGCATATATGATGGAACAGGCTTCAGGCATGCCCTATCAACAGATGCTCGAAAAGTATTTGGTTGATAATCTTGGTATTGAGGTCTATGTGGGCTGGCCGTATGATATAAACCCCGACGAGCCCTGGGGTCATTATCAGAATGCGGACAATACACTTATCGCCATAGGCCCTGGTTCGGACTATAGGCTCAATTCGTTTATCAATGCCGCTGGCAATCTTTGCATGAAGAGCACTGGCTTTGCAAAATATGTTCAAATGCATTTGAATGGACTTCTTGGAACAGAATCATCCCTCAGTCGGGATAGCTATGCTTTGATTGATCAAAAGTATAATGGGTTTTCACTCGGCGCATGTAATGAAGTCTCGTTTGGCAAATCTTACGTCTACTTTGACGGCTCTGCCGGTATTTATTATGCCAGAGGGATTATCATGCCCGAATCGGACTTTGGTCTTGCAATTATGATCAATAACGGTTCGTCAGAAGCTGTAGAGTATATCTCTTTAAAGCTGGTGAAAGCACATTGCAATCTTTGGTGGATGTTTTGGGTGTGAAAATATGCGTCGATATTTTTTGTCCGCCATGATTTATATCACTCAACTACTTTAATGTGCACCTAAAAAATCACAGAATACAAGCTTGTCTTATTGAATCAGGATGTACAGCTTTATAGCATTAAAAAAAGCTGAACAGTTTTTTCGGCTTACGGTTTTGTAACCAACAGGGAAGAAACAGGCACAGAGCCGCTTCCAAAGCTATAATAATCGCCGGTGACCACATCAGTAAATATGCCGATTTCTGTTCCGCCAAGATTATATCCATCAGCGGGCACGTCTAGCCCGCCCTCATTAAACAGTATGCTGCCAAACGCCTTGACAGCGACGCCCGGAGAGGCGGCATGAGTACTGTCGGCGCAAAAGCTCCCTGTAAAATCTTCAAAAATCAGCGAACCGGATTGCAGCGCGACGGCGCCTTCGCCACTCGCTGTCACATTAGCGGCGGACGCACCTGATATACGAACTTCTCCGGCAACAATCATGCCGGTCTCGCCGACGGCAGTGAAACTCGAATCCAGAATTCTGATTCCTGATATAATCTCACACGCATTTCCTTCGGAAACAAAGCGGATTGTGGAATTTGTAAACATCCAGTCTCCGTCCGATCCATCACCGCCGATGGGGGTAACTGCAAAGCCGGCATCACCCTCGCGTTTTTGAGCAGCGATCTCCAGCTCCAGCGAATCGACATTGAGAGTGTTCGCGCAATATACACTTGCATTGTAGCCTTTTGCGCTGATTGTCAGCGCTGCGTTTGCCCCCGCACCTACCAGCAACACAGGGCGTTCAAACCGCGCGGCTTGTTTTGCATTTTCGGTATTGCGAACGACACAGCTGCCTTTAATATGGATGGTCAGTTGTGTGGCGGTATCCTCCATATCCAGAACGCTGTTGGCGTCAGTATACGCACCCGAAAGAATCAGTTCATTGAATGTGACATCTGTGACGCCCGATCCGATAACCACACACACTTCGCCGCTGGTACCGCTGAACTCAAGACCGTTGCCTGTAACCGTGAGTGTGGGAATGGCTTGTGCCCCGACCAACGCGTATGTGTACCCAGAAATATGGTTAACGCAAATATCCTCATAACTGCTGCCGTCCGAGACAATAATCCCCGTTTCCTCCAGCGTGCCATCCACGCGTATGGCTCTATATGCCGCCGTGTACATAGAGCTGGCAGTAACTTTCGCACCGACAGTCAGCGAAGGCTGCCAGCCTAAGAACACATATCTGTATACCACATCCGCATCCCGTACCGGATCAGACGGCGGCACGATGGTATCACCGTAATGGTATGTTTGGGTAACAATTGATGACCCGCCGTCAAAATGCCCGTCGCCTGCGTCAAATGTGACCGTATAATTTTTTAGTGTCTTACTATAGACCGCATAGAATGTGCTGTGACCGTTGATGACGAAATGGCCCATACTGCTGCCTGACGCAGCGTCTTTATTATCAGACCACCCGACAAACTCATATGTGTACCTTTCATCATCTGCTTTTTTTGGTTGCTCAGTGAAAGATGCCTCGGTACCATAAGGTCCGGTGACCGTTTTTACGGTTTCGTTGTCAGCAAATTTCCCGCCGTTTGCGTCAAACGTAAAAGTATTGTTTATGCCGACCAGTTCAAATTTTGCCGTCACACTGACATACACTGCGGGCAACCCGTCTTCCCCTAATATGGTTCCGAATTTATACGGGAGCGTCAGCCCGTAATCTCGCAGCTCATAATAATAATTATTTACTGTCGACGTTTTCTTTAAGCCGGTCAGCATATCCGCAGTGATAACATCGTCGCAATGTCCGGTCAGATAGATATCTTTATCGCCTCCTGCAAAACGCACTGTGTATTCAACAGGCACTCCTGCTTTAAACACCGGTACGAATGTCAGATTATACTTGTAATCCGTATAAAAACCACTCATGTATAGCTTGACATACGCGCCGTTGACCCGCTCTGTCGATTGCCAGTAATCGACTGTGTAGGTGTTTTCATTGTCCCTGTATGTTACCTGCGGAAGATACAGGAAGTGATATGGCGCATATGTGCCTTTGAACTCTTTTATCTTTGTCCCATCCACAAAGGTATGAGCCCCCGCATCGAAGATTGTCGTTACTTCGAGATAATGTTTGTCGTATACGGGCAAATAAACCGTATCACTGTACACAGGCCCAAGCTTTGCGCCTTTGTCTGTCGCCCAATGGCTGAAATGATTCTCGTAATAATCCTCGTCGCCTTCCACCACTTTCTCCACCTTTGGCGCTTCCGGCGTCGTTCCGGATAATACCCGTTGTTCAAAGATAATCTTGCCATCGATGTCCTTGAACGTGACATTCACATACTTGTTAAATACGGCATAGTAGATTTCCGAATTGTTCGTTGACGCATGCAAAGACGGCCACCATCCAACAAACTGCTGCTCGTCGGTATTGTACCGGCTCATATCCGGCGCTTTGGGTATCGCCCCTTTTTTTACAAACTCCGCTGATATTCTGGTGTTATCCAGATAAAAGCTGGTCCAGCAATAGTCGGGGTCTTGCCTGTAACAAGCGGTATAATTGTATTCCGTTTGCACCTCTTTCAATTCAGGGCTCCACTTGTCGAATTCCCAGCCCGGTTCGATACTCATCTCCTCCAATGCAGGCGGAACCGGCATCTCACCCACCAACATCGAAACAGTCTCTAGCAGTCCATATTGATATTTTCCTGTTGTTTCATCATAAACATTTCCGTAGAAGCTAATATTCTTATAATTCAGTTCATAGTCCAGATGGTAGGCCGTATCCGC
>QKIQ01000032.1 GCA_003249555.1 Clostridia bacterium | reverse complement strand
CCCCCCAGCCCGAGCACTATCTTGCGGCATCCTTTATCTAGCGCATCTTTTATGAGCTGTCCCGTCCCAAAAGAACTGGCTTCAAGCGCGCACCTTTCCTGCTCGACGTAGCATAGCCCCGACGCCTGTGCCATTTCAATCACAGCGGTGTCTCCGTCGTCAAGCAGTCCGTAGTATGCTTGAACATCCCTCATAAGCGGATCTTTGGCAGTACAAAAAACCTTCTGTCCGGGAGCAGCACCTAAAAATGCGTCTACCGTCCCTTCTCCTCCGTCTGCAATGGGCACCGTGACCACGTCTATTTCGCTGTCAACGTGAAGAATCGCGCTTTTTATTATATTGCTGACTTCGATGGAACTCATTGTCCCCTTGTATGAATCCGGTGCCACAACGATTTTTTTCATGATAATCCTCTTCAAACAAGCCATAGCCATCCGTGAACAATTGTGATTCACAGGTGGCTTCATCATCTGCCATTAGTCTATTTATTGACGACATTAACGGGTGTCCCGTTTTGAAACTGCACAAGATTCTCAACGGCAATTTCCATCAAACGCTGGCGGCTTTCTTTGGGAGCCCAGCTGATATGCGGTGTAATAAAACAATTCTTCGCGTTAAGAAGCGGATTGTTTGCGGGTATCGGCTCCGCGGATACCACATCGAGCCCGGCCGCATACACCTTGCCCGAATTAAGCGCATCCGCCAAGTCTTTCTCTACAATCAGCGGACCGCGGCTGTTATTTATTATGATGACGCCATCCTTCATTTTGGCGATCGTGTCTTTATTGATGATGCCCTCCGTCTCCGGGAACAAAGGACAATGCAGCGCAATCACATCTGCACATTCAAGCAGTTCTTCAAGGTCGGCATATTTCATTGTCGGGCACACCCAGTCAGGATTTTGGTACATGTCGTGCGCAATAACCTTCATCCCCAAGGCTTGAGCAATTTTTCCGGTTGCCTGCCCAATTCGTCCGTAGCCGATGATACCCATGACTTTTTTATCAAGCTCAATCAGCGGGTAATCCCAAAAGCACCAGTCCACATTGTTTGTCCAGCGTCCGTTATGCACCGCTTCGCTGTGATGAGCCACATGATGACAGATTTCCAACAGCATTGCGATTGCGAACTGGGCCACAGCCGCTGTACCGTATGTGGGAATATTGGAAACGATAATTCCTTTTTTCTTGGCCGCATTCACATCGACAACGTTATAGCCGGTTGCCAATACACCAATAAACTTTATATCAGGGCAGGCTTCAAACGTTTGTGCCGTAATCGGCGTTTTGTTCGTATAAACCGCCTGTGCGTCCGCAATCCGCCCGATGACCATATCTGCAGGCGTGCGATCGTACACCGAGAGGTCACCTAATGCCTCAAGCCCGCTCCAAGACAAATCGCCCGGGTTTTCCGTGTAGCCGTCCAATACGACGATTTTCATTTTCTTCCTCCGTTAATATGATATGTTGTTGCCTTCGTGCTACCTTAAAAAGTTTTGGTCATATTATACAGCATAATCTACCAGTACTCTATGATCAATCACGTTAAACACGAAAGCTTTCACAAGCAGATGATCGGGATGGACCAGATATGCTTCCAGCGCCTTTTCATCTTCGAAATCCATGTTTAGGCAAAAATCATACTGTTCATTGTCAATACTTAGACCGGTTTCCATCTTAAGAACGCCCGGCAGATTTTCAAGGCTGTGAAACTTTTTGTCCAGTGCCTTTATGTTTTTTTCTTTGCTTGCATTTAATGCGGTTTCTTTCATCTTAAAAAAGACAACATGCTTAACCATATCTATACCTCTTTGCCCATAAGTCTTTTTGCCTGCGATACAATCTCTTCGACCGTGATATCGTTTTTGGCCAACAGCCGTTCATACGGTGCCGACTCTCCGAACTTGTCACGAATGCCGATACGATAAACGATTCCTTTACCCATCTCGGCGGCCACTTCGCAGACCGCGCTTCCAAGGCCGTTTAATATGTTGTGATCTTCGACTGTGATGATTCTGCCAATCTCATCGACCGCCTTCGTGACAGCCTCAACATCCAGCGGTTTAATTGTATGCATGTCTACAACGCGCGCGCCAATTCCGAGTTTTTTTAGTTCTTCACAGGCAAGCAACGCGAGGCTCAACACATCGCCGTTTGCAATAATGGCCACATCGCCGCCCTCACACAGCGTTTTTGCCTTTCCGATCTCAAACTCTTCGCTTTCATCATAGATAAAAGGCACCGCGTCGCGTGTAAAGCGCAGATATACCGGGCCGTCATATTCCGCTGCGGCACGAACCAGTTTTTTTGTCGCATAGTAGTCTGCTCCCATTATCACCGTCATATTGGGAATTGTCCTCAAAACACCCATATCTTCGATGCCCTGATGGCTGGCACCGTCATTCGCGGGTGTCAGGCCACCGTGTGAGCATGCGATCTTCACGTTCAATTTTGGATAGCAAACCTCTTGTCTGATTTGCTCCAGCATCCGCATGCTGCCGAACACCGCATATGTGGTGACAAATGGAATTTTTCCGCATGAGGCCAGCCCCGCCGCCACACCGCATGAGTTCTGCTCTGCAATCCCCACGTTGACATGCTGCTGCGGAAGTGTTTTCGAAAACTCAACCGTCTTGCATGACTTGCCAATATCTGAATCAACCACATAAATATTGGGGTTTTCTTTTCCGAGCTTGAGAATTTCTTCTCCGTAGCCATCCCGCGTAGGCAACCCTTTGTTTGGTTTAAATATCATATGCCCTCCTCGATATCCTTAATTGCACAGGCATACTGTTCATCATCCGGAGCAACCCCATGCCAGGAGCACACATTCTCCATGAATGAAACGCCTTTTCCCTTGACTGATTTTGCGATAATGCACTTTGGCTTGCCGTTGTCCGCGTGGCGAATCTTATCAAACACAGCCAAAATTTCTTCGATGCTGTGCCCGTTAATGTTATAAGACTCGCAGCCAAAGGCTTCAAACTTCTTTGCCAAGTCTCCTGTCGGCATCACCACCGCACATTCCGCATCATTTTGAAGACCGTTGTTATCAACAATAATAATGAGGTTGTCAAGGTTGTATTTGACGGCTGTTTGCACAGCTTCCCATATCTGCCCTTCCTGGCTTTCTCCGTCACCCAAAAGCACAAACACTCTATAATCAAGCCCGTCTCTCTTTGCGCGAAGCGCCATGCCGGCCCCCACCGACAAACCCTGCCCTAAAGAACCGGTTGAAATATCGACACCGGGGCATTTCTTCATATCTGGATGCCCTTGAAGTATTGAGCCTTCTTTTCGCAGGGTGTCAAGCACCGCCTCATCAAAATAACCTCTCAGCGCCAAGCTCGTATACAGCACCGGGCAGACGTGCCCTTTTGAAAGCACAAATCTATCTCTTTCGTCCCATTTTGGATTGCTCGGATCAATTTTGAGCTCATCAAAGTAAAGGACTGTCATAATATCTGCCGCCGACAGCGAGCCACCCGGATGGCCCGACTTTGCAGAGTGAATCATTTTGAGAAGCTTTTTTCGAACTTGCTTGGCTTGGCTCTCAAGCGCGGCAATTTTTGCTTTATTCTCCACTTAGATTCCGCCTCCTCATTGCATCATTTGCTTAATCTTTTCAAACCCTGATGTGCCAATCTTATAAATCGGCACACTCACCGCTTCATGCTTTAAAAGACTCATCGAAATCTGCGCGAATGCAATGACATCCACTTCTTTTGCAAGCTTATACAACGCTTCACATACCATCTCATCATGCTTATCCCGCTCACCGCTGCACAGCACATCAAATGCGCCGTCAACAACAGCATTAACTATTTCTATGTTTTTGTCCATTTCCTGCGCTTTTTCGCGTATCACACGGCCAATCGCCGCTGGGCTGGTGGGCAGCGTGGCAAGTATGCCGATCTTGCTGCCGTTTTCCACCGCCATTTGGGCAACAGGCTCTTCAATGTTCATCATCGGTATGTTGATAAGCTGCCTTATAAGCTTTGTCGCCTGATTGACGGATGTACACGTTACAAGTATGCCGTCCGCGCCGGAGTTTTGAGCTGCCTGCGCGTAATTCATCATACGGTTGCAAACCCGCCCGGTCGGCCCGCCGTTTGCGAGCGTCTCTTTCAGAAGGCTGTCATCCATAATATTATAGACTTCAATATCCGGATTGGCCTCAGCGAACGGGACCCCGAACGGTTTGAATATGATATCCATAAAATTATTTACCGTATTTATTGTATATAATTTTTTCATTTTCTTCCCTCTTCTTCGTTATTGAACCGCTTTTTTCTTTTTTCTTAACACCTTCGTCAATATTGTGAGAATAATGACAATTAAGAATATCAGCGCAATCGGCCGCGTAATGAATATCGACAGATCGCCGTTGCTCACGGTGAGCGACCTTCTGAAGTTCTCATCAATCATATTGCCTAATATCAGCCCCAAAACAATTGGCGCGGGTGAATATTTCATTTTGTCAAAGAAATACCCAAGAAGACCAAACACGATAACAATGATGATATCAAAGGACCGTATGTTGATTGCATATGCGCCAACAATCGATAAAACGGTGATGATCGGCATCAGATACACATTGGGTACCCTGAGTATTTTGGACATCGGCCTTGCCAGTACGTTGCCCGAAACCCACAGAGCGATAATTCCCATTAGCAGCAGTGCCGCCATGTAAGGAATAAATGTGGGGTTATCTCTTGTGATCATGGGGCCCGGCTGTATATTGTGTATCATCAGCGCACCAAGCATCACAGCGGCCGGCGGAGAACCGGGTACGCCAAGCGTCAGCATCGGGATAAGTGCGCCGCCGATAGCAGCATTGTTTCCGACTTCGGGCGCAATCGCACCTTCATAGATGCCCGTACCATATTCGTCTTTTCGTTTGCTTGTTTTTCTGGCCGTGTCATACGCAACCCATGCCGCCACATCCTCTCCCACGCCGGGAAGAGCACCAATTCCGACACCGATAAGCGCGGATTGAATAATCACCCTCAAATTTCTAAATACGATTCTGAAGATGTTTTCACTTTTATCCGCATCAGCCATTCTGCTTTCTTTCTTCGTCAGCACTTTGTAAGCGTGGCTGATTCTCTTTATCACGCTGACTCTGCCTGTATTGGTATCAATAACATGTATGTTGTCCTTTTTTGATAACGCTTTGATTACTTCGGGTATGGCATAAAAGCCAATCATTGCGGGAACAACGGATATACCGCTCATCAGCTCTGTTAAACCAAAATCAAAACGAGACGCGCCCATCAGTTTGTCCATACCGATACATGCGAACAGCAACCCAAGGACGCCGCCGATCCACCCTTTAAGGGGTATATCCATCGACACGACCGAACCGCAGATCAGCACGCCAAATACGGCAAGCATAAAGTACTCCGGAGATGTAAACATTAAAGCGACTTTGGTCAAAAGCGGCGCGAGCACAGCAAGTGCCACAACACCGATAAATGTGCCGATGATTGACGCCATGCGCGTGACTTTAATCGCCTGAATGGCTTTGCCTTGTTTCGCAAGCGGATGCCCTTCAAGCGCCGTGGCTGCCGCAGACGCGGTTCCCGGAATATTGAGCAGTATTGCGGAAATGCTTCCGCCGTAAATTGCACCCACATAAATACCAA
>QKIQ01000097.1 GCA_003249555.1 Clostridia bacterium | reverse complement strand
TGCATTCATTTTTTTATAAGTCCTGTTTCTATCGTGACTTTTTACTTTTGTTTCTCATGAGTCCTACACATACTTCCGCTTTTCCCGTGGTTATTTCTACGGTTTACCTGCTGTGGAATTTACTTTGGGAACTTACGTATATTAATCGAAAGTCCCAAAATCAGCCGCCGAAAAACGCCGCCGTGCCCTCGCATATGGCATCGGCTATTTTCTTCTGATAGTCCTGGCGCGCAAGGCTGGCTTCCTCCGTCGCGTTGCTCAAGTATCCGCATTCCACAAGCACGCACGGCTGGTTGCCGCTTTTCAATATATACAGGCTCTCACTGCGCGCGCCCCCGTCTGCATTGATGAATTCGTTGAGGCAGCAAATAACACTTTCCGCGAGTGCTTTTCCCTGCTCCGATCCCGGCATAAAAAGCACAAGCGGGCCGCACACTGAAGGTTCGGTGTGAGAATTCATATGAATGCTGATCACAATGTCTGAGCCGCTGTCTTCAATAATTCGGCGGCGCTCCGCCATGTCCTCGTCCTTCGTTTCGCCAATGGCATCGTCATCGCTGCGCGTCATGATCACCTTTGCGCCTTTATCTTCCAACGCATCCTTAAGATATTGTGAGACTTTTAGATTGAGGTCATCCTCCTGCACACCGGACGGCCCGATGGCACCCGGGTCAAATCCGCCGTGCCCCGCGTCAATTACAATACACTTATCACTTAATACGCCAAGGTCGGCAATCTTTGAGCTTTCTGGTGAAAAATTTGCATGTGCGGATGTTTGCTCACTGCGTGCAAGCTGAACAACCAGCGCAATGAGTACAGCAAGACAACCCAGTGAGAAGAGCGTGATTCCTAATTTTTTTGGATTGAAACGATATCTGCGTCGGCGTGGTGTGCGAACTTCCATCTGATGCCGCGGTTTTTCCATTCTGTCCCCCGTCCCAATAAAGTTTTCACCCAACACCAACCAGTTAAAGAAAATAAATATACTTTTATTTTAACGTCATAGCACGTTATTGACAAGGGAAAAAACCTCTGAGAGTTTGTCATGGTCTTTTTATTACAAAAAACACAGACGGCCATCAGGATTAAATGTATAAAAACTGTTTATATAGGCAGAATTATAGCATTAACATTATGTGGAGGTTTTCAATGTTTTCATTCATGGCGCCGTGCCTTGGAATTGACCTTGGTACAGCGAACACGCTTGTTTATATGAAAGGCAAGGGCATCATACTAAGAGAGCCCTCCGTCGTGGCGATGAAAAACAACAGAAAAGACATACTCGCGGTCGGCGAAGAGGCCAAAAAAATGATTGGACGCACTCCGGGCGGTATCGTGGCTGTGCGGCCGCTGAAAGACGGCGTCATCGCAGACTATGACACAACCGAGATTATGCTCAAATATTTTATTGGAAAGGCTGTACCTCAGGGTATCATCAAGCGCAGCCCGCGACTGGTCATCTGTATTCCCTGCGGTATTACCGAGGTGGAAAAGCGCGCGGTGGAAGAAGCAGCACGTTCATGCGGCGCGCGCGAAGTGTATCTGCTTGACGAACCCATGGCAGCCGCCATCGGCGCAGGGCTCAATGTGCATCAGGCCAAGGGCTGTATGGTGGTAGACGTGGGCGGTGGTACCAGCGAAGTCGCCATTATATCTTTGGGCGGTATCGTAACAGCTAAATCGCTGCGCATAGGCGGCAACCACATGGACGACGCAATATTAAAGTACGTGAAAAAGGATCACGGCATGATTATCGGCGAAAGTACCGCGGAGCATATCAAAACAACGCTGGGCACGGTCATGGATCTGGGTAAAGATCAAACGATGGAGGTACGGGGGCGCGATGTCTCTTCGGGGCTGCCTAAATCTATCTCGGTGGATTCAAAAAGCATTCGCGAATCGCTTATGGAACCTGTACAGAGTATTATCGACGCAATCAAAGGCGTACTTGAGCAAACACCGCCCGAGCTGGCGGCAGATATCATTAGCGAGGGTATTGTGCTGACGGGCGGTGGCAGCCTGCTTCAGGGCTTTAACAGGCTGGTCGCCAAAGTCACCGGGATGCCCGTGCGCCGCGCAGAGCAGCCGCTTGATGCCGTCGCCATCGGCGCGGGACTGGCGCTGGAAAGCATGCAAGCCCCCACATACGAACGAGAGCTCACCACAGAACCCACGCAATAATCATCTCTCTAGCGCGCGGTGCGTCACTGCACCGCGCCACAGTACCGATATACCCATAATGGTATCCCAAACGTTCCATCAAACTCTTACTAAGTGAACAGCGCAACAATAAAATAAAATAACAGCTGCGGTGATTCTAAACACTTATCACAATGTCAATATTTATTGTTTATTTACATATTTGTTGAAATCGGTTTACGAAAAATTTGTGAAATCTGTCTCAATCCTCCCCAATTTTGTTGACCATTCTTACTAAAAAATATATAATATTTTAGATTGTGAACAGACTACATTCAAGGCGTTATGCCGATCCTTTTGGATTTATACGTTTGACACATGATTTTCAATCATTTTAAGGAGGATAAATATGGCTACTAAACAAACGATTGATGGCAACACGGCCGCTGCCCATGTGGCATATGCGTTTTCAGACGTCGGCGCGATTTACCCCATCACACCCTCTTCGCCCATGGCAGAAATCTGCGACGAATGGGCGGCTCACGATAGACGAAACATCTTCGGTCAGAAGATGCGGGTTGCTGAAATGCAATCTGAAGCCGGTGCCGCCGGTGCCGTTCACGGCAGTCTTGCGACAGGTGCGTTTACATCAACCTTCACGGCGTCTCAGGGGCTGCTTCTTATGATCCCGAACATGTACAAAATTGCGGGCGAGCTGCTTCCGTGCGTTTTCCACGTATCCGCAAGAAGCCTTGCAGCTCACGCGCTCTCCATTTTCGGTGACCACAGCGACGTCATGGCGACACGGCAGACAGGTTTCGCTATGCTTGCCTCAAACAGCATTCAGGAAGTCATGGACATGGCCGCAGTGGCACATCTGTCCACACTTAAATCCAAGGTGCCTTTTGTTCACTTCTTCGACGGTTTCCGTACATCCCACGAAGTTCAAAAAATCGAACTGCTCGATTACGAAACGCTTGACAAGATGGCAGACAAAGAAGCCATCGCGGATTTCAGAAAACGTGCAATGAATCCCGAACACCCCCATCTGCAAGGGACTGCGCAAAACCCCGACATCTACTTCCAGAACAGAGAAGCCGCCAACAAGTTCTATGATGCCACTCCTGAAATCGTAGAAACCGTGATGGACGAGTTCTACAAAGCGTTTGGCAGAAAATACGGTTTGTTTGATTACGTCGGCGCTCCCGATGCTGAAAACATCGTTATACTGATGGGCAGCGGAGCAGAGGCTGTCGAAGAAACAATTAATTACCTCAACGCGAACGGCGCAAAGGTGGGCGCAATCAAAGTGCGGCTGTACCGTCCGTTCAGCGCGAAGCATTTCCTCGCTGCGCTTCCGGCCAGTGTGAAAAAGATTTGCGTGCTCGACAGAACAAAAGAGCCCGGCGCAGCGGGTGAGCCCCTTTATCAGGATGTAATTACCGTTCTCGCCGAAGCAGGCAAGAGCGTTAAGGTCATCGGCGGACGTTACGGCCTTTCTTCCAAGGAATTCACGCCCACGATGGTCAAAGCCGTTTACGACAACCTTGCGGGCGAAATGAAGAATCACTTTACCGTAGGTATCAACGACGACGTCACAAACTTAAGCCTCAATCTTGGCGAGAAAATCGACGCGGCTCCCGAAGGCACATACCGCTGCAAGTTTTATGGTCTTGGCAGCGACGGTACAGTGGGTGCCAACAAAAACTCCATCAAAATTATCGGTGACCATACCGACATGTACGCTCAGGGCTACTTTAGTTACGACTCCAAAAAATCCGGCGGCTTAACCGTGTCGCATCTGCGTTTCGGTAAAAGCCCCATTCAATCCACATATCTTATTGACATCGCTGATTTTGTCGCATGTCACAATCCGTCATATGTTACGCGTTACGATATGCTGGGCGACTTAAAAGAAGGCGGCATTTTCCTGCTTAACTCTCAGTGGACATCACTCGAAGATATTGAAAGAGAACTACCCGCGCAGGTTAAGAACGTGATCGCCAAAAAGAAGATCAAATTCTATAACATCGACGCAATTGACATTGCGGGTAAAGCCGGTATGGGCGGACGCATCAACACAGTCATGCAGGCGGCGTTCTTCAAGGTCGCGGGCATCATTCCTGAAAAAGACGCGATCGAATACATGAAGATGGCCGTAAAGAAAACCTATGGCAAGAAGGGCGACAAGATCGTGAATATGAACTATACCGCGATCGACATGGGCGCGGACGGCCTTGTAGAGGTCAAGTATCCCGCAAGCTGGGCCGATACCTTTGAAGGTGCTCCTGTTGTCACTGCGCCGCCAGAAGCCGGTGAATTCTTCACCAAGGTGCTGTATCCCATCATCGAGCAAAAAGGCGACGACCTTCCCGTTTCGGCGTTTGACCCGCGCGGTTTCTTCCCAACAGGCACCACACAGTTCGAGAAACGCGGTATCGCAGTGAACGTACCCCAGTGGATACCCGAGAATTGCATTATGTGCAACCAGTGCTCGTTTGTCTGCCCGCACGCGACCATCCGTCCGTTCCTCGCCAAGGAAGAGGATCTCAAAGATGCGCCGGATACATACATCACCAAAGACGCCCGCGGCAAAGAGATTGCAGGGCTTAAATACAGAATGCAGCTTTCCCCGCTGGACTGCACGGGTTGCGGCAACTGCGCGGACATCTGTCCTGCCAAGGAAAAAGCGCTTGTGATGAAGCCGCTTGCCGACGTTCAGGTAACGGAAATCCCGAACTGGGAATTCGCAAGCAAACTGCCTGATCCGGGTGTTGAAATCAGCAAAACGAACGTGATTGGTACGCAATTCTCTCGTCCGCTGTTCGAATTCTCGGGCGCATGCGCAGGCTGCGGTGAAACACCGTACGTCAAGCTGATTACACAGCTGTTCGGTGACCGAATGATCATCGCCAATGCGACAGGCTGCTCGTCCATCTACGGCGGCAACACACCGACCTGCCCTTACACGAAAAATGCGGCAGGACACGGTCCGGCATGGGCAAACTCGTTGTTTGAAGACAACGCTGAGTTTGGCTTCGGCATGAACTTGGGTATCGTCCAGCGCCGCGCCAGCTTAAAGGATACCGCCCGTGAAGCAATTGAAGTATGCAGCGGTGATATCAAAGAAGCGCTTACGCTGTGGCTTGAAAACGCCAACAAAGGCGAAGAGTCCAAGGTGTATTCGGCCAAGCTCAAAGCCTTGCTGCCAGGCGCAATCGCAAAAGCCTCCGGCAAGGAAAAAGAACTGCTTCAAATCGTGGTTAATAACGAAGATCTTTTGGTTAAAAAGTCTATCTGGATTTTCGGCGGCGACGGTTGGGCTTACGACATCGGTTACGGCGGTCTTGACCACGTGATGGCGATGGGCGAAGATGTCAACATCCTTGTGCTTGATACAGAAGTGTACTCCAACACGGGCGGTCAGGCAAGCAAAGCGACGCCCACAGGTTCTGTGGCCAAGTTCGCTGCAGCGGGCAAACGCACCAAGAAGAAAGACCTCGGTGCGATCGCCATGACGTATGGTTACGTCTACGTGGCTCAAACGGCCATGGGTTCTAACCATAGTCAGCTGATTAAAGCGCTGCTTGAGGCAGAATCCTACGACGGCCCGTCACTCATTATCGCATACGCGCCTTGCATCAACCATGGTATCAACATGGGCAAGACGCAGGCAGAAATGAAGCTGGCCGTGGATGCAGGTTACTGGCATCTGTACCGCTTCAATCCGGAGCTCAAAGAACAGGGCAAAAACCCGTTCACACTGGACAGCAAAGAGCCGACCGGCAGCTATCAGGACTTCATCCGCAGCGAGATTCGTTATAAATCTCTGCAGAAGATGTTCCCAGAGGTGGCCGAAGATCTGTTTACAGAGGCCGAAAAGGAAGCAAAAGAACGCTACGAGTTCTACAAAGGACTGGCTGAAGGCAAATAAGCGTTCCATCTCATCAAAAGATGTACAAAGGGGCTGCCCACTTAGGCAGCCCCTTTTAGCTTGGCGAAAAATCTTCGGTTTCCCGCCAGTCTTCCGTTTTCACTTATTCCTCGCTACGCTCGAAACAGCGAAAAACCGGCAAGTTGTGGGCAATACGGGCAAAGCCCTTATTGCCCACGTATTATATTTTTAGCTTTTTGGATAGTCAAGTCGGGTTTTATGCGCACTGTTTTTTAACTGCTGTTTTTAACCTACCTAGCGCAAACGGCTTCCTTATGATGCCGCGCATAGTGGAACAGATATTGCTGAGCGATGCCCGCATGCTCGCCAAACGTAGTCTGCACAAAATCAAGCAGCGCATTGTTGTTTTTGCCGCCGTAGTGGTACACGCCGCAAATCACACGGCGCATCCACACATCGAGCGGAAACGCCTGCAAGAAGCCCATACCGTACAGCGCGACGCAGTCCGCCACCTTGAGCCCCACACCGGGCAGCCCCGTCAGCTCCTCTCGCGCCTTCTCATACGGCATTTTCGCCACGGCATTCAAATCAAAACCGTCGCATATCTTTTTTGCCGTTTGAATAATGTAATCCGCACGATATCCTGCACCGCACGTCTTTAATTCGTCCGAAGAAAGTGCGGCAAGTGTTTCGGGAGACGGAAAATCAAATCCCCCGTCCAGAGGCTCACCGTAATTGACGCAGATCGTATCAATAATACGACTGATGCGGCCAACGTTATTGTTGGCGGATATAATAAATGAAATGAGTGTTTCAAAGTAAGGCTGGCGAAGGACGCGCAATCCGTTTGCGTAGCAAATACCCTCGGTCAAAAACGGGTCGTTAATATAACTCGCCTGAATCGCGCCGTAGTCTCTTTCCAGGTCAAAATAACGAATAAAATCAGCCGACGCGCTTTCAGGCACACCGATGAGCGTCAAGTCCTGCCCGTTTTGCTCCGCGTAAACGGCATACCCCATCACCACACTGTAAAAACCATTTCCTTGGGGCTTCCAGCGAAACGCCTGTCCGCAGCAAAGACACTGCGAAAGGGAAAAATGAGATATCTCATGAAAAATCAAGCGATCACCGTCATATGTGATGTTCATCAGTTCTGTCCCTATCATTTATATGCATTCTTCGATGTATTCGATAAGCCTACCTGTATCGTCCCACCCAAGACAAGCGTCTGTGATGGATTTGCCATATACGTTATCCCCTATGGCCTGATTGCCTTCCTCGATGTAGCTTTCAATCATCAGCCCCTTAATCATTTTTTTGAGAATCGGCTCATATTGCCGACTGCTCAGCACCTCACGCGCGATTCTCGGCTGCTCATAATAGCGTTTCATGGAATTTGCGTGGTTTGTATCAATGATAATCGACGGGTTTTGCAGCTGCTGATCTAAATAGGCTTTCGCAAACAAAAAGAGGTCTTCAAAATGGTAATTTGGCACGCTGCGTCCGTCCGCTGTGACCGCACCGCGCAATATTGCGTGGGCATATGGGTTGCCCGCTGTTTTCACTTCCCAGCCATTGTAAATAAAGGTATGCGCAATTTGCGCCGCCTTGATCGAGTTAAGCATGACGGAAAGATCGCCGCTGGTCGGGTTTTTCATACCCACGGGCGTATTCACACCGCTTGCGGTCAGCCGGTGCTGCTGGTTTTCCACCGAACGCGCACCGATAGCGTTATATGCGAGCACATCCGCAAGATACGCATAGTTCTCTGGATAAAGCATCTCATCGGCTGCGGGCATATAAAACTCGCTGAGCGCCTTTATATGCAGGCGCCGAATTGCTTTCACGCCCTCAAACAAATCCGTATCCTTGCTGGGATCGGGCTGATGCACCATGCCTTTATATCCTTCGCCCGTTGTTCTTGGCTTATTGGTATAGATGCGTGGTATGATGATGATGCGGTCTTGCACCTTCTCCTGCACCTTTGCGAGGCGGCCGATATAGTCGCACACGGAGTCTTCACTGTCTGCGCTGCACGGGCCAATCACAAGAAGAAAACGATCGTCTTTACCCTCAAAAACGCGCTTGATATCCTCGTCGCGCTTGTGTTTGATCTTTTTCAGGTGCGGTGGAAACGGTATTTCCTCCACGATCTGTTCAGGTGCCGGTATTTGTTTGATTCTCTGTATGTTCATTTCCCGCCCTCTTGTACATGTCAAATAAATTCTGTCGGCCTAGCCCCAGATATTATATCACCATTTTGCCGGATATTCTATGAAATCAAATATGCAAAACGCATTGTGAGTTTTTGTTTACAAAGTATAAACGAAAACAGGCTCTGCCATAAGCAAAGCCTGCTCAAATCCGATGTTGCGTCAGCTCGGGTAAACGCTGACTTGTTTTTTATCACGACCCTTGCGCTCGAACTTGACGTGTCCGTCAATCAGCGCAAACAGCGTATCGTCGCCGCCAATATCCACATTGTTGCCCGGATAGAATTTTGTTCCCCGCTGGCGCACAAGGATATTGCCTGCAAGCACAAACTGACCGTCGCCGCGTTTGACGCCGAGCCGTTTGCTCTCGCTGTCTCTGCCGTTTCTGGAACTACCGACACCTTTTTTATGTGCCATGAATACGCACCTCGCTTTCCATTAGGGATTCACTATTCTGCCGCTTCTTCTTTGTCCTTGGCCGTGGCAATGCTCGTGATCTTAATCTTTGTGAACGGCTGCCTGTGGCCTTGCTTTTTGCGGTAATTTCTCTTGGGCTTATACTTAAAGGTGACAACCTTTTTCTCTTTGCCATGCTCAATAACCTTGGCTCTCACCTTGGCGCCTGCAACAATGGGTGTGCCGATCTGAATGTCGTCACCGTCTGCCACCACCAGTGCATCGAAGCTGATGAGCTTGCCGGGTTCGCTGCTCAGTTTTTCTACAAACACAACGTCACCCTTCTCTGCCTTATACTGCTTACCGCCTGTCTCAAAAATTGCGTACATGCTGCGTACCTCCTCTTCCCAGTCTCGCCGTTATGGTATCGGTCAAATAGCACATCGTATCATGGCTGTGCAAAAAACCGAATTTCAAGCACCATTTTCGTGCGGCTCAGTTTTAGATAATATCATATCCGCTCGAAGCTGTCAACAAAACACCTTGGCTTTCCCAATAAGCTTGTCACGTTCCTTTTGCGATGCGATTTCCAGCACCTTATAATCCGCCATATGCATCGCGTCGCTGGACATGATGTAGAACTTTACGCCGTTGATTTTGGGAAGTATCGGCGTTTGTGTCTCATCCTTGCTCTCAATGTATTTGGCGACGCTTGGGTTGACCTCGATAAGATATTCCTTGATATCCGAATCCGCGGTCTGTCTTAAAATCAGCCGCCTTATGTTCATTGCTGTCGTCTCTTCGCTGTCTACCAGACCACTGCCGCCACAGTAAGGACAAGTGCGTTTGACGATGCTCGAAAGCTTGCGGCGCACCTTTTTTCTCGTCATTTCCACCAGCCCGAGGCCCGTGATGCCGAGCACGTTGGTCTTGGTGCGGTCTTTAGCGAGTGCATTTTCCAGCGCATCCACAACCTTTTGCTTATTGCCTTCCACTTCCATGTCGATGAAGTCAATCACAATAATACCGCTGATATCTCTCAGGCGCAGCTGCCGCGCGATCTCCTTTGCCGCTTCTATATTCACCTCAAGTATTGTTTCCTGCAGGTTGTTGTCGCCCACGAATTTGCCAGTGTTGACGTCAATCACCGTCAGCGCTTCGGTTTCGTCAATAATGATGTACGCGCCGTTTTTCATCCAGACCTTTTTCTCCAGCGCCTTGTCTATACGCGCCTGAATACCAAAATCGTCAAATATATTGATACCTGTCGTATAAAGGCGCACCCTGTCCTTCAAATGCGGCGCAATAATGCCTGCCACCGCAACCACTTTGTCGTAATACTCATGATCGTTGATGACAAACTCAGACACGTCCGCGGTGAACATATCGCGCACGGTACGAAACACGAGAGACTCCTCCGCATGCAGCAGACGGGGCGCCCGAATCACATTGCTGCGGCTCTCAATACGATGCCACAGCCGGGACAAAAACCGCACCTCGCTCTCAAAATCATCCGCCGATTTACCCACAGCCGCCGTACGAACAATGACGCCCATATCCTTGGGCTTTAGCTCTTCCAAGATTTCTTTAAGCCGCGTACGCTCCTGTTCATCCTCAATACGGCGCGATACGCCCACGTGGTTCACCGTAGGCATCAGCACCATCATGCGACCCGGCAACGTGACATGCGTGGTGATGCGCGCACCCTTGGTGCCGCCGGGCTGCTTCAATACCTGAACAAGTATCTCCTGCCCCTCCTTAACCATGTCTTCTATTCTGTTTTGTCTCAGATTTACGGAATCAACTTTCTGGCCGAACTCAAAATCCGATGTATCGGCCAGTATGTCGCCTGCATAGAGAAAAGCGTTACGATCGAGTCCGATGTCCACAAATGCCGCCTGCATACCCGGCAGCACATTGGCCACGCGTCCCTTGTAGATGTTACCCACAAGGCGTTCCTTTCCCCGACGTTCCACATGAATCTCAACTAATTTGCCGTCCTCAAGCAGGGCAATTCTGACCTCTAAGCCATTGACATCCGCAACGATTTTTTTATTCATGAAAAGCTCCAAACATTATTAAAAATATATTAACGAGCAAAACAGCCCGCTTTTTCACAATTTATAGGCATCGAGCAGATTTACCGCTTCGCTTCCTAACAGCGTATACAACACCGTTCTTTTCACGCGGTGCTGGAGCTGCCCTGTCTGCTTTTCTATTTCATTCAGCAGCATCTCCGGTTTCAGAGAACCCGTTTGCGCAGCAGACAGTCGCATCACAAGCCTGTCGTCTCTAACAGCTAGCGCTTTAATCATCGGACGCATATCAATTTGCTTTTCCTTGCCGCCAGACACTTTAACAGCCCAAATCTCATTGCGGTTCAAAATATCTTGAATACTGCGCTGCACATCGTCTACGCAGGATTTGCTTAAATGCATTTCATAATCCGCCTCGCTCAGCGCCGCCATCAGCTTTGGAGCGTTGTCCTTAAGCCTCACAGCGCGCTTCGCCACAAGACCCGGCGGCAGCGCACGCGCGATTTTAAGCAAAAATTCCTCAGCGGAAACCTCTTTCGCCATGGCCATTTCCACACATTCGCATTCGCTCTCCATGCCAAGCGAAAGCGCCGACGCAAACGAGACAACATAATGCGGGTTAAACCCTTCCGAGAGCTTCACAGGCAGCCCCGAACGCCTGATAGCGCGCGAGAATGCTCTTTGGAGGTCAAGATGTGAGATAAATTTTGCAGCGCCTTTTTTGGCAAATTCCAGAGCCATTCTCATAAACACAGCCCCGCTTCCTTCAACCCGCAGCCTGTGCACCCAAGGCGGCAGTCCGGCGTGGTGGCGGCCTGTTCCGCGCGCATTTTTTCATCCCATAAATACGCTTTACTGATACCTGTATCAATCATATCCCACGGAAGTATCTCATCATATTTTCGCTCACGTGCCGCGTAATAGGCTGGTTCAACGCCTGCCTGCTCAAACGCACGGCACCATTTATCAAAATCAAACAGCTCCTTCCAGCTGTCGAATCGGCATCCTGCCTGATACGCATTCATCAGAACCGCTGAGAGCCGTCTGTCGCCGCGCGCAAAAACCGCTTCAAGCATGCTCAGTCTCGCGTCGTGCCAGTTGAATTTTACGCCCTTAACGCTTCTGAGCGCGTCTTTTAAACGCCGTTGCTTATCTTCAAAAACGGCTATATCGTCCTGAGCGGCCCACTGGAACGGTGTATGCGGCTTGGGCACAAAGCACGACACACTCACCGTCAACTTAAACCCCCCCGCCCGCTTTTCTTTAGGCACTTCGTAGTATATGCTGCGAATACGCGCCGCTATATCGGCAATACCAAGCACATCCTCCATTGTCTCGCCGGGAAGTCCCATCATGAAATACAGCTTGACACCGTTCGTTCCCGACTCAAACGCTTCCTTGACCGCCGAAAATATATCTTTTTCCGTAATATTCTTATTAATAATATCGCGCAGCCGTTGCGTCCCCGCTTCGGGCGCAAACGTCAGCCCCGTGTTGCGCACCTCTTTAAGCTTTTGCGCATATTCCCCCTCGTATGAATCAATGCGAAGCGACGGCACCGCGAGTGACACACCCGTGCCGGCAAGATCGTCCGACAGAGTGCAAACGAGCCGCGCCACCTGCGAATAGTCTCCGGTGGACAGTGAGCACAGAGAAACCTCGTCGTGCCCCGTATGCGATATGTTTGCCTTGGCCTGTTTAATCAATGTATCGGCGCTTCTTTCACGCACAGGCCGGTAAATGAACCCTGCCTGACAGAAACGGCAGCCACGTGTACAGCCGCGCATCACCTCCACGGTGACGCGGTCGTGTATCACGCCAAGATATGGGACAATAGGCGATTCCGGAAAGAATCCCGCATCAAAATCGCTGACAATGCGCTTGTGCACCGGCATTGGCGCACCTTCATTGACGGTTATTTCTTTTACCGTACCATCTTTCTTATACGTCACATCATAAAGTGACGGCACGTATATGCCCTCAATGCCTGCAGCTCTGCTCAGAAAATAAGCGTGGTCTGCGTTTTCGCGCTTACAGACAGAAAACAATTCGATAAGTTCAGCAAGAACCTCTTCGCCTTCACCCACCACGAACAGATCAATGAAATCGGCCATCGGCTCGGGGTTGTATACACAGCCTCCGCCCGCGATAACAATTGGGTCACTGCTGCGTCTGTCTTTTGCGTATATTGGAATACGCCCCAGATCGAGCATGGTCAGCACATTGGTGTAACACATTTCATAGCCAAGGCTGAATCCCACGAAGTCAAAATCACAAAGCGCCGTTTTCGTTTCTAGCGTATAGAGCGGCAACGCCGCGTCCTTTAGCGCCTTCTCCATATCGGGCCAAGGCGCAAAACATCTCTCGGCATAAACGGCGTCTACACCGTTTACCAGATGATAAAGTATGCTTGTTCCCAGGTGAGACATGCCAACCTCATACACATCCGGGAAACAAAACGCAAAGCGCACATCTGCGCTGTAAATATCTTTTTTCACCTCACCAAGCTCTCCGCCCGTATAGCGGGCGGGTTTGCTTACAGTGGGTAGCAAGCTTTCAAGTTCTATCGTATCAATCATGTGATGTCCTTATCGTCTGCTATTATACACCAGCGCTCATTATATCACGATTTTGTAAATACAGGCAACGTTGTTTATTGGCTTTCTCTAATGACGCGGTTTTATTTCCTGCCAGTATCCGTCCGGATCGCATATGAAATAGACGCCCATCTTCACGTTCTCATAGCATATGATACCCATCTGTTTATGGTGCGCATACGCAGAATCGAAATCATCCGCCGCAAAGCAGATATGGCTTTCGTTGTCACCCAAGTTATACTGTCCTTCCTTGTCCCTCAGCCATGTGAGTTCAAGACAAAATGCCGTTATACCGTCTCCCATGAAAACGATGATATATGAACCATCGTCCGCTGTCTTTCTGCGAAGTTCCTTAAGCCCCAAGGCTTCTCCGTAAAACTTGATGCTGACGCCTAAATCTTTCACGTTGATATTGGCGTGGTCAATTGTAAATGTCATTATACCAACCTTTCTCCCATGTGATGCACACTCAACACTTTCGTCGGGCCATCAGTCATAGATTCACTTAATTCCTGTGTATCCGCAAAGCCAAGAAAGTGTATGGGTATCAGCACATCGGGTTTCATATTATTAATAAAAGTTCTTACCCCTGCGTCATGACCTTGGCCCATGCGTTTATCAACCGGAAAGAACGCATAATCAATATGCGCTACATGTTCCTTTAAATACGCCATCTCACGGTCGAACATTTTCTTCATCACGCGCGTATAACGCTTATTCCCTTCATTCTTCCAGTGCCAGTCGTTTAAATCTCCCGCATGGAAAAAGCTTGTCCCGTTTATATTCACATAAAAACTACCACCCAAGTCGGTGGAACCGAACTCGCGTACAAATACGGTTCCATCGGAATAAGTTTTGCCTGGGCTCAGCACAACCGCTCCTTCAGGCGCCTTTTTCACAGTACTATCGAGTATAAAAGTGACCTGAGGCGAAGCCCAATCAAAGATGATCGGATTGAAATGGTCATGATGCGAATGCGAAACAAATACATAAACGCGCTCGAAACAGTCTATCTCTTCTTTTGAGATATGACCGTCTTCCATATGCTTGTTTGGCGCATGAAGGTGATAATCAAATATCAACAAAGATTTACCGATTATCACACAGATTGCACTATGATGTAAAAAATAAACGCGCACCGAACCACCTCATGATCGATTTTATCATAGCAGACTCTTGCTGACAATCAGTCAACCCGTCTTACTTTTTTCAGCCTGTATATACTTCCCAGCGTCACCTGAGTCCCTTTTTCCATCATACCGTCAAGTATCTGCCGCTCATCCAATTCGCCGAGTATGCCAAGATCCTTATCCAGCACCGTGACGATGTTGTACTTACCCGCTTCAAACTCACGCATGATATCGCGCAGCGTCTCCGTCCGCATAGCGGCAAAGCGGTTGATGTTGAGCGTTTTACGTTTGTCTATGACTTCACGCTTGCCTGTAAAATCGCGTATCAGCGTATAAGGCGCGCTTTTAAGCTCCTTCACCGCAGCCAGACAAAGAAAGAAACCCATAATGAAAAAGCTTGGATTCAGCGTGTCTTGTAAAAGCGCCCAAATGCCCACACCCAAAAGGACGACAGCAAAAAAAATGCCTGCACAGGCAGTTACACGGGTGGCGCGTTTATACCCCATGAACGTCGCAAAAATCGCTCTGACGATCCGGCCGCCGTCCAACGGCAGAGCAGGCAGCAGATTCACGGCTGCCAACGCTAAGTTTGACGCGATCAATTTATCCGCGATGGTTAACTCAAATCCGTACTTATCAATAAAAAAAATAGCACATGCGCCCACCATATTTACCGCCGGGCCTGCGGCTGCCACCACAATTTCCTTGGCGCGCGAAACCGCAAAGCATTGAAGCTTGGCCGCACAACCAAACGGAAACAGCTCCATTTCAGATATTGTCATGCCAAGCGCCGTCGCAACGATGACGTGCGCCCATTCATGCAGCAATACAGTGGGGATATAGTACAAAACCACATCCCCCATTCCTATGACAAAAAGGATTAGCACTGCGGGTAACACAAACAAATTGATTTTTAATCTGCCGCCAAAAAGACGTAAAGGTTTCATACCCGCTATTGCAGCACCATTCCGGCGCGCTCACTGATATATGCGATCGGGTCTATGTAACCATCGCCGTCCTTCATTTCAATATACAGGTAACCCTCAAAAATTTCTCCAATCACCTGTCCGGGCATGACGATATCGTGTACCTTGACGCAAGGCGTTAAACTGTGATAAATAACAGTTTCTCCCGAATCCAGCACCACCTTCACATAGCCATCACCGCTGATCTCACCAACTGCTGTCACTGTCCCTTTCGCAATGTTTAAAATATCTGTCGTCTGCGCGCTCATGCGAACACCTTTTGCTCCCCCTTCACCAAAGGCCGTCACCACATCTCCGTCAGCCGGATAGACCACAAAATATGCCGGCATGGCGCTGAATACAGCTTCCGTTTCCCCATCCAGTGCCTCCACAAATTTGAGCCTCCCGATATCTTCATCCACATCAAACTCATGATTGACCACATAGTCCACCGTCTGTGTCACGTTGGCAGTCGCGGGTGTACTGATGCTGCTGATAATGAGAATTGTCACGGCGACAACTGCACATACGCCTGTTTTGGCCAGCAGTCTCTTGTATCCGATATCGATTTCATCATCTGAAGTGACGGGTTCTTGCGGCTTTCCCCGTTTCATGCCGATGCTTTTTGCAATTCCCTGCGCTTTCTTTTTCCAAGTCGGGCGCGCTCTTTGTTTGGTCACAAATCCATCTGTCTCAAGCTTTGGCAAACTCGGCTTTTCCATCACATTTCGCCTCCTTAGAATCCTGCCATATATGTATATGGCGGAATTTGTGCAAACATTCTTTTGGACGCGCACCATTTTGGAGACTTTGCCGTATGATGTTCGCTATTGTCGATGGATACCCGGCTTTTTTCGTGGGTACACAAAAACCGGCACTGCCTCAAAGACAATGCCGGTTAATATGTTTTTACAGTTTCGTAATTATTCGATAACGCTCGTTACAACACCAGAGCCAACCGTTCTGCCGCCTTCGCGGATAGCAAAACGCAGACCTTCTTCGATAGCGATCGGCGTAATCAGCTTGATCTCCATCGTGATGTTGTCGCCAGGCATAACCATCTCGGTGCCTTCCGGAAGCGCGATGCTGCCTGTCACGTCTGTTGTTCTGAAGTAAAACTGCGGTCTGTAACCATTGAAGAACGGTGTGTGACGGCCGCCCTCTTCCTTCTTCAGCACGTAAACCTGACCATTGAAGTGAGTATGGGGCTTAATAGAACCCTTCTTCGCAAGAACCTGACCACGTTCGATTTCGTCTCTCTGCACACCACGGAGCAGCAGACCCACGTTGTCACCGGCCATTGCCTGTTCAAGAAGCTTTCTGAACATTTCCACGCCTGTGACGACAACGTCTCTTGTCTTCTCAGTCATACCGACGATCTCGACAGAATCCTGAACCTTGACTGTACCTCTTTCCACTCTGCCTGTGGCAACCGTACCACGACCGGTGATGGAGAACACGTCTTCAACAGGCATCAAGAACGGCTTGTCAACGTCACGTTCCGGAGTCGGAATGTAACTGTCAACCGCATCCATGAGCTCGAAGATGAACTTGCACTCGGCGGCTTCTGTGGCATTCTTGCCTTCCAACAGAGCGTTCATCGCCTGAAGCGCGCTGCCCTTGACAACCGGAATGTCATCGCCAGGGAACTCGTAAGACGAAAGCAGATCTCTGACTTCCATTTCGACGAGCTCGAGAAGCTCTTCGTCGTCAACCTGGTCAACCTTGTTGAGGCACACAACGATATAAGGCACGTTAACCTGACGGGCAAGCAGAATGTGCTCACGAGTCTGAGGCATGGGGCCGTCGGCAGCCGACACAACGAGAATCGCGCCGTCCATCTGAGCCGCACCGGTGATCATGTTCTTGACATAGTCAGCATGGCCCGGGCAGTCCACGTGTGCATAGTGACGGTTATCCGTCTCATATTCAACGTGAGCTGTGTTGATCGTGATGCCTCTCTCTTTTTCTTCAGGCGCCTTGTCAATTTCGTCATACTTCATCACTGCCGCTTTGCCGGACTGTGCGAGAGTCATTGTGATAGCCGCGGTCAGCGTGGTTTTGCCATGGTCAACGTGACCGATTGTTCCAATGTTAACATGGGGTTTGTTTCTTTCAAACTTAGCTTTTGCCATTGATTTCTCCTCCTAATCATTCTTTGTTTCAATTATATTTGGTTTATAAACGGATCTTTTTTTGCATAAACGCCGTTGCTTATCCGTTTCATATCATGGTATTTAACCGATGATTTTTTCCGCTATGCTCTTTGGCACTTCGTTGTAATGCGAAAACTGCATCGTAAACGTACCGCGGCCCTGCGTCCGGCTTCTTAAATCCGTTGCATAACCAAACATCTCAGAAAGCGGCGTTGCCGCAC
Organism: Clostridia bacterium; assembly: GCA_003249555.1. Lineage (GTDB taxonomy): Bacteria > Bacillota > Clostridia > Christensenellales > SZUA-584 > SZUA-584. The sequence goes on along the minus strand of QKIQ01000097.1, from coordinate 2,673 downwards.
GGATTACCTGCACACCGTTGCGCAGCTCCGTTCCTTCAATATGGCCTCTTCTTGAGTTAAGGTTGCCCATAATATCTCCAAGATAATCGTCCGGAACATTCACTTCAACAGCCATGATAGGCTCTAAAAGTGCCGGTGAGGCCTTTTGCATCGCTTCCTTAAACGCCATTGATCCCGCGATTTTAAACGCGATTTCAGACGAGTCCACATCGTGATACGAACCGTCAACAAGTGTGACCCTGAAGTCCATCACCTCAAAACCAGCCAGCACACCGTTTTTTGCGGCTTCCTGAATACCGGCATCCACGGCGGGTATATATTCCTTAGGAACAACACCGCCGACGATTTTATCAACAAATTCATACCCGCTGCCCGGCTCAAGCGGCTCGATCGAGATAACGACATGGCCATACTGGCCTCTGCCGCCCGACTGCTTTTTGTAAAGCCCTGTCGCGGTCACCGCCTTGCGGATGGTTTCGCGGTAAGACACTTGAGGCTTGCCGACCTTCGCTTCCACTTTGTACTCGCGCATCATACGATCCACGATAATTTCAAGGTGCAACTCACCCATGCCCGCGATGATCGTCTGACCAGTCTCGGGGTCGGTGTATGTCCGGAACGTCGGGTCTTCCTCAGACAGACGCATAAGCGCCATCGTCATCTTATCCTGACCAGCCTTTGTTTTGGGCTCAATCGCCACCTCAATAACCGGCTCGGGGAACTCCATCTTTTCAAGTATGATGGGATGTTTTTCGTCACATAATGTGTCGCCTGTGGTGATCTGCTTAAATCCGACAGCCGCAGCAATATCACCGGCCGTGACCTGCTCGATCTCCTCACGCGAGTTGGCATGCATCTGCAGTATACGTCCGATTCTTTCACGCTTGCCCTTTGTCGAGTTGTACACGTAACTGCCCGTGTTTAAAGTCCCTGAATAAACACGCATGAAAGCGAGCTTACCAACAAACGGGTCAGCCATAATCTTAAAGGCCAGCGCAGAGAACGGTTCGTCGTCGTCCGCCTTACGCACTTCGTCCTCGTCTTTCGAGTTCTTTCCAGTGATAGGCGGAATATCCAGCGGGGACGGCATAAAATCGACAATGCAGTCCAGCAGCGGCTGCACACCTTTATTGCGGTATGATGATCCGCATGTCACAGGGACAATGTCAAGATCAATCGTCGCCTCACGTATAGCGGCAATCAGCTCTTCACGTTTTATCTCTTCGCCCTCGAAATACTTCTCGAGCAGCTGGTCGTTATGCTCCGCAACAGACTCAATGAGCTTCACGCGGTATTCTTCCGCAAGCTCTTTATAATCGTCGGGAATCTCCACCTTTTCAGACTGGGTACCAAGCTCGTCGAGATAGATCAGAGCGTTCATATCAACAAGGTCGATGATTCCTCTGTAATCATCTTCCTTGCCGATAGGCAGCTGAATCGGTACAGGATTGGCTTTGAGCCTTTCCCTCATCATCTCAACCACATTCATAAAATCCGCGCCCATAATGTCCATTTTGTTGACATATGCGATACGCGGCACTTTGTACTTGGTGGCCTGCCTCCATACGGTTTCCGACTGGGGCTCAACGCCGCCTTTGGCGCAGAACACGGCTACGGCACCATCCAGCACGCGCAGCGATCTTTCCACCTCTACTGTAAAGTCAACGTGGCCGGGTGTGTCAATGATATTGATACGATGGCCGCGCCACTCAGCGGTGGTTGCCGCAGACGTAATGGTGATTCCGCGCTCCTGCTCCTGCTCCATCCAGTCCATTACAGCAGCACCTTCGTGAACTTCACCGATCTTATACGTTCTTCCCGTATAAAACAGCACGCGCTCTGTCGTGGTGGTTTTGCCCGCATCAATATGCGCCATTATGCCTATATTTCTTGTTTTCTCAAGCGGATATTTTCTGGGCACTGTCATTCTCCTTTGGTTTCATACTACCACCTGTAATGCGCAAACGCTCTGTTGGCCTCGGCCATCTTGTGCGTATCTTCGCGCTTCTTCACGCTGCCACCGGCGCCGTTATAGGCATCCATAATTTCACCGGCCAGTCTTTGTTTCATGGTGCGTTCGTTTCTTTTTCTCGTATTGGTCACAAGCCAGCGAATACCAAGGGTCTGACGTCTGTCAGGCCGAACCTCGATAGGCACCTGGTATGTGGCACCGCCGACTCTTCTTGCCTTAACCTCTAAAACAGGCATGATGTTATCCATCGCCTTCTCGAATACTTCAAGAGGTTCAAGGCTCAATTTTTCTTTTATAATATCAAACGCTTCATAGCAGATCTTCTGTGCCGTTCCCTTTTTTCCGTCCAGCATCACCTGATTGATTAGCTTGGTGAGCATGGTGGATCTATAAATAGGATCAGGCAGCACATCATGCTTAGGAGCGCCTCCGCGTCTTGGCATGTTGAATCCTCCTAAAATTACTTCTTCGGCCGTTTGGCTCCGTATTTGCTTCTGGCCTGTTTTCTATTGGCCACTCCCGCGCTATCGAGAGCGCCTCTCACTATATGATATCTCACGCCCGGCAGGTCTTTCACTCTGCCTCCTCTGATAAGCACCACAGAGTGCTCCTGAAGATTGTGGCCGATGCCAGGAATGTACGCCGTACCTTCCATGCCATTGACCAGGCGAACTCTTGCAATCTTTCTTAACGCAGAATTC
>QKIQ01000109.1 GCA_003249555.1 Clostridia bacterium | reverse complement strand
TTGTTTCCTCCCGTACTGCTTTTACCACCCATATTGCCCATAAATTTGAACATGTCTTCGGGTTTAAAATTTTTCATGGAACCCATCATACGCATCATGTTTTGCATGTTGCGAAACTTCGACTGCTCCTCTTTCGGCATAAACATCGACAGAGCTTCAAACATATGTTCGGGAGACGATGTATTCATATTTCTCAGTTTCTCCATTCTGCGCGTCATGCGCTCAAAGTTTTCCTGCATACTGACCGACTGCGCAAGGCCGCGCATCATCGACTTAGTGTCCGGGCCGGCGTAGCGCGAGAGCACATCAAGCAAAGCCTGCTGGCGTGTAAGCCGTGAGAACGCGTTCAGCCCCGAGCCGCTGTGGCCGGGCGGATGAACGGGCGGATTCCGGCGGTATTCCTCTGCGCACCTCTGGGCGCTGTAAATGCTATGTATGGCGTCTCTGTCGCCGGCGCTTACATGCGGTTCTATGGCTTTAAGCATATCCAGCACAGACTGGCGGCTCATGCCGTCCTTTAACGTCATCGCGAGCAAAAAGCTAAGCTCAGGTGAAAACGATGCGTGTTTTAGCAGATCACCGTATGCGATGCTTTGCGGTTGCGGATGATGTGCTTGCTGAGGGTATTTTTGCGTTTGTCTGGGGCCGGGGCGGGAGCCGAACGGAAATCTCATCATGATTAACCGTCTCCTTTACATAATTTCTCTCTTAACATCGTATGCGAAAAAACGTGGCTTCGTGCACTTTGGCGTGTAAGACGAATATATATGTAATAAACCGAATTAGATTAATTTTTTAAGAGGCACCGTGCTTTTATAGACAGTGACAAAAGGAGGGAAATAAATGTCCAAAAAGGATTTAAGACAGATGAAAAAGGATAAACAAGCATCCTTGGTGAGCAAAGAAGAGGTTCACGCGGTGGCGGAAAAGTTCAATATGGATGCGGGTCATATTGAGGAAGACAATATACGCAGCATGGAGGAAACTTTCGCGCAGTACGAAGGCAAGAACGAGGATGAACTGATGGGAGACCTCGAGCGTGCGATTTTACAAGGACGCAAAGACGGCTCGTTCACCGATGATATGCTGGATGGGTTTATTCAAAACGTCGCGCCAATGCTGGACGATGTGCAGCGCCAAAAGCTTCAAAGCATTGCGCAAATGATCAAGATGAATAAAATATAAGAAGGCATTTGATTATGGGCGGACATATCGCATTTTATAAAACACATTTCTTAAAAATGTGAGTTTTTTGCGCATCCAATCGATGTTAAACGATAAGCAACAAGCCGGGCAGCTAACGTTTCATGTTTGGGCTCATATAATACATAGTATGATTTCATGTGACCGTATGGTATAATGCAACAAGATTACGGAGAGGATGACTATATGAGCAAAACAGTCGTGCTGACGGGCGGTGGAACGGCCGGTCATGTGACGCCGAATCTGGCTATAATTCCAAAGCTGAAACAGATGGGTTACCATATTGAATACATAGGCACAAAAAACGGCATGGAGCGGGAGATCATCGAAAAAGCCGGCCTGCCGTATCACATGATCAGCGCAGGCAAGCTGCGGCGGTATTTCAGCCTGAAGAACTTTACCGACCCCGCTAAAATTCTTGCGGGATATATGCAGGCCAAACATATACTCAAAAAAATAAAACCTTCGGTCGTGTTTTCCAAAGGCGGTTTTGTGAGCGTGCCGGTCGTGTTTGCTGCGCATAAGCTCAAGATTCCCGTGGTGCTGCATGAGTCGGACTATACGCCTGGTCTTGCGAACAGGCTGTGCATACCGCGCGCGCAAAAAGTCTGCGTGGCATTTTCGTCTACGCTGAAAAGCATACCGGAGGGCAAGGGCGTTTACACGGGGCTGCCGATTAGGGAGGAACTGCTAAAAGGTAATAAGGACAATGCGTTGAAACTGTGCAGCTTTTCGGGTAATAAGCCCATGCTGCTTGTGATGGGAGGCAGCCTTGGTGCGCAGCCAATCAATGAAGCGCTGGACAGCATCATGCCCACGCTCACGCAGCGTTTTGACGTGATTCATATCCGCGGCAAGGAGAACCTTGCGTGCGGCTTTCTGCCATGCGGATGCAAACAGTTTGGCTATGTGGACAGCGAGCTTGCAGACCTGTACGCGGCGGCGGATATCATGCTGTCACGCGCAGGCGCAACTGCTGTGTTTGAGATACTCGCCATGGCATTGCCCGCGTTGCTTGTACCGCTCAGCAAAGCGTCCAGCCGCGGCGACCAGGTGCTGAACGCGCAATATTTCAAGGAACAGGGCTTTTCGCATGTGCTGCCACAGGAGGCGCTTACCGCAGAGACTTTGCTGGAAGCCATCGATAAGCTGTATAACGATGCGGATACGCTGCGGCGGCGAATGAAGCGTGAGAACGCCGCCGACGCCGCGGATACCGTGGCAAGGATTGTAAACGATGTCTCAAAATGATGCGCTCGCTGCGTTGGTCAGGCGTTATCTGACCGAGTCGGGTGAAAAATCCAAACATACCATGGAGGCCATGCTTGCGCTTCCGAACGCGCCGCGCCGTATTTACGGCATGACAACGGGAGAGGACAACCGCGCGGCTTTTAAAGCGCTCTGTGATATGGCGAAAAAGAAGGTGGGGCAGCAAGCACTGTCGCCGCTGGTCATTCGTGATGCGGATACGCTCATGTCAATTGACGACGACAAGGCGCGCAAAAGCGCCTATAAGCTGATTGGTCAATGCGCGCCCGATGTGTGTGCAGATAAGCTGTTTGAAGCGCTTAAACGTGAAAACACGCGATTTGTGCGCCCGTCCATTATATTGGCGCTGGGCAACACCAAGGATCCCGAGCGTTATCTTAAAAACTATGTCGTGGAGCCGGGTGAGACTAAGCATATGCAGGCCGAGCGTGATGCGCTCAAAAAAGCACTTGGAAAAGCGGCGGTGCCGCAGCAGGCGCCCATGAAGCTGCGGTTACCGCAGTGGGGCACGCTGACCTGCATGAAACCAAGCGCGCTTGCCGCCGAGCTTGAAGCCAAGGGTATTAAATTCTGCCCGTCGATGCTGCAAGACGCATTTGAAGTGCCGTCTGCATATGTTGGTAAGCTGCGCTGCTACGAGGACGCGCTTTTTCAAGCCGGGAAATTAGGCGACTATAAAGCCATTGCCGCAGCGCTTGATGCCATGGGGTGCAAGGGGCAGTATTATCGCATTGAAGCGGGAGCCGTGCGCCCCGATAAGCGGCGGGATGCCATCATGGCGGTGTCTAAAGGGCTCGCGGTATATGGCTATACTGATAACCCGTCTGCATATGCATTTGAATTGCGGCTGCTGAAAGGATATGCTTATGCCAAATTTGCCGACCAACGTTTTGATTATCGGAAGACATCCATTGCGGCCAGTATCAATCCTGTGACGGCGGCCAGTATTATGCGGCTGTGCGAGCCGTATATGAGAGAAACCGCGGATGTGCTGGATCCGTTTTGCGGAAGCGGTACCATGCTGATAGAACGTGCGCACCTAAAACCCGCAAAATCGCTGGTGGGTGTGGATATTTCGGGACAAGCCATCAAGGCGGCTTGCACCAACCGCCGCGCAAGCGCTATTCGCATCGCGTTGATACACGGGGATATTTTAAACTATGGTGCCGCGCAATATGACGAAATCATCGCGAATATGCCGTTTGGTATTCGCGTTTCGGGGCATACATCAAACGTAAAGCTTTATGAGGCTTTTGCGGATAAACTTCTGGCGCTGCTTAAGGACGGCGGTTTTGCTTTTTTGCTTACGCAGGAAAAGAAGCTTCTGCGCGATGAAATCGCGAAGAGGCAAGCGCTACACTTGATACATGAAGAGAATTTTGAATCGGGCGGTCTTTGTCCGACTTTGTTTATCATTAAGAAGGAGCAGGCAAGGTGAGCGATTTTTTGACATTTGGCGAGCTGTTGATTGATTTTACGCCTTCAGGCGAGCTGGGTGGGCAAAAGCTCTTTATGCAAAACGCGGGTGGCGCCGTGGCCAATGTGGCGGTGGCGATGCGTTGCTTTGGCGTATCAGCCGCGTATACGGGCATGGTGGGCAACGATGCTTTCGGCCATTATCTTGCTGAAGTGCTAAAAAGCAAAGGTGTAGATACGTCGGGTCTTGTGATGTCGGAGACGTACAACACCACCCTGGCATTCGTACATCTGTTCCCAAACGGTGACCGTGACTTTTCTTTCTATAGAAAACCGGGCGCCGATATCATGTACTCAAAGGATATGATTGATGAAAGCGTGATACGCAAAGCGAGCATTTTCCATTTTGGATCGCTCTCTCTTACAGATGAGCCCGCGCGCAGCGCCACGATAATGATGCTTCAGATTGCCAAGGATGCGGGCGTCACGGTATCTTACGATCCAAATTACCGCGCACCGCTTTGGAACGGTGAAAAGGAAGCCAAAGACATGATGCTTAAAGGCATGGAATATGCGGATATACTCAAAATATCGGATAATGAGATCGACTTTCTCTTTGGCAAAATGCCCTGCGAGGACGCGGCTCGCATGCTGCTAAGCCGAGGCATTAAGCTGGTGTTCATTACGATGGGCGGTGAAGGCGCGATTTATGCCCATAAAACAGGAGTGGGAAAGTCGGCACCGTTTCAGACGCAGATGGTGGACGCGACGGGTGCGGGAGATTGCTTCACGGGCGGCGTGTTGTCGCAGTATATAAAAAGTGGTAAGGCGGTGGACTCACTTTTGCTTGACGACATTGCTGGCTTTGCCCGTTTTGGGAACGCGGCGGCATCTATCTGCGTGGAAGGCAAAGGCGGTATACCGTCGATTCCAAGTCTGAAAATGGTTGAGAAAAGGCTGTCAGGCGAATAACCGGCGGCTTTTTTACATTTATAAAGCGATCATTAATGTGCGGCGTGGCCGCGGCGTTGACAAGTTGCCGCTTAACATTTAATATTTATTAAAAAGTAAACTATATTTGCTGAAAGGCGGTTTTCATATGCAGGTTTCACAGATAAGGGAGGGGCTGACGTTTGACGACGTGCTGCTTGTACCGCAGAAAAGCACACTCGTTCCGTCGGAGATTTCAGTTAAGACGCGGCTCACAAAGACAGTGAGCTTAAACATCCCAATCATGAGCGCGGCCATGGATACAGTGACCGAAGCACGTTTGGCCATTGCGCTGGCCAGAGAAGGCGGCGTGGGTATCATACATAAGAACATGTCAATTGAGGAACAGGCTTCGCATGTAGATAAGGTAAAAAGAAGTGAGCATGGCGTCATCACAGACCCGTTTTCGCTTTCGCCCGAGCATCTTATATCCGATGCGAACGCGCTGATGGAGCGCTACCGGATATCCGGCGTTCCGATTACCCAAGACGGCAAGCTTGTCGGCATACTTACAAACAGAGATCTGCGTTTTGAAACAGACTTTTCAAGAAAAATAAGCGAGGTCATGACATCCAGAAATCTCGTGACCGCACCCATCGGCACCACACTGGTCGAAGCTCAGGAAATACTCAGACATCATAAAATCGAAAAGCTACCGCTCGTCGACGATGACGGAATGCTTAAAGGATTAATAACCATCAAAGATATTGAAAAAGCCATACAGTATCCGAACTCCGCAAAGGATCAGAATGGACGTCTGCTTGCGGGTGCGGCGCTTGGCGTCACGGCGGATCTGATCGACCGCGCATCGGCACTGGTTGCCGCTAAGGTGGATATCGTGACAATTGATTCGGCGCACGGCCATTCAAAGAACGTGCTGGACGCGGTGGAAAAGCTTAAATCGCATTTTCCTGAACTGCAGATCATTGCGGGCAATGTGGCAACGGCCCAAGGTACCGTCGATCTCATTAAAGCAGGTGCAGACTGCGTGAAGGTCGGCATGGGCCCCGGCTCTATTTGCACCACACGTGTGATTGCGGGTATTGGTGTGCCTCAGTTTACCGCAGTGCTTGAATGCGCTCAGGCAGCGGCCAAATACGATGTGCCTGTCATTGCAGACGGCGGCATCAAGTTCTCAGGCGATATCACCAAAGCGCTTGCGGTGGGTGCATATGCCGTGATGATCGGCAGCCTGTTTGCCGGCACAGAAGAAAGCCCGGGAGATACGGAAATCTACCAGGGGCGCAGCTTCAAGGTATACCGTGGCATGGGTTCGCTCGCGGCGATGCAAAAAGGCAGCAAAGACAGATATTTTCAGGATAAGGCTGACAAGCTGGTGCCGGAAGGCGTGGAAGGCCGTGTGCCGTACAAAGGTCCATTGAGCGAAACTGTGTTCCAAATGGTTGGCGGTCTTAAATCCGGCATGGGCTACTGCGGCGCGGAAAACCTTGCAGAACTAAGAGAAAAAGCGGAGTTTGTGAAGATCACAGGCGCGGGATTGACCGAGAACCATCCGCATGATATATACATCACAAAAGAAGCACCAAATTATACGGGAAGGTAATCAATGAGAGAGACAATACTCGTTCTGGATTTTGGCGGCCAATACAACCAATTGATCGCACGACGTGTGCGTGATCTTAAGGTGTACGCAGAGATTCTGCCCTTTGATGCACCGCTGGAAAGAATCATGGAATACAAGCCTATCGGCATCATTTTTACAGGCGGACCCAGCAGCGTGACGGATGACAATGCGCCGATGTGCGACGCGCGCCTTTTTGATGCGGGCATACCCATCCTCGGCATATGCTACGGCAGCCAGCTTATGAGCAGCATGCAGGGCGGCAGTGTGAAGCGCGCCGAGCGCCGCGAATACGGCAAAACGGATATTCGCTACGACACGAGCTGTGCGCTTTTTAAGGATCTTAACGAAGACTCGGTTTGCTGGATGAGCCATACCTATTACGTGGACAATCCGCCCAAGGGTTTTTCCGTGGTGGCATCCACGAAGAGCTGTGACGTGGGGGCGTTTTGTCACGCGGAGCGCGGGCTATACGGCGTGCAGTTTCATCCCGAAGTGGTGCACACGCGTTATGGCAATGAGATTCTGAGTAACTTCCTGTATGAGGTTTGTCATGCCAGCGGCGGCTGGACGATGGAGAACTATGTGGACACGGCTGTGGCGAATATTCAAAGGCGTGTCGGCGACGGACGCGTGCTGCTCGGCCTTTCGGGTGGGGTGGATTCCTCTGTGGCTGCGGTGTTGCTCGATAAAGCGATAGGCAAACGCCTGACTTGCATATTTGTGGATCACGGTCTGCTTCGCAAGGACGAAGCCAAACAGGTGGAGGAGGTCTTCTCGGGCGCTTACGACATGAATCTTGTGTGCGTGGATGCTTCTGAACGTTTTTTGAGCAAGCTTGAAGGTGTCACGGAGCCTGAGAAAAAGCGAAAGATCATCGGCGAAGAGTTTATTCGCGTGTTTGAGGAGGAAGCCGCCAAGATCGGCAAGGTGGATTTTCTCGCACAGGGTACGATATATCCCGACGTGATTGAATCCGGTAAGGGCCATGCGGCGGTCATAAAAAGTCATCACAATGTGGGGGGTCTGCCCGATGCGGTGGACTTTGAGGATATCATCGAACCGCTGCGTGAGCTATTTAAGGACGAGGTCAGAGCGCTCGGTGAAGCGCTTGATATGCCGCACCATATCGTATGGCGACAGCCGTTCCCGGGACCAGGCCTTGCGATACGTATTATCGGGGACGTCACACGCGAAAAGGTGGAGACATTGCAGCTCGCTGATGCGATTTTCCGTGATGAGATTGCGGCTGCGGGGCTTGATTCGGAAATTTGGCAATATTTTGCGGTGCTCACCAACATGCGCAGCGTGGGTGTGATGGGCGATGAACGCACGTACGACCATACTATTGCACAGAGCGGTAACAAGTGTCGACGGTATGACGGCGGACTGGGCGCGTATTCCGTATGACGTGATGGAGAAGATTAGCGGCCGCATCATCAACGAAGTGCCGGGTGTGAACCGCATTTGCTACGACGTGACGAGCAAACCGCCGGCTACGATCGAGTGGGAGTGAATAACGAAATCCCGAAAGCTCGCTATTCATGCGGGTTTTCGGGATTCTTTTTTACCTTTTGATAACAGTTTGATAACAGGAGCATTTGGGGCATTTATTCCGCACCGCCAGTGGTTAGCGGGTATATGACCCGTAAACAATGCTCTATCCATTGAAAACGGCTTTGCTGATTTGAACGTCAGCAGAGCCGTTTTGCTGTTTACTGTTCAAAAAGGGGGCTATTTCTTATCTTTCAGGTTTTTTACGAAATAATCGCTCAGCTCCTGAGAAGGAACCTTTGCCCATCGCTGCGAGGTGTCAAATTCGGGGTATCTGTAACGCCACTGGTCATATTCCTCTTTGGTGATTTCTCCGGCATCCAGTTTTGCGGCTTGTTCGTGCCAAACGGTAAGCATCTTGAGCATCTCGTCATAGATTCGACCTTCGGACTTGTCCAGCCGCAAGCATACCTCACCGTCGATCTCGGCGATTTGCATACCGCGCAAATCTTCCAGCGCAAAGAGAGTGTGCATTAGTCCGATATCGCTGTCAATGTCCGGAACATCCAGGGCATATGGAGAAACTCCCAAGACGGTAGCAAGGGATTTTGTCAAATTGGCCTTTGGCGTTCTCGTGCCGGATTCATATTGCGCCATACGAACATCAGCGGTCTTCTCGTCAAAGCCGATCGCCATACCCAGATATTTCTGCGTCATACCGCGCAGATTGCGGATAAACCGGATTCTTTCGCCAATTGCCATAGCCATTCTCCTGTCCTGTTAAATTGAGCATGGCATCAGCATAGCATATATGTTTAAGGATAGTCAAGAGGAACTTAAATAAAAAAGTTTAGTATTTTTCCGCAAACCACTTGACTTAAACTAAAATGTTAAGTAATATTAGAAAGAACTAAGCAATAATGCTTAGTGGGTACCTTGAAAACTGAATTCGCAGCCGGTCAGATACCGGAAACGCCTAACTAGCTGAGATCGCCTCCCCGGAGGGGCAGTGCGAGGGGGGCATTTCCGAGAAAACGCGCCTTGGTCAAACAAGGCCGGGCGCAGGAACAGGACCGGGATGAAAGTGAAAAAAAACTGTTGAGTCCGGAAAGCACTCCGGGACGGGCTTGACAAACCCCCAATCTACAAGGGGGCAGTCTATACAAAAATAGGAGGAAATAATTTGGCCGAAAAAATGTTTATGCGGGTTGATGAGGTGGCGGATTCGCTGGACGTATCAAAGCCGTATGCGTATAAGCTTATCCGGAAGCTCAATGAAGAACTAAGGAAAAAGGGATGCATCACCATCGCGGGCAGGATTGACCGCAAGTATTTCTACGAAAAATTCTATGGTTCATACGCAGAGGACTAAAACGAAGGAGGATGTAATCATTGGCAGCATTCAGAAATGAAGACAATGGAACATGGTATGTCATGTTCCGCTATTCCGACTGGAAAGGGGAGCGTAAGCAGAAGTGCAAGCGCGGCTTTCCCACACGCGCGAAAGCACTGGAATGGGAGCGTGAGTTTTTACAGCAAAAGCGGGCAGATGTAGATATGACCTTTGAGAGCTTCGTAGAGCTTTACGCAAAGGACATCCAGCCGCGTCTGAAAGAGAACACTTGGCTCACCAAAGACAGCATTATTCAGAAGAAAATCCTGCCGTACTTCGCAAAAAGAAAGCTATCGGAGATTACGGCAAAAGACGTTATCGACTGGCAGAACGAGATACGCACATTGAAGGATAAAAACGGGAAACTCTATTCCGAAACTTATCTCAAGACCATCCACAACCAGATCAGCGCCATTTTCAACCATGCTGTGCGTTATTACGACCTTCGGCTTAATCCTGCGGCCAAGGCCGGAAACATGGGCGTAGAGGAGCGTAAGGAAATGCTGTTCTGGACAAAGGATGAGTATCAACAATTCGCCGACGCCATGATGGATAAGCCGATTTCCTTCTACGCCTTTGAAATGCTTTACTGGTGCGGTATTCGGGTGGGGGAACTGCTTGCGTTGACACCGAAGGATTTTGATTTTGAGAAAGGCACCGTGTCCATCAACAAATCTTACCAGCGGCTCAAAGGCAAGGATGTGATTACCACGCCGAAGACAAAGAAAAGCAATCGCGTGATCACGATGCCGGAGTTTCTCTGCGGTGAGGTGCAGGACTATATCAAAATGCTCTACGGCGCAAAGCCCACAGACCGCATTTTCCCCATCAGCAAGCATTATCTACACCACGAGATGGAGAGAGGCGCTAAGGCTACGGGCGTAAAGCGCATACGAATCCATGATATTCGTCACAGTCACGTTTCACTTCTGATTGATATGGGATTCTCGGCGTTGGCAATCGCTGATCGCGTAGGGCATGAGAGTATCGACATCACTTATCGCTATGCCCACCTGTTCCCATCTAAGCAGATGGAAATGGCAACCCAACTGAACATACAACGCGAAGGAGGATTTTAATTATGTCACTCAAAGCTTATGATGGCAAGGGCCGCTGGAGGAACAAAACCGTGGCGTTTCGCATATCTCCCGAGGAAGATGACCAGCTTGAAACTGCCGTTCGGCTTTCCGGCCTGACCAAGCAAGACTATATCACTCGGCGGCTTTTGTGCCGGGATGTGGTGGTACAGGGCAACCCACGTGTGTACAAAGCCCTGCGCAATGAACTGGTGGCGGTGCTCTCAGAATTGCAGCGCATAGCTCCCAGGGATTCTGTGGACGATGACTTGCTGGACATCATCAACCTGATTGCCATGACCATGGAGGGCATGAAGGGAGAGTGCCAATGAGCTTGGTAAAAGGAAAAGTGACCGATCCTAGTATGTCTGCTGGAACAGACAATGGAAAGTCATTTTCACCCGATAATAAACCAGTATATCATGACCATCGTGTCGGTCGTATCGATATTTTTGATAGTGGTGGCAGTATAAAAAATACCGTCACCATCGTCACAACCGTCACGGGGGGAGGGAGGGGAACAATATGTAAAAAACAACACGGCGGATTTGAATTATAAAAGACAAAAATAACAGAAAGGATTTACGAGATGACAAGAATCAAAATTGGAGTCGATAACGGCAACTACAACACCAAATCTTCGGAGCGGATGCTCTACGCCTCGGGGTACACCATGAGCGACAGGGAGTTTATCACCAGCGATATGCAACTGTTTTATGACGGCGCATACTATGCCATCGGCGGAAAACGAATGAACTTCCAACAGGAAAAGACCAAGGAGCAGGACACCTTTATCTTAACTCTTCCGGCTATCGCAAACGCATTAAAAGAGGTGGGCGTATCGTATGCAGATGTATTGCTCGGTGTGGGCTTACCTATCGACATTTATGGCGCACAGAAGGAAGCGTTTCGTCAATACTTCCTGCGGGATGATGTTCGCTTCCGCTTTGACGATGCGGACTATAGCTGCCGGATCGCTGACTGCAGGGTGTTTGCTCAAGGACATGCCGCGCTCTGCAAGTATTATCAGCAGCTTAAAGAATACAACAACATCACGCTGGTGGATATCGGTGGGTACACCGTAGATATTTTGACGCTGCACGATTTCAAGGTGGACAGAGGGAGCTGCGCTAGTCTGCGCATGGGCACGATCACGTTGTTCAACGAAGTACGCGGCGAGCTGCAACAACAAAATATCATCTTGTCGGACGCGCTCATCGCTGACGCTATGCAGGGCAGAATCCAACACGCTGAAAAAGAAAAAATCCGTGAAATTGTAGAGCGTCAAATGCGGCGGTATCTGAAAGAACTGCTTAACGCTTTGCGCGAGCGTGGGCTGGATTTGAAGCTGCCTACTGTGTTTGCGGGTGGCGGCGCAGAGTTGCTGGGGCATAGGCTTCATTCGCGCGAGGTTAACACCATCGTTATCCTTGACCGCTTCGCCAACGCCGAAGGCTATAAGCTCCTGCTGGGGTGAGGATATGCGAGAGAGACGATATCTGACGTTCGACATGGAAAACCCGCGTCACAGTGAGGCCTTCGCCCTCTTCTCGGCACAGTCTGGAAAGCGGCGTAGCGAATATGTGGTGGACTGTATCCTTCAGGCACAGCAGGAAAATCGTCTGGAAGAAACGATTCGGAAGGTTTTATCAGAAACGTTGAAGGACATTACTTTAGCCGTTCCCGAAACGGAGAAAACAACGACAGATCTACAGACGACTAAGAGCCTGTCCGATCTGCCGGACGTGTTATTGTCCTCACTGGACGAGATATGAACCATGATGGTGCATGTTTCAATAATACGCGGCGGGCACTTGCACCACGATGGTGCATTTTTTGTTTCAGCGTGTTGGTATGCCGTGCGGCCGCCCTTATCAAAGGGCGATGAGCAACTGGGGAGCCATCCGCAGGCGGCGGGGCAAAGCCCCATCCACCCCGTAGGGCGCAAATGGCGCTTTTGATGCGAGCAGGCCAAAGGCAGCCGTGTCAAAAGTGCTTTTGCGTTACTTTTGAAAAAAGTAACAAAACTCCGGCTTACGCCGGATATTAGCCGGAAAAGGAGGGAGCGATGAAGCGAACGATCAGCGTCATGCTGGGAAAAGGTTCTGTCAACCACAACAGCCGCGGGTTTACAGCTTCAAATATTGACAGAGAGAGGACACAGTTAAACGTATCTTATTGTAACACGCCCATCAAGGGAGTGTACCATGCGTTTTTTGATGAGGCGGTGGAGAGGTACAATGAAAAGCAAACCAGAGCCGACCGCAAGATCGACGATTACTACGAAAAGATACGGACTGGCAAACAGGAAAAGCTGTTCTACGAAGTGATCTTTCAGGTGGGTAACATGGAAAATATGTCGTCAAAATCTGAGGACGGGCAGCTCGCGGCAAAAGTTCTCGATGATTTTATGCGGAATTTCCAAGAGCGCAATCCTTATCTCAAGGTGTTCTCCGCCCATCTGCACATGGACGAGGCGACGCCGCATCTGCATGTGGATTTTGTGCCGTTTACCACAGGGAGCAAGCGGGGATTGGAAACCCGTGTTTCTCTCAAACAGGCGCTGGCCAATCAAGGTTTCACGGGAGGTACGAGAGGCGACACGGAATGGAACCAATGGGTACGGTCTGAAAAAGAACAGCTGTCGCAGGTGATGGAGCGCCACGGCATCGAATGGGAACAGCTCGGTACGCATGATGAGCATTTGAGCGTGATGGACTATAAGAAGGTACAGCGCATCAAGGAAGTGGCGGCGCTTGAGGAAACGATTTCGGAAAAGCAGGGGGAGATTAAACAGCTTGATGAAAAATCTTTTGTCAAACAGGCTGAGTTGGATAAGTATATTATCCAATTGGACAAGGTGCAGAACCAACTGGACGCCATCAAAATCAAGGAAAAGTTTATAACAGAGAACGCGAAGCGGTATGATAATGATCCCGAATTTCAACTGCCGGAGCCTAAGCCGCTGATGTCCGCAAAAAGCTATCATGAAAAAGACGCTGTTCCACTGGTGCAAACGCTCAAAAAAGTAATTCGTAGTATTCTGCTGCAATTCTTTGAAAAAACAAGGGAATTAACAACGGCGCTTAACCGGGCAAATACTCAGGTTTGGAATCTGTCCAGTGAGATAGAAAGATATCGAGAGGACAATGAATGGCTAAGGGGGGTAGAAAAAGATTACGGTCGGCTGAGGCGCGGTTTGGGAGACAATAAAGCTGACGAGATCATCGGCTCGGTGAAAGCTCAAGAAGCCGCAAAAAAGAAGTTGGCAAAAAAGCGCAATCGTGACTATGTAAGGTGATCATGCATACAGGATAGATTCATCATATGATGTCGCTTATCCAGTGTGCATTTCCGATAGACTATTTTCAGCTACAGCTAATCTCACTATATGGGAAGATTTTCTTGATAGTATTGTCGAATTATGATACTATAATCGCATATATCTACAGATTGTTCTAAAGGAGGCCTTTGAGTGCCCGCAATTAGTTATGATAAACTTTGGAAGTTATTGATTGATAAGAAAATGAATCGCACAGAACTTAGAGAGGCTACGGGACTAAGTTTTAATGTGATCGCTAAAATGGGCAAGCGCGAAACTGTTTCCATGGAGAGCTTGCTTAAAATATGTAATACTCTGCAATGTGACATCTCAGATATAATGGAAATTATTCCAGATAAGCGTCTAGGAAAATGAACAATTTACAGACAAAATCCAAACAACGCGTAGCCGACCACGGCGAGGTGTTTACCGCCGATCGTGAAGTCAATGCCATGCTTGACCTTATGAAGCAGGAAACGGAACGTATTGACAGTCGCTTCCTTGAGCCTGCCTGCGGCGACGGCAACTTCCTTGCGGAGATATTACGTCGTAAACTCGCTGTCGTAAAGTCGCGCTACGTTAAAAATGCGGACGATTATGAGCGTTACGCCGTTATTGCAGTTTCGAGCATTTACGGTGTGGAGTTATTACCGGACAATACCGAAGAGTGCCGGAAGCGGATGTTTGAAATTTTTGATAAAGAGTACACGGCGAATTGCCGAAAGACAGTAAACGACGAAACACGCGAGGCTGTACGTCATATTTTGCGGCATAACATTCTCTGCGGTGACGCTCTTACGATGAAAACCGCTGACGGCGTGCCTATCATATTCGCGGAATGGTCGGCGGTGAATGGGTGTATGCTCAAACGGCGCGATTTCCGGCTCGACCAAATGTTAGAAGAAAACACGGTCAATTTGCAGATGGATTTGTTCGGCGACGTTGGCGAATATGAGCGTGACGAAACAGGCGCGATAGTCCTCTCGCCTGTCCGCGAGTTCCCGCCAATCCATTACAGGAGGGTGCAACAATATGAGTGATTTCTACACAAACACATATAACCCCGATGTGCTGTCCTGCCTTGCCAATCTTTCCAATGACGAGGTATTCACGCCGCCGGACATTGTGAATAATATGCTTGATATGCTCCCGCAGGAGCTATTCAGCGACAGAAACACAACGTTTCTCGATCCGGCTTGTAAATCCGGCGTATTCCTGCGTGAGATAGCCAAACGGCTGATTACCGGGCTTGAAGGTGAAATCCCCAATTTACAGGAACGCATTGACCATATCTTTCGCAGGCAGCTTTATGGCATAGCCATTACCGAAATGACCTCCATGCTATCGAGGCGAAGCGTGTACTGCTCGAAATTCCCAAACGGCAGGTATTCCATTTCAAGATTTGATAACGCGGAGGGCAATATCCGTTTCAAGAAGATTAAGCATATTTGGCGTGGGGATAAGTGTGCCTTCTGTGGCGCTGCTAAATCGGAGTATGACCGTGACGAGGCTCTGGAAACTCACGCTTACGAGTTTATTCACACCACCAAGCCGGAAGGGATTTTTAATATGAAATTTGATGTGATTATCGGCAATCCGCCGTATCAATTAAGTGACGGAGGTTATAGGGCAAGTGCAAAACCAATTTACCATTACTTTATACAACAAGCTAAAAAACTAAACCCACGTTATCTTTCGCTGATTGTACCATCACGATGGTTTGCGGGAGGTAAAGGTCTTGATAGTTTTCGTGATGAAATGCTCCACGATGACAGGATAAGAGCAATTATTGACTATCCAAACGCAGCTGATTGTTTCGCTGGAATCGAGTTAAAAGGTGGTGTATGTTATTTTCTATGGGATAAAGATAATCGTGGCGCTTGCGCTGTAACAACAATCTATGCAGATAAGGTGGGAGAAACTGTTTATCGGCCACTTCTCGAAAATGGTTGTGATACGTTTATTCGATATAATGAAGCTATTTCAATTCTGTCTAAAGCCAGAAAGGAAAAGTGTGACGTTATTTCTTCAAAGGTATCATCAAGTAAGCCTTTTGGGTTTAGGACTTTTGTCCAAGCTGATAAAACGCGAAAGGATAAAAAGCAAATCCTTTTATATCAAAATGGCGGTATTGGTTTTATAAATCGCTCAGAAGTAAACCAGAACGAACAATGGATTGACAAATATAAAGTCCTTATTTCTGCTGCATACAACGCCGGGGATACTTACCCTCATCAAATCATTGGGAAACCAATTTTAGCGGCTCCGGGTTCTTGTTGTACGGAAACATATATGGTTATAGACACATTCGACAACGAAGAAGGAGCCGCAAATTTGATTTCATACATAACAACGCGATTTTTCCGCTTTCTTGTAATGCTTCGAAAACCATCGCAACACGCTACAAGCAAAGTGTATTCACTTGTTCCTTCTCAAAATTTCACCGAATCGTGGACAGACGAGAAGCTATACGCCAAATATGGCTTAACCGATAAGGAAACCGCATTTATCGAGTCAATGATTCGCCCGATGGAGTTAAACGGTGGTGACGATAATGAGGTCTGAGAGTGAAATAAAAGTACGAAAAAAGCAGGCTGTCGAAAGATCCGAAAAGATTGGTAAGCATTTATATCACTATACCTCAGTGGCTGCTCTTTATGGTATGCTTAGTAATAAACAATTCTGGTGGGGAAATACAGCCACAATGAATGACACGTCCGAGATTACTGATTTTGTGGATAGACTAAAGGAAGCAATAATTATAGATGCCGCCCCGGATGAACCGTTGTTGAAGGATTTCTTTGGTAAAATAAATGCAAGAATAAAATCTGAATATCCGTTTGCAATGTGTTTTTCAACAGCATATGATGATGCGGCTCAATGGGAACGATATGCAGATAATGCAAAGGGCGTTTGTGTTGCGTTTAACACCGAAACGTTTTTAGAGCTGTTATATTTTAACCAAGTTCTTACCAACGAAATATTTTACAAGGGCGATATCCGGAACCACGCCCATTACAGAATCGTGAAACATTATTTTGAAACCGGCGAGCTAATTGAAGGATTTCATGATATTAACGGCTTAATGGATAATATTATTCTATGTGCTTCTACGCATAAGCACGAGAGTTTTTCTTCGGAGTACGAATTCAGAAGTCTATCATTGCAGTCATACATCATAAAGCATCTCGCTAAAAATTGTTCGGAAATATCCTTTGAGTTAATTGGCGGTCAGATAAAGAAAGTTTTGAAAGTTAATTACGAGCAACTGTGTCAAAAAGAAGGGCTAAACGTAGAAGACCTATTTGAGAGCGTTACAATCGCTCCTAAATCAGGGCAAAGCGAAAACGATTTGAAAGAGTTTTGCCTTAAAAACGGGTTCGAAAAACTCGCAAAAAATATTTCAGTTTCTAAATGTCCGTTGAGATGCAAATGACTCAAGGGCACCTCTAAAAACCCGACCTAAAAAATTATGAATAATATCATGAATATGGTATAATTAGTTATGAAAACATTAAACTTTTTTGCTGAGGACAACCGTTTGGCGAAGCTTTCGAAGCTTGGCGATCAGCTGGAAAAATTGAACCGCGTGATGGACTGGAAGATATTTGAGCCGTTACTGAAAAGCGTCTTTGCGAAGGAGGCAAAAGGCGCGGGTGGCAGACCGCCATATGATTACGTGATGATGTTTAAAATACTGATTCTACAGCGCATATACAACATTGCAGACGATCAGACGGAATTTCAGATCAACGATCGCATGTCCTTCATGCGGTTTTTAGGATTAGCGCTGGGAGAAACCGTACCAGACGCAAAGACTATCTGGAACTTTCGTGACACCTTGGCAAAAGCCGGTGTGATAGAGCCGCTGTTCGTACTGTTTACGCGCGAATTGGAAACGCGCGGCATCGTTACGCACAAAGGGACAATAGTGGACGCCACATTTGTGGATGCGCCAAAGCAGCGTAACACCCGTGAGGAAAACAAGCGGATCAAAGAGGGCGAGGTTCCCGAAGATTGGAGTGAGCACAAGCGTCAACAGAAGGATACCGACGCACGCTGGACAAAGAAGAACAATGAAGTGCATTTCGGATACAAGGATCATGTAAAAGTTGACGCCGACAGTAAAATCATCACAAAATATTCGGTGACAAGCGCGAACGTACACGACAGCCAAGAATTCACGGGCTTTTTGGACGTTACGGATGTGACCGTTTATGCCGACAGTGCCTATGTGGGGCAAGTGATTCCAGAACAAGTGCGTGCAGAGATTTGCGAGAAAGGATATCGCAATCATCCGTTGACTGAAGAGCAAAAGAAAACGAACCGAGATAAATCGAAGATACGTTGCCGGATTGAACACGTTTTTGGATACATGACAGGAAGCATGCGTGGGATTACGTTTCGAGGCATAGGCAAGACCCGAGCCGACTTCAACATCGGGCTGACCAACCTTGTTTATAACATATGCAGGTATGCGACGTTGCTGCAACCGAAACCAACTCAGGGATAAGTCTGCCCATTATTCAGTGGTGCGCTGTAAATGCGCAGAGACCGAAAGCTCAAGAGCCTTTACATTGGTGCATAGGTTCTCTGAAGCCGAGTAAATACCGGATTGGTTGATTGGGCACTGAATTTATATGGTTTTTAGAGGTTGCCTCAAAAAATGGTACCTATATTAGGGACGGTGAACAGTTATGAATAAGGAATTTTTTCCGCTTCGGCCAGAAACACAGCCGATGATATATGCCTACGAGGACAGCAACCCCGAATACCGGGGCTTGCTGAAAGTCGGCTATACCACAATCGGCGTCGAACAGCGTGTAGCGCAGCAATACCCCACAAAGCGCCCGGACGGGAGAGTTCCTTACCGTATCGTTTTCGCGGAATCCGCCATGTATTCAGACGGCGGCAATTTCAACGACCACGACATTCACCGTGCACTCGCCAAGCGTGGCTTTCCGAGTGAGGGCGGCGAGTGGTTCCGCTGTACGGTGAATGACTTGCGAGCCGCGTATATCGCAGTCAGCAATCGGGAGGAAAACATTGAAAACCGCACCTGCGATTTTCAAATGCGCCCGGAGCAGCAAGAGGCGGTAAGCAAAACGATCGAGTATTTCAAATCGGCCGCGAAAGAGAATGGGACCCGCTCGGCCAAATTCCTATGGAACGCGAAAATGCGTTTTGGGAAAACCTTTGCATCTTATCAATTGGCAAAGAGCATGGGCCTGTTAAAGATATTAGTTCTAACATTCAAACCCGCCGTTCAGAGCGCATGGGAGGAAGATATAAAAACGCACGTTGACTTTGAAGGGTGGCAGTTCATCAGCCGGACATCAGATTTGACATGGGAAACCACCGATAGGTCAAGACCTACTGTATGTTTTGGTTCTTTTCAAGATTATCTCGGCACAAACGATTCCGGTGGCATAAAGGCAAAGAACGAGTGGGTACATACTACGAACTGGGACTTGGTTATCTTTGACGAGTACCATTTCGGTGCATGGCGCGAAAATGCCAAAAAGCTCTTTGAAGCGGATGACGAGGACGATTACGAGACCCTTGACTTGGAAAAGTATGCGAAAGATGAAGAAGGCAACGCTATCAACGAAACATGGCTGCCGATTACCACGCCGCGTTATTTGTACTTATCGGGTACGCCGTTCAGGGCGATTAACTCTGGTGAGTTTATAGAAGATCAGATATATAACTGGACATACTCCGATGAACAGCGGGCCAAGGAGAACTGGACGGAACCGCCCGATAACCCCTACGCTGCATTGCCGCGCATTGTGATGATGACATATAAAATCCCCGACAGCATACGGCAGATAGCTATGCAGGGCGAGTTTGACGAGTTTGACCTTAATGTGTTCTTTTCCGCAGAGGGCAAGAATGACGATGCGAAATTTAAATATGAGGAATACGTCCAGAAATGGCTTGACCTTATTCGCGGTGCTTACCTCGGCACCACTACTGATGATTTGAAGCTTGGCGCGAAAAAGCCGGAAATGCCGTACTCGAACAGCCGTCTGCTTTCCATCCTGACACATACGATATGGTTCTTGCCTCACGTGGCTTCTTGTTTTGCCATGCGTAATTTATTGCAGCAAAAGAACAATACTTTCTTTCATGAATATACGGTAAATGTCTGCGCTGGAAGCGGCGCGGGTATCGGCGTTGACGCGCTTGCGCCTGTGCAGAAGTCAATGTGTGATCCCCTTAAAACAAAGACAATAACGCTGACCTGTGGCAAACTGACAACAGGCGTGACGGTGAAGCCGTGGACGGGTATCTTCATGCTTCGCAACCTGTCAAGCCCCGAAACATATTTCCAAGCCGCTTTCCGGGTACAAAGCCCGTGGGAAGTGGATATTGGCGTGGGTAAACGCGAGATAATGAAACGCGAGTGTTATATTTTTGACTTTGCTCTTGACCGTGCGCTCCGGCAGATTGCCGATTACAGTTGCAGGCTTGATGTGAACGAAAGCAACCCCGAAAAAAAAGTTGCGGAATTCATCAACTTCCTACCTGTTATCGCCTACGATGGCAGTACCATGAAACAGATAAACGCGAGTGATGTTCTTGACATAGCAATGGCCGGAACGTCCGCGACACTCCTTGCACGGCGTTGGGAGAGCGCATTGCTTGTAAATGTCGATAACGAAACGCTGGCCCGCCTCATGGCAAATGAGAACGCTATGCGGGCGTTAATGAGCATAGAGGGTTTCCGCAGTCTGAACAGCGAAATTGAAACGATAATCAATCTGTCCGACAAGGTAAAGAAAGCAAAAGCGAAGGGTGAAAAGCCGACGCCGAAAGAAAAAAAAGAATTGACCGAAGAAGAAAAAGAATACAAGTCGAAGCGGAAGATGATACAAGAGAAGTTGATCAAGTTTGCCACCCGCATCCCCGTGTTTATGTATTTAACGGATTTTCGAGAATACAGTTTGAAAGATGTTATAACGCAGCTTGAGCCGGGTTTATTCAAACGGGTTACAGGCTTGAACGTCAAAGACTTCGAGTTGCTTGTATCACTTGGCGTTTTCAATGGCGGCTTGATGAACGATGCGGTTTACAAATTCAAGCGGTATGAGGATTCGAGCCTTTCTTATTCCGGCATCGATAAACATGCGGGCGAGGCCGTCGGTGGATACGATACCGTTCTGACAAGGGAAGAATTTGACCGGCTTTTTGGTTCGCAGCAAATTTCTATATCCGAAGTTGCACAGGCGTTCGACGATATGCCGGACATTGAAGTTGTTGACAATGATGATGCCGACGATGAAGATGAAGATAATGAAGATATGGCCCCCCAAAAAAACGCAATATCGGCTCAAAAAGTGCGGATAGAACCTGCGATTACAACAAAAGCACCAACAGTTCAAGTGGTTCAGCCAAAACAATCCTCAAGCGCTATCCCGCCGACACCTCATAAAGTTAAAATGGACTTGTCGGGCGTTAAGGCTGGTATTGCCATAAAGCACAAAACATTCGGCGACGGGGTGGTTAAAAAAATTGATAGCGATAGGATACTCGTTGCGTTTGGTAAGACAGAAAAGATGTTCCCATTTCCAAGTGCATTTGAGGACGGATTTCTGCAAATGAAATGAATAAGAAATGCGCTACACAACCAAAAACGGTATGATGAAGGATTTGTCGGTGTTACAGGAAAGCCCGTTTGCCGACCACGGAAGTATTAGCGAACTGTTTGATGACGTTACGGTGTTTATGGCCTTGCGAGCTGTGATTGAGGAAATAAATAAGAACGCAGTGGCGGCGTGAAAAAGATCAAAAAATGATATTTCTCATTTGGAGGGGGACCTATGGTTGAAATTATGAATGACTCATTTGTGGGTAATGAGGTGGATTATGAAACGCTTGTTAAGCGGCAAGATGGTTGGGCAATTGTTCATGCATGTAAAGAACCATATCATCGCCAAGCGGTAGGTTACTCTGGCCGTGCCTGTTCAAAAAATCATCCTGAATATTTGCTTGCTCGCCGCGATAAAAGGCTGATGTTAAACTTGGTTGATGTAGATAATCCTGATTGGGTACATCCTTCGATTGTAGATACGGCTATCCAATTTATTGATGAGAACTTAGGAAATGGGCAGAAAGTACTTATTCACTGCAACCAAGGAGGTTCGCGTTCAGCTGGGTTAGGTATGCTTTATCTTGCGCACGTCGGCAAATTTTCTGGCATGGACTTTTCTGCTGCCGAGATGGCCTATAAGAAAATTTATATCCCGTATGCGCCTGCGGGTGGGATACATGGCTTTATAATGAGAAACTGGACAAAGTATTGTACTACTTAAAGATACGTTCACTTAACCGTTAATGGTACCTTTTACAAAGTTAGGATGGTGAACAATGATAAATATACCCGTTACATTTAATTCAGATGAAAAAGGATATTTTGACAGAGAGTGTCCGAATGAAAACTGTTTATTTACTTTCAAAATACACATGGACGACTGGAAGGAAAAAGTATCAGATGAGGAAGTCCATTGTCCGATGTGTGGTCATATAGATACTTCGGATAAATGGTGGACACAGCAACAATTGGATTCAATGCATAAGGTGGCTGCAAATTGTGCGAAGTCATATATTCAGGGAGAGTTAGACAAAAGCTTTAAGCAGTTGGAGCGTAGTACGCGTGGTAATAAATTTATGAAAATAACATATAAACCTGGATATAGAACAACCTTTATTAACAATCCGTTAGGGCAAAGCGAAGAATGGGAACAGGATATCCAATGTCCAAATTGTCAAACTCGTTATAGCGTTATTGGTTCGGCATATTTTTGTCCATGTTGTGGTTTCAACGTGATTGAGGATGTTTTTGATGAATCTCTTGATAACATTGGTAAAATGATATCTTCCTTGACGGAAATGGAAGACCTTCTCACTCAAACACACGGTAAAGACAAAGCCGTTAGTATGTGTAGAGCAATGCTTGAGGGGAGTTTAGGTGATGTAATATCGGCATATCAGAAATTTGCAGAAGTTAAATACAAAACGTTTTCACCAAAAACTGCAAGAGTTAATGATTTTCAGATTGTAGAGAAAGGGAATGCCTTATTTTTCGAAGCTACAGGCAAGGGCTATAACACATGGCTCACAGATGATGAGATTGATACTATGAACATGATGTTTCAAAGAAGACATGTGTTAGAGCACAATGGAGGCATTGTTGATTCCCGATATCTGGAAAAATCAAATGACCAAACATATACCGTTGGACAGCGTATCGTTATACATAGAAAAGATGCTGAAAAGTTGATTGAGATAATAAAAAAACTCGGACACGGCATAAAAGGGTTACAAAGTGATGAATGTTAGAAATTTAGGCTAAAGAGGAGGGATAACAAAAGTGCCTTTACTTGATACATACAGGAATAACATCGTAAGAAAAAAAGGGGATTTGGCCAAATTATCGCAGGATAAAGCGAGGGAAACGGCAAAAGCGTCTTCTTTATATCAAAAGATTTCGTCAGCCAAAAAGGCAATGACTTCTACAAAATCTCCCTCCACCATTAAGACTAAATCAAATGAAATTATGAGAGCAGAATCAGATTTTGCACAAGTTAACAAGGCTATTGCTGACGTTGATAAGAAAATTGCACAGAAAGAAAAAGAGCTTGCATCGGAGGAAAAGAAATATCGTGATGAAGAGGCTCGGCAAATAAAAAAAGAGACTGCTGCTTATAAAAAGAGGATGGATAGTAGCAATCGTGCATTACACTCAATAAACGATACCCTTACGCGGCATGAAGTTGCGCAAAAAGAGATGAGGCAGGCTATTATAGATTTACAAAGCATTCCAGAGAATATAACGGTATTATTTATGGCCTCAAATCCATCAGGATCTTTGCCTCTAAGATTAGATGAAGAAGCAAGGGCTATTCAAGAGATGATAAGAAAATCAGCACATAGGGATTCGGTTACATTTGTTTCGAGATGGGCAGTGCGCTCATCAGATATATTGCAAGCTATAAATGAAGAAAACCCGGATATTATTCATTTTAGCGGTCATGGGACTGATACCGACGAATTAGTATTGCAAAATTCTGATGGAACTCCAAAGCTCGTAAGCAAAGAGGCTATTGTTCAAGCAATAGCAACAGTCTCAGATAAAGTGCGTTTAGTATTTTTCAACACATGTTTCTCGGCGGGGCAAGCGGAGGAAATAGTTAACCATATAGAGGCATCCATTGGGATGACAATCTCGATTGGTGATGATGCAGCAAGAGTGTTTGCGTCGCAATTTTATTCTTCTGTGGGATTTGGGTATTCTTTAGAAAAATCTTTTCAACAAGCAAAAGCAGCATTGTTACTTGAGGGGATACCCGAAGAGAATACACCAGCGTTATATGTAGGCGATGGTATCGACCCTAAGGACATAATTTATTGTAATCCGGGACAAATCGTAGTATAATTTCTGAGCAATCAAGTTAAGGGTGATAACACAGCCTTGATAGCATTTTGATAACAGAAGATCAGCGAACGCCGTAGAGGGTGGATAACTGGTATCAAATTGAGTAAAAACCTAGCACGAAGTCTAAACAGAATTGTTTAGAACAAGCTTTGAATTTGCGAGTGGGAGTAAGAACGTGAAACACAGAAAGCCGCATGAACACTGGGTTTTCAGAAAGTCTCAGTCTCCGGTGATACCGTTTTGATACTATAACGTCAAAATGTTTATCGGAGAGTAATTCCATAACAGACATGAAAATGTCCGACGAAACAACAAGTTTGTTTTGCCGGACATTTTTTATTTATGTTCTTCTGTTCGTTTGGCATCAAGCTCAGCTTTGAGTTGTTCGGCCTTAATACGAGGGTAGTTATATCGCCAGGTGTCGTATTCCTCTTTGGTGATTTCATTGTGTTTCAATTTTTCGGCTTCATGCTGCCAAGCGTTGAACATATCAAACATTGAAAGGTAGGTAGTTGTGTTGGTTTTATCAAGCGTTAGGCAAAGCTCTCCATCAATGCTATTGATTTTGAGCCCGTATAAGTCCTCCAGAGCAAATAAGGTGTGCATGAGGCCGACAAAACTGTCAATGTTGGGAACTGTCAGCGCACGTGGACTGACGTCTAAAACATTGGCGAGATTAGTGACCAGTTTTTCTTTGGGCGTTCTGGTGCCGGACTCATATTGCGCCATGCGGACGTCAGCGGTCTTATCGTCAAAGCCAATAGCTGTACCCAACGACTTTTGGGTAATACCTCGCATGTTGCGAATAAAGCGTATTCTTTCGCCAATCGCCATAATTGTAAACTCCTGTTTTTTGATGAGACGAGCATAACATATATGTTTAAGCGAAGTCAACGAATATTAAACAAAAAAGTTTATAATTCTATACAAAACCACTTGACTTTAACAAAAAAGCTTAGTAAAACAGCGGCACGACATAAACAAATAAGTTTAGTAAATTGAAAAATGAATACGCAGCCGGTCAGATACCGGAAACAACTACCTTGCTGAGACCGCCTCCCCGGAGAGGCAGCGCGAGGGGGCTTTCCGAGAAAACGCGCTTTGGTCAAACAAGGTCGGGCGCAGGAACAGGGCCGGGATGAAAGCGAAAAAATTGTTTAGCTCGGAAAGAACTCCGGGACGGGCCTGACATCATTAACTGTAGAGAGGAGGTCTGTGAAAAATTACGTAGCTGCCTATTCAAGAATTAAAAGGAGGGTTCGCATTTGTCAGATACATTGTTTATGAAAACCGAAGAGATTGCCTATGAGTTAGGTGTTTCCAAATCCTACGCCTACAAATTAGTGCGAGAAATGAATGATGAGTTAAGGAAAAAGGGGTTCATCACAATCCCTGGACGAATAAGTAGACAGTATTTCAAAGATAAATTTTATGGATTATCTAAAACAAATCAGGAGGGATGAACATGCCAGCATATAAGGATCCTGCGAAAGGCACTTGGTATGTGTCTTTCTATTATGTGAATTGGAAAGGAGAGCGGGAGCGGAAACTCAAACGAGGGTTTTCCACCAAGCGGGAAGCTCTGGAGTTTGAGCGGGAATTTCTACAGCAAAAAACAGCTGACCTTACCATGACATTTGAGGCATTTGTAAAAATCTATATTGAGGATATGAAGAATCGCATTAGACAGCATACATGGAAGACGAAGACCAGCATTATTGAAGGAAAGCTTTTACCTTACTTCAAGGACAAAAAATGTCAGAAATTACCCCGAAAGATGTAATCCAGTGGCAGAACGAGATGATGAGCTATCGTGATAAAAATGGGAGAGCCTTCTCTCCTGTTTATCTGAAAACACTTCACAATCAACTCAGCGCCATCTTTAATCATGCTGTCAAGTATTATGAACTGAAATCTAATCCTGCAGCCAAGGCCGGGAACATGGGGAAAGAAAAGTCGAAGGAGATGCTTTTCTGGACAAAAGATGAATATCTGAAATTTGCCGAAGCCATGATGGACAAGCCTATTTCATACTATGCCTTTGAAATGCTGTATTGGTGCGGCCTTCGGCTTGGGGAACTGTTAGCATTTACGTCATCGGATTTCGATTTTATCAAAAGCACAGTGACCATCAACAAATCTTATCAGCGTTTGGATGGGGAGGATGTTATCACTGGACCGAAAACGCCAAAAAGCAATCGAAACATCAAGATGCCGGACTTTCTCTGTGAGGAGATGAAGGAATACATTGAATCCCTGTACGGGCATAAGCCAACTGATCGCATTTTTCCTGTCACCAAGAGCTATTTACACCATGAGATGAATAGAGGCTGTAAAGCACAAGGCGTGAAACGTATTCGCGTTCACGATATTCGTCATAGTCATGTCTCACTTCTGATTGAGATGGGTTTTTCAGCGGTGGCGATAGCTGACCGCGTAGGACATGAGAGTATCGTTACTTATCGCTATGCTCACCTGTTCCCATCCAAACAGACGGAAATGGCAACCCAACTGAACATACAACGCGAAGGAGGATTCTGATTATGTCACTAAAGGTATATGACGGCAAAGGCCGTTGGCGGAACAAAACCGTGGCGTTCCGTATATCGCCCGAAGAGGATGAACAGCTTGAAACTGCTGTCCGGCTCTCTGGCTTAACCAAGCAGGACTATATCATCCGTCGGCTACAAGACCGTGATGTGGTTGTGCAAGGCAATCCTCGTGTATACAAAGCACTACGCAATGAGCTCGCTTCTGTGCTTGCGGAATTGCAAAGAATTGCATCAGGCCAGCGGGTTGATGATGAGTTACTGGCCACAATTGAGCTGATGTCGATGACCATGGCGGGCATGAAGGGAGAGCGTGAATGAGCTCGATAAATGAAAAAGTGACCGCTCCTTTTGTGTCTGCTGCAACAGACAATAGGCAATCACTTTCTCCTAAAGTTGGGAACAGTATATCTGAAAGAGGGCCAAAAATCAACGATGAGTCTGATCTGGATGACTGGAACGATTTTCAGATGATCAGTTCACCGGACTATCTTTATACGATATCACTGACAGAGTTGTATGATACAGCGTATCGGCCAAAGATGAAGATTGTTGACGATCTTATAAGCTCTGGTGCATATCTATTCGCGGGAGCCCCAAAAGTGGGGAAATCCTTTTTTATGGCTCAACTCGGATACCATGTGAGCAGCGGTGCTCCCCTGTGGGAGCATACTGTTCATAAAGGTACGGTGCTTTATCTTGCATTAGAGGATGATTACTCAAGGCTGCAAAAGCGTTTATCTCGCATGTTCGGCATGGACGGTATTGACAATTTTCACTTTGCTACCCATGCAAAAAACCTGAGGGAAGGCCTAGACGGACAGCTAAAAAAGTTTATAAGCGAGCATCCCAATACCAAACTGATTATTATTGATACCCTTCAAAGAATCCGAGAGGTCGGCGGCGAGAAATACAGTTATGCCAGCGATTATGAAATCGTAACCCGGCTAAAGCAAACGGCAGACCAGCATAACATATGTATCCTGTTAGTCCATCATACACGTAAACAAAGTGCGGAGGATTGTTTTGACACGATATCCGGCACCAACGGACTGCTCGGAGCTGCTGATGGCGCGTTCATCATGCTGAAGGAAAAGAGGACAGACAGCAAAGCGGTGCTGGATATTGTTGGGCGTGATCAACAGGATCAGCGACTATACCTTTTGTTTGACCGTGAGCGTTGTATCTGGCAGCTTGCAAAATCTGAAATACAATTGTGGAAGGAACTTCCTGACCCGCTGTTGGAATCTGTTGCGAAGTTGCTCACGCCTGAATCTCCTGAATGGGTTGGCAGCGCATCTGATTTGGTTGATAGATTGGATGAGATAGATATCCAACCTAACGTACTGACACGAAAACTGATATGGGATCCGAATAGAAACCAAACGTACACATGCTGGAAGGATGGTTAAGCTCATGCTTGTAAGATTGGAGCCGTGACCATCGTGTCGGTCGTGTCGATATTTTTGATAGTGGTTGCAGTATGAAAAATACCGTCACTATCGTCGCGACCGTCACAGGGGGGAGGAGGGATCACTATGTAAAACAACTTGGTGGTTTTGGAACATAAAAGATAAAAAGGACAGAAAGGATTACGTAATGACAAGAATCAAAATCGGAGTTGATAATGGCAACTACAACACAAAATCTTCGGAACGGATGCAGTATGCTTCGGGATTTGCCGTGAGTGATAGGGAATTCATCACCAGCGATATGCAGCTATTCTATAAAGGCGCATACTATGCCATCGGCGGAAAACGCATGAACTTCCAGCAGGAAAAGACCAAGGAGGATGACACTTTTATCCTAACGATTCCGGCTATCGCAAACGCAATGAAAGCGGCGGGTACGATGTTTGCTGATATATTGCTCGGTGTGGGCTTGCCCATAGACATTTATGGCGCACAGAAGGATGCGTTTCGTCAATACTTTCTGCGAGATGATTTGTTCTTCCGGTTTGAGGAAGCGGATTACCATTGCAGAATTAATGACTGCAAAGTGTTTGCTCAGGGTCATGCCGCGCTCTGTAAGTACTATCAGCAGCTGAAGGAATACAATAACATCACGCTCGTGGACATTGGTGGGTATACCGTGGATGTTCTGACGCTGCATGAGTTCAAAGTGGACAGAGGGAGCTGTGCGAGTCTGCGCATGGGGACGATCACATTGTTTAATGATATTCGCGGTGAGCTACAGCAGGAAAACATTATCCTGTCGGACGCGCTTATTGCCGACTCCATGCAGGGACGTATCCAACACGCCGAAAAAGAGAAAATCCGTGTCATTGTAGAACGTCAAATGCAGCGTTATCTCAAAGAACTGCTTAACGCCCTGCGCGAACGTGGGCTGGATTTGAAGCTGCCTACTGTATTTGCGGGTGGCGGCGCAGAATTGCTTGGGCATCGGCTTCATTCGCGGGAGGTAAACACCATCGTTATCCTTGACCGTTTCGCCAACGCCGAAGGCTATAAGCTTCTGCTGGGGTGAGGATATGCGAGAAAGACGGTATTTGACGTTCGACATGGAAAATCTGCGTCATCGCGAGGCCTTCGCCCTTTTCTCGGCACAGTCCGCAAAGCGGCGCAGTGAATATGTGGTGGACTGCATCATTAAGGCACAAGATGAGAATCGTATGGTGGAAACAATACAGCAGATCATCATGGGAGCGTTGAAGGGTATTTCATTTTCAAATCCCATAGCAGAAAATAAAACTGCAGATTTGCAGATAACAGTGGACATAACCGAACTGCCAGACGCACTGTTGTCGTCTTTGGAAGAGATATGAACCATGATGGATCACATGTATGTATCAAGCAACAAATATTTGCACCTTTATGGTGCATTATTTGTCTTCAGCGTATTGGATATTTTGCAGAATGCCCAGGTACTTTAAGCCTCGCAGAGCCCCGCGGGAGCGCCCACGACACTTTGCAGGCGTTAACCTGAAAGTGTCATAGTGGGTAATACACTTCCTGCGGAAGTGTTCGTCCCCCAAACGCCGATGTTGAAAGGAGATGATGTGCTATGTCCAAGGTTGATCGTACTGTGGTTAGGAACCATGCGTATCCGCGTAGCAATTTTTCTATACGTGAGCGCCATAATGAGCGCAAGAACGAGATTTATTCCAACCCTGATATCGTGCAGGAAAGAAGCCATCTCAACATTAGTTTCAAAAGCTGTGATAACACATATACGCAGGTGTTTGATAAATTACTTGAAGAAGGAACGATCAGCACACGCGGTTTAAAGCCAGACGCGGATGTTTTTGCGGAAATGGTCTTCGATGTGAACACTTCGTATTTTGACGAGCATGGCGGCTACGATTACGCAAAAAATTTCTTTTCTGAAGCGTACAGGATGGCCGTGAATGAGGTGGGAGGTGAGCAGTATATTCTCTCAGCGGTCATGCACGCCGATGAACGCAACAAGAGTCTATCGGAAGAATTGGGACGGGATGTTTATCATTATCATCTGCACGTCGTGTATATCCCTGTGGTGGAGAAGGAGATTAGATGGACAAAACGCTGCAAAGATAAAGCGCTGGTTGGCACAGTTAGGAAAGTGATCCACCAGGTCAGCCACTCTAAAAAATGGGCTTCTGTAAAGGCGCTGAATGAGAACGGCAAACCCATACGGACAGAGAACGGAAAAGCTGTGCTGATTCCGTCCTATTCTCTCCTGCAAGATAGGTTCTTTGAGCACATGAGGAATGCCGGGTTCAAGGACTTTGAGCGCGGCGTTCGCGGCAGCACGACGCAACACCTATCGGTGTTGGATTACAAGATTCAGCAAGACAACGCGAAGCTGACGCGTATCGAGCAGGAAGTGGAAGCTCAGCAAAAGGAGCTGGCCACTGTTTCCAAGCAGCTCACTGTAGAGTGGCAGATTGGTAAGACGTTTCATGAACTTGACGAACTGGGCCGGAAAAAGATGTTCGGCAAGGTCACGGTGGCTACGCAGGATTTCAAGGATGTGATATCGCTCGCAAAGGAAGGCGTTTTATCGCGTGGCAAAATTCATACGCTCGAACAGAAGGCGCAGAAAGCAACGGCAAGGGTCTGGGAATTGGAAGATAAACTGACCAAGCTATTTATGAGTACGAGAGACTATAAGGAAGCCATGCGTTTAGCGCCGGAAAGGGTTCGGGCAGTTTTCGCGGAGATATTCCAGCGAGATCGAGAGGAACGCGAAGCACGGCGGAATTTACGCCGTAATGGCAGAAAACGCGATGAGCGTGAACTATGATCTTTGACAATTAAACGGGTGTATTTTGACAGTAAAGAAGGGAAGCAAGAGTTCGTGAAGTGGAAAGATTAGAGAAAGAAGGATCATCCGATTGTATAAGATGTTAAGCCTGAATAGAATGAGCGGGGAAGCTGATTTTTCAGCTCCCCCCCAGCTTTTCGAGGGCTATTCTTCGCAGTCATGGAAATCTCGGCGATATTGACTGTGACAAAAGGAACTCTGGAAAATAATGGGTCGAGCCTTGGGTTGTAATGGTGATGTTATTTAAAATCGTCTGGCCCAAAATCCGTTTCAATTCACTACGCCGCTGTCCTAATAATAACGTTCCTCTTTTCCCACAGCGGGCGCACCGTGGCCACTTTGCCGGACACAGTTAAGGTGCCAGCATGTACCTGCCGCAGATTTTTCGTTGGCAATTCAAATCCAGATGCTCTTTGCAATTGTGGTCTTTCTCTGACGCTGCATTCATTGTGATTTCCTCTTATTAATTTTATAATAGGGAAAGCTATTCACGGTTGTCATTCAGCGTGCCTGTCCCCGTTATCAAAGTGATATCACCGTTGTAATATGAGTTCAGGTCAATCGTACCGTTGTTAACAACTGTACCGCCCTGATCATTGAGTTGGCCGCCGTCCTGTATACTGATATTACCTTCGTTTGTCAACTCGCCGGCGTTATCCAATACCGTCCCGCGCTCAATGAGAAGCGTTCCTCCCTGTTCTATCGTCACAAATCCATTATTCACAGCGTTGCTCTGACCGGACGAGACCGTACCGCCGCTTTGAACGTTAAGCACGCTATTGTTGATAAAATCAGAAATGCCATACACAAAGCTGCCATTAATTGTAATTAACCCATCGTTTGTCAGGGTGCAGCTGACCAGCTCGAACGCTCCGCTAATGGTCAGCGACACGCCTTCATCTATGTGTATATCAAGGTCGTCCGATCGCTCCAGCGTATAATCTTCCGTAATTTCTATGTCGGCAGCTATAGTGATTTCCGTCGTGGACGTATCCTTTACCGCATTCTTCAGCTCCTCGAAACTGGTTACGGAAACGCCGTTATCTGAGAGGGATTCATCTGCCGTGGAAGTTGACGTTTCGCTGACCGTGGCGGTTGCCGGAGCAGTTGATGTTTCAATGGCCGTTTCGGACAGCTCAGGTAGGTCCATGCCTGTAAAGCTTAGAGATATCTCTTCCGCCGGGTCGCCTGAATATGTGAATGTCCCGGTTTGGGGGAAACTCGCGCTTTTGGGTAGAGAGAATTTGAACACGGCTTTGCCTTTATAATTGCTGCTGTCCTCGTTCAGCGAGAACGACGCATCCGTATAATTGTAAAAGTCGCCGTTTTCAGCATCCAGCGTCAGTCCTATAAGGCTCTGAACTGAGGAAACGGCAGCGCCCGAACTCTTTAAAAAGCTGATCGGAGCTGTATCACTCTCCATCAGTATCACAACGCCGTAGCCGATACTTTCGTCCGTATCATAATCGGCTAAGCGCACGATCTCGCTTAGCATGTAGCCGTCGCTGCCCGCATAAAAGGCCTCGCCTTGTGCTGCGGCCTCCGTTGCGGATTGCGTTGCGTTCACGCTGCAACCACACAAAATCATTGCCAAAAGGCAGGTGAATAAAATAATATAAGTTTTTTTCATTGTATCCTCTCCTTATGTATTTGATGTCAGTTTCCTGTAAATCCATTGGCGCTGTCTGTATAGAAATCGCCCTCTGCCGTCGAAGTTTTCAGTTCATACTGGCCGCCCTTTTCGAATGTATACGCATCGGTGGAGGAATAGCTTCCCGATGCTCCGAACGCTTCCTCGTCGCTGATCCAGACTTCCCCGGACGCGAGCTTCAAGATATAGGTACCCGCCGAAAAATACAGATCGGTACTTTCATTCGGGTCGATAAATACCACTAGAAGCGCATCATCTTTACCGGTAGCCTCAGCCAGAAACAGTTTGGCGCATACGGCCTGTGCTTCCGCTTCAAGCGTCAGCCGCACACTCCCGTCGCCAAATGTGTTATCTGCCAGCTTAAGGCCCTTTGTCGTTGATTCATCCGCATTAATCGTGATATCTGTGACGAGCGTGGCTCCGGAACGGTCAGCCGTAAAATCCACGGTCGCGTCCAGAAGCTCCATGAACAGATAGCTGGGCACATACAAACAGCCGTCCACATACTGCGGCGTTGAGCCTGGCCCCAGCGTCAACCTGCCTACCGTCATTTCCGGCATGTGCGCCTGTGCTTTAAATACCGTGCCGTTTACGCGCCCGGTGGCGGCGCGGCTGCTCTCGCTGATTAGGCACGGTATGTCGAAAAACGCAAGCACGTCCTCCAAGGGGTAATATGCACCCTTCTCGCCGCTGATACTGAACGGCAGGTTCTTGGTGTCCACTGTTTCCCCGTTGATGATTAGCCGATAGCGTGTACGGCCGTCTTCGTCCTCAAAAAGATATGGTTGTGTTGCCGTAGGAACCGGCGTCTGCGTTGCTTGCTCGGGCTGTACTGTCTCTACAGAAAGCGCTGTGGCAGAAGTATCCGGCTCAGATGATGGTATTAAGGATTCGTCAACCTGATCTGTTAACTGCGTGCCGCATGCGCAAAGAGCAAATGTTATCATGATACCGAATAATGCAATGATTTTTTTTATGGGATTGGGTCTAAAATTCATATCATGCGCTCCCTTCTACAACTTATAATAATTGTAAAAAATTTTTAAGGACACCTATCCTCTGGAACATATTGTATCAGAAAAGATGGTTGCCACCAGAAAACTTGACCATTTGTCAATTTGTCAATTTGTCAATGCACGTTGACATTATGATTGACACGCCATATATTGGTTATATAAAGACTAAGATTGAGTCACAACGAGGTGGCATTATGAATCAAGAACAATATCATCTGCGCATGGCGCTGGAACACTTTGACATCCGCAATAAATCCGTGGCTGCTGCAATGAATGTCCATCCGTCCATGATTACACGATGGGCAAACAACCAACGGCTGATCAGCATCAACTCCAAATATCTCGAGCCGCTGGCGAGCTTTATACTGTCCCGCCCTCTTTCTCCCGCCGATATGACGTGGCTGGAAAAGCGATTCCGCGAATACGGCATCGAGGGCTCTTTGGCGTCTGTCGCAGAGCTTAAAAGCGCGCTTAAAATATGGTTGGTGAGCGACCCCAATGACGACCTTTCCGATATGAAGAACCTGGCTGCCGGTATGGGCCCGGCCCGGCCGGACAATGGTCAGTACAGCGCAAAAGCCGGTGTGGCGGAGATGGCGCTTTGCTACACCAATTCCGTTGCGCAGCTGGAGCCCGGGACGACCATCCGCATGTGCTTTTCAGACGAAAGCCTGTTGCTTAACCCCGTTTTAATCCATGCTATCTGCAACACGGTGAATGGGTTTGGTCTGCGTTGTCAGATGCTGCTTAAGGCATCGGGACAAAGCAAAACGCCATCCAGGGCGGTTACCGCGTTTATGCCGCTTATTATCGAGAGGCGGATGAATGTCGCTATCGCATATGAAGACGCGGCGTTGCCTATTGATCGGTCGATGATTATCATACCGGAATGTGCCGCCATGATGATTGCTGCCCTGCCGGATTCCGCGGCCTTTCCGATTGCGCTGATGGTTCATGAAAAGACGTTTATCCGGGATTTGGACCGGCGCTTTGCGGAGACGTTTACGCGGTCCCAGCCTTTGTTGGCTTCGTTGGAACGGAGTACGGCTCGGCAGGTCCAAAGCCTCGCCCGGCAATGCTATGAAACGACGGGCGCATTGGCTATCATGCGAGACGGTTTGAATCCGCTTGTGCTGAGCGAAGACGGTTTTGGCGCTTATCTGAAAAAGTGCGGATACGAAGGCGAAGCCTATGTCTGGCGCATGGATGAATTTCGCAAACGCAAAGCCGCTTTTGACGGGAGCCTGAAACGCGGCATGACGCTGCGCGAGTTAGTGCCCTTATCCTTATTAGACAGCATGGCGACAAATGGGGTATGCACCATGTTCAGCGAAGATTTTTTGGAGCCGGACACGGTAAGAATTGATCTTAAAACATGCGTTGATCTGCTCGAGGGTTATACGCACTATCTGAATGTATACCCGGATTTTTCCCTGCGGCTTGTTGGCTCGTTCCCGGAGACCTTTGAGGATTCTCAATGCATGCTGAAGGAAAACCGGCAGGTTCTGATCACGAAGCGGAGGCAAGATGAGACGGAATCATATGTGGTCTCGCAGCAAATGGTGTTTTTGCAGGGTATTTCACAGATATTTGAACAGCTCTGGGAAGGGCTCGACTACGTGACCCGGCGCGGTGAGACAACGCTGCAGACGCTGCAAAGATATATTCTGCGCATCCGGGCCAAAGAACGAGAGACATGAAAGCGCCGACATTGTGGAAACGGTGGATAATTGGTACGGCTGCCGTTGTGTTTCTTGTCAGTGGGTGGCTGACTTTAGTGGCGACTCATGCGAAGGATAAGGTGGAGGAACTGCGTGCCATTCAAGCGCAGGTGAACGATGAGATGCGCAGCTTTATACCGACACAAATGGAAGTCAACATATTTGTCGATGGCCCCGAGGCTTTCCGCCATACTTATGTGCCGCTGGAAAACAGCGGATCAGGAGGTTTATCATGAAACAGCGATGGCTCATCATTTTATTAATTATAGCGCTCATGCTCAGCGGTTGCTCGGCTGGGCTGAGCGGTATAAATGAGTCGACAGAATCCGGGAGTACCGCGCCGGAATTGACGGAAACGCCGGCGCCTACGCAGGAGCCGGTTATCGGCGATGTAGGTGATGATGTTGTAGCATCCGGCGGATGGATTTATTACCGTGCGGACGATGAGCAAGGCTACAGTCTCTATCGAATGACCGAGGATGGATCTCAGGCCGAAAAACTGATGGCGGGCTTCCCCAGCCTTATGGCAGTTGACGGAGATATCATGTATTACATCGGTACCTATGATCCGGGCGGCAGCGATGAGGAAAACTGCAACCTTTACAGGGTAGATCTCGGCACGGGTTCCAAAACGCTGATGATGGAGGATATGAGCCCATTGTCCCTTTATCTGGCGGGCGATTTCCTGTATTTTGCCGACAATATGCCCTATCAGTCGGAAGATTATGATCTGTTCCGGCTGGACATCAGCGCGGCGCTGAGTGCTGGCGTCGGTAATCTGGAGTTCATGCTAAACACGGGGGCGGCGGTGCGAATAGGTGCGCAAAGTCCACACGTGGCGCAGAACCCGATGTATTGGGATGGCTGGCTGTATTATGTTGAGCAGGATGTTGACGATTGGTCCATACGGCGCATACGCCTGGATGGCAGCGAAGATGAACCGTTTTATAAAGAAAGCGGACTCGACTCTGTGGAGCTGCGGGGCGTATACGGCGATCAACTCTTTTTCACTTCCGGCGATGCGGTGACGCTGTACGCCCTGTCGGAAGATGGCGAGTTGACCGAGTATCCGGAAATCACCGGGGTGTGCGCATTCGACGGCGAATGGGCCTATTCCGCGGAGGACGACAGCGGCGTATACCGATGCTCTCTTGAAAACCCGGAGAAAGAACTGCTTGCTGCGGATCGCGGATTTACCGCCATCGCCGGGGACTGTCTGCTGACATGGCAACTCGAAGAAGAAGGCTTTAAATATTCCCGATATGTCATGCCCAAAAGCGGTGGCGGGGAAACCGCGCTGATCGGTCATTATATGGAACCGAAGGCGGAGCGGACGCCGGCGCCGGAATATACCGCAAAGACGGTGGGCAAGGGCGATGTCACGCTGGAGATAAGCAATGGCGGCACAAGGGCTTGTTATAAGCTGGTTTCCTGCGCCGAGGGGAATCCTGTGGTTCACAGCGTGCTGACCGAGCCGTATACCGACCTAACGCTGAAGTTTAGCCCTGGGAGCTATTACCTCAAAGTGGCCTACGGCGACGAGTGGCTGGGTGATGAAGAGGCGTTTGGAGAAAACGGCCGCTATATCACGACCGATATGTATATTTTTCATTCGGGTTTTGCCTACAAGTTGTCAACTTCATCGTATGGCGGCGACTTCTCTTCCGACACGATGAGCGGATTCGTCGGAAACTAATTACTATAAACAGGAGGTCAGATATGGAAAGATTGCAAGTGTTGTTGAAGAAGGATGAAAGCCTCTCCGGTATTTTCAAGGACCGTGACGCGGTTCATCGGGACGGCGATTTGCACAGAAGCGCGCATGTGTGGGTGGTGCGCAGAGATAAAAAAGGCAAATTGAGTGTATTGCTCCAACGGCGCAGCCTCAACAAGGATGCTTTCCCAGGCTGCCTGGACACCTCATGCGCGGGGCATGTCGTCGAAAGTGAAACCTATGAATCTACAGCGTTGCGTGAGCTGGAAGAAGAGCTGGGCATCGTGCCGCCCAATCTGCCCATATTTTTGTTTGATTTTCGGGTAAGATGGGAAAGGGAATTTCACGGGCGCAGGTTCATCAATAACGAAATCAATCGGGTCTTTATGCTTGAGACAGACGACGTCGATCTGAACAGGTTTCAAAAGGAGGAGATCAGCGGCCTTGTCTGGCAGGATGCCGGGGAGGTTCTGCAGGCGCTTCAAAATGGGGATGCGCGGTACTGCATCAATCTGCCGCTGTTTGAAGAGTTTATTGAACACGCGGGCTTAAAAAGACGCCGTTACAATATTCATATTGGCGATTACTCGTCGCATCCGGACGCAGGCAGCTACGCCGGCTCTGACGAGTGGGTATATCATGAAATATATCCGTTTTATGGTTCGCGGTCGGCGGCCATCGCAAAAGCAAAGGCTTATGTCAAGGAGTTCTACGAGGATACGAGCCCGTATGTCGCATCTGTGCGGTACTGGCTGACGGACCCGTATGATGATGACACGGATATTACCAACGAAGAGGAATAACAGACGGCAAGAAGGCCGAGGATGAAAACGTCACACCCTGCCGTATTAAAATGGGAGGATAGTGCTCCGGATGCGGCGGAGGCGGATATATCACAGAGAGGCGCTATTTTGCGGACCCAACCGAAATTATGATTAGGAAGCTTTTGATGCTGGGCAATCCGCCAGACGGTGAATAAAAAACAGGAGGTTAGCTATGGAAAGATTGGAAGTGTTGTTTCAGGATAAGAGCCTCTCCGGTGTTTTCAAGGACTGTGATGCAGTTCATCGGGACGGCGATCTGCACAGAAGCGCGCATGTGTGGGTGGTGCGACACAACGGGAAAGATGGTTGGAGTATGCTGCTCCAACGGCGCAGCCCCAACAAGGATTCTTTTCCGGGTTGTTGGGACACATCTTGTTCCGGGCATGTCGTCGAAAGTGAAACCTATGAATCCACAGCGTTGCGTGAGCTGGAAGAAAAGCTGGGAATAGTGCCGTCCAATCCGCCCATATTTTTGTTTGATTTTTGGGTGAAATGGGAGCGTGAATTTCACGGCCAAAAATTTATTAATAACGAAATTGACCGGGTCTTTGTGCTTGAAGTACAAGACGTTGATTTAAACCGGTTTCAAAGGGAAGAGATCAGCGAACTTGTTTGGCAGGATGATAGGACGTTGCTGCACGCACTCCGTGATTTGGATAAGCGGTACTGTATTGATCTGGTGCTGTTTGAAGAGTTTATGTTCGCGGTCTCGGAAAAACGCAAATTCAATATACACATCGGCAATCACTGGTCGTATCCGGGCGGGGGCAGCCGCGAGGGTTCTGACGATTGGGTATATCATGAGATATATCCGTTTTATGGAACGCGGGCGGCAGCCATTGCGAAAGCCGAAGCGTATGTTGCAAAATTTTATAAAGATATAAGCCCGTATGTCGCGTCCGTGCGGTATTGGCTGACGGACCCGGATGACTATGATGACATAGATATTACCCGATGAAAGGGAGCCTGCCTGTTGAAAGCTT
Organism: Clostridia bacterium; assembly: GCA_003249555.1. Taxonomy (GTDB): domain Bacteria; phylum Bacillota; class Clostridia; order Christensenellales; family SZUA-584; genus SZUA-584. The sequence continues at coordinate 17,883 of QKIQ01000109.1, read as the reverse complement.
TTTGGGAGATGATCGTATGACGGCGTTTCAGCCCAACCACTTTATCATATTGCCGATGGGGCCATGGAGCCCTGGGTATTCTTCGGTAAACGGGAGAATGGGGCCTGAGATGGCTAAAAACATTGTCAATTTTATTGCGCGGGTCGCACCGTCCAAAGGGGACGTGACCGTCAGCTTTCAAGGGCGCGATCCACTGCTTGCGGACATTGAATTCTATGAAGAAATACTGCGGACGCTCCGGGAAACATTCAAGCGGCGGCTTCACATATGTCTGCGCAGCAATCTGTGGGCGCTGGACGAGCGTATGATTGCGCTCATTATGGCGTATGAGATCGCCGTGAGCACGGATATTGAAACAGATCAGCAAATATGCGACGCGCAGCGCGGCGAAGGATATTATGTGAGAACCCGATCGGCCATGAACCGGCTGCTGGATAAAGGCATTCCTGTAGAGGAGGTATGCACGCTCACGCCGTGCTTTGCGGACGCTGCAGGACGAATATTCGGGAACTTTGGGGATTCGCCTGTCGCCGCCAAGCCGTACCGTATTCATGGCACTGTACCTATGGCCAATCTTCCGGAACTTGCCCCGGCGCTGGGCACGTCCGAAATGACGGCGGTACTGACGGATACGCTGATGAAATACGGGAGCGATATCGCCCGAAGACGCGTAATTAATCTGGACGAGATGGTGAGAGGCTGCTTTGTACGCAAGGGTGTCGCCTGCACTTTTTCCGACTGCCTCGGCCATGTTGCCGCCATCGCGCCGGACGGCCGCATATATCCATGCGATCATCTCTGCGGTTGTGATGAATTCTCGATGGGCAGCATATTTGAAGACCTTGATGCGGAAAGGATTGCCCAAAGCGAGGCCTATCAAAAGCTGCTGGCCGTGCAGGAAGCCGCTCATGCTGCATGCGGAAACTGCAAGCATTGCGATTATTGCCGGGGCGGCTGTATTGCCAATACCATTGCCGCCGGAACAGATAAAGACCCGTATTGCGACGCATACCATACGACATTCGATATAATGTCCCTGTGCATTCGAGGGGAACAAAAAGCACTGGATGCGTGTAAGATCACGGAGAAGGACGCGCCGCTGCTGGCTATGGCGGGCGTCGTGCCGCACCCATATGACCGGCTCATGAATGAAATCAACATGCGGCTGGCTTTGCGATACGCCCGTCCTGAACGCGGCGGATATCTTGCGCGGCGCAAGGGGCGCGAGTTCCCAGAGAACCGTTATCAGAATGCCAATGTGCGCATTACCATGCGCGGCCTGACGGATGATGAAATGCGAAATGAACTGGAAATGCCGGTGAGTGAAGCGGTAGAGACCGTAAGGGAAGCAGCGGAGGCGCGGTTCCGCAATGCGGCGGTCACGGGCGGAGAACCGTTGCTATACAATGATTTGGACATCCTGCTGGATGAGCTTGCGCGGATTGACATGACGGGAACGAAACTAGCGCTGCACACTTCACTGGGAGTTGACATCTCTGAAATGCGCCTCAAAAAAATATGCGCCGGCTTTGATGCCATCATGGTCAACGTTGAAGAAGATTGGATGGAAGCCAGCCATAACGGCAACCGGTATGATATCATGGCGCGACAGCTTGAGCGTATTCAACAGATGGGCTGTGTGGATAAGGTATGCCTGTGTGCGGCTTTTCCCGAGGACATGAAAAATGGTTTCGCGGGTGACTCTTTTCTGGAATACGCCCAAAAGCTGGGTATCCGGGTCTGGTTTATATCGCCACTTCCCGCCGAAGCGAAAGGAACGTCGCCCAGCAGCTTTGCGCTGTGTACTGAGGATAATAAAGCGCATAATCTTTTTCAACCGCGCTTTACCTGCGGCCTGGGGCGCAGCCTTTCCGTGGAGCCGGACGGCGGTGTATATCCATGCTGTGCGTGCCGTGGCTCGGGATATTTGCTGGGGTCAATCCAACAGGGCCTGCCCGCCATATTGAACAGCGACGCCTTTCGCGAATACCGTTTCCACGACGTGGATACAAACAGGAAGTGCCGGGAATGCGGCGTGCGGTATCTTTGTGGCGGGATGTGCAAAGTTTGGGCATCAGGCGGATCAGATATTGATAGCGGCGATTTCGACTGCTCGGAAAGAAAGACCCATTATGAGCGGATTGCCGCAACGATTGATATGTAGGATTGCGATAAAACGGCTTGCTACGATGGGGAAGCATAAGCCAAAGTAATGATTAGGAGGGTCAAGCCATGATTACTGCTCCTGTATATTTATGTATCGCTGCATTGTGCGGGATAATCTTGATTGTGAGTTTCATTTACTCGGTGATTCAAGATAAACGCCATCCGGAAACGCGTATGTGTCCGTCGTGCGGTCATGTTTTGCAATATAAAAATACAGTCAGTGTTCCGGATCCTAATTGCCCGAATTGTCACGGGACAGGTCAGGGAAATGGCGGATATACCGGCGATTCGGGTGAATGCGAATGCAGAATTAAAGTGGAGGTTTGCCCGTATTGCGGAAAAGAGTTGTGATGGAGCATGTGTGTACCGACCACCGAATTGACAGCGGAGGTACTCAACTGTGTTTTTGGCGGGAAGTGAGGATATAAATTTGTCGAACAAGCAATCCGACGCGAAGGAAATGGAGAGATGGTGTCTGGTCCGGGCCACACAGGATGAAGATTTAAGGAGACGTCTGGCGGTTCAGGATAAAAGCAGCTTCGTGCGCGCCGAGGCCATCCGCCATATCACGGATCAGGAGTTTCTTGACCCTAGCCCGGAAGTGCGGGCGGCGGCTATCCGCCGCATCAATTCTCCTGACCGTATCAAAGAGCTTGCGCTACGGGAAACAAATGGCAGCCTCCAGTATCATCTTCTTTACGATATTCGCGATACCGATGTGATTGCCCACTATGCAAAGTCGGCGGTGCTGCTGGAGACGCGTGAAAAAGCGGTTAAGCTCCTCGAAGACCAGACGCTGTTGTATAAAATCTTTATCAAAGCCGAGCGGCTCGGTAATGACGAAGAAAAATACGAATGGCGAAGTTTAGCGTGCGCCGCCTTCGAGCGCATAACGGATACAGCAATACTGCTGTCGATCGCACGCGATAAAAAGCGGAGCGGCACTTACCGGAAGTGGGCGATGATGCATATAAAAAGCACGGCGCTGTGCGAAGAGCTTATTATGGACGATTTTGAAGCTGTCGCTGCCTATGCTGCTGCGAATGTCAAATCGCAGGACGTATTGATGAAGGCTGTATATCACCACACCAATCCGAATGTGCGTTACAAGGCTATGTGCGGGCTGGATGAGCAAGGGCTTACTGAAGTGATAGAAATTCATCCGGACCGAGGGCTTCGGCCGAGCGCTGTAAATATGTATCACAATATGCCGCAAAGCATGGCCATACGGCTGGCACTAGAAGATCCGGTACCGGCCGTGCGTACCGCGGCGATATATCGCGTGAACAGCCGTGCGGTGCTGTTGTTCTCAGCGATGAACGACCCATGTGATACGCCCGCACTTATTGCTTATGAACGTTTGAAGGACATGGAGGACGAAGTCAGGTGGCGCATCATTGAGGAGGCGGTCAGCCGCGAGCCCCGGCTGATGGCAATCCGATTCTGCCGAAACAAGGAGATGCTGATGTCCGCTGCTCAGAACGATCCGGATGAAGAGATCAGACAGCGTGCGGACGAACGGTTGAAAAACAAAATGTATGATGAGGTCCGAAATGAGACTTGACCGGGACGACCGTATCGAAGAACGCCATTTGAGAGCCGTCCGCCGTGTGGATAAGCCGTGCCGGCTGCTGAGGATCTGGCGGCGAAGCCCGTACGCGGACGTGCGCGCGGCGGCGATACACAAGCTGCGGGATCAACCTGCGCTGGAGTATATCGCGTGCCATGAGCGAATGGAGGATTTGCGGTGTGAGGCAGTAAGAAAGCTAAGCGACAGAGCGCTGCTCACCGTGACTGCCGAGTCGGATGAAAGCGAAAACGTCCGGCATATCGCGCGGCGCAAGCTGGCAGACAAGGAACGTTGGGATGCGGCCTGTATGGACGAAGAAGCAGAGAGGGCGCTGACCATGATACTGGAACATATCGCATGGCTCGACCATCTTGCAACGGGTCAGGAAGATAGCCAAGAATGGTGGTAAAACCACGTAAAGGAGGATATTATGGGCTTATTTGCAAGGAAAAAAGACAAGGGGAACGTTACACTGACTGGTTACGGCGTAGACGCGACGATTTCACGGGCAGGCAAGGAGGAGCTCTTGCCCGCATGGGTTCGCCGGAAGATGACGTACTGTGTCTGTGGGCATGAATACTACGAGATGAGCACGCCCGAAATCCCGGAGGAAGATTTGGTGCGATACGTACCCGCCGTTGTATATCCCTGCGCCGACTGTGGCCGGATCTACTGCGACAAATGCATGCGCGAAGTCGGAAGATGCGCCTGCAGAAGCAAGCGTTTTTATGTCAAAACCATGGAGTGTGCCGAAAAAGGTAGGTTCTTCAATCAGCTATGAGTACGTCGGGGGTTGTGCATGTCCGGTGCGCCACCTGCGGAGCGCAAAGCGAACAGGTGGCGATCCGGTCGGCCAGCGCGTTTGATGAGCCGGACTTGGATTTCCGTCCTTCGGAGATGCTTCGTTCCACCATGGGAATGTGGCTGATGCGATGCCCGCACTGCGGCTATGTCGTGGACGATATTCACAAAAGGCCGCGTCTGAGACGCCGAGAGTTGTGGGCGCTGTATGAACGGGCAGATGATGCGCTGCCAGAGCTGGCGCATATGTTCCACCAACGCGCGCTGCATTGCGAGCGCATCAGGGACAAATCCGGCGCCATCCGCGCGTATCTATGCGCGGCGTGGGTTTGCGACGACGCCGGAGACAACATGGGCGCGAAGCGGATGCGTACGGCGTGTGTCATGTTGGTCAAGCGCCGGATGAAGCGCTGCGGACGTAGAAAATGGCGGCTTTGCACGCAGCTTCTGGCCGACCTGCTGCGGCGCACAGGTAATATCCAGGCGCTGCGGGCTATGAATACGGACGACCGCCGCCTGGATTTTGCTACGCGCGAGCTGTTGGTGTTTCAAAAAGCGCTGGCGGAGAAGGATGACTTTGCCGCGCACTGCCGGGATGAGATCGACCTTGAGTCTTACGATGATTTTTTTGAGAAAAAAACAAGCGTGGCGCATGATCCGTCGCTCGCGTTGGCAGAATGCCTGAAACAGGCGGTTTTGATCGATGACGATATTCGGGCAAAGGCGCTGGACGCGCTGGACGAACTGCGTCCGCGGGAGATGAACCGCCCCTATCATGAATATGACGGGGTTTTGCTGCTGCACCGGGGGCTGCCGATTGATGAGGAGTATCCTTTCAGGACAAAGGAACTGGCGCAGGCCGCGAACGAAGAATTTCTCGACATGCTTGAGTCGCACGTGGTATCCAGTAGCACACTTCGCGAGAAGGTGACATTACAGAACGAGATTTGCATGGCAATGTTGTATCAGATCTATACCAGCCCGTATCTACCTGTAGAACTAAAAAATTATGCCAGTGCACAAAAGCGACTTTATGTGATGTGCATGGACGACCTTTTTACAGACGACAGCAGTCGGATTGGGTTTGTGGAACCGCAAGGGTAACAGACATGATGTCAATTATTTTTAAAACCGATATATCGTCTCTATATTTGTGTTATCAACAGCTGAGAGATTGAATATGAAAGCATATGATATAAACATCTAATGAGAAACATAATCCTCAAAGATAGCGCGAGTTTGTGTTGCTCTTCTGGAGCTTATTGGTACCACGTGATTGTTTGTCAATATAAAACACATAGACGCCATATCAAGCTTTGTAATGTAATCCATATTGACGATATAGCTTTTGTGACAGTGTACAAACCTATCGTCTAAAAGCGGCTTCACCGTTTCCAGCTGGCGCGTAAACTCCAGTTGGTTTTCAATCGTGTGAACATGCAGAGTACGCAGATTGCTCTCAAGATAAAGTATATCGGCAATGTCTATTTTCGTAAGCAAGCCTCTGGATGACAACGTAAGATATTGTCTGTTTTTGCTTTCGCGTGCATTAGCAATGGCCATGTGCATCGCTGTGTGAAAATGCCGGGGGGTGATGGGAACGGGTATAAACGCAACATGTCGTACGGCGTAAGCGTCAAAGACCAGCTCTTTATATTGTGAAGCGAATATGATTTGAATATTGGGAAGGCTTTTTTGTACTGTGTGCATAAGCCGGATGCCGTTGTAATTGTCCATGATGATATTGCACATCAAAATATCAAGCTCGAGGCCATGATAGTCTACGTATTGAATAAACTCAGTGGGATTTAAAAAGCCTTTTATATGAATAGATTCGGTCGTTTCGTATTTCTTAAGGAGAACGGATAGTTCGGTGAAAATTTCGGGATCCGTTTCGCAGAATGCCAGTTTGAGCATAAATTGTCCTTATATATAGTAATATAATACATTGTTATACTATCTAAAAAAGATTGTAAAGTCAACAATAACTGGTAGTGAACGATGGCAGCCAAAGCATTTATGTCAGTTTTCGCTGCATTTATGACAAAGCTGTTGAAACGCATACGGTGGATAAATATAATTAGGCAAACAAAAGACTTTTGTGTGAAAGGGATGTATATATGGCGATTATCCGTTGCCCTCAAGGCCATCATTACGACGATAAAAAGTTTAAAGAATGTCCGTATTGCCTATCCATCGACAGAGCCGAAATACCCAATAAAGATGAAGGTGCGATGGGCGCTTCAATCGGGCTCTTTGAAAGCACAATTGACCGCAATCCTGTCGCGGGATGGCTGGTCTGCATTGAAGGGCCGGAAAAAGGGCGCGATTATCGGATCACGGCAGGTAAGAACAACGTAGGACGATCTTGGAAAATGGATATCAGCATTGCCAAGGATCCACAGGTGCTGCGTGCCGATCATGCTTGTGTGATATACGACGCGCAGGAAAATAGTTTTCGGCTGGTACCCAATGATGAAGCCGAATCTTTGCTGAATGGTGAGCGTGTCACTAAAACCGTGTTGCTCAAGGAAAACGACCGAATACGGTTTGGTGAGTCTGAGTTTGTGTTTGTTCCATACTGTAAAGCGGATAGAAACTGGTAGCGGCACAAGGAGGAAAGGCTTTTGGTTGGTTGGTATTCGTTCAAACGGAAAAAAGCATCGCGCTTACCGGCGATAACCGTTGTGGCCAGTGGTACAAGCCTCATCGGTTCACGACCCACTCAGCAGGATTACATACTGCTCCCCGGCGAAGACATTTCGGCAAATGTGCTTGATAAGCAAGGGCATATGGTGGTGTTATGCGACGGAATGGGCGGGCTCGAGGCAGGAGAGACGGCCAGCCGGGTATGCGCAAACCTGATGATGAAGGCGTATTACCAAAGTGAATCGGCCGATCCGTGTGGCTTTTACCGGTCGGTACTGCCCGAGGCGGATAGTGTGATCGCCAATATGACGGACGATGCCGGAGAACCGCTTAAATGCGGGACGACAGTGACCAGCGCCATCATACGCGACCGCCGGTTGTACTGGGCTTCTGTAGGTGATAGCCGGGTATACCTGTTTCGTAAGGGTAAGCTGAGCCGTTTGTCAAAAGATCATAACCATGGCCTCACGCTGGCGGCGCGGTTTGTGGCGGGAGAGATTTCCGAGCTGGATATGCTGCTTGATAAACAGCGAAACGCGCTGATCAGCTTTATCGGTATCGACGGACTGGAGTTGATGGACATCTCGCAGGAGGAGCAGCCGCTGGACAAGGGTGATATGGTGCTGCTTTGCTCAGACGGACTCTACCATGCGCTGCGGGATGATGAGATTGAAACGGTACTCAACGTTTATAAAGAGCGTTGGGACGATCTGCCGGAACTGCTCACTGGAATGGCTTTTGAGCGGGACTGGATAATGCACGACAACATCTCGGTCGTAACGCTGGGGCTTCAATAATCCACGTGTTTGATCGGGAAATATAAAAAAACATCGAAAGGAAAAATGAAATGAATTTAACACGATGCGATCAGGGCCATTTTTATGACGCAGACCAATATGAACAATGTCCGCATTGCAGACAGTCTGCGATGCACAGCAACGATACGGTTTCCTTTAGCGCTTCTGATAAGTATCAGGCGACAGATGCCATGCAGGATTTTGAAAAGACGACGAGCTTTTTTCAGGAAAAGGCTGGGCTAGAACCGGTGGTGGGCTGGCTGGTCTGTACGTCAGGCACGCACTACGGCAAGGATTACCGCCTAAAAAGCGGCAGAAACTTCATAGGCCGTTCGCGGGATATGGACGTTTCGCTGGATGGAGATAAGTCGGTGTCCAGAGAGAAGCATGCGGCAATTATATATGAGCCAAAGCAGAATATTTTTCTCGCGCAGCCCGGCGATTCCAAAGCGCTGTTCTATCTTAACGGTAATGTGGTATTAACGCCGGTTGAAATAAAGAAAAATGACCGTATACAAGTTGGAAATGCTGAATTGATGCTGATTCCATGCTGTGACACGGCGTTTGAATGGGGCATCAAGGACACTGATGAACCCAAAAAATAAAACATAAAAAACAGGGGGTAAGAAAATGGACATTTTAGGTAGCAGTTTTGGTCAAGATATATTCAATCCTTTTGGAGCGTTGCAAGGTATCGTAGATACGTTAACCGCTCCGCTGATCATTTTGGAGATTCTGCTCATTGCGTTGATGTATATCACAGCATGCTATACCGTGATGCTGATAGGCCGTAAAGCGGGCGAAACGGATGACTGGATGGCTTTTGTGCCCATCGCCAATGATATTTACAGGCTGCGTTTTGTGAACGCACCCAAATGGCACGTGTTCTTTTTCGGCCTTACAGGCACACTGTGCATAGCAATAGTGGAGTTTTTGATTTACAGTGCTTTTAGAGCATCCTTTAGCGTCGCTTTCCTGATCATAGGTATTATCATTTTACTTGGGTACATTATCATGTGGGTGTATGTCAAGTTCCAATATATGACTCGTTATTACAGAGGCTTCGGCTTCCATCACATGCTGGCTCTCATATACTTCACGCCGTTTGTGGCCATCTTCAAAACCGGCTTTGATCTCTACTTTGCCTTTGGCAATTCCGTTGTGTATGATAAGCAGGCAGCCGTGTCGGCTTACAGGTGTTCTTCTACACCCAAGTGCAGTGCGCCACAGAGCTACTCATCATTTCCGGCAATTGGGCGGATATCCGCGATTAACGGTATGTACAAAGACGCGGTCTTTCAAATCGGCGATATGGAGGAGATATCTTTCGGGCGTGAGAACCCCGATTGCCAGATTGTTTTTGACCAGTTCAATACCGATGTGAGCCGCAAGCACTGCGCTGTACGCTATAACGCAAAGGACGGCAAATATATTGTGACCGACTTTTCCAAAAACGGCACCTTCACCTCGGAGGATCATCGCTTGCAGCCCGGTGTTCCTGTGGCCTTCCCGTCAGGAACCATCATCTGTCTGGGGAGCAGGAAGAACATGTTCAGGCTGGGATAAGTAAAAATCACGATTACCGCCCGGGTGTATGAAAGCATTCGGGCGGATAAAAGTTGAAGCATAGGAGAACAAATATGATCTCATCAGACGATCCGATAAAAAAATATGAGCCTTTATGGGGCAATTGGCAAGTTATAGGCCTGATTGGCGAAGGTAGCTATGGCCGTGTGTATCGTGTTGCGCGAAAGGATGGCGGTTCGTATGAGAGTGCCGTAAAGCTGATATCCATTCCAAGAAGCGAAGCCGATATACACGACGCACGGCAAATGGGGGTGAGTCAGAACTCATTATATTCATATTTCGCCGATACAGCCTCACGCATCGTTAAAGAGATTAGTATTATGCATGCGCTGAAGGGCGAAGCCAACATTGTATCTTATGAGGATCATCAGATTTTTCATGAGGAAGGAACGCTCAGATGGGATATATTGATTCGCATGGAATTGCTGGTGCCTCTGGAAGTGTACGTGGCTAACAATAATTTTTCATCCGATGAAATACGGCGTCTTGGCGTGGAAATATGCTCCGCGTTGGAAGCCTGTTCGGTATACGGCATTATCCATCGCGATATCAAGGAGGCTAATATATTCCTCAATTCGCGGGGCACCTTTAAGCTCGGCGATTTTGGCATTGCCAGAGAAGTAAGCGGAGCGGGCAGCATGAGCATGAGTATGCGGGGTACGCCTGCATACATTGCGCCGGAGGTTTATAACGGCAGCAAGTACGACGCGCGCGCCGATATATATTCGCTGGGCATACTGATGTATAAATTGCTGAATGGAGGACGTTATCCGTTTTTGCCACCCGCACCCGCACCGATCACGCTTGACGATACGGAAAACGCCTTTGCCAGACGAATCAAGGGCGAAATACCACCGCAGCCCTTGCATGGCGATTCGGCGCTGAGATCGGCTGTGATACGGGCAATCAGCTTCGACCCGCACGCTCGTTTTCAAAGTGCGGCGGATTTTAAAATCGCTCTGCTTTGCGCTTCGTCTGCACCTCCAAAAAAAGCAGAATATAAAAAACCTGTGACCAAAGTGGCACCGTTATCTACAGAAACACTGCCTATCATTCACCCAATAAAATCGCAGGAAACAGTATATAAACCATATGCAGGTCACGCTGCTGCACAGTTAGCGGATAAACAGCAACCCAAGAGGACGCACACGCCGATATATATAGCCGTTGCGTCTTTACTGATCATTGCAATAGCTTTGGCAATTGTGCTCATTCAGCCGGGTGCTTCTATGCCGTCTATCAACATGGATATGCCTTCGCAAGCTGCGTCGCTGCCCAGTGCGAATGTGCCTGTTACATCTGAGGTTTTAACGGCTGCCCCTGACGCTATCGTGGAATGGACGGATCCCGTTATGGGGCAATTGCTGTGCGGCGTTTTGGGCAAACGTGAAGCTGATGTTTGCTACGGTGATCTGGCGGGGTTGGATGAGCTGTATTTAAGTGGTGACAGGGCAACCCTTTCCAGAGATGAGTTTGAGACTTGGAGACGCGACTACGGTGGGGGTAGTATTCAGAGCTTTGAGGATCTGCAATATTGCGTGAACCTGACAACATTGTTTATTTATGACCAAAATCATAACGGATTTGAGCCGTTGGCCAATTTGACGAAGCTGCAAGACTTGGCTTTGGTCAGCTGTAACCGAACGGATATGCATTCGTTTGATGTTAGTCCATTGGCTGGCCTGACACAGCTAACAAAGCTGGATATCTCTGATGACTTTGTGCAAAATATCAACTCATTGAATACGCTGGTGAATCTTAAATGCCTAGATATATACGGTCTGTTCGCTGTAGAGGATATCTCCATTATATCCCAAATGACACAGCTTGAAACGTTAAATGCAGGCCACACAGGAGTGCGGGAAATCCCTGATCTTTCAAAGCTGAGCAATCTGACTTATTTGAATATACAGGATTCTAAGGTTGAGGATATTGGCGGACTTAAAGGCAATGCCAGCCTTCAGGAAATCAATCTGAGCGATAATTACATCACTTATCTTTGGGGCTTAGAAGATTTGCCTGCGCTTCAGGAGCTCAGCCTAAGCGGAAATAAGATAAACGACATAACTGAGCTCGCGGCGCTTGACTCTGTAAACTGGTTGGTCATTGATCATAATTTTATAACAGATGTATCCCCACTATTGGATATGGATTCTTTGGAATATCTTTGGGTTGATTACAACTCGAGTGCGGAAACAACCATAAGTACGCTGAGGGATGAAGGCGTTGAAGTGTATACCAATTGATTAATAAAAAATGGGAGAACATATGCTGAAAATGTCGGTTCGTGCTGAATACTGTACTGACAAAGGCGCAGTCAGACCGTCCAATCAGGATAATCTTTACTTTAACGGTCTTGTGATGAATCGGGATACCGCATATGACAGCGGTTCCCGGATGTTTCGGCGGTTTCCGATGCTTTTTGCGGTGTGTGATGGCATGGGCGGAGAAAACCATGGAGGCGAAGCCGCGTATATCGCTGCGGAGCTTCTGCTGCAAGTTCAAGGCGCAATGACTAATGATGTTGAGAAAGTGATGAACCATTACGTGGTTGAGGCGAATCAAGAGATATTGAAGCTGGGACGCGCAGGCACAACGCTGGTTTCGCTCATTCTCAAGAATGACAACGCGACAGTGGCGCATTTGGGAGACAGTCGGGCCTATCTTTTTCGTGACGGCAGCCTGACACTTTTGACTGAGGATCATACACAAAAACGAGCGCTTGGGGAAACGAACGGACAGGAAGCCAGAAGCCATGAGCTGACGAGGCATTTGGGCATGAACATGCACGATTTGGTGATACAGCCGACTTATTTTGATCTAAAGGTATGCCGGAGGGATATGTTTGTGCTTTGCAGCGACGGCCTGACAGATATGGCGGATAAAGAGGACATGTCCGGCATATTGAAAGAAGCAAAGCATCCGGCGCGTGCGCTAGTGGAAGCGGCGATGCGTCATGGCAGTACTGACAACACGACGGTGATTACCGTAAAAATAACATGAATTGCGTTGGATATAGCGCACATGGGAAAAGACGGATAAAAGTATGAAAAAAGTATTGGCGATTATACTGATGGCGGCGCTGGCTCTTTCTATGAGCGGATGCGTTTCCATCTACACATTAACGAAGGCGTTTGGGAATGACAGCGAACCCCAAGTGATGACATCGCAGGAGCCGCTTGTACCGACGCTCGAACCAAGCACCACACCTGCAACATCGCACAAAGCTGAATCGCTATTTGAAAATGCTATAGGCGATGCGCAAGGTCAGAATACGAACGGGCAGCATGTTGATGAGCAGAAAGAGTATGAGCAGATTGCGGACGAACAGAACACGGATGAGCAGTATGCGAAAGAGCAGAGTGCAAACGAACAGAATGCGGACAATACCGATGGCTTGCATATTAATCAAATTCTTTTGGATTGCTTGGGCTGGCATTTAAGTGATCTTGAGGCGTATTGCGGAGGTTCTCTTCCGCCAATATCGTTCGAGGATGATGTGGTTTTCTACTATGCACTGCCGGGATATTGGGATACATATTTGGCGTTTACCTATGCAAATGAAGCTGAGAACCAAACGGATGATGCAAAGCTTGTACGGATTGAAACCTGTACAATTTCGGCGTTCACCAGAGAATCCATATCTGCAGCAGAGCTGAAGGACGTAACAGGCAATACATTGAGCGTTGAAGAAAGCGATACAGGGTATTTTCTTAGAACGGAAATTGATGGAGCGGTGTGCAGGTTTATTGCGCAAAGCGAGGACGATCCGGCAATGACCAATCTCATTTTATATGAGAAGCATGAATAAAAGAATGCTACAGGGAGACCAAACGGTTTTGATGGGATAGCGATAAAATCTATCAATAATGGAGGCAATCATATATGTCTTATGATGAATATACGACGTGGGGTGAAAACGGAAGGCGATATGTGGATGAGGATTCTATTAATCGTGAATTTGCGAATGCGGGCGTCAGCTATAATGGTGATTACAGTGAATTTGTCGAAATGAGCTCGGGGACGGGAGTTGAGTACGTTAACGAATTGCGCGTCAAGCATGCGATTGACCGAGAGCGTAACCGCCGCAATATGGAGATGGCTCTCTTTCGGGAGATGGCGGCGGCGCAGCACCATAGCCAGGGCATATGTTTCTACGTCAATCAAGTGCCGGTGGATATCTACATTCCCGAATTTGACGCTTTTGACAGCGTCTATCTTATTCACACAGGCGACTCTTGCCGCCATACAGACGATCCCAACTGGCTTGGTCCCTTTAAAAACCAGCAACAGTTTTTTGAATACACGCAAAAGCGCCTCAGCGAAGGACGCCATATGCTGCCGTGTCCGTTCTGCGATTGGGGAGCTTATCAGGATAGCACCGACCCGCATTTGCTGCCCATTGGCCGTGCAATCAGATACACGGTGGAACACGGGCGTCCTATGGCTCGGAAAGCCCAAAAGAAAGTGTTTCTGGAGATCGAAAAAGAACGTACCTTTGAGGTGTGGAAAGGCAGTGTTTCTGATGGCGGCTATTTTAGTCATGACCCCGCCAACCCCAATTGTTCGTTAAGAAAAAATGTGGAGCGCATACCGTTAACAAGTGATGCTGCTGTCATGGCTTTCGTGAAAGCCCATGGCAGCAAATCAGGTAAGCCTCCTATTATCTTATGTCCAGAATGTTTTGAAGAAAAATATGTGGAAGCCAAGATTTTACGAGAGGCGCTGATTGCGGGTGCACGCTGTCGGGGAAAGATAGCAAAAGCAGGTTACTATTTGCTGCAGGATACCCACGTTTATCCGCTGAGGTTTCCCAATGGGGCAATGCTTAAGGTTCGTTTTTTTCATCTTTTCGGTTTCGATTGCAATCTTGAGCGAGATGCCAGACTCCTAGGCCCCTTTGAGGACTTTATGACGGCTTTTAACAGCATGGATACGGGCACGGAGCGGGACGGTGTTCGAAATATGCCCTGCCTAAGCTGCTATGCCGATACCGTATACGAAGTGAAGCCGGAATTTAAGGCACTTTATGTGCCTGTTGGGACTGCCTTGGCAGATTATCTGGATGCCCATCCGATCACCAAGCAAAACACGTATGCGCCACTTGCAAATACTGAAATCAGCTCCAATAGTCAGGCAACTCGTGCATATGAGACTCCAATGCCGCATGAAAAAACTGAGTGCCAAGATCAAAAGCCGTCCGCACCATCTGCACATTATATAAGAGACGAGAATAACAAACTAATACCGGTCGATATGGAACTGCGCGGCTATTCAGCCATGCATGAAAAAACCACCTTGTTCTCTTATAAGGGGGACACGCAAGTAAGAGTGTTTGCACGCGTTTATCTGCCTGCGCCGCCTCCCGGTGCATTGACGCTGCAGACTTCCTTCTGGCTGTATGAGGGCCCGGAGCCCTTTGATCGGAAACATCAGGTTGATGATTATGAATTGAGACCCATACCGGATCATAAGAATATGTATTATTTTGGCGTGCAAATTCTCTGCAATCGGCGTATGAAGAAGGGCACATATAAGGTTGGGTTTTTAATTGTGGGGAGCAAAAAGGCTGCATCAGGTGAAACCACGCTCAAGATACAGCATTGATTAATGAATATTCCATGGTCGGTTTATTTAATAGACTGTGAGTGTTTAATGGACTGTTTGTTGCTAGGGTAATGAGTACAGGAGAGGTGACTGAGATTTGTACTTATGATTAGGGATACGGCACCAAAGGATTAGTATTTGTGGGGGAGAACAAAGTGAAACGAATTATATCAAGGGAGCATGTTAGAATTTTAGACAATCTGCTAAGATGGAAAGAGCGAAAGAACGCTCAGAAATCGGAGGCGGAAAAATGGGAGAATACAGAAAGAAATACGACGATGACTTCAAGAAGAATGCGGTCAAGCTATCGTATGCAAGCCCAAAATCGGTAAAAGAGATAGCAGACGATTTGGGAATTCACGAAAATCTACTGTACAACTGGCGGCGAAAATATACCGTTGATGGTGACAAAACGAAATTCGCCACGCTTGAAGAAGAAAATAGAGAGCTGCGAAGGCAGCTTGCAGAAGCCAGAATGGAGCGTGACATGCTAAAAAAAGCAGCGGACTACTTCGCGAGTCACCAAAAGTAAGATATGAATTTATACAGGGGCATCCCGAGTACCCTGTAGTGAAGTGGGCCGAAATTCTTCAAATAGAGCGAACAGGATATTATGCCTGGCTAAGGAATCGGGAAGCTCTTGAGGGTCGGACAGCCTATCTGAAAAAACGAATCAAAGAAGAGTTTGACGAGAGTCGCGGTACGTATGGGCCTGACAGGATTACAGCAGAGCTACGCAAAAAAGGCGAAAGCATCGGGCGAAAGAGATGCGCTGAATACATGGCTGAGATGCATTTGAACTCATGCCACAACCGGCATAGAGCTAAGAGCCTGACGAACAGCAAGAAAGCCAGAGGCGAAGGATATCCGAATATCCTTAGGAATCAAGAGTTCCCAATTGCGCCCCGGATGGGGCTTACAAGCGATATCACATACTTAAGAACGGACGAGGGATTTATGTATCATTGTGTAGTCAGGGATATCGTAACCGGCGAAGTGCTCGGAGACCATATGGCGGATAGGATGACGAAGGAACTTGTGATGAACGCGATATTGGCGGTACTTGCAAGGCACGAGTTGGCTGACGGATGCATCTTTCACAGCGACAGAGGCAGCCAGTATACATCAAAAGCGGTGATGGGATTGCTGCAGCAGTACGGACTGCGCCAGAGCTTCTCACGAGTTGGGATGCCGGGCGACAACGCATGGTCAGAGAGCTTCTTTGCAATCATGAAGAAAGAGCTAATCCACTGGACGCACTACGAGACGAAAGGAGCTGTGCGGGTGGCGGTATTTGAGTATATATATTGCTTCTACAATGTGAAGAGAATTCAGAAGAGACTCGGGTATATGTCACCGAAAGAATATCTTAAATCATTGAATGCAGAGAAATCAGAGAGGGGCAGACAGGGTAGCTTAGCAAATTGTCTACAAAAAAGTTGACGTCCCCAATTATTGTTATTACAGCAATGATGTTTTCATTGATACTTGGGGCTCTTACTGGCTGTAGCGGTGATAAAAAAGGTGAAATGATCGATGAGACGGATATATTTTCAGGACTTGGACAAATCATAGATGAAGAAAAACGGCCACTTACTATTTATCATATCAGTGATGATGAAATAGAACTGCATTAATTGTTGAAGAAGTCGAGTGAGAGATAAAAATATTGGGTTTTCAAAAGCAACGGAGGAAGGTTGATGTTAAATTGCATATGGACTTTTGAGAATCTAAAAAATATGGTATAATTTTTTTAAGCTATCAAGTTTAGTGTTGATAACACAGTCTTGATAGCATTTTGATAACAGAAGATCAGCGAACGTTGTAGAGGGTGGAGAACTGGTATCAAATTGAGTAAAAACCTATCACGAAATATAAACAGAATTGTTTAGATTAAACTTTGAATTTGCGAGTTTGAGTGACCTAGAAACGCTGGGAAGCCGCTAAATAAGCGGCTTCCCAGTTTTCGCGTCAGCAAAATGTCAGCAGAATTTAGAATCATCATAGGATATTATTAATGATTGCAATGTTTTGAATGTGCAATAGGGAGAACGATGGATGTCAGATAATTGTAAAAATGAATATATGTCAAGGATATGTAAAGTACAAGACTATATCGAAGTAAACTATTTTCAAAATGTATCAGTTGAAAAGCTTGCAGAAGTTGCAGGTTTCTCAAAATATCATTTTAATAGAATATTTAAGAGTATTTTGAATGAATCTGTATGCCAATACGTTAATCGTATTCGTATAGAGCATTCCCTCTTTCTTTTAGCTTATCGAACAGACAGATCCTTAACAGATATTGCATTGGAATTGGGATATACAGATTCTGCAATATTTTCAAGAGCGTTTAAAAATAATTATGGAATTAGTCCATATGCATATCGAAAAAAACATAGCACAAAATGCAAAGAAAATATTTTTATTTCTGAATATAATGAACTTGAAAAAAAGAAAAAATGGGTTCAAAAATCATATTCAAACCTTGGACAAATCCAAATAGAATCGCGGAATGAGATGTCTGCTATTTATGTACGCCATATTGGTGATTACAAGTCGGGGTCGGTGCTAGAATTTCGGACAAGGAACTAAGCAGTAAAGTGTCGAAAATTTTGAACTAACAGGTTGACATGGAGCCTCTGTCGCCGTGGCTTTTGCAGACACGGCAGGACAGCCCAAAGGGCGTCTGCCCGGCAAGGAGCC
>QKIQ01000127.1 GCA_003249555.1 Clostridia bacterium | reverse complement strand
TTGCGTATGCGTTCTTACCGTATATTCCCGCATATTTGGGGAGCTCTCTCATCAGGTTCGGTCCCTGAAAATACCGCGACGGCGATCCCCATGCTTTTACGGATGTTGTTGTTCTTGCCATTTTTCTTTCTCCTCCTTGTTAATTTTATTTTGTACGATATTGAGTCGCTATGCGTACTTTCCAACCTTTTCAAGTTCTTCATCTATCGCATCAAGAACTTCTTTGGAATAAGGCACCTCATGACTAGGCGCCGCAATGAATCCGCCGCCTTCTTTTAAATCCAGAACTCTATTTCTGACCTCTTGTCTGACTTCATCGATGGTCACACCGGGTTTGTTGAGCACAAACTGGCTGTCGAGGCCGCCAAAGAAGCAAATATTCTTTCCGTATTTTCCTTTTAGCATTTTCAGTTCGTTGCACGGCTGACACATATTCCACATGTCAGCGCCCATCTCCACCATATCACCAAACACAGCCTCAATCTTTCCGCATGAATGCTGGTTGACGATCATGCCCAGGTCATGTATACAGTCGTAAATGCGCTTTGTATGCGGTTTTATGACCTTTCTCCATATTTTCGGAGGTATAAACAGATTCGTCTGTGTACCCCAATCGTCACCATACCAGAGCACATCCAACGATATCGCCTCATAAAATCTTTTTATGACGCCGATCTTGTAATCTGCAATAATCCCCGCAAGCTCATACAGCTCATCGGGGTCTGTAAGAAAATACATCAACGCTTCTTCCATGCCAAACAGCATGTATATTCTTTCAAAAATACCAAACTCTACCAGCCCCATGACAAGCGTGTTTTCTCTATCTATCGCCTCCACGTCCAAAGGCAGCTCTGCCCAAGTCTGCGTCAGCTTTGTCCAGTCATGCTTGTTAAAATCGGGAACATTAAGCTCTTCTCTCCACGTCAAAATGTCGTGTATAGGATTCCCGCCAACAAGCGGATAGGTGCCCCCTTCGGCATCCGGCTCAAACCCGTACTCACAGCCCCAATCATCAAAACCCGCCACAATCGGTCTCTCAACCGTGGGTGGTTTTACAAAAACAATATTCTTCATACCATTCGGAACGTACTTCGGGTTGTCTCTTTTTATCGCTCGCAGTAAATTTTCTTTTGCGTTCATTCTTTCATTTCCTCTCAAAATATAATAATGTCATTTTCTATTGCAATTCCGTTCTTTTTATCAGCTCATCCTGCGCCTTTTTGCCCATCTGCACAAAAAACGCGCTGTATCCTGTCACTCTGACGCACAACCCTTTATGCTTTAGGGGGTCCTTCTGTGCAGCAATAAGCATATCTCTGTCAAGGATGTTGACTTGCGCCTGCATCCCTTTGTTTTGCATATAGCTAAGCAGCAAAGATGAAAAACACAAGAGTCCTTCTTCGCCCTTTGTTACATTGGGGTGAATCTTTATATTTAACGGACCGCCGGACACTTTGTGATAAGGAATCCTTGCCGCAGAATTCAGCATCGCCGTTATTCCGTTTACATCCGCACCTTCAACAGGAGACTGGTTTTCACTTAACGGCTCTCTTTCGCCTCTTCCGTCAGGCGTTGCGCCCACGCTCACGCCCATTATCGTAAAGGCTCTGTCGGATGAAAGCGTTGGCCAAAAGTCATAGAGACAGTCCTTGTCCTCATTAAGCTTCATCAATTCTTCATGAAATATATCCACAACGGCCGTTGCGTATTTGTCCACCTCTGAATAATCGTTCCCAAACTTCTTCACCTTGTATTTAAGCCTGTTCTGCAGTTTTTCATGGCCTTTAAATCCGCTGCTGACAATACCGATAAACTCATCCAGCGTGTATTCCTTTTTGTTAAATACCATTTCTTCAATGGCATAGAGAGAATCTGTCACCGTGGCCAGCCCCGACCCCTGAACGATGTATTTGTGATATTTGGTGCCGCCTCCGTTCCAATTGACGGCGTTTTCCACCGTTCCTTTTAAAAAGCAGTCTTCAATTCTTATATGCCCCTTGTTGTACTCCTTTTCCAGTTCAAGGTCTCTTTTAATCCCTTCTTTGTAATCTCCGAGAAGAAACCCGATTTGAACGCGAAGCGCATCCAAAACATCATCCATCGATGTCATTTCGCATGGGCTTTTTGTCTTGGCACCATAATAAGGCCCTGTCATCAGCCCTGTCATCCTGTCCCAAGTCGAAAACTGACATCTTTCCATCGGACTGTCGCCCCTCGGAAGCATCGGGTATTCTCCACTGTTGAGAGCAAGTTCAAGAGGCTTTGCCAGATTAAACCACAACTGCCTCAAGCCCCCCTCATAAGCGGGAATCAGCGGGTCGTTACAGCCAAAGAACCCATAATCGTAAACCTCCGGTTCTTGTACGCCGTAAGATTTCAAGGCTTTTATCATCGTGTCGTCGTTATACAGAACAAGCGTCGTGTTCTTTCGCATCGCGTCACACACTTCAAGCCAAAAGTCATTATCGATTCCGTCATGATAACGAACCACCATAAAGGGGTTTTTCAAGCCAAGATTTCTATTTGCCTTCACCATCAGCGTCGACAAATCATTCACGCCACTGACGCCTTCCTTGAGCAAACCACCAATGATGACATAGTTAGGATCGTCAAAAATAACCTCAAGCGTCTCGCTCGTTCCGTCTGCATCGTCAGACATATGATCCGTCAGCGACATCATTTCATTATTTTTAAAGAAAAACTCCTCAATGAGATCCATAGCCGCTTCTTCTGACAGCGTCCCGCGGTCTAAATCTTTGCGATAAAGCGGATAAAGGTATTGATCCATTCTGCCAAGACAAAACACACCGCATCCTGCAATTTTTGCCGCAGGCATCTCGATCAGCCACAACAGCTGAAGCGCTTCATAGAGCGTTCTTGGCGGTTGTGTCGCGATATGACGCAGTGACTCGGCCATCGTTTCGTCTTTCACGGATTCCGCATATCTTTGAATATAATCCGTATATGCGTCATAACATAGGATTGCGCCTCTGAGAAACGATGTTTTGTCCTCTTCGCTGTTATACTTGCCGCTGTTCAAAACCGATTGTGCTTTGATTCGCAAACCACTTAGCCCCTGCAAAACGATTTCCTCCCAGTCAAAGGCCAGATGACCAAAAGAATAGAACCACGGGGCTCTACGGCGCAGCCATGCAAAGTTATACGTCCACAGCGCTTCTTTTTGGATATCTTCAGGGCATTTGTTCCACCATTTTTGCGATAGCTCATTCACGTACCGTATCTGCTGCTGAGTCGGCAACTCTTCGTACACAGAGCCGACAATTTTTTCCCCGTCTTGTATAGGCACGCTGATTTTATTTAGAATATATCTGAATGTCTGAGAATATCTTTCGGCAAAAGATAATCCTTCAAACATTTCCTCGCATTCCATCTGATATTGAATGCGCTCATAAAACGTGAGCCGTACATCCTTAGACAAGTATTTTTCTATCCTGTTTTTGAATTCTTCTCTCATGCCGTTATATTACCTCATAGTTTTGATTTTGCTTTTCTCCAATATGCTCTTCAATAACTCAATTTGATTCTTGTCCGGCGTCTCAAATTCCGTTTGGTTTAAACCTATACTTTGCGCTTTTTGAATACCGTAATTGTGATATGGAAGAAGCTCCACTCTCATGACGTTTTCTCTTCCTCTGAGCATCTTCGCTATCCGTTCGTAGTTTTCACTGTCATCATTAACCCCCTTGACGACGGGGCATCTGATAGACATCTTACAGCCTAAATCCAGCAGATACTCTATGTTTTTGATGATTCGGGTATTATCTGCGCCCGTATATTTTTTTTGGATGTCTCTATCCGTGCTCTTTATGTCAATAAGAAACATATCCGCTTTTTTTGCAGCCTTCTTGACAATTTCCTCATCAACATTCAGCGCCGTATCAATGGCCGTATGAATACCCTCCCGCTTGGCCAACTCCAACAATGCACTCACAAAACCCCACTGTATAAGCGGCTCTCCGCCGGAGACTGTAATGCCGCCGCCAGAATTTTTATAATAGATTTTATCCTTACGAACCGTCTCCATGACCTCTGTCACTGTCATTGTTCGTCCTGATGTCATCATTGCTTCAAAATTGCATTCATCTGCACACCGTCCGCATTTTACACACTTTTCTCTGATAAGCACATGCCCATCGTTTGTGAACGTATGCGCACCGTATTCACACACCTGTGCGCACGCACCGCAGCTTTTACATCTTTCGGGAAAATACTGCATTTCAACGCTGGATGATATGGATTCTGGATTGTGGCACCATTGGCAACAAAGATTGCAGCCTTTCATGAACACCGTCGTCCGTATGCCCGGGCCGTCATGAACACTGAATCTTTGTATATTCAATACAAGCCCTGTCTTTTCCGACATATTGTTATATTACCCCTTCACAATTGGCCGGATGATTCGCATCGCTGTATTTTTAAGACATTTAGGATACACCAAATAAAAGATGCAAAATAATCGATCGAACAGCGTTTTTTCATCCTGTACCACTTCTCTTTATTCAAATATCAATTATGCTTAAGAAAGTATTGCTACTTTTCATTATGGCGGAGCTAAATGAGAACCAAAACCCAAAACAACCCATTCATCAGCAATCCATGCAAAGAGCTGATAAATATCAGAAAGAAGTTAGCATTTGTCCATTACTTTTCCTCAAATAGCTCCCCATTTGTCATTTGACTATTGATATAATATATCGCCATTTCCACTACTTATATTTTACTTACCACAATAGCATTTTTTGCCGTAGTGATAAATCTCGTCATTCATGGCAAAGAGTATGTCTTTATCATAGGGCACAGTATGGCTCGGCCCTGCGATATAGCCTCCCCCTTCCGCCAGTTCGTCAATTCTTTTTCTGACTTCAGCGCGAACCTCATCAGCTGTCACATCCGGGCGCTGAAGAACAAACTGGCTGTCAATGCCGCCGTGAAACGTTATCCTGTCTCCGAATTCTTCTTTCAACGCTTTTAAATCGTTGCAAGGCTGACACATGTTCCAGATATCAGCGCCAATTTCCACCATATCTTTAAATATGCATTCAATTTTGCCGCAAGAATGCTGATTGATTATGATATTCCTTTCTTTCATTGCGTCATATATACGTTTTGTCTGCGGTTTAATTATTTTTCTCCAAACGCCGTCGGGAATGAATAGATTGTTTTGTGTACCCCAATCGTCCCCATACCAAACAATATCCAAATCGACAACATCATCAAATTTTGAAATGAAGTCAATCTTGTAATCGGCTATGGTGGTAAGCATTTCCTCCATTTCTTCAGGCATAGTGATATATGAGACAAGCGCTTCTTCCATACCTAAAAGCAGATACGATCTTTCGAAAAGGCCCATTTCACAGAAGCCTTCGATCAAAAAATTCTCGCGATCGATATTCTTCACCTGTTCGCTGACATAACCCCAGTCGAAATCATTCACATCGGGAATGCTGATTTGTTCTTTCCATTTAGATAAATCATTTATTGTATGCCCATTCACAGCAGGATACGTTCCGCCCTCCGCGCCTCTTTCGAGTGCCCATTTCACGCCGAACGCATCTCTTCCCGCACACAATGTTCTCTCAAGTATCGGCGGATACAGTCTTATCACATTTTCCATCCCGTTTGGTACCCACATCGGATTCTGTCTGCGAATTGCTCTTAGAAGATTCTCTTTTCTTGTCATTTGCTACTCCTTCACAGATATGATATGATTAACCGCTTTAACAAGATTTCACCGAATATAAATCTGCATTTGAAATATCATTATTTCAACGAAGGGGATGCTTTAAGGCTCTTTTTTTCTTTCTTCACCATTTCTTTAAGTTCAGGAGACTGAACCAACACAATGACAAGCAGTAAAAGACCCATCAACAAATTCTCAAGCCACGTGGACAGATTACCCGCCATGTTGAACATGTTCGTTATTAGCCCCATTGTCAGCGTTGCCCAGAAAGCACCCAATATGCTTCCCCGGCCACCCGTCAGATATATACCTCCGAGCACAACAGTGGAAATGGCTTTAAGCTCATAGCCAACTCCGGCACCCGGCAAAGCGGTTCCCAATCTCGCGGTTAATATCAAACCGGATAGGCTTGCACACACACCGCATACAACATAAGCGCCAATTTTAACCCTATCACAATTCACACCCATCATGTTTGCCGCTTCTTCGTTTCCGCCCACAGAATAGATGTTTCGCCCAAATGCTGTATACTTGAGTATAAACCCTGCCACTAAAAACAACAAGATGATAATTATGCTCGGAAATGGAATTCCAAGTATATCTCCTTTTGCTATATACATAAACGCATCGGATGTCCTCTCAACGCTCACAGATGAAGTTTCCACAAGCAAGTAGGCAACACCCCTGACACCAAGCATTGTTGAAAGTGTCGCGATAAAAGGCGCAATTTTCATCTTGCTTACCATTACACCATTAAGCAACCCAGCAATAATGCCTGCTCCAAACGGAGCCACGATGGATACAATCGGTGGCAACATGCTGAATTTCGCAGCTATTATGCCGCTGATAGCGATAACGGCACCTACCGACAAATCAATACCGCCTGTAAGTATGACAAATGTTAAACCGACAGCAAGCGCAGCATTAATCGATGCCTGACGCATAATGTTTGTCAAGTTCTCCACAGACAGAAAGTTGCTTGATATCAGTGCAGTAAAGATGAACAAAACAACCAAAACGACGAACGGTCCAAGAGTTACAAAACGAAATTTCTTCATTCTTAAATTTATGTTACTATACACTGCGGTTCACCACCAGTTTCTTTTTATTTCTTTTTGTGCTCCCAAAGTAAAGTGCAATCACGATGATAAATGCCTTTATAATGAGTGATGCCTGGAACTGAATGTTGTTCATATTGACCATCATATTTATCATTTGCATGAGGAACACACCCACGACAGTACCCAAAACATGAATCTTCCCACCCGTCAGCGGCGTTCCGCCGATAGCGACAGCTGCAATCGCATCCATTTCCATATTTAATCCCGTGTAGTTCGGATCAGCCGCACACAGCCTCATAGTTTCAAGAATACCGCCAACGCCACACATCAGTCCGCCAATCATATATACAGAAATCAATAAAACGCCTGTCGAAACACCCGCCAGTCTTGTCGCATTAGCGTTATCACCATAGGATTCTATATATATGCCAAGCCTTGTTTTCTTCACGATAATGAAGAATATAAGAACAAAGAACAAAATGATAAAAAGCTGAATCGGAATCGCACCGAATACGCGATAGTATCCGAAATCCAAAAGCTCTTTTCCCCTAAGCTGTATCATCTGTCCGCTGGTTAGTAATTGTGCAGCACCGCGAACAGAAGTCATAAGGCCCAGCGTCACAATCAGCGGCTGGATTTTAAATCGATAAATAATAAATCCGGAAAACGCGCCCAGCACGCCGCAAGCAATCACAGCAGCAAAAATGGAGAGTATTCCATAACCAGCATGCCATAAAAGAACAAGTATGCATGACGAAAACGCCACTGTGGAACCAACGGATATATCGATACCACCCGTCGCAATAATCAGCATCATTCCCAATGACAGCAGCATAACTGTTGTTGATTGCAGAACCGCATTCCACAGCGTATTAATATGAAAAAAGTTTGGCGTAACGAATATGTTAGCAATAAGGATTATGCAAAAAAACAGTATCGCTCCATATCTTTGCAGTATACTCTCATTGTTTTTTTGAAACAGACTTTCATTTTTCATGTCAGTTTATTCCTTCCCCTGTGTTGTGATGTTCTGCTATCTTTTGAATGATCGTCTCTTCATGAATATCCTCGCCGCACAATTCAGCAATGTTCTCACCTTCGCGGATAACAATGAGCCGGTCACAGTTGCGAACCAATTCTTCTAATTCAGAAGATATCATTAAGACACTGATTCCCTGCTCAGAAAACTGATGAATGAGTTTTTCAATTTCGCTTTTTGCTCCCACATCAATGCCTCTGGTTGGTTCGTCAAGTATAATCAGCTTAGGCTGCATACACAGCCACCGAGCCAATAAAACCTTTTGTTGGTTGCCGCCGCTCAAGTTTTTTATCTTCTGTTTAGCACTCGGTGTCTTAATCATCAGTTCATCAATATACTTATTGGCAATTTCACTTTTTTTCTTTTTATCTATTCCACCCAGCACATTGCTCAATTCCGGCAGATGAACAAGTGCAATATTGTCTTCAACCGATAGATTGGGAATTATACCCTCCACGCGTCTGTTTTCAGAGCAGAACGCTATTTTTCGTTTGACCGCATCCCTTGGCGTTTTTAGCTTTACGTTTTTACCTTCGTAAAAAATTTCACCGTCATCTAAAGTGTTGCAGCCGAACAATAGCTTCGCGCTCTCTGTTCGACCGGAACCAAGCAAGCCAGCCAAACCCAAAATTTCACCTTTGCGAATGCTGAAGCTGATATCTTTCACTTTGTTCTTCCATTTGGCATGTAAAATTTCACACAAATAGCCTTCTTCAAAGCTCTTTTCGCATTCTACGATTCTTCTTTTCTGATTGACTTCCCGTCCCACCATTTTTTTTACAAGTTCATATTTTGTTAATTTGGCAGCCTCATATGTGCCTTCATATCTTCCGTCTTTTAATACAGATACCGTATCACAGATTTCAAAGATTTCGTCAAGTCTGTGAGATATAAAGATCGTCGTAATGTTCTTTTCTTTAAGCTGCCTGATAATTTCAAAAAGTGTGTTTGTTTCCTGAGTATCTAACGATGAAGTTGGTTCATCCATGACTATCAATTTCGCATTTGTGTTTATCGCCCGAACAATGGCGACCATTTGCTGAATGGCAGTGCTTTGTGTCGCAAGCTCTGCTTTTACATCCAGTTTAAGACCAATTTCACTAAGCATTTTACGCGCTTCATCGTGAATAACCTGCCACTGTATGACACCGTTCTTTTTTGGATATTGGCCTACAAAAATATTCTCACTGATGCTTAAGTGCGGAACCATGTTTAATTCCTGAAAGATCGCGCTGATCCCTTCTTGGCTGCTTTCATGCACCGATTTGGGACATATCGCCCTGTCATCAAAAATAATCTCTCCGCCGTCTCTTTCATAAACGCCTGTAATAATCTTGACGAGAGTTGACTTCCCCGCGCCATTCTCGCCCATCAAAGCATGGACTTCTCCCCTTTTCACATTGAACGATACATTATCCAAAGCGACAACACCGGGGAAGTTTTTGCAGATATTTTTTAATTCTATGATATTGCTACCCATATTGAACCCTTCTTTTTTCATATTGCCTTAATAACGTATTGAATAACAAAACATTACTTAGGGTATACTGCATTTTTTACGCCTATGGGCGGCTTAAGTGCTTTTTACAGCACTTAAGCCGATAAGGCATTCACTTCTTACGGAGCAAACGGTAATTCTTCCGCTGCATTTGTTGCGTCAATAACTTTATCAGGGTTCACGATGAACTCATCAAGCTTCTCACCTGCTAAATACTTTTCAATCGTATCAAACAGAATCGGTCCAAATACCGGTGTGCATGTCACAACGCAGCTCATATCACCGTCAACAACCATCTGAACAGCTTCTTTAATACCATCGATAGAAACTGTGTAGATGTCTTTTCCAGGGGTCATGCCAGCCTGCTTCATAGCAAGAATCGCACCGATTGTCATATCGTCGCAATGGGTATAAACAGCATCAAAACCATCGTTGCCAAGCGACTGAATCGCATTTTCCATCACTTTTTGTGCATCCGCACGCAGGAAGTTACCGGTCTGTGATACAACGACTTCCATTTCCGGATATTCCGCAATGGCGTCGTAGAAGCCTTTTGCTCTCTCTATCGCAGCGCTTGAACCGACAGTGCCGGTGATTTCAACGATGCGGGCTTTTCCGCCGGACTGCTCTGCCAGCCACTTACCGGCTTCCTGCCCTTCCCAATAAAAGTCAGAAGCGATGTATGTTACATAATCAACGCCAACTTCACCCTTTGCCGTTCTGCCTGTCAGTATAACAGGTACGCCAGCTTCTTTCGCAGCTTCCAAGCAAGGTGCCGCCGCTTCATGCTCGATGGGTGTCAGTACGAGCAGCTCAATACCTTGAGCAAGAAGATCTTCCACGTCAGATACCTGTTTGGCCGTGTCGTTCTGCGCATCAGCAAACTTATACTCATATCCGCGCTTTTCGGCTTCTTCAAAAACGCTCTTGGAATAAACAGTCGCCCAAGGCATTGCATTATCAAACAATGCAAAACCAACAAGGGGCTTGTCGCCAGCCGGCTCAGCCTCAGCTGACGGCTCTTCGCTTGCCGGAGCTTCAGAAGTTTCAACAGCTTCTGCAGATGTTTCTGCGGGCACCTCTGCTGCCGGAGCACATGCAACCAGCGAAAACACCAGCACAATAACCAATACCAGACCCAGAATTCTTTTGTTCATTCAAAGTTCCTCCATTTTTTTTATGTAAACAAGCTTTTGCTTGAATACAGCAAAACAGTCCAGAAAAAGGTAACAACCAACCAGACGGTCAAATACATTGATCAACCGCAACCTTTTATTCGTAATGTCTACCTTACTCAGGGGTACTAAAATTTATATATAACTTTAAAAAATAAAAATCTATTTCCAAGTCATCGAGCACTTGCTAAAAAGCTTTTCTCTGATGACTTTTTTTCATTAATACAAAATACAACATCGCTTAATAACAGAATACAAACAACTCTACATTTCATATTCTAATGCAAACTTTTAATGCCACGATATGATTGGATTCTAGCATACATATAATTTTGAGTCTTGAAATATTTTTGAAGAGTTATGACTATTTTATACTCCACGGTGTGTATAGCGTCATTTTTTTAAAATCTATTTGATTAATGAAACACGAATTAATATTTCATATAGATCGATATTATTTGCGGCATGGCAATCTTTATTATGATTTGCGGATTTATAAATTTTGATGCTATTTCTTATCTTTGTTTTTATATTTTTCTTCTAAGAACTGCAGTGCCATATCGCTGGCAGACGCCGCGTCCGGCGCATAACCGTCTGCCCCTATCGCGTCACAAAAGCGCTGTGAAATCGGAGCTCCCCCCACCATTACCTTGCAATCAAATCCCTTTTCACGCACTTCTTTCACAACGTTTTTCATTACCGTCATGGTTGTGGTCAGCAGCGCCGAACAAACAATTATATCTGCTTTCTCTTTTATTGCTTGCTCAACAAAGGTTTTTGGAGGAACGTCGGTTCCAAGATCCACACAGTCGATACCCTTGGATTCAAACATCATTTTAACCAGGTTTTTCCCGATATCGTGAAGATCCCCTTTCACGGTGCCCAGCACAGCCTTGCCTTTTGATGTAATATTTTCAGAAATAAGAAACGGCTTCAAAACCTCCATGCCTGCACGCATCGCTCTTACCGATAGCAGTACATCGGGCACGAAAATCACGTTTGCCTTAAAATTATCACTTATCGTTTTCATGCCGATTAACAGACCGTCATCAACAATCTGCTGTGCTAAAAAGCCTTCTTGGAGCGCATGAACAACGAGTTCCTTTGTTTTAGAAACCCTTCCTTGTTCCAAGAACATACTTATTTCAGTAATAATGCTCATCAAGCATCCTCCGTATTTGTCTTAAATGTTGCCTTTCATTTCTCTATATTTTCCCGGTGTTAAACCAGAAAGCTTCTTAAACACCTTAGAAAAATAGCTTTGGTCATCAAACCCTGACAAATATGACACATCCGTAATAGGAATACTCTCATCAAGTAAAAACAATTTTGCATTTTCCACTCTAACCTGATTGATATATGCGCTGATATTTTGACCGGTTTCATCCTTGAATATTTTACTCAAATATGACACACTTAGATTTGTATCGCTGGAGATATCATTAAGTGTGATTTTCATCATATAATTTCGTCTAACATATGTCATAATATGTTTAATCTGTTCGGCATGCTTGGTCGCGGAAAACTCAAACACAATATTGGTAAATCGTATAAGAATTCCGGCAAGCCATGGGTTTAGGTCATCAAGTGAAGTAAAGCTTTGAACTTCGCTTATGTAATTCCTGTTAAGCCCAAACACTTCGTTGACATCGGCACCGCCTTCTATAGCCGCCCTTGATAATATAACAATTAGCTCAATAATTCTGGCCTTAATATATTCAAGGCCGCCTCCCGAACAAAAAAAGATGTGGCCGAGAATCTCGTTTAATACCTTTTGAGCCGCCGCTTTATCTCCCTGAGCAATATACGACTTTAATATCTTCTCCTGACGAATGGGGTACTCATTATCATATATTGTCTCATCCTTAAGCTCCTGTAAGGAATCATATATATCGCTTTGGCTTTTTGCAACCTGCTGCATAATTCTCATCTGATAATTGTCGTGTTCAACCGCATATGCGGTAATCATCGTGAGTATATTTGCCATATGCGACACTCTACCGCTGTTTAAATATGGTAGTTCCCCTGCTTGAATCCTTAAATTTCTTGTAATCTCACCGCTGAAAACCTGTTCCAAATCCTCATTGATGAATTCCTTAAGGTCAACCATCAGAAAAGGACCCGCTGCAATTCCGCACTGTGCTTCGCCGTTTTCTTGCAGCGTTGCACAAATAAACGCAGCACCTGCGGGACATAAATATTCGTATTTGCCCCCCCATTTTTCAGCTTGCATAATACCATGCCGATGAATATTTTCACATTCAAGCTGTTTTTTTCGTTCCGTCTGCAACGATGCGCAAACTTTGCAAAAAGTGTTTTTTATACGACAATGATAACCGTCGGGTTCTTTCACATCCACCATAAAACAATTTATATTATTCGCAATTTCAAACGTATTTGCGATACTCATTGCCGAATCATATAGTTTCATTTAATTCTCCTAGTGACCATGTCTTATTCTAATACACTTTTGAGGATAACGCAAAGTCAAATAATACACCAGACTATTTAAGCGGCAATTTTTGTATTATATTATAATTCATTTTTGTATACAAAGCAATTGTGCAACACTTTATAAATATTGCATAATAAACGAGTTATTTAGCACATACGGCGATCATCGAAAAATGTGCCCAAAGGGACAATGATTAATATATTTAACAGTGTGGAGAGAAGCAATGTCCACATAAGTAAACAGATTAAATCAGTTGCCGCGTATCGCTTCCATAGGCGAAAGCTTCGTGGCCTTCCACGCAGGATAAATACCGGCGACCAGGCCCACAAAGACCGCCACGCCGATGCCCGCAAGCGTAAGCCAAAGCGGTATGGTAAGCACCATGCCCTGCTCAAAATACATCCCCAGTATCTGCGCATCGCCGGAGCCATTGTTGACCGCGAACGCGATGATGTAGCTAAGCAGCGCACCGATGGCACCTCCCGCAAGGCCGATCACCGCCGCTTCAATGAGGAACATGCGCCGTATTTTCTTCATGGCAAGCCCCGTTACCTTCATGATGCCGATCTCGCGCCTGCGCTCGAGTATGCTTGTCAGCATCGTGTTGGCGATACCGATCGCCGATACAAAAAGCGCGATTGCGCCGATAAACACAAGCTGGCTCTGGCGGCTGGCTTGTTCCTTTTGAACTTCCTCCAAATATGCACCTTGACTGTATGCTTCATAGCCCATCTTGGTGAGTGTTTCCACGATCTCCGCAACACTATCAAGATCTTTGGCGCGAACACGCGCCTCAGTGTATTTGTCCGCTGACACGCCATACTGTTCAGCCAGTTTTCTGTTCTGCTGAATGATGCGTTTCGCGGCGGACAGGCTCATATAGGCACTGTAGCTGCCTTCGCTGCCTTCGTCTTTTTTGAGCGTTCCTGTAATAGCGCCGGGATAGCGTTTGGACACCGGTACACCGTTGTCACCCGTCATATTCATTTTATCCGGGTTATACCCGATATACATTTTCAGCTGCTGTGTCTTAAAATCGAACGGCAATGATATATCCGGCTGCTGCTCACCGTCTTCCATATAATACATCATTTCATCGTCCGGCTCTTCACCGTCCTTAACGAACTCGCGCTGTGCATAATACCCGATAACCAGCTGCGGCATTTCGGAATCGTCGAACATACCGCCCTGCTCAAACTCAAGTGTATCCGCTATATACGCGGGACTTATTGCGGTAACGGAAAGATAGCGCGTTTCATACTCACCCGCATCAATATAAACGGGGATACGCAGCACCGGCGTCACCGCCTTCACCCCGTCCATCGTCATGATGGATGCAAGCGTTGCGTCGTCTAGCTTTGTGCTGTGTGCCCCGCCACCCATGCCGCTGTTTAACTGAATCTCTGTGAGCGTATCGCTGTTGAGGAAATATTCCTCAAACTGGCGGTAGCTCGACAGCCCGAGCGAGAACAGCAATATGATGCACACCGTGCCGATGACCACGCCAAGCGTGGTTAAGAGCGTGCGCGCACGCCTGCGCCAAAGATTCTGCGCCGCAAAGCGTATCAGATCAGTCCAGCCCATCGCCATCCCCCAGCGCTTTCAATTTGCGCTTTCTGCGCACCACCATCACCGCAACCACAGCCGCAATCAGCGCCGCGCCGATAAGCACGGATATCCACCATTGGCTTGCCGTATCCACGGGTTCTTCCTCTTCTTCGGGCGCGCTTGCCGATATCACAGGCGGCTCTATCTGCATATCGAAAGGAATTTCCTGCGAATATGGATTGCCGAATTCGTCCTCATATGTGATCGTGATTGCGCCATTCGTATAGCCGTATTTCTCCGCGCCGTTGTCCGTCTGAACGTTGCCTTCCTCCCCCTGGCTCATGGCAAGCGTGCCCACGAACACATACATCTCTGCCGTGCCGCTCGTGCCCGCATCCATGTTGCCCACAAACGCGCTGCCCTCAGGCAGCAGTCCCGCCGCTTCGATCTTCACCATCACGTTGTAAAGCTTGCTGCGCCCGGTATTAAACAAATTGAGGTTTAGCGGCAGCGTATCGCCCGCGTTGGCCGTCTGAGGAATATCCGGTTCGTCATATTCAAGGCTCACCGGCTGCGTCACCTGAAGCAGCAGCGATTCTGTAAGAGTAAAAGCCGTTGCTTTGCTGTCTTCATATCCCACTGTCAGCGTCACCGTTTGTATGCCGGGCTCACTGTCTAGCCGCGAGAGCATATTAAATGTGATATCCGCGCTTTCGCCGCGCTTGATTTTTTCAATATACTGCGTATTGGCATTGTCAGCGGACAGCAGACTCTTGCCGTCTCCCGCATATGTCACCGTCAGATTTTTTACGTCGTATTTTTCACTCGTGTTATCAAGTGTCACGTTAACGGCAAAGGTCTCACCAGCCTGTACAACGTCAGGGTTTGTCCCGTATTTAGACACAATGAGCTTGGGCTGAGGACGCGGCGGAGGTGTCGGCTCAACCGTTGCGCTCGGCTCAGGTGTAGGCGTCGCATTGGGATCAGCCCCGTCCACTGAGGCATACACAGTAAACGACTGCTCCATGATAACGCTCGAAGCGGCAGACGACTCAACGGGAGCTGCCGTTGCGCCGGGTTCGGTTTCATCCGTTGCCGTATAAGAAACGGTAAAAACGATCGGATAACTGCCTGCATACCGATTAGATTTAAGCGTCAGCGTAAACCGCCCGACATAGCGATTGCTTGCATCCAAATGACCCGTTTGCTGATAGTTCTTAAACACGAACGGCGATGTCGCTGTATCACCTAAGTTTGGTGTAATCACGATATCACTCG
This sequence comes from Clostridia bacterium, assembly GCA_003249555.1. Lineage (GTDB taxonomy): Bacteria > Bacillota > Clostridia > Christensenellales > SZUA-584 > SZUA-584. The sequence goes on along the minus strand of QKIQ01000127.1, from coordinate 5,043 downwards.
TCACCGTGTCTGCACCCGCAAGCGTCAACGGCAGCACCACGCTCACGGTGTCACCCGTCTGTATGGGCGCGTAACCGTTACTGTAGTTAAGATTGCCCATTGTCTCGTCCGTGTATTGGTCATCGATCTTAAGCAGGCCGCCTGCCGCAAACGCAGTCACACCTATTGCACCGATAACAAGCATAACTGCTAATATTATGGCCGTTTTTCGTATTCTTCTCATATTTCAATTACTCCTATCTCGAATGTACTTACCGTTAATACGTAAGAGCGCGGAAGCCCTTTTTAATTTTTATCCTCACATGCAATTATTCCGTCTCTGATATGTATCACCCTGTCGGCAAAAGATGCCTTCTCCATATCATGCGTCACGAACAGCAGCGTCGTTTTATCGCGCCTGACGGATTCGCTCAGCAGTTCCATGATTTCCTGCGCAGTGTGGCTGTCGAGGTTGCCCGTCGGCTCGTCCGCGAACAATATCTTTGGCGCCGCGACAAGCGCCCGCGCAATGGCGACACGCTGCTGCTGTCCGCCCGACAACTGCATCGGTTTGTGCTTCAAATGCTGTCCAAGCCCCATTTCGCTTAGCATATCCCTTGCCATATTAAGCCGTTTTGCTCTGGACAAGCCTTTTGCCGCGAGCACGAATGCCGCGTTTTCCTCGGCGGTCATGGTTTCGAACAGATTGTAGCTTTGAAACACAAAGCCGACGTTGCGCAGGCGAAAGTCTACCAGCGCACTCTCGCTCATCGCGTGGATCGAGCGGCTACCGATGAGGATATGCCCCGCTGTGGGCCGTTCCAAACCCGCGATAAGGCTAAGCAATGTAGATTTTCCGCTGCCCGATGTGCCGACGATCGCGCACGTTTGTCCTTGCTTGATTTCCAAGCTCACGCCGTTGACCGCCTTGACGCGCGTGTCCTGCGTTTTGTATATCTTTGTCAGGTTTTTGACCCGAATGATGGCCTCGTCCATATATGTTTCTCCTGTTTTGTTAAGCCTCCCTTTTCGGAGGATGTGGCGCGCATTACGTGGCGGAGGATTAAACGGCCGGGCACGGAGACCCGCCCCTACAAACCATCCACATTCCCGTAGGGGTCCGTTTCCATGCCGGCCCTCACTCATGCGTGGTCCCCGTTACACGGGCGGGCGCAGAGACTTCAATCTCTTATTACCGTCAGCACGCCGCCGTCCATCTCGCAAACGGTGTCGCAGAGCTCATCGATATCCTGCGCGTTATGGCTCGCGAGCAGTATCGTGCGCCCTTCGTCTCGCAACCCCTTGATGAGGCTACGCATCTCCTGCACGCCATGCTTATCAAGCCCGTTTAATGGTTCATCGAGTATCAGCAGCGACGGCGCTTCCATGATCGCCTGCGCAATACCCAGCCTCTGGCGCATACCAAGCGAGTATTTGCCCACCGGTTTTTTCATCATCGGCTCGAGCCCGACGCGCCGTATCGTTTCGGCGATTTCTTTGCGCCCGATTTTGTTCTTGAGTGACGCGAGAATTTCCAAGTTCTTCATGCCGCTGTACTGCGGCAAAAAGCCGGGCGTTTCAATAATAAGCCCCAAGTCCTCGGGAAAATCCATGTCCTTACCAACCTGCTCGTAGTCCACGAATATCTTGCCGCTTGTGGGAAACATAAAGCCGCAGATGCATTTCATGAGCACCGTTTTGCCGCTGCCGTTGTTGCCCACGATGCCGTGGATTTTCCCTTCCTCAAAGTCGTGATGCACATCATTTAGCACCTGCTCGCCTTTGAAATCCTTAAACACATGCTGTACGCTAATCGCTACATCCATAAACCAATGAATAATTAAGAATGATGGGAATTTATCATGAGGGCTCTGCCCTCATACTCCCGCCAAAGGGTGCTCCCCTTTGGAAGCCCATAAAATGCTTGCGCATTTCTTTCACTGATTCTTAACTATTCTCCTCCTATACTATAGTTCTTTATGACATTAGTCCGTGCCGCTGAAGTTGAAATTGTACCGCCGCATCGCGCGTAGTGCCAGTATAAAGCACATCGCAATGAGCACCGCGAATATCGCATACGTCATCCACATGCGCGGCAGTAAGTCGTACCCGAAGTTGTGCATATGGTACGTCGCGTGCTGCAACGGCGAGAGCCACGCCGCCCAAAGATTCGCGATATACATTTGCTCGGTATCAAGCTGCATAAATGCGTTAAACGTCTGCGGATTCAGCAGAAAACCGTAAAGGCTGAATATGAACACGCTTGCGACACCCCAAAACTGGCCGCGGCGGATATTGACCACAAGCATGATGGACACCATCAGCAGCGTATATAGCAGCATGAGCAAAAATATTGTGCCCATGCACTCATAAGGCGACGACATCTCCAGCGTTTTGACGAGCGCGGGCAGTGCCACCGCTTTTCCCGCTCCCGAGTACCCAAGGATCGCCGCCGTTTCGCTCCACATGTTGCCGATGAAGCTTTGCCCCATGCACACAAGCGACGTGGAAATAAGCACGAACAGCATATAGAGCGCAGTCGCGATGCAGATATAGAGAATCTGCCCCCAAAGCCATGTGCTGCGGCGTATGCGCGACAGGTAATACGGTACGCCCGCGCCGAGAAACGGCATGTCCGCAAACAACAGCACAAGCAGCAGCGACGCAAGCAGTATCGAATTCGAGTCTCCGAACGTCCACACGAACGCTTCCACAAGCTGCATTGTGGTTTCGTATTCCAGCGCAAATTTCACGGCCTTGTCCGAGAGCAAAAAGCAGAGAATAAACGCGAGCGCGAACGTGATGAATATGCGCGGATTGGCGCGCCAGCCCCGGAAATTGTATACAGTGACCGTCCAAACCTGCTGTAATCTACGCATCGGCAAGCCTCCTTGAAACGCGCATACCGTACCCGATGGCGACAATCGCGGCAAGCTGCGCCACAAGCAGCGCGATACCCCAAATACCGCCGGGCCACATCTCTCCGGCGCTGAGCCACTGCTTGGGGTTCAGCACGTATATGTCCTTGATGTAGCGCTCGGATAGGATGACAAGCACGTAATAAATGATGAACGGCGAGGCATACGCCATGTATTTGCTCATTGTGACGGCAGCAAGAAGCGCGCCGACGAGCGACCACAGTGCGCCGCACAGCGCGAATACGAAAGCCCGTCCCAAAACATCCGCAAAATAATGCGGCTGCATCATCTGCATCATTTCTTCGTCGGGCCTCATTTCCATGGGCGTGAACACAAGCGCAAAAAGGATGTACGCAATAATCACGCCGATGAACATCAAAAGCGCGCCGGATATCGCCGTTGCCGTCACCTTGCCGCGGATATAGCGTGCGCGTCCGCAGCGCGGCAGATATTCTTTCAAATAACCGCTTTTATAATCGTCCACAAACGCCGAGGTGTACGGCAGCGCCGCAAGAATGGGGACGCAAAGCAGCATCACGTCTGAGCCGAGCGCGGTGAGAAGTGTCTGCGCGTGAAAACCGTTATACAGACCGTTCATCTGCTGCATTTGCAGCATGGGAACAATGTCTCCCGATGCGCCAATAATGACGGCGATGACCAGCCCCGCGATGCCCGCATAAAATCCCCATGAACCAAGGGCGCGGCTTAAATCTGAGTTGTATTTCTTCAAGCATTCCCTCCAAAGCAACCTGTTTAAAACTTTATCCCATATATAAGACGTATAAAAACGCCAAAAGTGCTACCGCTATATAAAATAAATATTTTCCGCTATATTCCCATATACGATAGACAAGGGCGTGTCAATAGAATATGGCGCAAAATAAGCAAAACGGCCCAATTTACCTATGAAATTGCTTTTTCCCTTTACTTCTGCTTATGAGTATAAGGATAACTGATAAAGCTAGTATAAACGCAATTCCTACACATCTTTTTGATAATAAAATATCATATGTCGTTATCTGAAAGGTATAAAATGGAGAAATAAAAAATAATAGATCACCAATTGGAAACAATAAAGCCAATCTATCAAAACATGTATATAACAACAATGTAATAAACATTACAAAATTTATAGATTTGGAAAATGCAATTTTTATCGAAGTCCCAAAAAAAGAATACAGTGCTCCACAAATTCCCGAATAAAGTATAAATAAAAATACATAACCAGAAGGTGAAGATTCGTAAATTTGCTTGAATAAACCCATCTGCGGTGGTATGCTTCCTGAAGAAAAAGAAAAGATAATTAGTCCTGCTAAATAAATTATCAAATAAGATAATATAAACACACTACTTCCAATTGTAATATTCGTCAAAAAGTGCGCTTTTATCTCATTTTTGATCCAAATCAGATTTGTTTGTTCTTCGTTTTTTAAAAATATACTATTTCGATTAATACAAACAAAAATAGCTAAAACGGGCGCAGACATGTTTAATAAAGTATTGCTATACATTATAGCTGAGATAAAAAATTCACTACTTCCAATTTTCTTATCATAGAAGATTCCAGTCGGCGATAAGTTATATATTGCAGTTGTTACACATGAAATAATTATAATAAAAAAGCCAAACCAATATTCTTTAGATTTTAACGCTCTTTTCATATTTTCAAAGAATATCTTTTTCATCTTTGCTCCTTCTTATTGATAATAGCAAAAAACCAAGATAGATTATAGCAATCAATGCAATCCAATATAAAATAGATACGTAAAAAGGTATACGTGTTGCTACATTGTGAAAGTCTGGCATTACCGCCTCTGTATATAAGATTCTTGTATGTTCAATCGGTAATACTCCAAGTGGATATTCGATAAGTAGTACTTCATATAATTTGAAATCAATGTAGCTAATAAAAAATGCACCCCAAAAACCAAAATAGTTTTTTTTAGTTAATATGTTTATGAAACTAATTAAATATGATAAAAAGCTTAGTCTCATGAAAAATAAGAGAGCGTATCGGAAATTGTGTAAAGCTCCATTGTCAGATAAAATAACAACTGACGATGGAGGTTTTTAATTATGGCACAAAAACGAGAGAAAAGTGCACTTCGAAGACTAATCGACGAGCGCGGTATCAATGACTTGGCCG
>QKIQ01000019.1 GCA_003249555.1 Clostridia bacterium | reverse complement strand
CATTGAGAGCATTCAGGCCATTGTTCGTGATATGACGGATGACGAAGCGACAATCTGTATGGTCGAAAGTAACTATCAGCGTGAAAGCGTCCTCCCAAGCGAGAGGGCGTTTTCTTATAAGATGCAGCTTGAGGCCATGAAAAGAATAGCGGGCAGACCGCCGCAAAATAATTCTGTCCAAGTTGGACATAATTTTCGCGGCACCACGTCAAGAGCTGAACTGGCGGCTGAATCGGGTAAAAGCTCAACGCAGATACAGCGTTTCATCAGGCTCACGGAGCTTATTCCTCCCCTGCTGAAAATGGTGGATGATAAGGAGATCGCGCTCAATCCAGCGGTGGCGCTGTCATACTTGGCCGGAAAAGAGCAAGAGGATTTGCTTGAGACTATGCAGAGCGAGGAGCGAACGCCATCGCTCTCACAGGCGATGCGCATGAAAGCGCTAAGCCAAGAAGGAAAGCTCGATATGGATGCCATCTTCAAGGTTATGACAGAGGAAAAAGCGAATCAGAAGGAACAAGTAAAGCTCCCGAAAGAGAAAATCGGGAGCTTTTTTCCTAAGAGCTATTCCATTAAGCAGATGGAAGATACGATTATGAAGCTGCTCACAGACTGGCAGCGCAAGCGAGAACGGGAAAAAAGTCTGGAGCGTTGACATTCTTTTTTCCGGCAGGTAACGTAAACCAAAACTTCGTTGTTAGGAGGATTGGTTTTGAGAAAAAAGCAGGAAGTTGAAGTAATCGTAACGCGCAAATACGCCGAAGGAACAGCCACAAAGGATGATCTTTTGGATATTTTCATTCGCTTAATTTTGCATGAGCTTGAAGCAGAAAAACGCGAAAACCAGTCAAAGAATTCTTAAACAATACAGTTCATGTGGGTACAGGGCATCGGATAAAACCGGTGCCCTTTTCTTTTTGAGAGGAGTGATTGAATGAGTAAAAAGGTCGTAAGGCCGGTGATTAAAGTCGAGACACATTACTGCGATGAAATGACGATTACAGAAGCCTTTGCCAAGGTTTATACCTTGATATTTAGTGAGAAGAAGCTCGAGACGAAGTCATCAGTTCGCACCTTTGATACCTATGAACAAAGCAAATACACTTAAATCATCGGAAAGGAGAGTTCACAGATGGAAATTAACGCGAAGAAAACAGCTTTATACTGCAGGCTTTCAAAGGATGATGAAAAAGACGGTGAAAGCAGTTCTATTGAGACCCAGAAGGCTATGCTTATGCAGTTTGCCAAGGAGCGTAAGCTGCTCCCTGCTGAGATTTATACTGACGATGGCTACTCCGGATTGAATTTTGATCGCCCAGGCTTTAATGCAATGCTCGATGACATCATCGCAGGAAAGATTCATACTGTCGTGACAAAGGACTTGTCGCGGCTTGGACGCGATCATTTAACCGTGGGGCATTACACAGAAATCTACTTTCCTACGCACAATGTCCGATATGTTGCAATCAATGATGGCGTGGATACATCGAATGCGCAAAGCTCGGACTTTGCCGCGCTCAAGAACGTCATAAACGAGTTTTACAGCCGCGATAGCTCCCGTAAGATTAAGGCGGCTATTGTGGCAAGATCGAAAGATGGAAAGTATCGTGCCAAGGTGGCTCCGTTCGGGTATCTGAAAGACCCTGATGACCATAACCATTTAATACCCGATCCTGAGACCGCTCCATATGTTGAGAAGATATTTGAGCTTTGTGCAAGTGGTTGGGGCAATCATCGGATAAGGGATTATCTTAGAGAGCATAAGGTCGGCTGCCCGTCATGGTTTCAGCATAGCCGTGATTTGCAGGACTTATCGCATATGTTTCCGGATGAAGAGTCAAGGTATATATGGAGGCCGGATACCCTCCGGCTACTGATACGAAATAGAGTTTATGTTGGCGATTGTGTTATGTGCAGGAGCACCCATGTTTTCAAGACCAAGCGCCGTAAAAAAAACAACGAGAAGGACTGGATCGTTGTTGAGAATACACATGAGCCGCTTGTTTCAAGGGAGCTTTTTAATCGGGCCAACGAATTAGTATCCGTAAGACGTGCTGCCTATAAGGAAACCTTATCCGGTTATCAATCCGTATTTGCAGGGCTTCTTAAATGCCATAACTGTGGTAAGGCATTGAGCCGCCGCAATTATGGAAGCAATAGCTTTCACAAGATTTATGTTTGTGGTACTTATGCGACATACGGTGTGCATAAGTGCTCTCAGCATAAGATATTTGAAAACGACTTGTATAACACTGTGCTAACAGACATTAAGCAAAGGGCAAAGGCAGCGCTCGTTTCAAAAGACGAGCTTATTAAGGCCATTATTAAGATCAGTAACAAGGATGATATGACAAAGCAAAAAGCGCAGCTGACTCGTTATCAGAGCGCCGTAAAAAGGCTGAAAGAGGTTGAAACGTTCTTTGATAAGTTGTATGAGGATTCAGCTCTAGGCCGCCTCAGTCAAGAAAACTTTGACCGGCTCACAGCAAAATATCAGATGGAGCAAAAAGAGCTTAAACAATTGGTTATGGATTTTGAAGAAACATCAGCTGATCTTGCGGACAAACGTTCTGATGCTGAAAAGTGTGTTGACATGCTTTCAAAGTATGCAGATATATCCGAACTCACATCTGAGATACTTAATACGCTTATAAACCGTATCGAAGTGCATGAGTGTGAATCGATGGAGGGAGTGATGCAACAAAAGATTGATATCTATTATCGCTTTGCCGGTTTGATAGGACCTTGCGAATATGATTCGCTCACGTTTTATCGTACCAGCCACGTCAAGAATCCAGTAAAGAAGCGAAAGAGAAACGAGGTGATACAATCCCAGAAATGAGCATGAGCAAATATTAAGGCCATCTCCTTTCCCGGCAGGTGGTCTTTTTCTATGCCTATGAAGTCATCTTTAAAACGGTGTCACAAATGTGAGCCTGCCGGACGACTTTGAGAAAATTCTTTCCGTCATGCGCTCCCGCAATGTGTCGGTGTCCATCATCCTGCAAAACATCGCACAGTTAAAGGCGCTCTTTGAAAAGCAATGGGAAAGCATTATGGGCAACTGTGATGAATTTCTCTACCTGGGCGGCAACGAAACCTCCACCCACAAGCTGATCAGCGAATCGCTCCTGGGCAAGTCCACCATTGACACCAACACCTACGGCAAGAGCACAGGACGCAGCGGGAACTATTCGACCAATTACCAGATTACCGGGCGCGAGCTGCTGACTCCAGATGAAGTGCGTATGCTGGACAACCGCTACGCGCTTTTGCTTGTGCGCGGGGAACGCCCCATTATGGATGAAAAGTACGACATTCTCCGGCACCCCCATCTTTCCCACACCACGGACGGCGGTGGCGAGGCGTACCGGCACGGCGAAGTGACCCAGGCGGTGGCGTCCCTTGCGTTTGTAAGGCCCACAGGCGATATGCCCAGGCTGGAGCCGCTTGCGTCCGGGGAGATCACCTTCGAGCTTTTGTCCGAGGAGGACATGCAGGCGCTCTAACAATCCAAAAAACAGGAGGTTTAATACCATGAAAAACAAAAACAGCAAAACCGAAAAGCAGCCCATGGGCAAGGGATTTCGCAAGGCCCTTGCCGTTTACGTCGCGCTGGCCCTGATGCTGACCGTGTTTAGCACCACGGCCTTTGCCGCAGACGACCCTTTGCAGGTGGTAAACAATTTGAGTGACTTCATATTCGGCTTGATTCGCGCGATAGGGCTTATACTGCTGGGCTTTGGCATTGTGCAGATCGGGCTTTCGCTTAAATCCCACGATCCGAGCCAAAGGGCCAACGGGTTCCTTACGCTGGCAGGCGGCGTCATTATTACCTTTGCGAAGGAGATACTGACCCTCATTACTGGCTGATTCCGGTGTCCGGCAAGGGGCGGGTACGGAAACCGGCCCGCCCCAATTCTTTCCGAGGGAGGTGTGTTGATTGAATTGGATTGTAGAAAACCTGCAAAACGCACTGGACACCTGGAACGGTAAGCTCTCCGAGATATGGCAGCTTCTGACCCAAAGCCCGGAAGCCTTCAAGGGCGGCGGCATTTGGAACGTCGTCGTGGACATCCATGGCGCGGTACGGGCCATCGGCCTGGCTCTTTTGGTCTTGTTTTTTGTCGTGGGCGTAGTGAAAACCTGCGGCAGCTTTGCCGAGGTGAAAAAGCCCGAGCACGCCATCAAGCTGTTTATCCGCTTCGCGCTGGCCAAGGCCGCGATCACCTATGGTCTGGAGCTGATGATGGCCCTGTTTAAAATCGTGCAGGGCTTAATCAGCACCATTATGAACGCGGCAGGCTTCGGAGCGGCGAGTGAAATGATGCTGCCCGACAGCATCGTAACGGCGATTGAGAACGTGGACTTTTTTGGCAGCATCCCGCTTTGGGCGGTGACGCTGCTGGGCGGGCTGTTCATTACGGTGCTGTCCTTCATTATGATTATGTCGGTGTATGGCCGCTTTTTTAAGCTATATCTCTACACTGCCATTGCGCCGGTGCCGCTGGCGGCCTTCGCGGGAGAGCCGAGCCAGAGCGTGGGCAAGGCGTTTATCAAGAGCTACGCCGCCGTCTGTCTGGAGGGAGCGATCATCGTGCTGGCCTGCATTATCTTCTCTGTGTTTGCCGCGTCGCCGCCCGCTGTAGACCCGAGCGCTGCGGCGGTCACGCAGGTGTGGAGCTATGTGGGTGAGCTGATTTTCAATATGCTCGTACTCGTCGGCACCGTTAAGATGGCCGACCGTGTTGTGCGCGAGATGATGGGCCTGTGAGGTAACGCGTATGAAACAGAATGTATGGATATATCGGCGGTTTCAAGGATATACCGTGCAGGATTGCGCCTGCGTGTATTGCCGGTTTTACGCCGGGAAGCGGTGGGGCTGCCGGCTTGAAGCCTGCTGCTGTCTTGAAGAAAAGCTGCGCGCGGCGAAGCGAGCAGTATTGCCGCCAAACGAAGGAGGATAAAATCATGAGCAAGCCCATTTCATCCGGTGATCCGCAGGCTTTGGAAAAGCTGACCGAGAAGCTGGATGCCTGCCGGAAAGCACAGGAGCATATGAAAACGGTCAACGCATATTTTAAGAAGCACGGCACCTGTCAGAGCTTCCCGGATATGCCGGAGGCTACCGCCGCCAAGCTGGACGTGCGGGTACAAAACGCCTATTCGTGGGATAAGCAACCCTTTCCGTCGTATGAGCTGTCAAACAACAACGCGGAAATCAAGCGGTTACAAAAGCGTATCGAGGAAATCTCCCAAAGCCGCGAGGTGGGTTTTGTGGGCTGGCAGTTTGATGGCGGCGAGGCGATCATCAACACCGAGCTGAACCGCTTGCAGCTCATGTTTGACGAGCGGCCCACCAGGGAGCAATGCGGCGTTTTGAAGCATAAGGGCTTCCATTGGTCGCCTACGGAGGGCGCATGGCAGCGCCAGCTCAATGACAACGCCATCTATGCCCTAAACTATGTGGATTTTGTAAAGCCGCTGGACGGGAAGAGGCCAACCGAGTTGCAGCCCAAAGCGCCCGTGAAGGACACCGGGGCACGATAAACAATCTATTTCTGGAGGTGAATCCTATTGGAAGTCAAAATCAACCGGGAGATTCGGGCGTATACCGAATCCATGTTCTTCGGACTGTCGCTGAGGCAGTTCTTTTTTTCTGTCTGTGCCTGCGGTGTGGCCGTGGCGCTTTACTTTGTCATCCGCCCGTATTTCGGCATGGAAACCGTGAGCTGGATGTGTATCGTCAGCGTAGCGCCCTTTGCCGCCATGGGCTTTATCAGCTACCACGGCATGACAGCGGAGCAATTCGTATGGGCTTGGATCAAATCCGAGTTCCTTATGCCTAAACGCCTGATTTTTCAGCCTGTCAACATCTATCACGAAGCCTTAAAGGGCGTTATTGAATCCAGGGAGAAGGAGGAAATGAAGCGACATGG
>QKIQ01000061.1 GCA_003249555.1 Clostridia bacterium | reverse complement strand
CGTTCCTCTCGGCTTATTCCCGCCAGGCCGGACTTGTATATTAACAAACTTTCTATCTGTTTGTCAATACCGTTTTTTTTGGTACTTTTCGGCACTTCTTTCGCCTTCGTACCCCTCCGTTTTGCGCTTCCCTGTTTAGCGAGCGCTCAAATATACTATCAAACCTGCTTCCTGTTGTCAACGCTTTTATTATCCGTTTTGAAAAAAATAAATTGTTGTTTTTATTGAGCAGATAAGCCGATAATACACCATCATCAATTGATATTTTGTCAACTCTCTCTTTCACGGAACTCAAATAGCGTATAAATAATCCAAGGATGCCTCTCACTATATATATGAAGATTCAATCATGTGAAAGCTTACCCGTTTTGGTTATTTTAATAATTAAATTAACACTGACGTTAAATATATTAATATAATTATTTAATTTTTTAATATATTTGTTGACATGTTTAATTATTTATAGTATATATAACATATAAATTAACGAGGAGCTAAACAAATGAAGCACAAAGCACCATCCGCTTGCCCCGTATGCGGCGGCTCATACGAAATTACCCGGCTCACATGCAAAGCGTGCGAAAGCGAACTCGGCGGTCATTTTACAGGATGCGATTTCTGCATCTTAACCAATGACGAAGCCCTTTTCGTCCTCACATTTTTAAAATGCCGCGGAAGCATAAAAGATGTTGAAAAGGAACTTGGAATTTCATACCCCACCGTCCGCAGCCGGCTGGACGCCATCCTTGAACATCTGGGACTCAAAAGCACCGCGTCTTTTGATGAAATAAAAGAAGAACGCCGGCTGATATTAAACAAGCTGGAAAACGGCGAAATAACCGCCGATCAGGCCGCCAAAATGTTAAAAGGTATATTATAGAAAGTTAAGGAGATAAAAATGAACGAAGAAATTTTAAAAGTATTGGAAATGGTGCGCGAAGGCAAGATATCGCCCGAAGACGGAGAAAAACTGCTTTCCGCCATGGGAACCGAAGCACCTGCCAAAAAGACAGGTAAGAAAAATTCAATGCTTCGCGTTCGCGTGGATGTGAAAGACCCTGATAAAAAAGAACAGGCACGAGTGAATGTAAACGTCCCTCTTCTACTCGCAAAAAAGGCCGTAGGGCTGATGTCCTTTATTCCCAAGGATACGAAGAAAGAGCTGTCCGAACAAGGCATCAATCTCGATGAGATTAACGTCAAAGAGCTTATTGAGCTTTTTGAAGACGGCGAAATAAGCGAAGAGCTTGTTAACGTGGACACCGGTGACGATGTTCAGGGAGCCAAGGTAAGAGTGTATGTCGACTAGAAAGAACAGCCTTGTGATCGCCTCCGTGCGCATCGGCTTCTTTCCGATCATCGTGATATTCCCTTTCAGATGCTTGGCCGAAGTGATCGAAGGATTGTCCGATCTGTTGTCTCTGTTTCAATTCGCGAGTCAAAAAATCCAGTCCACCATGTCAGCCCTCGAGCAGCTTGTCTCGCAAATAAAGGAATACGGCCCCTTGGATTTGGCAGACGTGGATGTTCGCTCCCCCCAAGCGAATGTCAGAGTCAGATTTTTGTTGAGGTGATGGATATGAAATTCTTAATACGTTATTCAACAAAAGCTGTGCTTTATTATCTTATTTTGCTGGGCGCATGGGCGATCAGCCTGCTGCCCGGCACAGCACTCACCACGCTTTGGGCAGCGCTCATGCTCGCCCTTATCAACATGGTGCTTCGCCCGATATTTGTTTGCATTGCACTGCCGTTCAATTTTATTACATTTGGTATTGCAAGTGTATTTGCAAACCTGCTCTCTCTCGTCATTGCCAATGCCATTATCGGCGGCCCAATTACCGCCGGCTTCTGGGCCATGCTGCTTGTGGCACTGGTCGTCATGCTGGTAGACGATAGCGTCAGAGCAATAAGGGCGGCCATTAAAGCCAAACAGATTGCGTAAACAGATGTTCCATAAGAACAAATTAAATCCAAAAACACAAAGAGCGGGAACTCCCGCTCTTTGTGCTGTGTATCTTTTTATGCAAAAAGCCTTCAAGCCTTTACGCCGTTCTACTGTTAATAAGACATTCGACATATAACCATCGCAATTTCCTCAATAACAGCGGGTGCCAAGTCTATTTTTTCACAATCTTTGGCGGAAAAATTTCGCAAACTTGCAGCTTTGCGAATCTCAACTCTCACCCATATTTGTTTATTCTACATTAAATCCTTTTCTCCTGCCAAATCAGAAAATGAAACTGCAGATTTTTTTAGAGAGTACGCAACTTGTTCAAAATCACTGACGCTTAACATTTCTGCTCTTGCGTTTTCATCAACTCCAGCCTCCCGAAGCACCCCCGCAGCCGCTTCAGCCGAAAGATCAAAGCTCTGACGCAAATTGCTTTTTACCGTTTTTCTGCGCATCGCAAACAAGCTTTTTACTGTTTTTAAGTAGGCCTCATCATCTTCGCCGCCAGCTTTTCGTTTCACAGTTAACTGAACAACCGCAGAAGCCACATCCGGTTTTGGGTAAAAACAGCCGGCAGATACGTTAAACAGCAGCTTTGTCTCAGCAAAATAACCAACAGCTGCACTGATTGCACCATAATCACGACTGCCCGGCTTTGCACACAACCGCTCAGCAACTTCTTTTTGCACCATTACGGTCACGGAAACAATGTTCATATTTGCTTCCACGAGCTTCATTATACACGGTGAAGTTATATAGTACGGCAAATTGGCAGCCACATATACTTCCTTACCCTTAAAAAGACCATCTAAATCTTTATTAAGATCGGCTTTCAAAAAATCTTGATGAAATAAGTGAAAATGCGTTTCATCAGTGAACATATCCCGCAGCGCCGCAGAAAGCCCTGCGTCAATCTCATATGCCGCAACGATCGATGCGCACCCGAGAAGACGGCTGGTGAGCGCACCCATACCCGGACCAATTTCCAACACGCAAGCGCCGCTTGTTACCGCTGCCTCAGCAATACGACCTGCAATATTGCCGTCAATTATAAAGTTTTGACCGAAACGTTTTAAAGGCGCTACCTGATACTTTTCCATGAGCGTTTTCAAAACCTTCGGCGATGTAACATTGTTTTTCATTGCACGAGTATATCATACTTTTTGCACACAGGATAGAAATTCGGCATACATCATCTTTTTTCTCGGATAAAAAAATAAAAATGCTTGTTTTAAGCTTAATAATGAAGGATGATTTACATATTATAATATTATGTTACTAAGTTGTTACAAATGTTTGACAAGCTGATTTCAATGTTGTATAATATGGTCGTGGTTAAGAAAGCCACCCAAAAAGCACCACCACCACCAATAATAATATATTATGTTTAAAGCCTTTGCGGTAAACCGCAAAGGCTTTAAACTTTCATGCGCAACAAAACAACGGCTCACCATCATCCTCCAGATGTATCCACTCGAGACGTTGTATATTATTCGGTATACTCTTTATTCGGATGATGAATCAGACAACCTGGGATCGCGGAACTTTTCACCAACTTCCGATGGGTTGAGTCTTTTACGTATCTCCGGCAACTGCTTGGCTTCGCGTGTAAGCTTGATCGCATAAGATGTCTCATCTTTTGCGTTATTGCCGATTTCCGTGTCTTCCGTGTTCTCCAAGGCGATAGGTTTGGACTTCTGTATTTCCTCGGTCAGCTTATTCATCTCATACAGTCTGTTTGTCACCGGCTGTGAACGAATAATTTCATATAGATTTTCCATACCCTTTCCCTCCTTTCACCAAAATTGCAAGACCCCACCTTTATTGCTTTAAGTATTATTTTAGATAAATAAAATATCCTCACAAGCAGCAAGGACATCAAATATCATTTTGATTTGCGGCCCGGCTGCCATAGCTTCGCTGCTTTAGACCCGCGGCTTTGCGTCCTTGCCTTTCAGCAAGTTTGCCCATTTATTTTATTATCGGCGTTTTTACGCAAAACTTTAGAACTTTTTTATTTTTTTGTTATTTTTGTTTATTATAACTGAAGCGTCACATAAATGCTAGATAAAACAGATATCACTCTCGCTTCATAATCCGGCATAGCTAAGCATCAAAATAAAAAGCCTTTTACCATAGTAGACTGAAGGCTTTTTAATAGAATTTGATCAATACTTCGTTTGTACCAAAGAATCAATATTTGTATCGGCGCTCTGCAGCCTCCGCGTCTTCTTTGGTTTCATGAACTGTTCCTCGCGGATGCTGCGGAGGTGCATAAATAGAATATAGTTTTAGTGGTGTTTTCCCCGTGTTTATAAGATTATGCCACTTTCCTGCGGGTATCACAAACGCATAGTCAGCAAAGACATCCTTACGAAAACGAAGATTATCCTTCCGGTCCCCCATTTTGACGATTCCTTTGCCCTCTTCAATACGGACAAATTGATCAAGATCAGGGTGAATTTCCAGACCGATATCTTCACCCGGCTTGATGCTCATTAAAGTTAACTGCAAATGCTCTCCTGTCCACAAAGCCGTTCGGAATGTATTGTTGCGCATTGTCGCTTCTTCAATATTCACAACAAACGGCTCAGGGCCATAATCCTTATAACTATGCCAAGAGCCATTTTGTTTATTCAGTCTGTTTCCCGCCGTTGAATACAGCTTATTATTCATGTAACTTGCATTGCCGTTTGACAGACGACTTGGCTTATGTTCATACCAATTGTACATTTTGTCAATCCTTTCTTTTATAATCCTGCTCTTTATCATATGCAAAGCAAACACAGGTTGTTTTTCTTTATAATCAATTAAAACCATTTCACAGACACATATGAAAATGTAAAAAAGACAATTCAAATAAGAAAAGGCCGCCGTAGAGCTGCATCTCTGCGGTGACCTTTAATGTATTCATATCTTTTTTGCCTGTTTAATGGATATTCTTTGGCTCCTCAGATTGTTCTTCAGGCTTTTCGGTTTCCTCTTTTTCTTCCTTCACGGCTTTTTCGAAAGGCGGAAGCTCTTCACCGTTCCATAGCTTTTCAAACTCTTCGCCGTCTATCTTCTCGCGCTCGATAAGCACCGCGGCTACCTTATGTAAAAGCTCTTCTTTTTCTTTAAGTATCTCTTCTGCCTTTACAAACGCGCTGTCGAGTATTCTCTTGGTCTCCACATCCACCTTATAAGCAAGGTCTTCGGAATATGTTTTCGTATGCCCAATCTCCTTACCGAGGAACAGTTCCTGATTGCTGCCAAGGAAAAAAGGACCAATTTCGTCGCTCATGCCAAACTTGATGACCATGTTGCGCGCAATATCCGACGCACGCTGAAGATCGCTCACGGCGCCGGTGCTTACATCCCCCAGTATCAGTTTTTCGGCAGCTCTGCCGCCCAGCATCATCGTGAGGTCAGCCAGCAGCTTGCTCTTAAACACATGCTGGCTGTCTTCCTCAGGCAGCGTCATGGTATAGCCTGCCGCCATGCCTCTGGGAATGATAGAGACTTCATGCACAGGGTCACACTCGGGCTGCGCCTTGGCACATATCGCATGCCCCACCTCATGGTATGCCGTGCACTTCTTATCCTTTTCGGTGATGACGCGGGATTTCTTTTCCGGCCCCGCAATCACACGTGTGATGGCTTCCTCAACCTCATTCATGGAGATCTTGAGTTTCTTAGCACGCGCCGTGAGAATGGCCGCTTCATTGAGTACGTTTTCAAGGTCCGCACCGATAAATCCGGGTGTACGCTTTGCAAGTACCTTTAAATTCACATCATCGTCAAGCGGCTTGCCCTTAGCGTGCACACGCAGAATTTCCTCGCGCCCTTTCACATCCGGATAGTTAACCACGATCTGCCGATCGAAACGACCGGGACGCAGCAACGCAGGATCGAGTATATCTTTGCGGTTGGTTGCCGCAAGTATGATAATGCCTTCGTTGGTCTGAAATCCGTCCATTTCGACAAGCAATTGGTTCAGCGTCTGTTCTCGTTCATCATGGCCGCCGCCAAGCCCGCTGCCTCTCTGACGCCCCACAGCGTCAATTTCGTCGATGAATAATATACAGGGCGAATTTTTTTTGGCATTTTCAAACATATCGCGCACGCGCGACGCGCCCACGCCCACAAACATCTCCACAAAATCGCTGCCGCTGATGGAGAAAAACGGTACGCCCGCCTCACCCGCAACCGCCTTGGCCAGCAGTGTTTTGCCGCCGCCCGGAGGGCCCACCAGCAGTACGCCTTTGGGTATCCGCGCACCCAGATCAATGAAACGCTTGGGATTTTTAAGGAAGTCCACGATTTCGGCCAATTCCGCCTTCTCTTCGTCCGCACCGGCCACATCGGTAAACGTTTTTTTGTTCTTATCATTCACCTGCATGCGCGCGCGCGATTTTCCGAAAGAAAGCGCTTTGTTTCCGCTTCCCTGCTGCTGGCGCATGATAAAATAGAAGAATAATATCACAATGGCGGTGGGAATCAAAAACGGAAGCAGACTCTCGATTATGGATGGTTCTGGAGCGGGTGACACCGTGAAGCTTTCAAATCCATATTCCAGCGTATTTTCGGCACCCGTTATTGCCTTAATATCCTCATTAAACTGTTCAAGATTCGGTATATATACATAATAATCGTATTCAGTCGGAAATTTATCTTTAACAACCTGTGTCTGTGTTTTCAGCGCATAAAGATCATGATCCATGATCACGACCGATCCGATCTGCTTATTCTCCACGTACTTTAAAAAGTCGTCATATTTTATCTTGCGCGAATCAGTTGTATTGGCCGCCGTTAACCAGTTGATCAAAAATAATACCACGGCAAAACCAAGTATGTATATCAGCGACCCACGAGCTGATTTCTTCAAATTGCTGTCCTCCTCGTTTTATTTTGTCTGACATTCTATCATATCGCTATATGGTTTTCAATTGACCAGATATGAACGATGTTTAAACAATCATCTTAAGAACGGCTTTACCGTCAATTGTAGATTTCCGGTTTAAGCTCTCCGATATATTTGAGATTGCGGTATTTTTCCGCATAATCAAGGCCATACCCCACGATGAACACATCGGGCACTTCAAAACCCACATAGTCCGGCTTAAAATCGACAGTGCGCCGTTCCGGCTTGTCGAACAGACAGCACGTTTTCAGCATAGCGGGGTTGCGAGACTTAAGCGTTTTTGTCAAATACTGCAGGGTGAGCCCCGAATCCACGATATCTTCTACAATCAGCACGTTTTTGCCTGAAATGTCTTCCTCAAGATCGTACTGAATGCGCACTGCGCCGGAAGACACCGACGATGACCCGTAGCTTGAAACCGACATGAAATTCATATGAACGGGTATGTCCAGCTCTCTGATTAGATCCGCATAAAACATCACAGCCCCCCGAAGAACTCCGACTGTGAGGACCTCCTGTCCGTTAAGATCGCGTCTGATTTGCGCCGCCAGCTCCTTAACCCTTTTTTTAAGCTGCTCTTCGGTATAAAGCACCCGCAAGATGTCGTTATGCATTTTCAATTCTCCTCATATTCTATCTTAAAGCATTGGCTGTTTTTTTTGACTTTAGACGTTTCTGAAACACCAATGCCCACGACCCACAGCACCTCGCTGCCCCTTGCAAGCACCACGAGATAATCTCGCTGCCGCAGCGGCACTTTTCTATCCGACAGATAATCGCTGAGACGCTTTTTACCTCCCAGCCCCAACGGATAAATGTAATCTCCTTCACGCCTTGTACGAAAACATGCACCGTTTAAAGATTCGCTGTCAAAATACTCGGTTCCTTGCATAAAGCTCAAGGCTGTCCGGCATTGTCCACAAACAAGAACGGTATTTCCAAACATATACCGACCTTCTCCGTGAAAGTCAATTAAAGTATTATTATACGTCTTTCCCTTGTTTTTGCCAATACTCAGTTTGCCGTATTCCACGGCTGCCCAAAGACCGTGCGGCAGTTCTATGCGTTTGCCCGACCGCCTCTTTTCCGCCAGGTTCAGCAAATCGTCCGCATGCCCCTGCGTCAAATCCATAAGGCCCCAATGCCGCCGCAACGCCAACCGAAGCATACGTTTTCGAACGGCAATCGGCTGGTTAAAAAGCGCATCGATATCCACAGCCACGCCGCATTTTGTTTCTTTAATACCGTCGGCATGTATTGCCGCTTGAGTCAATGCCGCCTCGTCCTCCGCGAGCAACTTGGCAGTCTGGCATATGTGCAATATTGACTGATCATTGACAGCTTTCAGCCTCGGCAATATCTGAGCCCGTATGTAATTGCGTGTATAGTCCGTGTCATCGTTGGTGCTGTCATGGACATATGAGACACCGTATTTCTCAGCGTACTTTTCAATGTCCTCCCGAGCAATATCCAGCAGCGGCCGTATATAGCGCCCCCGCACCGCGGGAATGCCGCATAGCCCCGCAAGGCCGCTCCCCCGACACAGATTCATAATGACCGTCTCCGCCATATCGCCCGCATGATGCGCCGTAGCGATAAAGGCCGCTTCCTGCGCATCCAGAAACGCATACCGCGCTTCACGCGCTGCGGTTTCCACGGATATACCCTTTTCACGCGAGAGTCTTAACACATCCTCACGGCCTGTTACGCACTTCACATCGCGTTTTTCACATTCTCTCAACACAAAGCGCATATCCTCAAGCGACTTTTCACCGCGAATACCGTGCTCGAAATGAAAAGCCACTAATATTATGTTCATTTCCGTGCGCAAATTGCATAAAACATCAAGCAGTACCATCGAATCAATGCCGCCGCTGACCGCCGCGCCCACGATATCACCATGTTTGATGCCAAATCCGATCAATTTTTCCCTGACATGCGTTTTCATACGCTTATATTAGCAATTATACCGAAAGGCCGCAATAGCGCAAAGTGTCATTATCACAAACGCTATTGTTTTTTGCTGCTGAAATAGACGGCAAGCACCGATATGTCCGCCGGAGACACGCCGGAAATACGCATCGCCTGCCCCAGCGTTTCGGGATGCACAGCGTTGAGCTTCGCCGCCGCTTCAAGGCGCAGCCCACCCAGCGTCTTATAATCAAAATCCGGCGGCAGCCTCTTCTTTTCCATCGAAGCAAACCGCGCCACCTGCCGCTCCTGTTTTTCGATATAACCCGCATACCGAATTTCGGTTTCCACGCACTCAGCCACATCATCCGGCGCATCCGCACCGCAGACCGACGCCAAGTCGGCATAACCGATGCCCTGCCTCGTGAGCAGCGACGCGGCTTTTACCGAAGTTTTCAGCTTGCTTTGGCCTTTACTTTCAAGAAGCGCATTCGCCCTTTGAACATCCACACTGCAGCCATATAGCCTCTGTTTTTCCTTCTCCACCGCCTCACGCTTGCTCATATACGCATCGTACCGTTCATCCGTCACAAGTCCCACGCGGCGGCCTTTTTCGGTAAGACGCACATCCGCATTATCCTGCCGCAGCAGCAGACGGTACTCTGCGCGCGCCGTCATCATCCTGTACGGCTCTAAGGTGCCCTTGGTCACAAGATCATCGATGAGCACACCCGCGTAAGCATCGCTTCTCCCTAATACCAGCGGTTCTTCCTGCTTTAAATATTGCGCGGCATTGATGCCCGACACGATCCCCTGCGCCGCCGCTTCCTCGTAACCCGATGTACCGTTAATCTGTCCGGCGCAGAAAAGGCCGCTCACGTCTCTGGATTCCAGAGACGATTTGATTCCCAGCGGATCGATGCAGTCGTATTCAATCGCGTAAGCCGTGCGCATAAACACCACGTTCTCCAGCCCCGGTACACTTCTGTACATATCCTTTTGTACCTCTTCGGGCAGCGACGAACTCATTCCCTGTACATACATTTCGTTTGTCCATTCACCTTCCGGTTCAATGAATATCTGATGCCGTTCCCTGTGCGGAAACTTGACCACCTTGTCCTCGATAGACGGGCAATAGCGCGGGCCTGTGCCTTCGATCGTGCCGCTAAAAAGCGGGCTGCGATGAATATTTTGCCGTATAATATCGTGCGTTTTCTCTGTGGTATATGTCAGGTAGCAAGGATGCTGTTTTTTGAGCGCATTCTTTGTCATAAACGAATGGTACTGCGGCCTGTCGTCTCCGTACTGCGGCTCGGTTTTTGAAAAGTCAATGCTGCGTTTATCCACGCGAGCCGGCGTTCCCGTTTTAAACCGCTGAACGCGAAACCCAAGCTCAGCAAGGTTCAGCTTGTCTGCCGGCGCCAAACCAGATGGCCCCGCAAACACACTGTGTTCGCCTATGATGACACGTCCCTTCAAATAGACGCCCGTGCAAAGCACCACGGTTCGCGCTTCATAACATGCCCCGAGACTCGTTTCCACGCCGCAGACGCGGCCGCCTTTTGTATTCACGCGGGACACCTCTGCGCTTGCGATATCAAGGTTATCCGTGTTCTCCAGCGTCCATTTCATCACACGCTGATACAGCTTTTTATCCTGCTGCGAACGTATCGACTGCACGGCCGCTCCCTTGGAGGTTCCCAGCATCTTAATCTGCATATACGCCGCGTCAGCACACAGCCCCATCTGACCGCCCAATGCATCAATTTCGCGCACAAGATGGCCTTTGCTCGTGCCGCCGATCGACGGATTACATGCCATCAACGCGATGCCATCCAGATTGATCGTCAGCAGCAGCGTTTTAAACCCCATGCGCGCGGGAGCCAGCGCCGCCTCACAACCTGCGTGACCCGCGCCCACCACAATCACATCGTATTTTCCCGCAAAGTATCCCATGTCTATTTCCCCAAACAAAATGTATCGAAAATGTTATTGATAATCTCTTCCGTCGCGGTCACACCCGTAATCTCGCCGAGCTTGTCCCACGCTTCTTTGATATCGATGGTCACACAGTCAAGATCGGCGGTGTCAAATGCGACAACCGCGGCCTCGAGACTCTGTGCAGCCGTGTTTAGCAGCTGCCAATGCCGTTCGTTGGTAACCACCACATCGTCCGCTTCACCGAATTCGGGCAGTTTGATGGCATCCATCAACGCGTCTCTTCCAAAGCCCGTTGCCGCGCTCACCTCAATGATGTCACATCCAAATGCTTTTTCCGCTTCGTCACGCGTCACTTTGGCATCAAGGTCACTCTTGTTAAGCACCGCAATCCGGCTGCCCTCAAGCGCCGAATAGATCTGCATATCTTCCTGTGTTATGCCTGCACTACGGTCAATAACGAAAAACTTAAGATCTGCGTCTTTGGCCGCGTTTCTGGCGCGTTCAATGCCGATTTTCTCCACCTCGTCGGCATGATAGCGAATGCCCGCCGTGTCAATAATCCGCACAGGAAATCCATGCTTGATGATCACATCGTCCACCACATCACGCGTGGTTCCCGGAATGGCTGTGACAATTGCGCGGTCTTTATCAAGCAGCAAGTTGAAAAGCGACGATTTGCCCACGTTGGGGCGCCCCACAATCGCCACACCGAAACCGCTGCCCAGCATGCGCCCGGAAGCAAATGTGTCTGCAAGCCGCTGCGCACCCAGCCGCGCACTTTCAATCAGCGGCATGGCATCCCTTTGTATATCCGCCTCAATGTCTTCCTCGGGATATTCAATGCCCGCCTCAATAATGGCAAGCGCATCCGTAAGCTTGCTTTGAATGGCTGAAATTTTTTCAAACAGGCCGCCCGAAAGCTGCCGCAGTGCGGCATCCGCCGCCGCCGCCGAATTCGCGCCGATCAGCTCCATCACCGCGCCTGCTGCGGACAGATCCATCTTGCCCGCCAAAAATGCGCGCTGTGTGAATTCCCCGGGGTCTGCCAGCCGTGCGCCGTTTTTTGCAAGCGCGCTTAATACACGCGCGATGGTCACGCGGCCGCCATGACCATATATTTCGGCCATATCCTCGCCGGTATAACTTCGCGGCGCATAAAAGCAGGCCGCCATCACGTCGTCAACGCGTCCTGTTTCATCCTCTATATATCCCCGGTATAGCCGCGCGTGCTGCTGTTTTTGCTGTTTGCCGCGAAACACAGCGCTCAGCACTTTATGCGCATCCGGCCCCGAGATACGCACCACGGCAATTGCACCGCCGCTCGGCGTGGCGGGCGCGTATATCGTATCGTTATCCATATTGTCTCCTTTTTTTCAGGGCTAATCATATCACAGTTTTATTCTTTTGCACATAGGCGCGCATTTAAGCACAGCGCCAAAAAAGCAGCTGTATGTAACACGAAGTTCTTTAGCCAAAATCGAGGTGGGTCAGCGGCACATCTATTCGTGGGAAATTAACGCAATCAAAACAGCGCTTGATGTCACATATGACGATTTGTTTGAAAGCAACGAGATATAAATAAGGCTTTTAGTAAAAAGTATGGGCTGCGCTTGCAAAGCCCGCGCAGCCCACGAATAATATTTATTATACTCTTGTCATTGATTACTACATTTTAAGGACAAAGTCCGCATAGCCCACTGTGCCATGCTCGCCCATATCCAGACCCATGATTTCTTCTTCCTTGGACACCCTGAGCCCAATGGTCTTCTTGATACCCAGGAACAATCCCAGTGCGAGAACAAGTGTCCAAACCGCATATGCAATCACGCCGATTGCCTGCACTGCGAGAAGGTCGAAGGAACCTGTGGTGATTAAGCCGCCATCTGTGGCAAACACACCCACCAGCAGCGTGCCCACTACACCGCTGAAGCAGTGAACCGGAACCGCACCCACCGGGTCGTCAATCTTGAGAACCTTTTCAATGAACGGAACGCCCGCCACGATCACGATACCCGCAATCACGCCGATTGCGATGGAACTCCACATGCTGACTGCCGCACAGCCTGCCGTGATGGCCACAAGGCCGCCCAGCGCGCCGTTAAGTGTCATCGAGACATCCGGCTTGCCATACTTCACCCAAGTGATGATCATTACCGCAAGCGCACCAGCCGCGGCCGAAAGATTGGTCGTCATGGCTATGTGGCCGATGCTCTCATCCAGAGCCAGCGTAGAGCCGGGGTTGAATCCGAACCAGCCGAACCAGAGGATAAATACGCCGAGCGCGCCGATAACGATGTTATGTCCCGGTATGGCATTGGGCGTGCCGTCTTCTTTAAACTTGCCGATACGAGGCCCAAGAATGGCCGCGCCCACAAGAGCGCACCAGCCGCCCACGGAGTGAACCAGCGTGGAACCCGCGAAGTCGATCATGCCGGTCCAGCTGCCGATTGTGAGTGTCGAAAGCCAGCCGCCGCCCCACAGCCAATGTCCGGCGATCGGATAAATGATCATACTAATTACCGCACTGTATACGATATATGAGGAGAACTTTGTTCTTTCAGCCATCGCGCCCGATACGATCGTCGCCGCTGTGGCGCAGAACACCGTCTGGAATATGATCGAGACAGGAGCGTCAGTCAGCGCCGGATCGATAAACTTGCTGCCGCCGATAATACCGGCCACGTCGTCGCCGTACATCAGACCATAACCAACCACGAAGAACAGGAGAGATCCAATAGCAAAATCCATCAGGTTCTTCATGATAATGTTGCTTGAGTTCTTCGCACGTGTGAAGCCAGCCTCAACCATTGCGAATCCGGCCTGCATGAAGAACACAAGAATTGCTGCGATAAGCACCCATAGCGTATCGAGCGTCCCCACTTTTGCCAATAATTCTTCAGTCATTTGTCATTCCACCTTTCAAAAATCAAAACTTATTATTGCTTACCCTATTTATACTGCATCTCTCATTGGAACAAAAAAACCGCACAATAAAAGCTGTAAAAACTTTTAATGCCGGTTCTGCTTCGAGCCAGTACATTACCTTATTATTTTCGATTGCGTCTAAAGCTTACAGCGCCACGTCTCCCTTTTCACCGGTTCTGACTCTTACGGCATCATCGATCGGTAATACGAATATTTTGCCATCGCCAACCTCGCCGGTTTTGATTCCCGCAATAATCGCATCAACAAACTTGTCAACCAAACCGTCAGGAACCACCACTTCAATTTTGAGCTTGTGCAAGAGGTTAATCACCATCTCGGTACCCCTATACACTTCCTTTTTTCCCTTTTGTGCGCCACAGCCCAGCACGGATGAAACCGTCATGCCGCCTGCTCCCACACTTTCGACAACTGCTTTGACCTTCTCCATCATCTCAGGACGGACAATCATTTCTACCTTTTTCATACTTTCACCCCTTCATGTCTTTTTCTGCGACAGCTCGACAATCTTCAGCGCGATATCGCGCATAGCCACCCTTGAATCCATACTCATCTTTTGTATCCTGCGATAGGCCTCGCCTTCCGAAATGCTTTTGCGTTTCATCAGAATGCCTTTCGCCTTTTCGATGATCTTTCTTTCTTCCAGGCCTTTCTTAAGCTGTTTGAGCTCCTTTTCCATCTTACCCATGCGCCGCCTGTTTTGAAGCACGGTATCTATCGTACTTAATAGCGCAACTCGGTTTATGGGCTTTAGCAGCAGCGTGATATCATAGTCTTCAACGATTGACACGCAAAAGTCTCTTTGAGTGTTCGTGATGAATAATATGATACTGCACAGATTTTCATCGCCTAAGATCGTTGCAACTTCAAGGCCGGTGACATCCGGCATCTCAAAGTTGACAAGCAGTATGTCAGGAGGTCCGGTACGCACCTTTCTGAGCGTTTCGTTTCCGGATGTGCAAATATCGACAGAAAAACCGTTTCGCTGTAACGCATATTTAATTTTTTCAGCAGCCTGCTCATTTTGCATAGCCACTGTGATTTGTGCTTTATCCATATCCCGCTCCGTCATCGCAGCCGGTCATACGGCCGATTGATATTCGTCATCCGTTTATACTATTTCTTATTAATGAAGAAAAGACGTCTATTCAAGAGCGATTACTCTGAACAAACGTCATTGTTTCTTCCTATCTAGGCCTATTATAGCATACCCTGTTTAAAATGCAAGTGTTTTTTTGCAATTTGTTCATGTTTCTAATTCAACATTTGCAAAACGCTCGCAACTTTTGGCTAATTTTGAATTGTAAAATGCAACTTTGTTTGTCCGTACTTGCATTTTTTAGATATCGTCGACAACTTTTTTAGGCACTTTGGAGAAAAGCGGGCTGACCGATTCCTTCTCGTGAATACGCAATACCGCCTCCGCAAACAACGGCGCCACCGAAACAGATACGAATTTGCTGCTCTTTGCAACAATCGGATTCTGCACGCTGTCCGTTCCCACCACCATCTCAATCGGGCTTTCTTCAATCGCTTTTAAACCCTTTTCACGCACGATGACATGCGACAGACAGGCAATGATACGCTTTGCACCGTGTTTTTTAAGCGCATGCGCCGTGTCTACCAGCGTGCCGCCGGATACCGTAAAGTCGTCAACGATCATGCAGTTTTTGCCTTCCACATCACCAATGATGGAAAGCACGTGCGCATTTTCATCGTGGCCGTATCGTGTCTTGTCGCCAATGGCCACGGGACAATGCAGGTAATCCGCATATTTGCGTGCCGTTTTGGCGTAGCCGGCATCAGGAGACACCACACAGATGTTTTCCATGATGTCGAGGCCTTTCACATATTCACACATGATTGGCAGCGAAAGCAGGTGATCCACAGGCTTTTTAAAAAAGCCTTGTACCTGGGCGCTGTGAAGATCCATCACAACAATCCTGTCGGCACCGGCCAATTCAATGCTTTCCGCGCAGACACGCGCACGTATTGATACACGCGGTTCGTCTTTTTTATCGCCCTTCGCATAGCTGAAATACGGCACCAGCGCCGTCACCGAGTTCGCGCTTGCGCGTTTAAGCGCATCCATCCAAAAAAGTATTTCCACAAATTCATTGTTTGGATTCATCCCGATCGGCTGAACCACATAAACATCCATATTTCGGACCGTTTCCTTGATTCGCAAAAAAATGTTGCCGTCGGAAAAAGTGATAACTTCGGAGTCCCCCAAATCATTGCCGAGATATTTGCACATTTTTTTCGCAAAAGGCATGCCTGAGGAACCTGCAAATATCTTTATGTCACTGTCAAAGGAATTCAATTACTTTACCCACCTTAATCGATTTATCCCTGTCCCGCGCATATTGTAGCACTTATACGTGGCACAATCAATATCTATAAAGAATGTATTTATGACCTTTTTTCACTTTCATTGATCAAAACCAACATGCTTTCTTCCAAATAGTTGCTTGTACGTCTTTCTTCACCGATACCAACCCTCGGAGTAGAGCTGCCATGAAAGTCGCTCCCTGCCGTCACAAAAAGCCCCGCCTGTCTTGCCATGCTCTCAAATTCTATGCATTGTCCGTCGGTATGGGCGGGATGATATGCTTCCACACCCCAAAATCCCATGTGTTTGACTTTCGATATCAGAACGTTTCGCTTGCTGCCGCCAAGCAGCCCCGGATGAGCGAGCACCGGTTTGCCTCCCGCTCCCAAAATCAGTTCTGCCGCTCTGTTCACCGTAATTTTATTCCGGGGTACATAATACGGCGCGCGGCTGGAAAGATACCGGCCGAACGCGTCTGCCGCCGATGCGGCAAAACCCTTTTTAACCAATACCGATGCAATATGCGGCCGACCGATCACGTCGCCGCCGCAAACTTCTTTCACGTCGTCCATACTGACCGTGATGCCATCCCTGTTCAGACGTTCAATGATCTCTGCCGCCCTATTAAGGCGTGAATTCGCAGCCTTTTCCACATGCGCCATCAACGCCTCGTTGCCACAGTCGATGTTAAGCCCGAGCACATGCACCTCTCCCTCAAGCTGCGCCGCGAACTCTATGCCCGCAATCGCCGTGATGCCGTCTGTCTTAATGATCTCGCCAAACCCGCGGCATTCATCATGATCCGTGATGGCGAAAGCATTAAGACCCGCCGCCGCCGCTTTTCGTGCCACGTCCCGCGGCGTGAGCTCTCCGTCCGAATACGTCGTGTGAATGTGCAGATCTGCCGTCATTGCTTTTGTGCCTTTTCGTACGCTTTCTTTAAAAAGCGGTTTTCTTCAATAATAAAGCGTTCATGCCGCGCTTCGCCGATCTTATCTCTTTCGTCAAACGCTTCAATGTCAAATTTAAGCCTCTTTCCGTCCGTTTCTGTGAGCGTGGCTTTGGCCCAAACTTTGACACCCACAGGCGTTGCCGCCAGATGAGACGCGCCGATATAAATGCCCACAGTGGAATAGCCTTGCGGCAGCTGCGGCTGCACCGCCGTATACGCCGCTTTTTCCATAAGCGCAATCATCACAGGCGTCGCAAACACCTCTGCAAGTCCGCTTCCCACCGCTTTTGCCGTATCCTTCGTTTCCACAACGGTCTCTGCCTGTGCGCAAAGGCCCGGTTTGATTTCAATAGCCATTTCTGCTCCTTATTGCTGTCCGTGGCAGGCCGACGGGTAAACCACCTCGTCTTTGCCGACTCTCATCGCGATATGAGGAATACCTGCCTCCATATATTCTTCTCCGTATTCCTTAAATCCAAACTTTTTATACAACGGCACAATGTAAGTCTGGGCACTGATCTCCACCGTTTTCGCGCCCGATGTGAACGACTTGTACAGCAGCAGCCTTAGTGCAAGGTCCCCGATCTTCTGGCCGCGAAACTTCTTAGGTACGGCAAGCCGCCCTATGCGGAACGTTTTTCCGTCGTGCCAGATGCGTCCCGTCGCGGCCGGCTGCTCATCCACATAAACGATTAAATGGAGCGCCTGCGAATCAAATGCATCAAACTCCTCCTCTTCTGATATGCTCTGTTCCTCCACAAAAACCTCTTTGCGGATGGCAAACGGTTCCTCAAGATTCTCCGTGCCCGGAATAAACGCGCTGGTAATCATGTCTGTCTCCTTACTACATAAATTGTGATATCTGCTTTATGGCGCAAGCAGTTCTTTGGCGATTGCAAATTTTACAGGACCTTTCTCTGCCGCGACGTCCACCATCACCACCACGAGACGATCATAATAGCCATCCAGCCAGTAGCAGGCGAACCAAGAAATCTCACGGGCTTTATTTTGAATTTCCGCGGTGCCCGTTTTCCCCGCCATGGGAACACCGGAGATGTCCGCGTCATGGCCGGTGCCATGGTCAATAACCTCCTGCAGCATAGGTGTTAATGTATCGAGACTGTGCTGCGACACCGCATCATCTATCCACACCGTTTTTTCTCTTTCACTCAGCGTCACATAATCAAGCCCCTCGGTGCGGCATATCTTTTTGACAAGCAATGGCTGCATCATATCGCCTGTTTTGTTCGCAAACGCCGTGTACATGGCCGCGAGCTGTATGGGGGCCAAAACAAGCTGGCCTTGCCCGTAGCCCATATCAGCAAGCAACTGATCCGTCATCATAGTGCCCGAGTTGACCACGCCCGATGTATTCACTGGCAAATCAAACGGCATTTCTTGCTCAAATCCGATTCGCTTATAATAATCGACCAACTTATCCGCACCCAGCCGTAAAGCCGCAAACGCAAAAAAAATGTTGTCGGACGATCTCAGCGCGTTTGCCAGCTTCAGCGGCGAACCTGCTTTATCATTGATACGCGTCACACTCACATGAACATCTTCGGGCTGCCATTTATTGTCCACGATCTGACCATCAAATTCGGTCTCCGCCGTAATCACGCCTGCTTCCAGCGCAGCCGTTGCCGAAAACGGTTTGATCACGCTTCCCGGAGGATAATTGCCCTGTGTAGCCAGTGAGTACAACGGCTGAACACCCGAATTGATATATTCAAGGTTTTCTTCAGATAAAGAAAACGTGAACCAATTGTCATCATAGGAAGGATACTGCGCCATGGCTTGCACATAACCGTTTTGCGCATCCATCACAATCGCCACGCCAGACTGGCCTTCTTCAAGACTCAAGTTCGTTTTCAGAGCCTCGTACGCTTTTTTCTGCAAATCAGCTTCAACAGCGAGGCGAAGGTCCTGCCCTTCCTCCATCGGCACTTCAAAGAGCGTGCGGACGTTATCGCCCCACTTGTTTTCTATATATATGATTTTACCGTCTTTGCCGCGCAGCTGGGATTCATAGGCCGCTTCGAGCCCTGCCACGCCCAGTTTATCCGAGTCTGTATAACCTTCGGGTATATTTTCGGCATCGGGATAACCCATGTATCCAATAATGTGCGCCGCGCTTTCCCCAAGCGGATAGTCACGGATAGGCGTATACATCTTGTCGTCTATGCCCAACCCCGCCACGCTCAGTATACTCTGCCTTTGCGACTCGCTTAGCTCCTCTGCAAAATACGCGTCTAGTTTCACAAACTGCGTTCCGTCCTCGAGGGCTTTGTCATACATCTCCTGCAGTTCATCTTGCGTCATCCCTGTCAGCGGACACACCACATTGCCCACTGCCGTTATATCCTCTATCTTCATGGTATCCATAAACAGCGTATCAGCATACGCGTTTTGCGCCAGCAGCGTGCCGTCATCCGCAAAAATCTCTCCACGGCATGCATTGAGCGTCTTGATACGCACCGTGCTGCCTTCATCCATATCCGGGAAAATGAGAGAATAATCCCAATAAACGCGGTTTCCCTCTTCGTTCCAAACCATTTGAAGTGAAAAATCGTTGGGAAAATCACCATACTCCTCGGTTTTATATGTGGCAGTGTATGTGAAACAGCCGTTTTCGTCTGGCCCAGAAATGTTGTCAAACGTGATCTCTTTTACGCCGAGACCCGAAAATATGTTGTTGTATTTGTTGATAAAGTCTTCTTTTTCTATATTCACCGCGGGCTCAACGAGCACCCACATGGCTTCATAATCCATCGCCTTCACCGCATCCAGCCAAGGCATCATATCAAATACCGGTTCCTGAACGGCAGCACATGCCGCAAGTATAAGCACGGCCAGCACACAGATCAGTATTTTTATCTTCCGCATGGGTATATCCTCCCAACGCGTATTATACTATGCAAATGCAAGTATGTACAGTCGCGGCTCAGGCCGCTTTTTGGCATAAAAACAAGCGGCACATGGTCGTCCCGCTTGTTCAAAGATTTTTACTGCTTTTTTCCCAAACGCTGCAAAGCGCGGCTGACGGCTTGCTTTATCTGATCGCGCGCAAGCCGGTAATCTTCCACCGGTTCTCTGTACGGATCCATGATATCAAAGCCTGATTCTCCCGGATACCCGTCTATACCCGCCGCATACCCCAAAAGCGTGTGCATTTTGTCTTCCTGATCGGGCGCCATCGCTTCCATCTCTTCGATGTGCCTTGCTTCCATCGCGAGTATGATATCAGCCCACTGCGCGAGCTCCCTGTCAAACTGCTGCGCACGGTGCTTTTCAATATCCAAACCAACCTCGGCCATCACCTCCACCGCTTCGGGAGACGCAGGCGTTCCCTCGCAGGCAAACGTACCGGCCGATTGAAACGACATGTCTTTTAAGTGAGTACTTCGGCCGGCTGCATCATCCGCCAGTTCTTCCGCTATGGGGCTTCTGCATGTATTGCCTGTACACACAAAAAGAACGTTCATTGATTATATTTACCTCCTAAACCTTTACTATATTATACGCCGCCGCTTTATAAACCCTGTTCATCACGGCAAACCCTATACCGCATTTTGGTACTGCTTCAAAATAAATTTTGGAATAACCTTCTT
The DNA here is from genome assembly GCA_003249555.1 of Clostridia bacterium. Lineage (GTDB taxonomy): Bacteria > Bacillota > Clostridia > Christensenellales > SZUA-584 > SZUA-584. The sequence continues at coordinate 68,369 of QKIQ01000061.1, read as the reverse complement.
CATCCGCTCTGCGAAGCAACGCATATATGTTTTTTGCGGTCTCACTCGCGTCACGAATACTGCCCGTTACGGCAAGATCTCGTCGTCCATAATACCTTTTGTTCTCCTGCAACGCAAGAACCAGCGGCTTTTCGCCTTTCTTCAGATCCTTGTCATAAAGATACTTGATCGCCTCAGTCACCGAAGCGGGCTGCCCTTCCACCACCGTCATATCCGCTTTGGGTGCGTAATGACGGTATTTCATGCCGGGTGCGGCAGGCTTGTCGCCCTCAAACGGCGTAAACGCATTTGCGCAGTCCACCTCGCCGATACACGCCGCAATCATCTCCTGCGTCACCGCGCCGGGGCGTAAAATGACCGGCACTTCCCGCGTCATATCAATCACCGTGGATTCAAGACCGATGCGGCATTCTCCCGCATCCAGCACCGTCAGACTATCTTCGAAATCGGCTGCCACATGTGCCGCCGTTGTGGGACTGGGGCTGCCGGATTTGTTCGCGCTGGGTGCCGCAATGGGCACACCCGCCGCCGTTATCAGGCTGAGCGCCGCGTCACAGTCGGGCATGCGCAGCCCCACCGTATCCAGCCCCGCGTTTACAGATACGGGCACGCGCCCAGTGCTTTTCACCACCATGGTAAGCGGCCCCGGCCAGAATTCAGCCGCCAGCACTTGAGCTTTTTCAGACAGTTCTCCCAGCTCACGAGCCATAAGTATTCCGTCCACATGCACAATAAGCGGGTTGTCCTGCGGCCGTCCCTTTATTTCAAAAATCGAAGCCACCGCCTGTTCATCAAAGGCGTTCGCCGCAAGCCCGTAAACCGTCTCGGTCGGCATGCCGACGAGCCCGCCTTTTTCAATGATTTTGGCCGCTTCTTCTATATGATTATGATACTCATCGCGTATATCTATTATCATCTGATTGTATATTCTACATCGAAAACAGTAAAAAATCAATGGATACAGACGCCAGTTCGTATCACATAAGCTTATTTGTCATGCTTGGATATCAACATTCATTTTTGGTGAAATGCGAATATGACTATTCATTCAACTTTCAGTTATAAACTGTACATTATATAAGTCTAAATGCAATTTATATTTGTCATTTTACTATTTTAAAGCTATAATGTTAATACGAGGAGTCAAGATGATGAAAAACAAACAGATGAAGATTGCCAGAATAGAAAAGGACATGAGTCAGGAATCGTTGGCCGCAGCAGTCGGCGTAACAAGACAAACCATCGGTTTGATTGAGAGCGGAGATTACAACCCTTCGCTTAAGCTCTGCGTTTCCATATGCAAAGCTCTGGGAAAAACATTAAACGATTTGTTTTGGGAGGAAAAACAGAATGAGTAAACGCAAAAACCAATTCGATGAAAGACAGCGGATCGAGCAAGGGAAAGCTTATAGAAATGCCTTTCTTACATTGCTTGCATCTCTATATCTATGCAGCGGTTTCAACACTTTTTATGGAAAGCCGATGTTGGATTTATTCTCAATAACGATGATCTCGTCTTGGATTTCATTTTCAGTTTTCTTTACAACGTGTATATTGCGAAGCGCGATTGAATCAATCAAATATCAAAACACATGGAAGTGGCTAGCTTTAACTTGGGGTGGGTGCGGGCTGGGTATGACAATTATATCCGCCATTACGCTAATTAATCGAGCGACCAATAATCAATGACGGTGTTCTCAGCAATGCTGTACATCAGGCGTTTTGGGGAATCTGTTGGATGGAAATCTGCGTTGTGTATTGGATAAAACACTTTGCAGACCGCAGAAAAGCAAAACAAACGGAAAACGCATAATTCGCAAATCCTCGGTTAAAGCGTTTTCAGCAGAATTTCGCCCACCGCGCCGCACACATCGCCCACAATGGCCATGGCGCCGGTCACGCCCGGTACGCGCATGATAACCTCCAGCGCGCGTTCAATATCCGCAGCGCATGTCACTTCGTTTCCCAGCCGCGTGGCGCAGGCATCCGCAAGGTACGCGTTTGGAGACACGACCACCGCCGCGTCCGCTTTCCCGAAACTGAGCGACGGCCCCACCGTGCCGGACGACGTGCAGACGGCCATCGGCATTTCACGCGAATCCACCACAATTCCCACCTTGAGGCTCAACGGGCTGCTTCCCGCAAACACCGCCACCGTTTTTGGCTTGTCCGTCTTAATAAAAATGTCGCCGCCGTTTTCGACGATGACCTGCTCTGATGTTTTGAGTATTTCGCACCCCACATGAGCACAAAACGCTCCGGCCACCGCCGCCATGGGCCCCACATCGGCGCATTTTGCCGCACGGCACATAGACTTAACCGTTTCGGGCGCGTTTCGTTCAGGTTCAACCGGTGTAAGGCTTTTCAAAAACTGCGGATTTACCGCGATATACGTATCCAATTCCAAGCGGAGCGAACGCACTTCTTGTATTGATGCCTGTTCACACAGCTTATCCGCGCATATAAACAGCTCGGTCTCAAGGTGCGCAAGCCGCCAGCAAGGCATATCCGCCGCGATGATACGCCGGTATTCGTCCCTGTTGGAATAATCAGAGAATGGCTTCGTCAAAGCTTTTTATCGCGCGCGCGGGGCACGCCCTCACGCAATGCCCGCACAGCAGGCATTTGTCCATATTAAACTCCAGCTCCCATGTCTCCTTGTTCATCACAAGCGCACCGGACGGGCACACGGATGTACATGCACCACAGTGCATGCACTTTTCCTCGTAGTGAATCACACTGTCCGTATATATCTTGACGACAATGCCTTCTGCCTCAAGATACGCAAGGCTCTGCCTGATATTATCATCGCTGCCGGAAATCTCGAGTATAATATTGCCCGTTTTCCCCGGCGAAATATACGCCTTTAAAATATTAAACGTAAGGCCGTATTTTACAAGATTTGTGACGACGGGCTTATCCGTTTTTTCCGGCGGAAATGTCAACCCGATTTTGATGCGTTTGTTTTCCATGTCACTCATCCCCTTTTATATTCAACGCATTCACGCTGTCTCTGTGCGGCAGCTTTGCCGCCGGCTGCGTCATCTCAAAGCTGCCATTCAGCAGCTTTTCTTTGAGCTCGCCCGCAATCTTGCGCGCTTTTAGCAGGCTTGACAGCGGCGCCGTTCTGATCTTTTTCGCACCGATTTCCACCTGACCGGACCGCAGCTGCGCGTAGCTCACGAGCTTCAATTCCTCGCGCGAACGGCTGCTGAAACCATAATCGCAGACATACGTATGAAGCTCTTCATTGGGTACGGCAAGATCGGCCATCATATCTTCGTCGATCACGGGAATCGGCACGCCGATACCCACATACATCGATACACCGTATCCCTCAAACGTTGCGGCTTTAATATATTCGCTGCTCATGCCACGCATATCGCCCATCACCGCCAGGGTGTATCCCGCATAATGCATGTCTTTGTTGGGAAGCTCCTTCACTTTGTTGACAGCCTGCGTACCCTCAAACACAACATAACCCTCGCCGCCGCACAACAGTATGCGCGTACCGATGCCGATGGTGCGAAGCTTGGGGTCTTTCAGCAGCGGAGACATCTCTCCGGATGTTGAATATGTGATATTGCCCATGTTCGGGAGCAGCGTCCCCATATATGTGCGTTTTGTCTTGTTGGTTGTGTTGGTCGCCGCTGAATAATTCTGATATGCGTTGCGAGGATTAAAAATATACGCCTGGTTCATATCCGCAAGCGAAATTTTGGTCTTTATCTCCTTGCGCGAATAACAATCTGTACCGCCCGAGCGCGCGACAAGCTCCACTTCTTTGCCCGCAATAAGGTCTTCGATCACATGCGCGCCGCCATATTCAATGTCTGTGGTTTTCCCGGGCTGCGTGGCGCCGATATACGTATCCACAGCAGCAAGCCCACCATAGGCCTCCACGCCGTTAAGCGAAATTTCCGCCATACGGATGGGCGGCTCACTGTGACCGAAATTAAGAACCGCACCGGACGAGCACATCGCGCCAAAAGTAGCCGCCGTCACCACGTCGATTTTCTTCGCACATGCGGCAACACCCTGCTCCTTGGCCATCTGCACCGCTTCCTCGGCGGTAAACACCACGGCCTTTCCCTTTTTGAGCTTTTCGTTTATCTCCTGTATCGTCTTTGACACGTTTGCCTCCCCACTGCCTCTTGGCCGGTTGATGAAAATTTATAATAAATAATTTTACACCTAATTGATATGATTCACAACCGCAATTTTATCCTGCATAAAACAGATAATTCATGGTATGTTCATTGAGTTTGCACCATTTCTTGGTATAATTGAGTTTATATATTGAAAAGGAGACGCCCATTGAAAATAAATAAGCGCGAAAAAATAACAATTCTATCATAAATTCATTAAGCCCATGCATCTTGTGATTGACGATGATGGAAATGTGCGTATTGAACTGCAAAGCCATTAAGCTGCTTATAATCGAGTTGATTTTGCTCTCTTACGGCGCTATAATGACGTGAATATTATTTTCTACGAGGTATGTATGAAGCTTGGCATTGTCGGCCTGCCCAACGTAGGCAAATCGTCGCTGTTTAACGCGCTCACAGGTGCAGGGGCGGCGAGCGAAAACTATCCCTTTTGCACCATCGATCCCAACGTCGGCGTTGTCCCTGTTCCCGATGCACGCATGGACTTTTTGGCGAGCCTTTATCATCCCGCCAAATTCACACCTGCCGTGATCGAATTTGTGGATATCGCGGGGCTTGTGAAGGGCGCCAGCCGCGGAGAGGGCCTTGGCAATAAATTTCTCGCGCACATCCGCGAGGTGGACGCGATACTGCATGTGGTTCGCTGCTTTGAGGACGACGATGTCACGCATGTGGACGGCAGTATTGGCAGCACAAGAGACGCGGAAACAATCAACTTCGAGCTCATTTTTGCGGATATAGAAACGGTGGACAAGCGGCTGACGCGCAGCGAAAAAATGAAAAAGTCCGGAGACAAAAAGTACGCTTTCGAGTGCGACACGCTGCAATTCGTCAAAGCAAATCTTGAAAAGGGCATTTTCACGGCGTGCATGGAGCTGGATGACGCGCAGCGCACTTTGGTGGGCGAGCTGTTTCTGCTGACCGATAAACCCATGCTGTACGCCGCCAATATATCGGAAATAGACTCATCCTGCAAAGATCCGTATACACTGCCTCAGGTGTCCGCGCTTTTGACGCTCGCAGAGACGCAAGGAGCTGAAGTGATGGTGATCTGCGCCAAACTGGAGGAGGAGCTTTCTACGCTCTCACCCGAAGAGCGGCAGATGTTTTTGGAGGAGCTCGGCATTGCGCAAAGCGGTCTTAACGCGCTCGTTCAAAAAAGTTACAAGCTCCTAAACCTCATCAGCTACTTAACGGCGGGCGAAAAAGAAGTGCGCGCATGGACAATTGAGCGCGGCACAAAAGCGCCCAGCGCGGCAGGCAAGATCCACACTGATTTTGAGCGCGGCTTTATCCGGGCGGAAATCGTCGCCTTTGAAGACCTCAAAGCGTGCGGAGACATGGCAGCCGCCAAAGCCAAAGGTCTGGTGCGTCAGGAGGGTAAGGATTACGTGATGCAGGACGGGGACGTCACGCTGTTTAAATTCAATGTGTAAAAAAACTTTTCAGCCGCTGTAACAAATAGTATGGCGGTTCATTATTCCGTTTGGGCTAAATGAAGTCTATTGATGTGTGGTAGTAACAAATCAAATAGTTGATAAAATCCCCGGCAAAGCTTCCTTCAACCGGGGATATACATGAAACAACAATACTTATAACTAAACCTTTTGGGGCTCTGTCACCGTCTCGTCATCGGTGAGCGTCACGCTTTTTATCACCTGCGGTTCTTTGGGTCTGTCCGCCGCGTCAGTTTGAACCGCCGCAATCGCGTCCACCACGTCCATCCCCTCCGTCACGCGACCGAACGCCGCGTATTGTTTGTCGAGGAATGGCGCGTCCTCATGGACGATAAAAAACTGAGAACCCGCCGTGTTGTGCCCTGCCGCGCGCGCCATAGACACCACGCCACGCTTGTGGCTGAGCGTGTTATCCACGCCGTTTGCCGCAAACTCGCCCTTGATCGCGTACCCCGGCCCGCCTGTGCCGCTGCCGCTGGGGCAGCCGCCTTGAATCATAAACCCGCTGATGACGCGGTGGAAAATAAGCCCGTTATAAAAGCCCTTTGACACCAGGCTTTTAAAGTTAGCCGCTGTGTTCGGTGCCTGATCGGCGGCAAGCTCAATTTTTATCTTCTTTCCGTCTGCCATTTCAATGATGACCATATCTGCCTCTTCTTTCTTTATCTTTCAAATGTACGCACGCGAATCACGCTGCTGATTTCCTGAATCTTTTGGATCGTTGCTTCGGCGACTTTTTCATCAAGGTTGATCACGGTATACGCGATCTCCCCGTTAGACTTGTTCACCATATCCGTAATGTTTGCGCCCGTTTCAGCAAGAAAAGCGGTAATCTGTCCAACCATGCCCGTGATATTTTTGTGAATCACGGCAATGCGAAATTTGCCCGTAAACGGCAGAACCGCAGTCGGCAGATTCACTGAATTTTCAATCTTGCCCGTCTCGAGATAATCCTTGAGCTGTGTCGCCGCCATGATGGCGCAGTTCTCTTCGGATTCAGGTGTAGACGCGCCAAGATGCGGAATGCTGATCACGCTGTCGTAAGAAAGCAGCTTATCATTGGGAAAATCCGTTACGTAGCGGCTGATGCTGCCGTTATCCAATGCATCAAAAAGCGCGTCATAATTGATAAGACCGTTTCTTGCAAAGTTCAGCAACACCGCGTTTTCCTTCATTTTAGCGAATTCCGCTTCTCCGATAAAACTTTTGGTTTGATCCATCAGCGGAATATGCAGCGTGATGTAATCTGCCTTAGTCAGCACGGTGTCAAGGTTTATGGCGCGCTGTACATCGTGGTCCAGCCCCCATGCAGATTCAATGGATATGTACGGGTCGTAGCCAATGACGTGCATACCCAGTGAACGGGCTGCATTGGCCACCATCACGCCGATAGCACCAAGACCAATCACACCAAGTGTTTTTCCCGCAATTTCGGGCCCCACAAACTGCTTCTTGCCTTTTTCCACAAGCGGCAGCACCTCGTCGCCCTTGCCTTTGAGCGTCTTTACCCACTCATTGGCCTCAATAATGTGACGGCTTGCAATCAGCATACCCGCAAGCACGAGTTCTTTCACACCGTTTGCGTTTGCGCCCGGCGTATTAAACACCACAATGCCCTTTTTCGCACATTCTTCTACGGGAATGTTGTTGACGCCTGCGCCCGCCCTCGCAATCGCAAGCACACACTTTGGCATGTCAAGATCGTGGCATTTTGCACTTCTTACAAGTATTGCGTCGTAATTATCTAAATCTTCGCTGATATCGTATTTATCCGGTGTCAAATACTCATTAACCACATGAGAAATCGCATTGAGCTTTTTTATTTTAAACATACTATCTATTTGCTCCTTTTCACTATCTTACGCATTTTTCTCGAATTCTTTCATAAAACTGACCAGCGTTTTTATGCCTTCGACTGGCATCGCGTTGTAAATGCTGGCTCTCATCCCGCCCACGCTTCTGTGCCCCTTGATATTCACAATGCCCTGCGTTTTGGCTTCCGATACAAATTTTTTATCCAGCTCCGCGTCGCCTGTGACAAACGTCACATTCATAAGCGAGCGGTCCTTTTTATTTGCCGTCGGCTTAAACAGCGACGAGCTATCGAGATAATCATAAAGCAACGCGGCTTTTTCTTCGTTGCGTTTTTGCATCGCCTCCACACCGCCTTCTTTTTTCAGATGAGCAAATACGAGCCCCGCAATGTATATACCGTATGTCGGCGGCGTATTATACATTGAGTCGTTGTCTGCCATGATCTTGTAATCCAGCATCGAAGACGTGTTTTCAGGCGCTTTGCCGATAAGGTCTTCACGAACGATGACCACGGTGACACCCGCAGGCCCAATGTTTTTCTGTGCGCCGGCATAAATAAGACCGTAATCACCGACATTGATCGTCTCGGATAGGATGCACGAAGACATATCACTGACGATGGATATTCCGTTTGTGTCTGGCAGCTTGGTAAAGCGTGTGCCGTATATCGTATTATTCGAGGTGATGTGCACATAATCCGCATTTTTGTCAAACATATCGGGCGTAGTTTCGGGTATATAAGAAAATGTTTTGTCTTCCGAGGAAACTGGAACAATGACCTCTCCAACTTTTTTCGCTTCAGAAATCGCTTTCTTGGCAAATGCACCCGTCTTCAAATAATATGCGCGTTTGTATGTGGTCATCAGATTGATGGGCACCATAGAAAACTGCATAGACGCGCCGCCCTGCAAAAAGAGCACTTTATAGTTTTGGGGAATCGTCATAAGCTCTCTTAAGTCTTTTTCCGCCTGATTGATAATCGCTTCATAATCAGCGCTTCGATGGCTCATTTCCATCACGGACATGCCGCTGTTGCCATAGATAACGAGCTCTTCGCGCGCTTTAACAAGCACAGCTTCAGGCAGACATGCCGGCCCTGCAGAGAAATTGTATACCTTCATTGATAACCTCCTAAGAATAAGAAAGATTTATAATACATTGATAATTATTTAACAAACTTTTTTATACATTATATGCTTTATGTTTTAGAAACACAAGCCATTCCCTATAGTTTTTTACCTTTTCTATTATGCAGCCAGTATAGCATATGATATTCAATAAGCAAAGCATATCTGTGACCCAAGCAAGTATGCCCTGATCAACTGTTTATACACATATTATACACTTATTGTGCGTGAAGTTCTTGACATCTAATTTTGCTTGCCATATAATCTCCATATTATAAAAATGGGCTTAATTCATGACTTACCACAAAAATATGCAGGTATAATACCATTTAAAAAGCACATATTATCTAAACAAAAGATAATCACCGGGAGGAAGCCATGACAAACGAGCAAATCATTCTCACAAAAGACGGTCAAAAAGAAAAACAGGAAAAGCTGGATTATTTGAAAACCGTTAAAAGAGCACAGATTTCGGAGCAGATAAAGGAAGCCCGCGCCTTTGGCGATCTTTCTGAAAATGCGGAATATGATGAAGCTAAAAATGAGCAAGCCCGTGTTGAAACCGAAATCGCGCAGCTTGAAAAGCTATTGCGCAATGCCGTTGTTGTGGAAGACAACGAAATTGATGTGACTTCAGTGAGCATCGGTACGACCGTGCGCATTCTTGACATGGAATACAACGAGGAAGAGGTTTATTCTATTGTGGGATCGGTAGAAGCCGATGCTGATAAGAAGCGCATTTCCAACGAATCACCTGTGGGCGCCGCTCTGATGGGTAAAAAAGCAGGCGAACTGGCAGAAGTGTCTACCCCTGGCGGCACAGTCACGTTTAAAATCATCGATATTTTCAGATAAGGGCGGTAACAATGGAGGAAAACCAAAACCAACAGTCAATGGAGACACTCAGCGAGGTGCTTCGTGTCAGAAGGGAAAAGCTCGAAGAATTGAGAAATTCGGGTAAAGATCCTTTTGTCATCACGAAGTTTGAAAAGACACATTCGTCCGTAAACATACTGACGGATTTTGATACGCTTGAAGGGCAAACCGTTCGCATCGCAGGTCGGCTTTTATCTAAGCGGGTCATGGGCAAGGCGAGCTTCTCGCATCTGCAGGATTTTGAAGGCAAAATTCAGCTTTATGTCCGCCGTGATGTGCTTGGAGAAGAACCGTATAAAGCTTATAAAAAGCTCGACATCGGCGATATCATCGGTGTGGAAGGTGAAGTTTTTAAAACGAACGCAGGCGAAGTTTCCGTAAAAGTATCCAAAATCGAGCTGCTTTCCAAGTCTCTGCTGCCGCTGCCCGAGAAGTTCCATGGTCTCAAAGACACAGACCTTCGCTACCGCCAGCGATATGTGGACTTAATCGTGAACCCCGAAGTCAAGCAAACGTTTTTAGCACGTTCTCTGATTATTAAATCCATACGCGAATATCTCGACAATGTTGGGTTTATCGAAGTGGAGACCCCTATTCTCATGGGAGAAGCGGGCGGCGCTGCTGCGCGTCCTTTTATCACGCATCATAATACGCTGGATTTGGACATGTATTTGCGTATCGCAACAGAGCTTCATTTGAAGCGTCTGATCGTCGGCGGTTTTGAAAAGGTTTACGAAATCGGTCGTATTTTCCGCAACGAAGGCATGTCTATTAAGCATAACCCCGAATTCACCACTATCGAGCTTTATCAGGCTTATGCCAACGTCGACGATATGATGACGCTGTGCGAAAACCTGTTTTATCATTGCGCGCAAAAATTGTATGGCACAGGCAAAATTGAGTATCAGGGCACAAGTGTCGACTTAACGCCCCCGTGGCGCAGGCTGACGATGCTCGAAGCCGTGAAACAGTATACTGGTGCCGATTTTACCGGGTGTACGGATGAGCAGGCGTTGGAAGTTGCCAAAGGCTTAGGGCTCAGTTCCGAAAAGCCGCAAACGCGAGGCGAGCTTTTGTACGCAGCATTTGAAGCTTTTGTTGAGGACAAGCTTATTGAACCCACGTTTATCACGGGATACCCTGTTGAAGTATCACCGCTGGCGAAAAAAAGCCCCTCGGAGCCTTGGCTGACAGAGCGTTTTGAGCTTTTCATCACGGCGCGCGAGCTGGCCAATGCGTTTTCCGAGCTTAATGACCCGGACGACCAGCGCGAGCGTTTTGTGGCTCAGGCTAAGCAGCGTGCGCAAGGTGATGCGGAAGCGCATATGATGGATGAGGACTATTTAAATGCGCTGGAATACGGCATGGCGCCTACGGGCGGCATGGGTATTGGTATCGACCGCATGGTGATGTTGCTGACCGACAGCTATTCCATTCGCGACGTTATTCTTTTCCCCACAATGAAGCCAAGGGAATGAGTTTAATGAGCGTTTATCGCTCTTATATATATTTTTGCAAGGCGTCCGGGCGACAAATCATCGTCCGGACGTTTTATTTCTCTTCTGAAGCAAACACAGCATGAACATCTTTTAACAGACGCGAAATTTCGAGCCCCTGCGGACAATGTGATTCACACAAACCGCATGCCACACATCTGTCTGCGCCTTTTGCGTTCGGCACAATCGCATCATTATACACATACTTATCGATCTTATGGCTTTTCTCCAGCATATAGCTGTTATAAAGCTTAAATATCTCCGGTATGCTTATATTCTGAGGACACGGCATGCAGTACTTGCATCCTGTACAGCCAATGCTGTTATTTGATTCGTAAACCTGCTGTATCTGCCGAATAAGCGCTTTTTCGTCCTCATTCATGACATCGGGATGAGCATCCTCAAATATGCGCAAGTTGTCTTTCAGCTGATCAATCGTACTTGTGCCGCTTAGAATAACTGAAACTTCAGATTTGTTGTAAAGCCACCGGAAACACCATTCCACAAGCGACCGCTTTTCAGGAAATCGGCTAATCAGTTCATCAATTTCCCGCGGTACATTTGTCAGCAAAGATCCTCCCCGAAGCGGCTCCATCACCACCATGGCAACACCCTTGTCTGCGGCATATTGAAGTCCCTCTACGCCAACCTGCCTGTGTTCATCAAGTATATTGAGTTGTATCTGCGCCATTTCCCAGTCAAAGATGTCCACAATTTCTTTAAACGCCTCAAACGTATTGTGGATAGAGAACGCCTTGTGTCGGATCTTTCCCTTTCGCACCATCTTATCAAGAAATGTGAGCCCGTCATACCGTTTGACGGATTCCCAGTTGTTATGGTTCAAATTGTGAAGCAGATAGACATCGATATAATCCGTGCCCAACCGTTTGAGCTCTTCATCCAAATACTTTTCATAATCCGCATGCTTTTCCACATCCCAAACCGGATTTTTAGCCGCAATATACACCCTGTCGCGATAACCGCCGCGCAATGCTCTGCCCGTAATGGCTTCACTGTCTTTGTACATATACGCGGTATCCAAATAGTTTACACCATAGTCAATCGCATAACGCACCATACGAATGGCGTCCTGTTCATTATCCGGAAAACGCATACATCCAAGCCCAAACCGAGATACATTCAACCCTGTTTTTCCAAATGTAGAATACGTCATCATAATCATCACATTCCTTTTGCAAATGATATCAATAGTATAGTGTTTAAAGCTTACTTTAAGTCAATATATTTATGTGAAACAGTCTCAGAAGGGCTCTATGCTTGTTTGACCGAAGTATCATTTCATGATATACTTGTAAAAACTTGGATTGGTATTCCTGATGTACACATTTCACATTCATTCCTGTCATAATATAAACTTCTTTTTTTGCTGGAAATATTGAATCATAATTTTTGATGGTGCTTCGCACATAGACGAAACGTAAAGGAGGCGACTGTTTGGAAACACCGCGATTGGAGATTAATCTGCAAAAATTAAAACACAACGCAAGGACAATAGTGGACATTTGCCATGAAAAAGATATTGATGTTGTGGGCGTCACAAAGGGCGTTTCAGGTATGCCAGAGGTAGCCAAAGCCATGCTCAGCGCAGGTGTAATCGGCCTTGCCGACGCACGCATCAGAAACGTTCAAAATCTGAGAAAAGCTGGCATTACCGCACCGATCATGATGCTTCGGCTACCCCGTATCAGCAGCGCCGCAACTGTGGTGAGCTTATCGGATCTGAGTATCAATTCCGAATTCAGCATGATAAGATCACTGACTGAGCAAAGCAAAAAATCAGGCAAACATCACGGTATTATACTCATGATTGATGTGGGCGATTTAAGAGAAGGTGTGATGTATAACCGCGCGGCTGACTGGCTTCGCCGTATCCTATCGCTGGATGGCATCAATTTCTTGGGTATCGGCACAAATGTCGGCTGCTATGGCGGTGTTCTTCCGTCTAGAAAGAACATGGGTATGCTTGCGAAAATCGCCCGCAATATTCACGATACATTTGATATGCCAAACTGCGTTGTCTCGGTGGGCGGAACAAATTGCCTTCATCTCATACAAAACGGACATATGCCCAGCGAAATCAACCAGATTCGTATCGGCGAAGGAATTTTATTGGGGCGCAACAGCTCCAAGCACAGCACTTTAAACGGAACATATCAGGATGCGTTTCAGCTTGTGGCTGAAATCGTGGAAATTAAGAAAAAGCCTTCGATACCGCTTGGTGCTATCGGGGCGGATGCCTTCGGCAATACGCCGGTTTTTAAAAACCATGGTATCAGACAGCGGGCGCTGATTGCGCTCGGGAAGCAGGATGTTCGTCTGGCGGGCCTCATACCCGTAGACAAAAGCATTAAAATTCTGGGAGGCAGCAGCGATTATATCATACTGGATATCAGCGACAGCAAGCAGGACTACAGCCTCGGCGATGAAGTGCGGTTCAATCTTTTATACCCGGGTCTGCTATCCGTGACAACATCTCCGTATGTCAGCCATTATTTTAAGGAGGATGACCTTTGAGTTTAAAAGTTGAAACGATTAATAACAACGACAGCCACACAGTCTCATCTCTGGTTAAACTAGAAAAAAACGCATTTGGCCCAAACGGCCTCAGCGAATGGGAAATTGTGCCTTTTATCCGCCATGGTCTTGTGGCGGCTTTAAAGCTTGACGGTAAAGTGATTGGCAGTGCGCATTTTCTTCGCGACTGGACGCATCCGAATCACGCGTATCTTTTTAGTATCGCCATTGACCCGTCTTACCGAGGCAAAGGATTCGGTACACGCTTTTTATCCGACTGCTGTATAATTCTGAAACAGCAAGGGATCAATAGCGTTGAACTCACAGTAGATGCGACTAACCATCCGGCAGTCAAAGTTTATAAAGATAAGCTTGGGTTTAAAACCACAGAAACTCGAATCGACGAATACGGGGAAGGTGAAGACCGTCTTGTAATGGTCAAGGCGCTTTAACCGCATTTTTCAAGAATTGATATCGTATTGTGGATAAAACACATTTATGATATGATGAGCCAAGAAAAGGAGTGATATATTTGTCGCCATCGGTTAGGGTCGTGCTTCGATTTCTTTGGTTCTTTTTTACAAGGCTGCTCATTTGCGGTGTTGTTGTTGGTCTCGTTGCACTGGCTTTTTTTTCCGCAATGGATTATATGAGTATACAGACACTGGTAAAGGACGGTCTTCAGGTTCGTGCTGATGTGGTTATAAAGGGAGAGGATCCCTCGCTTCTTTCCAAGGTTTATTCCAAGAGCTTTCTTGAGCAGGATGCATTGCTTAAATCAACCACTTATCAGCCTTTTGATGTATCAAGTTATGACTATCATGCGGATATCGGCTTGGCTCTGGTTTTCCCTTGGCAAAAAACAGTGACCTTAAGTGTCACGGAAGTGGTTTCAGATATAAATGCCGAATTGTATGATGAACCGGGAAATGAAGAATCAACTCATTTAACGGCACCATATTGGAACAACGGCATTTACAGCGTGACTGTGACGCGCTATGAAGACAGCTGGCGTATCGTTTCGATGGATCTTGTTGAAATGCTGCCAAAGCCGACACCCGCGCCTGCGCCGTCTGCAACGTCTACGCCGACGTCCACGCTGACGCCCACACCTCAAGATCCGGAGGACATAATCGAAGACTGATGCAAGGCAACGTTTATCTTGCGCCCATGGCCGGTGTCACCGATGCAGCGTTTCGGCATATTGCCATTGAACAGGGCGCCGACTTCACATATACAGAGATGGTCAGCGCAAAAGGTTTGAAATACGGGTCAGCGAAAACAGCTTCACTGCTCGCTTTCGCGGATAACGAGAAAGAAATAGGTGTACAGCTTTTTGCAAGCGATGCCGATGCACTGACAAGCAGTATCAACACGCTGCTCGACAACTATGCGGGGCGCATTGCGCTTTTCGACATCAACATGGGCTGTCCGGCTCCCAAAATCACGTCGAACGGCGAGGGCTCCGCGCTTATGAAAAACCCGGAACTCGCATCGCGGCTGATAAAAGCGGCTGTCAAAGTCTCTTCAAAGCCCATCACTGTAAAGTTTCGCAAAGGCTGGGATGAGGCAAGCATCAATGCTGTGGATTTCGCACGCATGGCCGAGGAATCAGGCGCTGCCGCTGTGGCCGTTCACGGGCGGACAAGACAACAGTTTTATAGTGGTAAAGCGGATCTTGATATCATCACAAAGGTCAAGCAGTCTGTCAGCATTCCTGTTATCGGAAACGGGGATATTACCTGTGCGCAACACGCAGTGAATATGATGAACTTAACCGGCTGCGATGCCGTGATGGTAGCAAGAGGAGCGCTTGGTAATCCGTTTATCTTCCGCGAGATAAAGCATCTGCTGAGGAACGGCACGGAATTAGAGCCTGCCGCACCGCAGGAAAAAATGACGGCGCTTTTTAAGCAGGCGGAGCTTGCTGTAAAAGCCAAGGGTGAGCCAAACGCCATACGTCAGATTCGCAAACACGCAGCATGGTATTTTAAAGGTATGCAAGGGGCTGCAAAGCTGCGCGAGGCGGCCGTTCGCTTGAATACTCTTTATGATCTGCGTGCGTTGATTCACAACGTAGAGAATATTGATTAATACGGCTTTATATGGACTTTATATGAATAATGTCGGTTGAAAAAAGTCGAAACATGTATTATAGTATTATTTAATCTGCGTGAATACTTATGGTGGTAAATAACATTTAAAGGGGTTAATAATTAATGGCCTTGTTTGAATTTAACGATATCGGTATTGATCTCGGAACAGCAAGCGTTCTTGTCTATGTGAAAGGCAAAGGTATTGTTCTACGTGAGCCTTCTGTGGTCGCTGTTAACAGAACCACTGGTGAAATCATCGCCATTGGTGAAGAGGCGCGCATCATGCTTGGAAGAACACCGGGCAATATCGTCGCCATTCGTCCACTGCGCAATGGCGTGATTTCCAACTTCCACGACACTGAAAGAATGCTGCGCTATTTCCTGCGCAAAGTCATCGGGCGAAGACTGTTTTTTAAGCCGCGCGTTGTCGTATGTGTTCCGTCAGGAGTTACTGAGGTGGAACGACGCAGTGTCATTGAAGCCACAGAGGAAGCCGGTGCACGGCATACGGGGCTAATTGAAGAACCCATGGCCGCAGCGATTGGCGCAGGCATCGATATTTCTGCACCTTTTGGCAATATGGTGATCGATATCGGCGGCGGCACCACGGATATCGCGGTGATTTCTCTCGGAGGCATCGTGCTCAGCGACTCGGTCAAGGTAGCCGGCGACAAATTTGATGATGCCATTATTCGCTATATGAAAAAGAAACATAACATGCTTATTGGTGAAAGAACGGCCGAAGAAATCAAAATTAATATCGGTTCCGCATTTCCGCGTAAAGAGCAGATTTATATGGAGGTTGCGGGACGCAATCTGATATCGGGACTTCCCAAAGTGGTCACTATCAGCTCCAACGAAACGATTGAAGCGCTTGAAGAGCCGTTAAACACAATGATGGAAACCTTGCACGGTGTACTGGAACGTATACCGCCGGAACTCTCTTCAGATATCGCCGAAAACGGCATTTGCATGACGGGCGGCGGCGCACTTCTTTATGGCCTTGACAGACTGCTCAGCGAAAAGACAGGCATTCCCTGCTATGTCGCTGAGGATGCAATTTCCTGTGTGGCCATTGGTACGGGGCTTGCGCTAGACAACATTAACTACTACGCCAACGGTACTGTTTACGACTACAGAAAAGGTGACTATTACAACAATTACTGATACAGATAATAATATTTTAAATATCGCTTGGTGGTGGGAAATCACGCGATAAGGAGAAAAACGTTGCAAGTAAAAGGGTATAGCTCCAAAAGCACCAAAAATGGTGGTGTTGTAAAAAAGAGGGTAAATTCAAACAAGAAGAAGCTGATAATTTTACTCGCTGTTATGGGAACACTCGTCGCCGGGTTTATCGTGGTGGCCATATTATTGGGTCTTGAAGTCACAAATGATGATTACAGTTCTTTATTTGTGGAAACCCAGCCTGTGGCCAATGTCAGCATCAACGAAGACAATATTATTGACGCTCCGGTTCAAACGCAGCAAAACGAAGTTATTACCTACAACGGAAAAACTTATAAGAAAAATGAAGCTATGGTCAACATCGTGTTTCTGGGCATTGACTCGGATGACGAGCGCGAGGCACAGCAGATGGGTTACCGCAGCGATATGATGATGGTTTGTGCGGTAGACACAGAAAGCAAAACGGCCACATTGCTATCTATTCCGCGTGACACCTACACCGATGTCTATAAAATTGACTACGATGACGGTTCAATTGATAAGACCGTGAAGGAAAAACTCAATGCTGCCTATTCCTTTGGCGGTGGTCCAAAAAGATATGGTGCGTCAAATGCCAAAGCATGCATCCAGAACTTCCTCGAACGCAAATGCGAGCTGGAAACACCACTTGATTTCACACTGGATATTCCAATTCCGTTCTACGCAAGTATCGATATGGACGGCATTTCAAAAATAGCAGATGCAGTGGGAGGCATTGAAGTCACACTGGATACATCAATACCAGGTGTGGGAAGCAAAGGTAAAACGGTTACACTCAAGGGCAGCAAAGCAGAAACGTATCTACGTGACCGCCACAATTCGTCCGGTTCAGATTTTGGCCGAACAACCCATCAGCGAGATTTTATGATTGAGCTGGCAAAAAAGATTAAAAGTATGGGTGCTGTGGATGCGGTTACAAGTCTTTATGATGAGTTTTTGGAATACGGAAAAACAGATCTCAACATAGATCAGGCTATTGACTTCGCTAAGATTTTGAATGGCGTGAATATCGACGAAATTCAATTGCTTTCCATTAGCGGCTCAACCAAAAGGATAGATGGTTCCGATGTGGTGATCCATGACGAAGCCGCCACGCTCGATCTGCTGCTCAGTATCTATTACACAGAAGTTTAGTTTCCATAATGTATACAAAAACCCCGCTTGAGAATGAATCAGCGGGGTTTGTTTTATATCATTTAAAGCTCGTTTTCCGTTTCTCCTGATAATAGCTGCCTTCCTTTCCTGAAGACATTTATCTTACTCCTCAAGCTCAGATAGCCACATATCGGCCTCCGCGTCAGACGGCATCCGCCAGTCGCCGCGCGGCGATAATGATACGCTGCCCACTTTTGGGCCGTCAGGCATGCATGAACGTTTAAACTGTGATGCAATAAATCGCTTATAGAATTTTTTAAGCTGCTCCTTGATTTGTTCGGGCGTATATTCATCAAAAGCATGCGTCGCAAGCAGAAGTATTTTCTTGGGCGGCATTTGAAAACGCAGCACATAATACATGAAGAAATCATTTAAATCATATGGTCCGATCTGTTTTTGCGTATCTTGACGTTCGCTCCCTTCACCGGGGGGCAGCAGTTCGGGAGAAGGCGGAATAGCGACAATCTCTTTGGCAATGGGATCAAGCTTTTCATCGTCTCTTGACACGAACAGCACAATTTCTTTTATCAACGTTTTGGCTACACCCGCATTCACGCCGTACATCGATATCTGATCGCCTGCGTAAGTACAAAAACCAAGCGCCAACTCTGATAAATCTCCAGTACCAACCACGATACCGCCGTATTGATTGGCAAGATCCATGAGCACCTGCGTTCGCTCTCTGGCCTGTGCGTTTTCATATGTCACATCCGTCTGTCCACCGTGTCCCAAATCTTCAAGATGCGATTTTGCCGCATTGACGATGCTGATCTGCTTAAGGGTGGCGCCCGTCGCTGTCACCAGCCGCCGCGCAAGCTCCTGCGTCGCATCGGTGCTGCCAAAGCCGGGCATCACCACGCCGATCACCGCATCCTTACCTAATCCCGCACGCACCGCGGCTTCGCTGGCAACCATAAGAGCCAGTGCAGAATCCAATCCGCCCGATACACCGATCACCATATGTTTAGATCCCGTATGTCGCAGGCGCCTTTCCAGCGCTGTCACCTGAATGTTAAAAACCTCGCTGCATCGCATATCCCGCGCATGTTCGTCGGCTGGTACGAAAGGCATTTTCTCCACTCTTCTGAACTTTGGCTGTGCGTCTTGAGCTAAAAAGGCAATACGGCGAAAGGTTCGCTTTGTTTCTTTAGACGTAAACGTATTTTTGAGTATTCTGTCGTGAGACAGCCGGTGAAGATCAATCTCCGTGAGCGTCATATGCGCATCGAAAGAAAACCGCTTAGATTTCTCAATCAGATAACCGTTTTCGGCAATCACAGCATGGCCGCCAAAAACCGTATCCGTCGTGGATTCACCTGGACCGGCGGACACATAGACATAGCCGCCTACGAAACGCCCTGACTGATGCTTGATCATCTCCTCGCGATACTCGCTTTTTCCCGCCAGCTCGTTGCTCGCGGATATATTGAAAAACAGCGTGGCACCCGCCATTGCCTGATAGCCATGTGGCGGAAACGGTACCCAAAGATCTTCACACAGCTCAACACCCAGCACCAGCGCCGGAATAAGCTCACATTCAAATAGCAGATCTACGCCAAACGGCGCTTTCTGCCCCGCCACATTGATCGTTTCTTCGACCACGTCTATACCCGACGCAAACCAACGCTGTTCATAATACTCCGAATAATTGGGTAAATAGGCTTTGGGCACCACGCCCAGAATCTGACCCTTTTGAAAAACGACCGCCGTATTGTAAAGTTTATCGTTCACCAACACCGGCATGCCCACTATAACCAAAATGCTCAGATTTTTTGTATCCTCAAGCAGCTCAGCTAGAAACTTTTCGCTCTGCTCTAAAAGGCTTCTTTGACGAAAAAGATCACCGAGCGTGTAAGACGTGATGCAAAGCTCAGGAAAAGCCACGATAGACGCGCCGTTATCCTCTGCGTCAACAATCATTGCCGCAATACTGGTCTTATTCTTTTTTATATTCCCCACTGAAACTGCCGGTACAGCCGCAGCCACTCTTACGAGTCCCGTATTCATTTAATCCTCCGATTTTTCATTTTTATTCTTCTAGTTCGTGGTAATTAATTAAACTCCATTTTTGCATCAACGCATCCAGCGTACCGTCCTGCTTCATGGCTGTAATTACATCATTTACAGCTTCTAAAAACAAACCGTTCGATTTACTGAAACAAACACGATAATCGCTCGGCATAAAACGTTCAGGAAGCAGCAGCATACCCGTCATGCCAAACTTCGTCAGCGCGGTTTCACTCGCGCAGACCGCATCCACAAAACCATCTCGTAACGCATGCATGGCCTCGGGATATGATGCGTACTCCTTTATATCCGCTTCAATATCGAGAATTTTCAAGTATTGCGCCATCAATGTTAAGTCTTCTTTGTCATTATCGTCTTCGCTTTCCCTTGCGTGCATTGTGCCATGGACAACCGCAATTCTGCCGCCAGACAGCGCTTCCATGCTCGTCGTGCTATCCTCTATTACAAGAAAAGCAGAGCCTTCGGAAAAATATGATACGGAATACATGATGCCGCTTTCATCCATATTTGTTGCCGCACCCAAAGCCATATCAATATCGCCTCGTCTTAGGTATGCGGTGCGCGTTTCGGTATTCACAAGAACATAATTGACAAGAATATCATTGTCAAATAGTCGGCTAACTATTTCATCAGCAATATCTTTTTCAAAGCCTTCAAACTCACCTGTCTCCTCATTATATGTGCTAAGCTTTCCCAAATCTCCTCGAAGGCCAATATGAATAAGCCCCGTATCTTTAATTTCTTTTACGGCGCTTTGTTTTTTTGCTTCATACCCTGTGGCTGATAAAATGAAATAAAGAATCGCAATAACTGCCAGTGCGATTGCAATACCTATAATGATCCTTAAATGTTTTTGTTTCAGGAACAACAAACGTCTTTTTCTGTATCTCAAAACAGCTACTCCTGCATCTCACCAAAAGAGGAACCCCGTCATATAAAACACGGGAGAGGCGAAAGACCTCTCCCGCATCTCTGGCATATTCCTTCTCTTCGTCTTAAGCCCCCCTCTACACGCCGCGCTGCAAACCTGAGCGCTGAACGGATGAAGGAATACGCATATTTGCGCGGTTTTGGCTGCAAGTGCTTACCGCTGTATGTACAGATGATTATTAATCGAATTGTACAACATATGGTATTCAAATGCAATAGCCTCTACAAAAATTTGTATTCCATACACATCACGATTTCTGCGTCATACAAGGGTGTTATTCTTATTCTTGTTCTTGTTCTTGATCCTCTTCGTCCTGGTCATCATGTGGAACGAGTGCCGCCGATACCACACGTGTATCCTCATCCACATTCATAAGCTTCACTCCCTGCGTATCGCGACCGAACACAGAGATTTCGCTGACTTTTGTGCGAATGATGACGCCGGCATCGTTGATCAACATAATATCTTCGCTGCCGTCCACAATGCCAATGGTACACATGCTTCCCGTTTTATCGGTGACCTTAAGTGTTTTTATACCGATACCCGCACGTTTTTGCACCTTATACTCGGATACAGGCGTTCGTTTGCCATACCCGTTTTCGGATATAACGAGCACCTCACAGTCAGAACGGACGACACCCATGCCAACCACACTGTCGCTTTCGCGCAACGCCACAGCCTTCACGCCCATGGCCGTACGACCCATGTCCCGAACATCCTGCTCGTTAAACATGACCGACATCCCCTGCGATGTGCCGATAATCAGCTCGTCTGTGCCGCTCGTTTCCCTCACGCTGATGAGCTCATCTTGCTCTCTTAGACCAACGGCGATAAGCCCGTTCTGACGAATATTCTTAAACGCACTGACGGAAGTCTTTTTGATGTACCCGTTTTTGGTCACAATAACCAGCATCGTATCGTCCGAAAAATCTGTGATCGGGAACACAGCGGACACCTTTTCTCCCGCATCCAGCGAAAGTAAATTCACAATCGCCATGCCTTTAGCCGTTCGTCCCGTCTCGGGAAGCTCGTAACATTTACGGCGGTAAACCCGGCCCAAATTCGTGAAAAACAGCAGATGGCTGTGTGTGGATGTCACCATCACATGCTCCGCGAAATCCTCCTCGCGCGTGGACAGGCCCGTCACCCCTTTGCCCCCGCGCTTCTGCGTCCGATAAGCGTCGGAACGTATGCGCTTGACGTACCCAAAGTGCGTGAGCGTCACTACCATCTCTTCTTCTTGTATCAACTCATCAAGATCGATATCGTCCGCGCTGAATGTGATCTCAGTCCTGCGCTCATTCGCGTATTTCTCCTTGATTTCAAGCATTTCCTCTTTGATGATATCCAGCACCATCTGCGGCGTGGAAAGAATCTGCTTCAAATAAGCAATACGCTCAAGCAGCTTTTCGTATTCGGCTTGAATCTTATCACGCTCTAATCCGGTCAAACGCTGCAGGCGCATATCAAGTATTGCCTGCGCTTGTTTATCCGAAAGCCCGAACCTCGTCATGAGACCTGCTCTTGCCGACGGTACATCGGGCGACTTTTTGATAAGCTCCACAACCTCGTCAATATTGTCCAGCGCAATAATCAGACCTTCAAGTATATGTGCGCGCGCTTCGGCTTTTTCCAGCTCAAACCGTGTACGGCGGACAATAACTTCTTTTTGATGCTCCAGATAATGAAAAAGCAGCTCTTTTAGGCTTAATACCTTGGGCTCGCCGTCCACCAGCGCCAGCATGATCACACCGAACGTATCCTGCATCTGCGTGTGCTTGTATAATCGGTTCAAAATCACGTTCGCATTCACGTCACGCTTGAGCTCAATCACAATGCGCATACCGCGTTTGTCGCTCTCGTCACGAATGTCCGAGATGCCTTCGATATGCTTATCCTGAACAAGCTCGGCGATACGGGTGATAAGCGACGCTTTGTTGACCTGATACGGAATCTCGTTGACGATGATTCGTTGGCGTCCCGCTTTGAATTCGTCGATTTCGGCGCGGGCACGCACGCAGATTTTACCGCGCCCTGTATGGTAAGCCTGCATAATGCCCGCCGTTCCCATCACAATACCGCCTGTCGGAAAGTCCGGCCCCTTGATGTGCTGCATAAGCGTATCCACACCTGCCTCCGGATCATCGATAAGGCACACAGCCGCGTCAATCACTTCTCCAAGGTTATGCGGCGGAATGTTGGTTGCCATACCCACCGCGATACCGCCTGTGCCGTTAACAAGCAGATTCGGAAATTTTGAGGGCAGCACCGTGGGCTGCATCAGTGTTTCGTCAAAGTTTGGATAAAAATCCACCGTATCTTTTTCAAGATCACGCAGCAGCTCCATAGAGATATGCGAAAGACGCGCCTCTGTATAACGCATAGCCGCCGGTGAATCGCCGTCTACGCTGCCAAAGTTGCCATGGCCGGAAACCAGCAGATGACGTGTAGAAAAATCCTGCGCCATGCGCACCATAGACATATAAACCGCCGAATCTCCGTGCGGGTGATATTTACCCAACACGTCGCCCACGATACGCGCAGATTTACGAAACGGCTTGTCCGGCGTGTTGCCAAGCTCATGCATCGAATAGAGTATACGTCGGTGAACCGGCTTGAGCCCGTCGCGCACATCAGGCAACGCACGGTTGATGATCACCGCCATCGCGTAAGATATAAACGACGTCTTCATTTCCTTTTCTATATCAATTGGTTTTATGGCTTTTCTTTTTTCGTCCATTTTATTCACCCCTTAAACGTCAAGATTCATGACGAGCTTGGCGTTCTGTTCGATAAATTCACGCCGCGGCTCCACCGCATCACCCATGAGTATGGTGAAGATTTCCTCCGCTTCAATCGCGTTTTCAATCGACACCTGCAGCAGCGTGCGGTTTTCGGGGTCCATCGTTGTATCCCACAGCTGTTCGGGGTTCATCTCGCCAAGGCCTTTGTAGCGCTGGATACCAACGCCCTCACGGCCGATTTCATTCAAATATTTTTCCAGCGCATCATCGCTGTAAACGTAATTTTCGACCTTGTTTTTTACAACTTTATAAAGCGGCGGCTGAGCAATATACACATGTCCAGCCTCGATGAGTTCACGCATATAGCGGTAAAAAAACGTTAAAAGCAGAATACGGATGTGGCTACCGTCCACGTCGGCATCCGTCATGCAGATAATCCGGTTGTAGCGCAGCTTGCTGACATCAAACTCCTCGCCGATACCGGCGCCAAATGCCGTGGCCATTGTTCTTATTTCGTTATTGGCCAATGCCTTATCTTGGCGTGTTTTTTCCACATTGAGAATCTTTCCGCGCAACGGCAATATCGCTTGAAAACGACGGTCTCTGCCCTGCTTAGCGCTGCCGCCAGCGCTGTCGCCCTCAACGAGGAATATCTCACACTTGGACGCATCTCGTTCGCTGCAATCCGCAAGCTTGCCAGGCAATGCCGCGCTTTCCAGTGCGGATTTTCGCCGCGTGAGTTCGCGTGCTTTTCTGGCCGCTTCTCTGGCATGCCGTGCCACAAGGCACTTGTTTAGTATTTCTTTGGCCACGCTGGGGTTTTCTTCTAGAAACGTTTTAAATCCGTCGGCCAGCGCACCGTCAACAAGTGGGCGTACCTCGCTGTTGCCAAGCTTTGTTTTGGTCTGCCCTTCAAACTGCGGCTCACATATTTTTACGCTGATAACCGCCGTTAGCCCCTCGCGAATATCTTCGCCCGAAAGGTTCTCGTCCTTTTCCTTTATCATGCCGAAGCGCCGCGCGTAGTCGTTCATCACGCGTGTTAAGCCGGACTTAAAGCCCATCAGATGTGTGCCGCCTTCGTGCGTGGGTATATTGTTCGCGTAAGTAAATAAGTTTTCGTTGTAAGATTCGTTGTACTGCATGGCGATTTCCACGGCCGTTGTATCTTTTTCGGAACAAAAATAGATGGGTTCCTCGTGCAGCGTGGGCTTATTTTTGTTGAGAAATTTCACAAACGAAATGATGCCGCCTTCAAAGCAGTAATCATAATGCTGGTCTTTTCTTTCATCGTTCATGATAATGCGAACGCCGCCGTTTAAAAACGCGAGCTCCCGCATACGCGCGCGCAGCGTATCAAAAGCAAAATCCACTGTTTCGAAAATTTGCTCATCGGGCCAGAACTGTATTGTGGTACCTGTCTCCTCAGATTCACCCACCACTTGAATATCACTTTGCGGTTCTCCGCGTAAAAATGACATCTCGTAAATCTTGCCGTCGCGCCGCACCTGAGCCACTAGCTTTTTGGAAAGCGCATTCACAACCGATACGCCCACACCGTGCAGACCACCCGATACCTTGTAGCCTTCTCCGCCGAACTTTCCGCCCGCGTGCAGCATGGTGAGCGCCACCTCTAACGAGGATTTACCCACCTTGGGATGAATATCCACCGGAATACCGCGGCCGTTGTCGCAAATCAGCGCGCTGCCGTCTTTTTTAATGATGACTTCAATTTTGTCACAATACCCAGCCATTGCCTCATCCACCGAATTATCCACCACTTCGTAGACAAGGTGGTGCAGACCGCGTTCGTCAGTAGAACCGATGTACATACCCGGTCTTTTGCGCACGGGTTCCAAGCCTTCCAGAACCTGAATCTGCGAGGCGTCATATTGTTGTTCATTTAGATTGTTTGACATGACTTCTCCTTAAATATTGAATATGTATTTATAATCGAGAACGTTTATAAAGCGTAGCAGATGATATTGGAGAATAATAAATAAAATACTTTTCAAGAAACTGAGCCACAACCACGGACTTGATGTTATACTCTTCTAAGAATATCTGATGGGCGCTGTCTTTTAGCTTTTTTAAAAAATGATGTGTATCATCATTTGTCATCGCCTCTTTATAATCAAGTATTAATATAATGTCCTTTAGGGGCACCATCGCGTCTTTGCCGATATGAAGCATATAAAAGTCCTCCGTCGTGGTCTGATTTTGAAAACCCGAAAAGCATAGCTTTTTTGAGCTTCATTCAAACTCTACAATATTATATATATTATAGTCGAAATATCTATTTTTTAAAAGAGCGATTTAAGTAATTTTCAATCTGTGACTTTGCTACTGTTTATAATCACTTACGTTAATATAATAAGAATAAGTAATGAACCAAATGACTTTCGGGCATACTTGAAAATAAGGAGGACAGCATGTCTTTAGCTGGTATAGGCGGCGCTTTTTTGGTGGGTCTTACGGCGTTTTTCTCACCGTGTATTTTGCCGGTGATTCCGGTATTTATATCCACGTTGATAGGCGGTATGGATGAGCAGCAAAAATCGGTCAATATCGGGCGGCTCAAAATCTATACGCAGCCGATATGGCGTGTAACCGCGTTTGCTTTGGGTGTCGCCATCACGTTTTCAATACTGGGGCTTGCGTTCGGAGCGCTCGGACAGCTCATCAACTCTGTCTGGTTCATGCTCGTTTGTTCCATCGTTGTGATCGCTTTTGGCATTTATCAGACAGGTATTGTGACGATTCCGTTTTTAATGAGGGAAAAACGGTTTGCGCTTAAGCAAAGAAGCGGTGTGTTCGGCGCATTTGTGCTGGGCTTTACTTACAGCTTCGGATGGACACCATGCGTAGGGCTGTCTCTGGGTAGTGTGCTGCTATACGTCACGCCTCAGGGCATACTTGTGGCTGCGCTGACACTGCTTGTTTATTCATTGGGCTTTGTGATCCCGTTTTTTGCGGCGGCCGTGTTTTCAAACGTATTGTTGAAAAAGATAAAAGGTTTATACAAGCATATGAAGCTGATAAAAATAATCGGCGGATTGATTATTGTGGCAATGGGCGTATATCTGCTCATCGATACATTAAAATAAGGAGGAAATCAGACATGAAACGAACAATTTTAATAATGTTATCCGCTTTACTGGCGATATCGCTTGCCGCTTGCGGCTCCAATACAAAGCAACCTGAAAATACAGCGGCAAATTCCCCATCTGTTACGGCATCCGCGTCAGCAAAAGCCACATCCGAGAATACGAATTCAGATTCAACTGAAAGCGAAGAAATTGTTTATGAGTTTGAATTCGCCGATATCGACGGCAATGTGCATAAGCTTTTCGATTACCGCGGCAAGCCGGTATATTTACGGGTCTGGGCATCGTGGTGCAGCGTATGCACATCTTCACTTGATGATTTTGATAAACTGTCCGAAGACGCAGAAGATTTCGTGATTTTGAGCGTGGTGATGCCTTCTCAGAGCGGTGAACTCAGCGCCGAGGAATTTACCGAATGGTATAAAGCCTTCGGATACGAAAATATTATTGTGCTGTTGGACAACGACGCGAAGATTGTTCGGGATTTTGGCATTAACGCGTTTCCAAGTCAGATTATGTTTGACGCCGAAGGACATATCGTTTATGGCATGGTGGGACTGCTGTCCGGCGAACTCATTACCGAGACGATGCAAAGAATAGCAGATGAATCAACGTGACGTTGAGACAGGGAAAGCTGGATGGTATAATGGCTAAAACCGTAAAGGGAAATAAGCGATGACTAAACGTTACCTTATAATGGGTTTGATGTGTATTATTGTTATGTTTAGCGCCTGTACGCAAGCCGTATCTTTACCGGAATCGACAAACGCACAGACGTTAACCCCTGCTCCTGCGGCTTCATCGACTATCCAGCCAACACCCGTGAGAACGACGATGCCTGAAGAATCGGCGGCTCCATTAAAAGGAACGATTACGGTACGCGGCGGCGATACGCTTGAGCGTGATATTATTCCGCAGCTTTGTGATATATTTTCTCTATCGGAAGAGCAGGCAAAAGATGAGCTTTCCAAAGCACAATGTCCATTGATAAATGACGAACTCACGGATTTTCGGCGCATGGAAGGCATTATTGTGCCCGGCTGCTACGATGTGAAAAGCGAAACGCTTAACGAATATATGAGTATATGGATTGATAATGCCCGGCAACGCTTTGATAAACTCCTGGTACTGTGCGACGATACAAATGAGCTTAAAGCCTTTGACCAGCTTACTCTTGCGTCCATTGTGGACTGGGAATGCATCGGGGATGAGTTTCAAACCGAAACAGCGGCTGTCTTCTTAAACCGCCTTGCCGACAACTCAAAACTGCAAAGCTGTGCGACCGTGGAGTATGCGCTTGGATACCAACGGCCTTATCTTAAGCTGGAGGATATTGAAATTGACAGTGTGTACAACACGTATCAAACACGCGGGCTCCCGCCGGGGCCGATATGCGCCGTTGATGAAAAAAGCTTGTTTGCAGCAATCGGTAAATCGGTAGACAAAAGCCTGTACTTTTTCTTTTACGATTATTCGAGTGAGACGATGACTTTTTTTTCTGACTACAGCGCATTCAAGGAAGAAGCCAAAATATCCAAACAGATGTATACGGAAACGTTTGATTTTGGAAAATACGATAAAATTGATAAACGCATTGTCTTTACACAATAAAAAATTAACAGATCGTTCTTATATTGCTTATGGATATGAGTTGACGACAACGCTATTTTTTGATACGATAGCGTAGGACTTAAGCGGGGATGCGACAGACCCCGCTTTTATCATCTTATTTTAGTCAGGAGTAAGAAAATGCCGGGCATTTCAGTATTTGGTGCACAATGGGGAGACGAGGGCAAGGGACGTTTTGTGGATTTCCTTGCAAACGACGCTGAAGTCGTCGTGCGTTATCAGGGCGGAAACAACGCGGGTCACACGATCATCGTGGATAACGTGAAGTATACGCTTCATCTGATTCCCGCGGGATCTCTCTACGACGGCAAGCTTTGCGTCATCGGAAACGGCGTGGTGGTTGATCCCGGCGCGCTGATTGAAGAAATGGAGATGCTTAAAAAGCAAGGGCTGTCTCTTGAAAACTTGAAAGTGTCTGACAGGGCGCATATGGTGATGCCCTATCATAAGCTGCTGGACGGTTTGGCGGAGGACGGCGCAGGTGAGGCGCAGATTGGTACCACAAAGCGCGGTATTGGTCCGTGTTATACGGACAAAGCGGCGCGTATCGGATTGCGCATGTGCGATCTGATGTCTGAAAACTTTTCAGAAAAGCTGCGTGCCGTTCTGAATCAGAAAAACGAGATAATAACAAAGCTGTACGGCCAAGACGCGCTTGATTACGACGCCATGCTGAAGGACTTCCTCGGCTATAAAGAAAAATTGGCTTCGTTCATATGCGATACGGTCAGCCTCTGCCACAGTCTTCATGCGAGAAACAGCAAAATGCTGTTTGAAGGCGCTCAAGGTATGCTGCTGGATATAGACTTTGGTACATACCCCTTTGTCACCTCGTCGCACCCAATTTCGGGCGGCGTGAGCGTGGGCACAGGGCTTCCGCCTGCGGCTGTGACTGAAGTGGTCGGCGTGGTTAAGTCTTATACCACACGTGTGGGTAAGGGACCGTTCGTCACCGAACTGCTTGACGAAACAGGCGATAAAATACGGGAAAAAGGCCAAGAATACGGCGCAACGACAGGACGCCCGCGGCGCTGCGGTTGGCTTGATCTTGTGATCGTCGGGTTCTCGGTACGTGTCAGCGGCATCACGTCTATCGCGCTTTCCAGAATGGATACGCTGGGTGGCTTTGACAAGGTGAAGGTATGCACCGCCTATGAGATAGACGGACAGATCACAAAAGATTATCCTGCTTCTCTTGAGGATATCGCCAAAGCGAAACCCATATACAGAGAGTTTGAGGGCTGGAGCAGCGACATATCGCATATCAGAAGCTATGACGAGCTGCCGGAAGCAGCCAAAGAATATATTGAGTTTATCGAAAGCGAAACAGGCGCGCCTGTCGGTATGATCGGCGTCGGACCGGAGCGAAGCGAATGCATCGTCCGTGATAAATATTTTGTATAAAACGAGATAAACAAAACATAATAGTCAATAAGTTTGCCGTGCCAGACGGGGAGCCAGCGGTGCCCTGAACCTGCAATCCGCTATAGCAGGGTTGGATTCCCGGTTTGAGGCACGATATTGTAAGGTATGGAGCCGGTAAGGGGCGTTGACGAGTGGGCCCCGTGCAACGGACAACCGTGAACCCTGTCAGGCCCTGACGGGAGCAGCAGTAAGCGGATCTGTGCGTGTGCCTCGGATCAGTCTGCTCCGAGCAACCTGCCGGAATACCTCTTGTAATGTCGTGTCGATCTCCGGGTGCACGGCTTTTAATTTTCTTTTTTATCCACATCAGGCTATCAAATGTGGACAAACCGTAACGAAAATGTATCATTTTTAATATGGCAGGAAAAAAAACAAAACACGCAGAATACTATCTTATAAAGCTGTTGTTTATGAAACCAAAAATGGAGGTAAAATAATAATAAGTTGTCCCAAATTGTTGGGATATAAAAATACATAGAGAGGGGGGCAGAATTATGCGCGTCACAATTGCGGGAAAGGGCATGGAGGTTTCTGATTACTTAAAGGATCTCGTTACAAAAAAAGTCTCCAAGCTGAAAAGGTATTTTGACGAGGGTACCGAGGCGCACATAACCATGTCGATTCAAAAATCGAGACACATTGTGGAGGTGACCATCCCCTTCGATGGGATTGTCCTTCGTGGGGAAGAATCCACGGGGGACATGTACGCTTCGATTGACGGCGTTGTGAAAAAGCTCGAAAAGCAGATACACAAGCATCGAACGGCGCTCAAAAAACGTCTGCACGAAAACGCGTTTAACAAAGAGGACGATGCTTTTGCCGATATGCTGGCAGATGAGAAGCAGCCTGCCATCGTGCGTACAAAGAAGTTTGTTGTCAAGCCGATGGACATCGAGGAAGCCAAGATGCAGATGGCGCTTTTGGGACATCAGTTCTTCGTGTTCAGGAATGCGGTAACAAACGAAATCAATGTGCTGTATCAGCGTCACGACGGCGACTTGGGGCTTATTGAGCCGGACGATGTCTGAGCCAAATGCAGAAGATACAAAAGGCGGGCAACCCCCGCCTTTTTCTTATGTCGTGTTATAAGAAATATTTCACGCCACTTTCAAATATCCGCTGATCCTTTTCGCCGGGCACGTTTTTGAGTGTGTGCGCCGTGTAGCGCTCGCTATGGGCCATTTTGCCGAAAATCCGCCCATCGGGTGAAAGCAGCCCTTCCACCGCGAGCAATGAACCGTTGGGATTGCCGTCGTCCATGGTAGGTATCCCGTTTTCGTCCACATACTGCGTGGCCACCTGCCCCGCGTCGAACAGCGCTTTTGCTTCATCAAGCTTTGCCGCAAACCGACCTTCGCCGTGAGACACCGCCACTGTATGAATGTCGCCGGGGCGGCAGCCCATGAGCCACGGAGACGCATTGGACGCAATGCATGTCCGTACCGCCGTGGATACGTGGCGCCCGATGTTGTTGAACGTGAGCGTTGGGCTGTCGTCACGCATATCGCGAATCTCGCCGTATGGCACAAGCCCTAATTTGATAAGCGCCTGAAAACCGTTGCATATGCCCAAGATTAACCCGTCACGATCCAGCAGATGCTGCACCGCATCTTTAATGCGCGGTTCGCGGAACAGCGCAGCGATAAACTTACCCGAACCGTCCGGTTCATCGCCGCCCGAGAAGCCGCCGGGAAACATGAGGATTTGGCTTTCTTCAATGCGTTTTGAAAGCTCACAGATGCTGTATTCGATGTCCGTTGCGGTGAGGTTGCGTATCACGAAAGTGCTTGCGATACCACCCGCGCGGCTAAATGCGCTGGCCGAGTCGTATTCACAGTTGGTGCCAGGAAACGCAGGAATGATGACGCGCGGTTTTCCACGATGTCCCGTATAAATGTGGATAGATTTTGCGGTAAACAGCTTGTCGGGCACATCTCCCTGTGCCTGTGCGCGGACGGGAAACACGCGGCTTAATGTGCTTTCATATGTGTGCAGCAAATCATTCAGCTTGACCGATTCACCGGCCACTGTGATGCTGCTGCCGCCGGTTTGGCCGATGCATTCAAAATCAAGATCGTCGCCCTCAATAATAATGTCTCCGTATGCTTTTTTTGTGAGCTCATTGATGTCGCAATTGCTAAGCGATGCGCCCATGCCATTGCCAAATGCCATTTTTGCCACAGCGGTAAGAATGCCGCCGCGCTCTACAGCGCAAGCCGCAGTAATTCTTTTGTTTTCTATACCGTCAAGAACTTTTGCGTAAACAGACTTTATACTGTTAAAATCTGGCATTCCATTAATGTCACGTTTGATACCCGCGCGATATATGCTGCTGCCTGCCTTTTTGAATTCGGGCGAAATCACATGCTTTGCGTCCTGTGTGCAAAGCGCAAACGACACAAGAGTGGGCGGCACGTGGATATCCTCAAATGTGCCGGACATCGAATCCTTACCGCCGATCGCGGGTGTGCCAAGATTTCGCTGTGCCCACCATGCGCCGAGCAATGCTGCAAGCGGTTTACCCCAGCTTTCTTGCGTGCTCATACGCTCGAAATACTCCTGAAACGTGAGCCACGCGCGCGACGCGTCGCCGCCTGTGGCTGTGAGTTTTGCAAGAGAAAGCACCACAGAATAAACCGCGCCGAGCAACGGATTCTTTTCCATCAGATACGGATCGTAGCCGTATGAGAACAGCGTGGCCGTGTTGCATTCGCCGTCTGACGCAACTTTTGCCGCCATGGCCTGCATCGGCGTGATCTGTTTTTTACCGCCCAGCGGCATCACGACGGAAGATGCGCCAATCGTTGAGTCGAACATCTCAATCAGCCCCTTTTTGGAGCAGATATTTAGATCCCCCATCATTGCATTAAGACGCTCTGAAAGCGAGCCGGTGAACGGTTCGTCGAATATTCCGTCTGATTTAGGATGCATAACATGCGCGTCGGCCGTGGCTGTGGCCCCGTTGGTGTTCAAAAAAGCGCGCGATATCGAGACGATGGGTTGTCTGCGCCAGAAAAGCTCCATGCGTCCCGCATCGGTGACTTCCGCCACCTTGGTGGCGTACAGATTTTCCTGTGCCGCTAATGCCAGCACCGCATCGAGATCCTTCGGATCAATCACAATCGCCATGCGTTCCTGACTTTCGGATATGGCAAGCTCAGTGCCCGAGAGCCCTTCGTATTTCTTGCGTACGAGGTCAAGATTTACATTGACGCCGTCTGAAAGCTCGCCAATGGCGACGCATACACCGCCCGCGCCAAAGTCGTTGCAACGCTTGACACGGCGGGAAAACTCACTGTTTCTGAAAAGACGCTGAAGCTTGCGCTCAGTTAAAGGGTTTCCCTTCTGCACCTCCGCGCCGCACACGTCGATAGACTGCTTATCGTGCGCCTTGGATGAGCCGGTCGCGCCGCCGCAGCCGTCGCGGCCGGTCGCGCCGCCGAGCAGCAAAATATAGTCGCCCGGTTTTGGCGTTTCGCGCATCACGTTTTCTGCGGGTGCCGCACCCACCACCGCGCCAATCTCCATGCGTTTGGCTTTATAGCCTTCGTGATAGATTTCGTCTACCAGCCCCGTCGCGAGACCGATCTGATTGCCATATGAGGAATATCCCTCAGCCGCGCCGCGGCTGATCTTTCTTTGCGGCAGCTTGCCGGGCATTGTGTCTGCGATGCGCTCCCGCGGATCGCCGCTGCCTGTCACACGCATCGCGTGGTACACATATGACCGCCCCGACAAAGGATCTCGGATGGCACCCCCAAGGCATGTGGCCGCACCGCCGAAAGGTTCTATCTCGGTGGGATGATTGTGGGTTTCGTTCTTGAACATAATGAGATAATCACGCGGCTGTCCGTCTACCGTCACCTTCTGGCGGATGGAGCACGCGTTGATTTCGTCAGATTCATCAAAATCGGCCATAAGACCTTTTCTTTTGGCTTCTTTTGCGTAAAGCGTGGCTAAATCCATGAGACAGATATCTTTTTCTCTATTGCCATAAACGTCTTTGCGCGCTTTTAAGTATTCTTCATATATGGCTTTGGCTTGACTGTCATCAAACGTGACGTTTTCCAGTCTCGTTAAAAACGTGGTGTGCCGGCAATGATCCGACCAGTATGTATCGATCACGCGCAGCTCCGCAAGGGTAGGATCGCGGTGTTCTTCGCCTGAAAAATAATTTTGCACAAACTTTAAGTCTTCAAAACTCATCGCAAGGGAATACTCACTCAGCATATCACGCAGCGCTTTTCCCTCGAGTGTGCAAAAACCGTGCAAAACAGGTACGTCGGGCGGATCAGGCAATGTTTCGGCAAGCGTCTTTGGCAGCTCAAACGACGCTTCTCGGGAATCGACGGGGTTGATCACATACTTTTTTATGTCTTCCACATCGGCTTTTTCTAATCCGGAGAGCACATAAACCGCCGCACACCGAACCACAGGACGACGGCACCTCACAGCGAGCTCGCAGCACTGTGCGGCACTGTCCGCGCGCTGGTCATACTGACCGGGCAGATATTCCACAGCAAACACAGCATCATCATCATTACATTCAAATTTTTGATAATACACGGTATCCACAGCAGGCTCTGCAAACACCGTGCCCACGGCAGTGTCAAAGCTTTTGTCATCCATACCTTCAATATCATAACGAATCAATATACGTACGCCCGTTAATACGCTCTTGCCCAGTGTGCTTTTAAAATCGGCAAAAGCCTTTTTCGCCGCGATATTGAACCCGTCTTTTTTCTCCACATATATCCGTCTTACATGCGACATATTCCGTACATTCTCCTTTAGTGTTGGTCAAAACGATGGGGCTCTCCCCTATATATGAGAAGTATAATTGTTTTTTTGTTCGTGTGCAAGGATGGTGTGTAAAGCACTAAAAAAAAGATTTAAGCGCAGACTGGCAGCAGTTTGAAATACAACCGTCAGCACGGTTTATCTGTACAAACATTGTCGCTTTTAGTAGAATGATTTTATTAAACTATTGGAGCTAACATGTATTACATCATTTTTAACCCGACTGCTGGCGCAGGCCGTTCGGAAAAAGCAATGAAGGCTGTTCAGCAGCACCTGGATTTTAAAAAAGTCTCATATAAATTAGCTGTAACAGAATATGCTCGGCATGCAGTTTTGCTGGCACGTGAAGCTGTCGGAAAAGGTTACAAAGGTATTATATCTGTGGGCGGAGACGGAACATTGCTCGAAATCGCTGGCGAGCTGCACAGCACTCAAGAAACACTGGGAATTATCCCCGCGGGCACAGGTAACGACTTTCGCCGGGCGGTTCATGTATCAAAGGATCCTATCGAGGCTTTAAAAACCATACTTGACGGACATAGCAAAAAGGTTGATATTGGCTTTCTGGAAGAAGACAGGCCTTTTCTAAATGTCGCGGGTACGGGATTTGATGTTGAGGTGATTCACAACACGGAGAAGGTACGCCGCGTTGTTACAGGTGGGCTTGCTTACTTTATCGGCATCGTCATGTCTTTGTTCAGGCATAAAAGCATTGACATTGAGATTATAGCCAATGGTGTGACAATGAAGCGAAAAGTGCTCCTTATTGCCATAGCAAACGGTAAATGCTTTGGAGGCGGGCTTAATGTGGCTCCTCATTCGAGCGTTAGCGATGGGCTTTTTAACGTGCTTATTTTAAATCATATACCAAACTGGCGCATACTTTTTGAACTTCCCAAGCTAAAAAAGGGCCAGATACAAAAAATATCTGTATCGGAGCAGCTGACATGCGATGAAATTCACATCAACAGCAAAGCGCCTATGAGTTTTGACTTAGACGGTGAGATTTATGGCCAAACACCCTCTCGCCTTCACATAAAACCCGCCGCTCTTAAAGTATTCTGTCCGGATTTCTAAGTTTTTGTTTTTATGCAAAACGGTTTGAACGGCCAAAGTTAGGCCGTTTTTCTTTTATGTTGTATATGTTATAATGGCGTTATCATCGTACTAGAGAGGTGCCTTGTGTACGTAAATAAAAAAACAAAAAAGAA
Source organism: Clostridia bacterium (assembly GCA_003249555.1). GTDB lineage: Bacteria > Bacillota > Clostridia > Christensenellales > SZUA-584 > SZUA-584. The sequence continues at coordinate 32,541 of QKIQ01000061.1, read as the reverse complement.
ACGAATGCCGCGCAAAACAATCTTTTTTTTAGGTGCCGTTATATTGGTCACTGTTGTGTTAATCACAGGACTTATTGTTATTTTAACGGCGGGAAAGAGTTTAGAGGATACAATCGTTGACATGCCTTTCGGATCCGCATCCAGCCACTATACCGTTGGACAAAATATTATTTTCGTAGACCAGGAGCTTTTAACATGTATCAGCCCATCATTGAGTACTGTGTGGAAGCTGCGTCTTTTCTCGGGAGGTCTTCGCTTTACCGCCAACAACGATATTATCGCCGCAGCAGGACAAGGCGTTATACAGGTCATCAATACGCAAGGACAGCATCAGTTTTCGACTCAGTTAGATGGGGATATCGAGTCTTCACGTGTTGGAAAGGATGTCGTAGCCGTTTATATTAAACAGCATTTAGATGACAAAACACCTTCCTATATCATCGTCTTTAATTTGTCTGGAGAACAGCTGTTTTTGCTGGATGTCACCGATCGCTATGTTCTCGATTACGGCTTTGATGAGATGAGCGACGCACTTTATGTTCTGGAACTCGACGCATCTGGCAGCGTTCCTATTTCTCGCATCTTAACATACAAGCCTGAAACTCAGTCCATGACAATGATAAAAGAGCTTAAAGATCAACTGGTCAGTGCTGTATATTGGATTGATGATCATATTTATGCCATTGGTACAACGTATCTCACTGTCTATGGATCGGTAAATTCAGAAGTTCAAGAGATCATGACATACGGATGGATGCTTGAAGATGTGTATGAAACGGATGATCCGAAATTCATCTTTGTGCCAAACGGCAGCACCCAAACGTTCGACATTGCGCGAATCGTCCGCACATCCGGAAGTGAAATAAAAATTAATCTCCCCCCCGGTGTATTTAAGATATTGCACGGAGTTGAAAAGATATATTGTTTTGCAAACGAAAAGCTTTTCGTATATACTGGTGAAGGAAAATATTTGAGAACTTACGATCTGCCATATGCAATCGACGGCGTCGAAAGAGCGGTTGACGATCATGTTTTATTAAAGCACGGTGAATTTATCTCATTAATGCCGTTGCCTTAAAACCGTTCGTGGAGGTAATAATGAACTGGGTTAACTTGGTTTTAATACTCATTATTCTGATAATGGTGCTTGAAGGTATACAACGCGGTTTTTTAAGGTCTGCCATGAACCTCGGAGCTTTTTTTCTTTCAATTATCACTTCGTATTTTTTTTACCCCGTGGTATCAACGGCCGTTAAAGCAAATGAATCCTTATTTTCATATCTGATTTATTATACGGAAGGCGCAGAAAAAATCAAAGCTTTTGAAAACTCGCAGCTGCTAATCAACAGCCTTTCGTCAACACAGCTTGACAATATCATTGCAAACTCTGATATAGCTGAGCCTTTTACATCGCTGATTCGGCAAAATGTTGAAATGAAAGCTTTTGCATCAAGCGGATTTACAACGATCGGCGAATACTACAACATGACAATCGTTTCGGCGGCACTCAATATTATTTCTTTTATAGCTGTATTTCTTATCGCCCGTTTAATTTATGCATTTGTGCTGGGTGCTATAGATTATACAGTGGAGTTTCCCGAGCTCCGTCAATACGACCGTACGACTGGCGCTTTATTTGGTGCGCTCAGAGGCGTGATGTTCTGTTTTTTAATGATGATGGTAGTTCCTATCGTTTTTCTGGTGCTTCCTGTCGATCAGATATCAGACTATTTTAATAGTTCTAATTTAGCGGTATTCTTCTCTGAAAACAACTTTTTATTGCATCTGATTCGCGGCGTCGTATAACGGCGCTTTTTTATGGTTAATTATGTTTCACGTGAAACTTTTCCTGAGTAACTTTTATTAAAATTGTTTCACGTGAAGCTTTTATGTTTTCTAAATGCAAATGACCTTAAAATTGTTTCACGTGAAACATATTTGATTAGAAAAGTCCTTCGGTATGAAAGGTTTGGTCTATTATTTTTATTTGTTCGTCATCAAAAAATCATAAAGAGAATTAAGCTGTTCTTGATTATAATACTGCAAAATAATCTTTCCCCTCTTCGTGTCACCAGAAATTTGAACGCGTGTACCCAAAATTGCGGTTAATGATTTTTCTGCCTCTTTTATTTCCGGCTCCTGTTTTTCCTTTTTACTTTGTTGGGGAATCTGTTTATTCAGCGCTTTTACAAGCTCTTCAGTAGCCCGAACAGACAACCCCTGAGATACAATCTTTAAAGCGAGCCTTTGCTTATCATCATCGCGGTCCAGCGTTACAAGACATCGTGCATGACCGGAGGATAAATCTCCCGCAATCACCATGCTTCTCACAGATTCGGGCAATGAAAGCAAACGCAGCGTATTGGCCACCGCGCTTCTTGATTTCCCAAGCCGTGTTGAAAGCTCATCCTGCGTCAGATTATGTTCATCCATGAGCATTCGCATTGCCTTTGCTTCTTCGATAGGATTTAAATCTTCTCGTTGTAGATTTTCAACCAGAGATACCTCCATAAGTTCTGCTTCTGAATATTCCTTAATAATAACAGGAACTTCCTTTAATCCCGCAAGACGTGCCGCACGATATCGCCGCTCCCCCGCAATGATGATATAGCGCGACCCGTTATTCTGAACAATAATAGGCTGAACAATGCCATACGTGCTGATAGACTGAGCAAGTTCGTTCAGCTTTTCGCTGTCAAAATGCTTTCTGGGCTGGCCTGCATTCGGATCAATATCGTTAACATTGATCACTTTAATTCCGTCGCTTTTCTCTTTCTGCTGGTCAGGAATATCAGCAATGAGCGCACCCAATCCTTTTCCCAGACGCTGCTGTTGTTTCATTCTTCAACGCCTCCATTTTCGATCATTTCATTGGCAAGCTCGGTATAACACTGCGAACCCAAACATGTTGCATCATAACGAATAACAGGAAGGCCAAAACTGGGTGCTTCACCGAGCCTCACATTTCGAGGAATAATGGTACTGTAAACTTTATTTTTGAAATATTTTTTGACTTCCTCAACAACCTGTATAGATAGATTCGTTCTGCCGTCAAACATGGTCAGTACCACCCCTTCAACCTCAATAGCGGGATTTAAATTTGCTTTAACCAATTTTATGGTATTAATAAGCTGTGACAAACCTTCAAGCGCATAATATTCACATTGAATAGGAACGAGAATTTTGTCAGATGCCGTCAGTGCATTAATTGTAATAAGCCCGAGAGAAGGTGGGCAGTCCATGAAAATATAGTCATATCTATCACGGATATTTTTTAGCGCTCTTTTTAATATTTGCTCACGAGCCATACGGGATACCAATTCTACTTCGGCACCCACAAGATCGATATTGGCAGGAATCACATCAAGCGTATCAATCATTGTACCCACTATTGCTTTTTGCGCGTCAATATCGTTAATCAAAATGTCGTAAGACGACGCTTTTAGCGCACTTTTTTCGATTCCCAGACCGCTTGTTGAGTTGCCCTGCGGATCCACGTCAATAAGTAACACCCTTTTTCCTTTATCAGCAAGACATGCACTTAAATTGACAGCTGTTGTCGTCTTACCAACGCCGCCTTTTTGGTTGGCAATGGCGATAATTCTTGACATATCATACCCCCCCTGTATCATTACGGTTAATTATAATGCAAAACATCATGAATGGAAAGAGCACCCTTAGGGAAATTAGCATAGACTAAAATAACTTAGATACAATATTACTTAAGTTCACATAAAAGTATTGAATAAACATAAATAATATGGTATATTTTATCGGACAACCGTCCGACTAAAGCATGATGATTGCAGAAAGGTTTTATGACTAAAAAAATACAGTCACAGTATGAAAATAATAGAGATATGATTTTAAAAACAACCTCAAAGATGTTTTGCAGCAAGGGTATTGGTGCCACAAGCATTTCCGATATCGCAAAAGCTGTCAATCTATCCAAAGGTACAATTTCATATTATTTTCCGTCAAAAGAAGATCTCGTCTTTGAAGCCGCAAACAATCATTTCATAGACGTCACAAACAAAATATTTGACTGGATTTATACAATATCCCCCCGAATGACTATTGAAGATACGATATTTCTTCTTTTATCGTCCATATTTGATACAGTTGATAAATGTCGACTTCACATTTGTTTGATCTATGATGCAATTATGGGTCATGAAGTAATAGAAAAAATAATCAAGGAAAAGGCAGTTCAATGGCACTCCATCGTGACAGCCGGTCTTAAAAATATTGGTTATAAAAATCCTGAAAGAATGACTGATTCTTTTTTTATGGCTCTTGATACAGTAATTTTAAGAAGAGCCACTGGAATCACAAGCATAAATGAGCATGAAATCTGCGATCATATCGCAAAATATATATAAAAACAAATGTTAGCCGCAAAGAAAGGAATGACGTATGGATAAAAAAATACTCGTTGTGGGAGATTCTCTTTCAAAAGGTGTGGTACTGGATGAAGAAAAGAAAAAATATACGTTGCTAAATAAATGTTTTTTTAATCTTCTTGCGGATTCAGTGAATGCGGAAATGATCAACGCATCACGCTTTGGTTCTACTGTATCACAAGGGAAAAAAGTACTAGAATCCAAAATGCAAAAATATAATCCGGATATCGTTGTGATTGAATTCGGCGGCAACGACTGTGATTTTCTTTGGGATCATATTGCAGACGATCCTATGTTAGATCATATACCCAAAACACCGCTCGATTTGTTTGAAAACCAAATCAATGAAATGATAGATTATGTACAGCAAAACGGAAAAAAGGTGATACTCACCACGCTTCCACCTCTTTATGCCGATAGTTATTTTAAATGGTTCACCAATTCTGACAAGGAAAAAGGCTTAAGAATATTAAAATGGCTAAAGGATGTATGGCGAATTTACTGGTGGCAAGAGCGTTACTCCAACTGCCTTCAATATATCTCGAGAATAAGAAATATCAATTGCATTGATATAAGACGTGCTTTTCTAAAGTGCAAAGAATTCTATGATTATATCTGTTCAGACGGCATTCACCCAAATGAAGCGGGACATAAGCTTATATTTGACACGGTGATGAACTACATTCACGATAACGCTTCATATCTGCTTCCTGAAAGAGTATAGACCGCTTTCTTCTTTTTCTGAGAGGCTGTCATACAAAGTCAGTCTCTTTTTGTTGTAAATAATTTAATGGAACTTTTATTTAAATATGGTATACTGTCTGCATGAAAATGACGAAAAAACAAATTGTATGGATAATCTTACTCTGTGCATTACTTGCCGCTTTTATCCTTCTCTACTTCATCGGAAAAAATTACGGCTGGTTTTCTTTATTTGAGAATAAAGAAAGTTTGCAGGCATATGTCGCTTCTTTTGGCGCGTGGGCACCGCTTGCATACTTTGCTTTGCAGTTTTTACAAGTCATTTTCTCACCGATTCCAGGTAATATCACCACTCTGGTCGGCGGCGTTCTTTTCGGTTTTTTCTATGGTTTTATTCTTTCATTCGCCGCTATTTTTCTTGGTTCTCTGGGCGCCTTTTTGCTTGGAAAAAAATTTGGACGTCCACTTGTGGAGCGTATTGCAGGCAAAGATATTGTCAAAAAGTACATGGATACCGTCTCCTCTCGCCAACGTATTCTGCTCATACTTATGTTTGTTTTTCCGTTTTTTCCAGACGATATTCTATGTTTAATTGCAGGTCTCAGCGCTCTTAATCTTCCATCTTTTGCGCTTATCGTAATACTAACAAGGCCATGGGGTCTGCTTTTCTCTGCTCTTGTTGGGTCTGGTATTATCTTTGTTCCCATATGGACGTGGTTCATTATAGGTGCAATTGCAATTGTATTTTTTATACTTGCAACAAAATACGCTCCTCTTATTGAGGAACGTACTCTTCATTGGCTCAAAAAAAAATTTTTAAAAAATGTTTAACTATGGCTCGTTTTAACAGGCAGCACAAGATACAGATACCCTTCTCCTGAAACCGGATGAATCACACAAGGACTGATATTTGTATTAAAATCCAAAACAATTTCTTCATCAACAACTTCTTTCAACACATCAAGTAAATAGCGCGCGTTAAACGCAATGCTTAAATTTTTGCCTGTCAGTTTAATATCAACCTCTTCCCTCGCTTTCCCGACTTCTGAATCCGATGTAATTGTCATATTGCCGCCATCTATTTCTAGATTAACGAGGTTTGTTTTGGATTGACGAGCCATAATGCTTGCCCTCTCCAAACTGCTATATAAACTCTGCCTGCTGACAATCGCACGTGTCATAAATTCATTCGGCAATATATTTTTATATTTTACATAATCGCCCTGAAGCACACGTGTCACAATCTCAACATTATCACAAACGATACTGACCATATTTTCTCTTATATATATCTTTATCGTTGTTTCATCTTCAGGTATAATGCGCGCGACCTCTCGCATGGATTTTGAGGGAACCACCACTTCTTTTTCTTCTTGTTCAGACATCAATGTTTCTTTACGTATTGCAAGCCTGTAACCATCAAGTGCAACCATTTTAAAGCTGATCCCTCCCAGTTCCATCAATAAGCCTGTCAGAATCGGTTTTTCCTCGCTTGCAGACGTGGCAAACGCTGTTTGATCAATCATACTGACTAATTGCTTAGAATAGAGCGTAATGCCGTCTACAGCGTCAAACAGCGGAAATGCGGGATACTGTTCGGCACTCATATAACAAAGCGTCGTCTTTGAATGACCGCACTCAAGCACGACATTACTGCCTTCCGTATATATGCTCAAATCACACTCTTCAAACTTTGCAAGAAGCTCACAAAAAAGCCTTGCAGGTAAAACCACATCACCTTCTTCGATTATATTTGCATTATTGATACATTTAATAGAGAGTGTTCCATCACTCCCATACAATGTTACTAAATTGTTTTTTGCTTCTATTCTGATTCCTTCAAGAATATACACGGGAGATTTTAAAGCGACAGCTTTTGCGGCGATATTCACATTCTTTTGCAGCTCACTTTTATTACAAATTATCCTCATATAAGGCTCCTTATTATCGTATTTATACCTCTACGGTATCTTTATATAATTAAATAGTATTAGTAGTAGTAGGTGGTGTTGATAATGTGGATATCATGTTTTTATCAGTTATCATCGTAAAATCGCCCTTTTTAAACGGTTTGTAAGGATAGATTACGCGGTGCATGTGATGTCAAAAGGAAAGGGATAAATAATAAACAAGATTTTTTAATTCAACACGCTATAAACAATGTATCCACTATTCTTTCAGCTTTGTAATAAAATCATCCACAAGCGTTTTTGTTTCAATATTTGATTGTATCTCTTTTTCAATTTTTTCAAAGGCATGTTTAACCGTTGTGTGGTCATTCTTGCCGTAAATCTCTGCAATGGCTTTGTAAGACAAATCCATCAATTTACGAGTGAGATACATTGCCATTTGCCTTGGATATGCTATACTCTGATTTTTCTTGTTGCTGGTGATTTCATCTTCAGATATCTCATAATATTCACAAACTGTTTGCAGTATATGCTTTGAAGATATTTTCTTTGTGTTTGTGTTAAGAAAATCACGTATAGCAATTTCGGCTTCCACCAAATTTGGGGTACGTCCGTTGAGAACGGTATACGCGATAATTTTCTTTAATGCGCCCTCAAGAGAACGAATATTTGAAGAGACTTTGGTGGCGATTAAATCAAGTATTTCATGGCTGACTTCGCATTTTAAAGAATCCTTTGAGGTAATGTCTTTTGCTTTTTTAGTGAGAATCGCAAGCTTTGTTTCATAGTTGGGTGGCTGAATATCGGCAATCAAACCACCTTCAAAGCGCGACTGAAGCCTCTCTTCGAGCCTTGCTATCTCTTTTGGGGGTTTATCCGATGATAGAATAATTTGTTTATTGTTTTCATGAAGATCGTTAAACGTATGGAAAAACTCCTCTTGTGTGCTTTCTTTGCCGGCGATAAACTGAATATCGTCAATCAGCAGGACATCAGCTTTTCGGTATCTTTTACGGAATTCCTCTGTTTTGGATGTTCTGATTGCGTTAATAAGATCGTTTAAAAAAGGCTCGCTCTTTACGAACATAACGGTGGAAGAATTGTTATTTTCCGTGATGTGATTTGCAATTGCCTGCATCAGATGCGTTTTTCCGAGTCCTGTTTTTCCGTAAATAAAAAGCGGATTATAGGTATAGCCGGGATTGTCTGCCACGGCTCTGGCCGCGGCATGTGCAAACTCATTGGAACTGCCGACAATAAAAGTATTAAATGTATAATAAGGATTAAGCGTTGTACGAGAGTTGCCTGAGCTTTCGGTTTCCTGATGGCTGACAGGCGGCTGTTTCAAACGTGAGGCTTCTTCGGTATCTAAAAAAAACACATCGATTTCCTGACCATAATCCATTGCGTCGGCGGCATCGTTCATGGCACTAACGATCAAGTTTTTATAGCTTTTTTCAACAAGTTCTTTGTGGATGGGGTTAAGAGTCTGAAAATAAAATGCAGCGTCCACATTTTTTACAGGTGAAAGCGTTTTGATCCATGTATCGTACCGAACACTAACAAGTTCCTGTTTAAGTATCTCTAATGCTTTTTCCCAAATAACCAAAAAAGTGTCCACACCCATACCTCAATAATAATAATATAAAATAAACATTATAATTGCGAATTAGTAGCTGTGAATCAATCAAACAACAACATTTGTTCGATTAATCCACCAACTTATCCACATTATGTGGATAAGTTGATTAATGATAGAACATAAAACATTGTATCACATATGGAACTAGGGCTCAACTGTTAAGACAAGAAAAAATGAGGATATAAAAACACAAGCTTATATAAATTCCAATATATATTCGGGAAGGATAAAATCGATAATCAAAGACACAGCATAATTAATAGATACGGCGCGCAAAAGTAAAATTCTGGTCATAATAGTCGGACAAATTGCTGACAGTGACACAAGCGATGCTGGAACTTGCATGTATAAACGTATTATCACCAAGGTAAATTCCGGTGTGATTAATTCGATCGTTGTTGTCTGACTGAAAGAAAAGAATATCTCCCGGAACAAGTGAATTTCGATCAGAAATCTTGGTCCAGCTTTCTATTTTTGAAAACCCATCAGCGCTGCAGCGCATTGTGGAAACACCCATATATTTGAGAATATAATATACAAAACCAGAACAATCAAATGAGTTTGGTCCTTCTGTGTCATACACATATGGTTTTCCAAGTTGTTCATTCGCAAAGGCTATCATTTTATCTGTTTCAGAAACGGATTGTGAAGAAGGCGTTTCTCCAAGTACCCGATCGGTGCCATCCCAACTTAAAGCATCATTAGAATAGAGAAGGGCACGTGTGTTTTGACCTGCTTTGGCATCAACCACAAGTCTGTTCTGTGCCTGAAATTCTTTAAGCGCATCTGCAGTGATACTGCCAAAATAACCGGTTGCCGTGCCGAAAAAATAGCCAAGCTCAGACAGACGCTGTTGCAGCTTTATGACATCGTCTCCACGATCACCGGGATAGATGCAAAAATATTTGACATTATCCGAATCTAACATGGCCATTGTTTCAGGGCCTGAGATGCCGTCTGCTTTAAGACCGTTGGTGCTTTGAAAGTTTCTGACAGCTTTTTCGGTCACCGGCCCGTAATAGCCCGTGATACTGGGATAATCGTAATATTCGAGTTCTTTGAGACGGGACTGAATGTAGGATACGGTTGTACCCTTGTCGCCTGGCTGAGGAGAATCGGCGTTTTTGTCACTCGATGTAAAAACGCGTTCATGGAAAGATATCACAAAATCATCCCCCAAAATTAATGATAAAGTATCCGGACCTGCTTTACCGTCAACGATGAGGGAATGGGCTGTCTGGTAGTCCATGACAGCTTGCTGTGTTTTGGTACCATAATAGCCAGTTGTGCTGCCTGTATAAAATCCAAGTTCTTTCAGCCTTTTTTGCAATGCGCATACATATTCGTCTTTGTCGCCAATTTTGAGTATCTGATAACGCTCTGCGGCATAAACGGTGATGGGAAAACATGCAAACAGCACCGCAGCTAAAAGCAGCAGTGGCAGCCATCTTGTTGTTTTGAGCAAAACTGTTCGCATCATAATGATATTATATAAAAAAGGTATAAATGTAGACAATTCGCGTATTAACGGATAAAACGCTAAAATGAACAATTTGATAAGATTATTACGGAAACATTACGGTTATATTAATATGAAGGCTATTTTTTCTTGTTTTCGCCATTGTATAGATTTTTTACGATATAAACTCAGATAGTTCGCTCTTTATAACAAACCAAACAACAATTCATACACATGGTTATCCACATTATCCACGACTTATCCACACGATGATACAAGTCCGTAAATGAGCGTCGGTGATTTAGCGCTATTTGTCAAGGTGATGCATTTCTCAAGATATTTCATTGCTTCCTCAATCTTGTTTTCATCGTTAGCGTGAACCTCAAACAGCTCATCCCCATATTTGACAGTATCACCGATACGCTTTTTGATAATAAAGCCCACCGCAGGATCAATAATATCATCTTTTTTTAAGCGTCCTGCGCCCAGCATGCCCGCTGCTTCTCCAATCCGTTTGCAGTCAGTTGCTGTCAGAATACCCTCGCTTTTTGCATGCAATGTGGATATAATGCGTGCGTGAGGCATTAGTGACGTGTCATGAATCACGTTTGTGTTTCCGCCCTGAGCGGTAATTATTTCGCCGAACTTATGAAGAGCGCGCTTAGAATGCAACGCCTCAAGCAGCATAGCGTTTGCATCCTCATCGTTTTTGGCGATATTCGCAAGACAAAGCATACGTGATGCGAGAGAAAGCGACACGGTTAAAAGGTCTCCCTGTATACGACCAGAGAGTACGTCGATGGCTTCGATAACCTCAAGAGAATTTCCTACGGCCAGGCCAAGCGGCTGGCTCATATCGCTGATAATCGCGGCGGTTTTGCGCCCAGCCATGTTTCCAATGCGTACCATTGTATTGGCAAGCTTTTGCGCGTTGTCCGGATCTGTCATAAAAGCACCGCTTCCGGTTTTGACATCCAGCATGATGATATTCGAGCCGGAAGCAAGCTTTTTGCTCATAATGCTGCTTGCAATTAAAGGAATGCTTTCCACAGTGGCCGTTACATCGCGCAGCGCATAAAGCATTTTATCCGCTGGGCACATATTCATCGTCTGCCCGATGACAGCGCCGCCGATGCGTTTTACCTGAGACATAAATGCATTCATTTCCAAGGAAACCGACATACCCGGTATGGATTCAAGCTTATCGAGCGTACCTCCCGTATGCCCAAGGCCTCTTCCCGACATTTTTGCGACTTTGAGGCCACATGCACAAACCAACGGCACAACAATCAATGTGGTGGTGTCCGCCACTCCCCCTGTGGAGTGTTTGTCGGCCACTGTTCCCAATTCACGTAAATCCGCCATGTCGCCCGAAGACGCCATCACTTTTGTCAGATGAACGGTTTCGTCGTCGTCCAGGCCATTTAAAAAAGCCGCCATTAAAAACGCGGATGCCTGATAATCCGGAATCTGTTCTTTTATATAACCGTTTATAAAAAACGCGATATCTTTATTATCCAGCTTTTTGCCGTCCCGTTTCTTCGCGATGATATCATACATTCTCATGTTTACGTCTTCCTTTCATTCATGCACGAAATTAATCTTTTGTTACTGTGTATTTAAAACGTTTTGCCGAGACAAAAAGTTTAATCGGACCGAGTGGATTCGTATTCACTGCGGAGCAGACCATAGCAAAAAACGTCCTGCACGATACCCATGCGGATATGATGTGCGCGCTGGCAGCCTTCGAGTGTAAATCCGTTCTTTTCTAACACACGTTGAGACGCTTTGTTGGGTGCAAAACAGCGCGAGTAAATCTTTTGTGCGTCAAGCATTGTGAACGCATAAGCCACAGCCATGCCTGCCGCTGTTGTCATCACATTTTTATTCCAGAAATTCTGTCCCAACCAATAGCCAAGTTCGGCACGCTCATGCTCGGGCTCATGTACCAGTCCCACAACACCCATAAACTCATCGTCGCCTATTATGGAAAAAACATGCTCGTTTGTGTGGCTTTGCACATAATCCCACCAATTTAGCGCGTGCTCAATCGTATACGGATAAGGAAGATTGGCTGTCATCTGGGCGATGGCGATGTTGTCTGCTAGCCGTGCTATATCGGGTATGTCATCTCTGTCGATGCATCTTATGCTTATGTTCATGTTTATTTCTCCCAAAATATTAACATCATCATATCATAATAAATGAAATGCGAAAATAGACGCTGACTGTATTTTTTGTCTGTTTGTTGCAGTGGCGGCTTTTCACAAGTATAATAAAATAACAACAAAACATACCTTGCTTTTTATTCTGGAGGTGTATATGAAATTTGCAAAAATGCACGGACTCGGAAACGATTTTTTGATATTTGAGGACAATGGTGCAGGTACAGACTGGAATGCGTTATCACAAATACTATGCTGCCGTCGGCTTAGCGTGGGTGCAGACGGTATACTGGTTGTGCTTCCGTCGTCAAATTCCGATATCCGTATGCGCATCATCAACGCGGACGGAAGCGAGGCGGAGATGTGCGGCAACGGTATCCGCTGTTTCGCCAAATATGTGTATGAACGCGGCATTGTGACAAAAGAAGATATGTCAGTGGAAACGCTAGCGGGCATCATGAAGCCGCGCCTCATCTTAAAAGAAAACAAAGTCATTCAAGTCAGCGTCGATATGGGCAAGCCGTCGTTCGGGCGCGAAAGCATACCGATGAACGGCGAAGGCAGCGCTTTTGATGAGGACATCCAAGCGGCAGGGAAAAACGTGACAATATCAGCGTTGCTTATGGGCGTACCGCACACAATTGTGCTGACACAAGATATCGAATCGCTGGATACCGCCACATTGGGTCCTGCGATAGAAAGACATTCCATATTTCCTAAAAAAACAAACGTGAATTTCGTTCAAGTGATGGACAGGGAGAACATCCGCGTGCTCACATGGGAACGCGGAGCGGGATTTACGCTGGCGTGCGGTACGGGCTCGTGCGCAAGTGTGGTGGCGATGTATAAAAAAGGATTGGTTGAACGAAAAGCTTTTGTGCATTTGGCGGCCGGACATCTTATCATTGAATATCTTGATGACGGGCGTGTGATTATGACGGGTCCTGCCCAAGAGGTGTATACGGCTGTGCTCAGCGAGCCGTTTCCCCATAAGCAGTGCACCTCGTAATGAATATGCCCAAGAGTTTTACAACGCTATCTGATATTTTTGCTGCCCATGGGTACACGCTGTACCTTGTCGGCGGATATGTACGCAATATCGTCCTTGGGCTGCCCGGGGGCGATTTTGACATCTGCTCGTGTGCACCCCCTGAAGCCGCCATAAAGATTGCCAAGGAAGCGGGGCTTGCCGTGATTGAAAAGGCGTTGCCCCTTGGTACCATTGAGCTGCGACTGAAAACGGCGCATGGTTGGGACGCGTTTGAGCACACAACATGGCGCCGCGATTTTTATCCGCCCGGAGGTGATCATCGCCCGTATCGGGTCGAGTTTACTACGGATATGAGAGAGGATGCGCAGCGTCGAGATTTCGCCGTTAATGCGCTGTACATGAACATCTTAACCGGTGAGATCATGGATCCGACTGGCAAAGGGTTTGCTGACGCGAAGGAAGAAATATTGCATTCGGCGGCTGAGGAACCCGATATTACCATTCGTGATGACGGTCTGCGCATTATGCGTATGGCTCGCTTTGCTGCAGAGCTTGGATTTGATGCTGCGCCGGATTTAATAAACACGGCACAGCGGTATGCGGCACTGCTTGCGGATATTTCTGCTGAGCGTAAATTAATTGAGCTGAAAAAAATACTCTTGGCCGATTCAAAATATGCAACGGTGACCAAAGGCGGGCCGCTGCATGGGCTCGCGCTGCTTAAGAAAACAGGTGCGCTTAAATATATTTTGCCACGGTTGTGGGAAGGAAAAGGCGTGGTTCAGTCATCGCAGTATCACCAATACGATGTGCTCAATCATTGCCTGCATGCATGCGCGGCGGCGCCCGCTGTATGGGAGCTGCGTCTCGCGGCGCTGCTTCATGATATCGGAAAACCGGAGGCACTGCGGCGCAGCGGCAAGATGTACGGCCACGAGATCATCGGCAGCACGCTTGCGCGCGATGAAATGAACGCGCTCAAGGTAGACAAAAAGACAAAAGCGGCGGTGCTTGTGCTGATTCGCCACCATATGTTTGACCTTGAAGCCAAAGCCAAGCCCAAAACAATTCGCAAGTGGGCGGTGATACTGGGGCGGGAATCCTTTGAGAAGCTTATTGCGTTGCGCCGTGCGGATGTTTTAGGTTCAGGAAAAACAGTCGATTCGGTTTTGTCCGCGGATAATTGGCAGAAAGAGCTTAATCGTATGATGAAAGAGCATGTACCGTGGCGCGTGCAGGATATTGCCGTTACCGGCAAAGATATTGCGGAGATACTCAACATTCCCCCTTCACCGGTAATCGGACGCATTCTTGAGCAGCTTCACAAGGAATGTGTGTTAAATCCCGCTCAAAATAATAAAGATTTACTTAAAAGGCGCATAAAGACCATTTCAGTTAATATGTTAACATAATGTGACAATTGTTGCAGCTTAATGACAATGCAGTCTTGAATATTCACATCCGGCGTAGTATGATGATACTGAAATGGGAGATGAAAAAAATGAGCGGTTACCGACGCAAAAAGGAAAAGCTGTTTGAGAATAATCAATATATCGGTGCATATGCAAACATTTCTTTTGATATTTCCACGCAGACGGAGATGGGGCCGGAGACGCTTCGCTTTGAAACCAAGATTCATTACTATGAAAAAGGTGAGGGGCAGCCGCTGTTGCTGTTGCATGGTATAGGGCAGTCTCTTTACACATGGCGTGAAAACATTGAGTTTTTTGCGGAAAACGGATTTCGTGTCATCGTACCCGATATGGCGGGCTTTGGATACAGCGGACATGCAAACATCTATTACACCATTGAGGAAAACGTGCTGGTCATCGATGCTTTTTTAGACGCTCTCAGTATAAAAAAGACGCATATTGCGGGCTTTTCCACAGGAGCATTATGTGCGCTCCAATTTGCGGCGGTTAATTCCAAAAAAGTGGACAGGCTAGTGCTCGTGTCGCCCGGCGGTCCCAATGAACATTACCCGATGCCGTTAAGATTGTTAACCTTTAGAATCGGTTCGTTTTATTTCAGACATTTTTTTAGCGAAGCGTCAGCGCGTAGCGTGCTCAGTGAATGTTATTTTGACGCAACACAATTAACCGAGGAAGTGCTTGCCGGTTACTGTGAGCCGTTGAAGAATAAAGACACCAGAGAGGCTTTAATCAGGTGTTTGATTCATTATGACGATTCGTTTATACGGTCAAAACTGAAGGGCATCAAACATAAAACGCTCATTTTTCAGGGCACGGAAGACCGCCTGCATAACGATGAGATTATTCGTTCTGTGACATCTGCGCTGCAGCATAAGCGGTATGTGCGTATCCGAAACTGTGCGCATTTTGTACACGAAGAAAAATCGGACCGCTTCAACAAGGAAACGCTCTTGTTCTTAACACAAGCCGAAGAGCCGCAGATATTTGACACTTGGCCTGTGGTTGAATAATGTGTTAAATTTGTTATAATAGATATCAAATCACACGAATAAAACCCGCTTGGAGGAATATGTTTTGGGATTTTTAGACAGATTCAGGAGGATGCGACGGAGACGCAGTATGCGTATGCGAACAGGGCGCAGCCGTAGGCGCGTTTCACGTTTTCGTGGATTAAGCTTTGGGCCAATTGTTAAAATCGGTGGTTTGGTTTTGGGAGTTGCAGCGCTTGTCGTACTTATCATATTCGTGCTTGTACCGTTGTTTGGCGGTAGCGCAGAGCCTGTTGAAACCGAAACACTTGCCCCCACACCTGAGCCGACTGTTGCCCCATTGGCCAGAGCAGACATGTCGGATATTGATAAGGAACTTATTGTGCCAAATCAGTCGGTCAACGATCCGTTTATCTTTGGACAGGAAACTGTGTTCTCCACGGGGCAGGCAAATGAGACAGCGCCTGAAATTAATACAATTGCCATAAACAATCTTGATACACAGGAAACGGCGGCAGTTGACGGTATTAACAAAAAATATGCGACGCTGTTTGAGCCCAAGATGAATGATAAATACATCGTTTATCTCGATTGCAAAGATGAATATGGCGGTGCCGTTTGCGGCTATGACCGTACCACGGGTGAATCGTTTGTGATGCGCGAATATCTGTACGGCAAACCTAAGGTGTCTTTGTCAGGCGAATATGCGCTATGGCTGCAGCAAACCAGCAAAGGAACTGACAGATTGTACTTATATCATCTGCCAACGAGGGAGACGGTTGAGATTGAGATTTTTGTAAATACGATGTTTGCTTACAGCGCGCCGCACATGTCGGATGACGCCATTGTTTACGTTCAACCTTACGGTGAAAGTCAGCTGCTTGACGGGTCTTCGGCATCGATGGAAGCTGAGATTGTCGTTATGCCCCTAACGCAGAATGGTGATACAAATAAGATTTTGTTCCGTCCGGGTGTCAGTGTGATTGATCCGATGATCAGCGGAGACAATATCGTGTTTATTGATACTTATGCCGACAGCAACAAGCTTTATCTTTGCTTCAGGCAAGGGGATACGTATTCTGCACCGATCGTGATTGCCGAAAACATCATCAATTATTCTGTGGGTGATGATTTTGTGGTGTATACGAAGGACGAAGCTATATATATTTACTACTTTTCGGACAAAAGCTCTGGACGCTTGACGCCTGACAGCTCACGTGTGCTGCTCGCAAGCGCATGCGGTAAAAACGTGGCCTGGTATGACATTGCTGATCTTGCAGGTGCAAATATCGTGTTCTATGCACAGGTACCGTAAATTAAGTGTCATATAAAAGAGCTTGGGCAAACCAGGCTCTTTTTTGTAGCAATTAAACTGTGGTTTTATCAGCCTTCTTTTTTTCTTTCAGCTTTTTGTACATGTTGAAATAAGCGTATTGTCCCAGTGAAGCAAGCATGAACACAAGTGCAAAGCAGATAAAATACACATGCCACGGATTGACGAGCTTATGCAGAAACGTAAACGCAATAGAAGTGTTGAATACAAATGCCGCGATTTTCCCAAATGTATTCGCAGGCGCCACGATATCTTTAAAGTAAAGATAAATGCCGCCGCAGACCATAAGAATCTCTTTTAAGAGGATGACTACAAGTACAAACAAAGGCAAAACGTCTGTTACGGAAAAAGCAATCACAGCGAACACAGACATCAGCTTGTCTGCCAGCGGATCAAGCAAAATACCTGCTTGTGTCACAAGCTGCTGCTTGCGTGCGATATAGCCGTCCAGCAAGTCTGTCCCGCAGGCCACGATATACGCAATCAGCGCCGGTATCATCATATCGAAATATATCAGTATCGTGGAAACCGGTACCAGAGCAAACCGAAAAAGTGTAATAATATTGGGTAAATTCAAAGGTATTCTTTGCAAATTCACGACTCCCCCGGACAATTTTAGCAAAATAAAAAAAGCGCTGTCTTGGCTATTATAACAGACAGCGCAGCCTTTGACTATATTTTCGTTATTCAATAGGATTGCCGTGGGCGAGCAGATACTTTTCGGCTTCGGCAGACCAGAATCCGCCTGTTTTTGCAGTGATTTTAGCAAGCTGCTGCATCACAGGATCATCACTTCTCGTAAAGTCTTCAATGGCTGTAAGGGGCAAGGAGATATGCGTATATATAAGCTTTTTGCCACCGGGAATGTGAGGCAGATTGAGCGTGGCATCTATAACGGAATCCAGTCCACCCACATGCGTGATCATAGATGTTGGATTAATAAGGCCTCGTGCCATCATATCCAAAGATTCACGCATATCGTCTGTGTTGCCACCCGATGTGCCAACCACATGTGTGAAAGAATAGTGGACGTTGTAGAAATTGAACATCGCTGAAAATGAGTTGTCCGTGGGACCTGCGAAAAAGTTCAGACAGCCATCAAAGCCCAGCAGCTTATCGCCCATCTCGACTACGGGACGTATGGGAGCCATCACAAGCACGTCGTTAAAACCTTTCCCTCCCGTAAGCGCCATAATCTGATCGAACGCAGCTGGGTCTTTGGTGTTAAAGTAGTGCAGCTGCACGCCCATGCGCGCTGCTTCCTCCACGGTATAGATACACTTGGCGCGCTCTAAACGCGCGTCATCAATATCCGTGACGACAAGCAACCTTGGGCGGCGGCTGCAGTGAAGCGCATAGTCAATGGAGCCAAGTCCCATGGGCCCCACGCCTGCGAGTATCGCCATGTTTCCGCCTTCTACGATCCCCATTTCATGAACATATTCGCCCATGCGAGTATGATAAAACGCGTGAAATGTGCCGACAATGCAGCTCATAGGCTCTGCGAGAGAACCGTAAAAAAAGGCGTCAGAGTCGTACTTGAGCAGACATTCTTGTATCATGACCTCTGCGGGAATCACCACATAAGTGGCGTTGCCGCCAATATAACGGAATGAATAACCGGGCGCATCTTGCGAGCCCTTGTAGTTTAGCGCAGGCTGAATGGAAAATTTGTCGCCAGGTGAAAACCTGTCTTGCCATGTCGAGCCGACTTGAACGATTTCGCCGCAAAACTCATGCCCTAATATCGTGGGGTTTTGAGCCACATCGTTAGGAATGCGTTTATGAGCGGCACCAAGCTTGGCTGCTTTATACGACGACATACATAAGCTGTCGGATATGACCTTTGCAAGTATTTCGTCTTCTTTAATGGGCGGAAGTTCAAAGCTTTCAAGCCGAAGATCCTGGACGCCATAGATTCTGACTGCTTTTGTTTTCATAATATTCTCCCTGATTTTTGTTAAACGACGCTGACATCTGTGCTTTGCCGTATTATTTCAAGTATTTTGCCGTCTATACGGCTGTCTGTGATAAACTCATCAATTTCCTGCCATTTTGCAAACTCGATGACAGCTTGCGTGGTGGATTTGCTCGCGTCTCCCAGTACCAAAACTCGATTGCCCGCACGGATCATTGCGCGCTTTAAGTCTGCCTCAAAGAAGTTTTCCACACATGGACCCGGACGGTCAAAAAACCCGCTTGTACCTAGTATTGCCATATCCACACGAATTTCAGCAAGGCTGCGCATGGCCCAGCTTCCCACGATAGAATTGCTGTTATGGCGTACCATTCCACCAAGGACATACGTGGTGATACCAAATTCATCAAGAATTTGTGCGGCTTTTAATCCGTTGGTAAACACGGTAAGGTCTTTTTTTATGGCAAGCGCCCGCGCGAGTGCAAACACTGTGGAGCCGCCATCAAGTATCAGAGACATACCGTTTTCAATGCGTTCAAGGGTTTTTGCCGCTATGCGTGTTTTTTCATCAAGAGCCTTGACGGATTTTTCTTTAAAGCTGGGCTCAAACATTGTATGAGAGGAAACGGCGCCGCCATATGTTTTTTTCGCGACGCCTTTGCGTTCAAGATAAAGAAAATCCTTACGGATGGTCTCGGAAGAGACCGAAAAAAGCTCGATTAGCTCGGAGGCTTTCACGCTTCCTTCTGCACTAAGCTTTCGTTCTATAAAATCCCGCCTGTCTTGCGTTAAATGATCGCTCATACACTCTCCTCGCCACAAACATCAAACAAAAACAAACACATACCAACCAAATACAATTATATAGTTGTGTGTTATTTGTGTCAATATGAGAGTCTGTTGTTTTCGTAAAACATGTTGTATTATAAAGGTAATACATATATAATTAAAAACGGTTTGGGTAAAAGGTAGGGTTAAACAATGTTTGCGCAGTATGATATCAATATCATATCGCTGTTAATCCTAGCCGTGGTTTTATTCAACAATGTCAAAAATGGTGGGGAGAAACTGGCTCGTCAGCGCCTTTTTCGATTACTGATCATTTGCGATATGCTGCTGCTCGTCATCCATTCGGCTGTGATGATCGCGAGGGAACTGCAAGGGGAAGCGGTTCAAACGGTGCTTACCATTTTGCAGGCGTTCTTATTATTGCTTTCTGTTCTATTTTCCGAGGTCTGGGCCTTTTATTGTACCTGCCGAAGCGGACGTAGAATCAAGAGCCGCGGTCTTGCTGTGATGAGTGTGCCATTACTTGTTTTTGCAGTGCTGTTGGTTATTAATTTTTCAAATGGCATGATTTATGCGTTTAAGAATGGGAACGTATATGAGCGGGGACCATATTACCATGCGCTGACCGTCGCCGTGATGTTTTATGCCATATACTCTTTTGTGTTGATATGGCGCAGTAAAAAGAACATTGAACGCATTGAATATTATTCGTATCTGCTCATATTGGCTGCTGCATCAGCAGTGGGTATTTTGAAGGTTGTATTTGAGTATAATGAGCCTGCCGTTTGCCCTGCCGTGGCTGTCGGTCTGCTAATGATTCAGCTGTTTTCCCTGAACGAGAAGATGAATTTGGATCATTTGACGGGGCTTTATAACAGAAAATACTTGGACGCTTTTGTGGAAGACTTGCTTTTGGTGTATAAAAACGTTCAGGATGCTGAGTACAACGCATGCTTTGCGGCTTTGATGCTCGACATAGACCATTTCAAATCCATAAATGATACATATGGACATTTGCAGGGAGATAAAGCGCTCATTAGTGCGTCGGCACTGCTGAAAAAGAGTGTGCGTCGCGGCGATTTTGTTGCAAGGTATGGCGGCGATGAATTTATGATTGTGCTGGATCGGTGCGGTACGCTCACACCCGAGCGTGTTATCAGGCGATTGAAGGAAAACGTGCGCCGCTATAACATTGAAAACAGCCTGCCGTATGAGCTGAGTTTCAGCATTGGTTACAAGCTTTTTTCAAACGTTCGCGGCCTCAGTGCCAAAGATGTATTTGAAAATATCGATGAACTAATGTATAAAAACAAGCAAAACAAAGCAAAGCCATACAGAGCGGAAACAACTGTAAACTATTAACAGGGAAAGTGACAAAAATATGCAGCATAAAACAGACCTTGAAATTGCGAGGGAATCGGAATTGGTTCCCATCCAGCAGATCGCGCAAAACGCCGGTATTCTGGAAAATGAATTGATTCCATTTGGGTATAAAAAAGCAAAGGTATCATTATCAATACTGGAACGTATGAAAGGAAAAGGCGAAGCCAAGCTGATTTTGGTTTCCGCGATCAACCCGACACCGGCAGGAGAAGGCAAAACAACGGTATCTATCGGCCTTGCCGACGCGCTGAAAAAATGCGGCAAAAAAGTGTGCCTGACACTTCGTGAACCCTCACTGGGGCCAGTTTTCGGTATGAAAGGCGGCGCAGCCGGCGGCGGCTATGCGCAGGTGATACCTATGGAAGATATCAACCTGCATTTTACGGGCGATATTCACGCAGTGACTGCTGCCAACAATTTGCTCTGCGCACTGGTTGATAACCATATTCAGCATGGTAACACACTTGGCATAGACCCGCGCCGCATCACGATTAAGCGGTGTATGGATATTAACGACAGACAATTAAGGTTTATCACGTGCGGTCTTGGCGGCCGTGCCAACGGCATGCCGCGGGAAGACAGCTTCGATATCACAGCTGCATCCGAGGTGATGGCGGTGCTGTGTTTGGCGAGCGACCTGCACGATTTAAAAGAGCGTCTTTCGCGTATTAAAGTGGCTTATACGTATGACGAGCGCCCTGTGACAGCGGGAGATCTAAAAGCGTCGGGTGCGATGGCGGCGCTGCTTAAGGACGCGATTAAACCCAATCTTGTGCAGACGCTGGATCAGACGCTGTGCCTGATGCACGGCGGCCCATTTGCCAATATTGCGCACGGTTGTAACAGCTATATTGCAACTTATATGGCGATGCACTTAGCAGATTATGTGGTCACTGAAGCGGGCTTCGGTGCCGATCTTGGTGCGGAGAAGTTTCTGGATATTAAATGCCGACAGACGGGGCTGTGGCCGGACGCGGCGGTTATCGTTGTCACCATTCGTGCGCTAAAATCTCACGGCGGAAAGCCAAGGGCAGACCTTTGCGAACCGGATGAAGATGCGTTAATTCGAGGCATGCAGAATCTTGATAAACACATTGATAACTTAAAGGATTTTTATGGATTGCCTGTTACTGTGGCGATAAATCGGTTTGTGACAGACACGCCGGAGGAGATTGCGCTTGTACAAAAACTCTGCCGTGCCAAGGGTGTTATGGCTGTGCCCACAGAAGTATGGGAAAAAGGCGGAGACGGCGGCATTGCGCTTGCTGAAGAAGTGATTCGTATTGCCAAAAAAGGTACACCCAAACATCCATATGAATTATGTGACGACATACCCACAAAAATAGAAAAACTCGCAAAGACGATATACGGTGCCAGCGAAGTACATTATTCGGCCGGCGTGACCAAGTCTATCGAAGCACTCAGTAAAAACGGCTATGCGAAGCTGCCCATATGCATTGCGAAAACGCAGTATTCGCTTTCGCATGACCCAAAGCTTATTGGAAAGCCCAGCGGTTTTATATTCACAGTTCGCAATATCAAGCTGTCAGCGGGTGCGGGTTTTATTGTTGTGCTGGCGGGCGATATGATGACAATGCCGGGTTTGCCAAAGTGCCCTGCTGCCGAGCAGATTACGATTGATGATGAAGGGCGCATTGATGGATTGTTTTAAAGATGCGTACGTACCAAAAAATGTGTATTCTTTATGAACAATTATGGATGAGTTGTTACTTTTATTTGCTGTGTGATATAATTAAATAAGCAATTATATTTTTTATAAGGAGTCGCTTTTATGAAAAAGAAGACTGCCACTGTTCTGCTTGTGTTTTTCATCATTGTAGCGGGCGCGGCTGTGGGAACAATCTTTTTTCTTAATCAGTAGTACAATCCCCGGCAGAGATTTTTGGGATGATAATCAAAGTCAAAACATTGTTTAAAAAAACGGCCGAACCATAAGTTTAGCCGTTTTTTGTTTCTTCAAGTTTTCTGATACTTAGGTCAAGACGTTGCAGTGTGTCTGTTTTTCCCAGCAGACAGGCTGCTTCCACCGCGCCTCCCGGCGTGACCTCCGTGCCTGTTATGGCAACGCGCAACGGCCATAGTAGTTGACCGTTTTTGATGCCCAGTTTTTCGGTTAGGGTGAGCAGCGCTTCTTTGAGAGAATCAAGTGAATAATCACTTTGCGCTTCAAGCAGCGCACGCGCCTGCTCGAGCACAGGTAAAGCGGCGGCGGCATCTGTTTTCATGCGTTTATGCGTAAACAAAGACAGGTCGTATTCGGGCATCTCTTTTAAAAATTCAAGCTTTCCGGGAATTTCATCAAGGCGTTCAAGCCGAGGTTGCATGATATCGGCAATCAATTCAAGATCAAACGCCTCCACACCCGCTTCCTTGAAATACGGCATGGCTCTGTCGATAAAATCTTTCTTTGTCAGTGCGCGGATATACTGTGCATTCATCCAAGTCAGTTTATCCACATCAAATATCGCGGACGATTTGGACAGCCCCTCAATGGAAAAAGCGGCAGTTAATTCATCAAGCGTGAATATTTCCTGATCGTTTCCTGGGCTCCAGCCAAGCAGCGCGATGTAATTGATCAGCGCTTCCTTTAGATATCCCTTTTTGATAAAATCATCGAAGGACGCGTCGCCGTGGCGCTTAGACAGCTTGCGCTGTTTGTCTTTCATGACAACGGGCAGATGAATATAGGCGGGGATTTCCCAGCCGAATGCGCGGTATAGATGATTGTACTTGGGCGTGGAGGATAAATATTCAACACCGCGGATGACGTGCGAAATGCCCATCAAATGGTCGTCTACCACATTCGCAAGATTATATGTCGGCATACCGTCCGCTTTTAAGAGCACGTTATCGTCGAGGTCGGCATTGGGCACAGTGATGTCACCAAACACCGCATCGGTATACGTGGTTTCCCCGGTGCGAAGAATGTTCTGGCGGATGACATACGGCTCGCCCGCATTAATGCGACGCTGAATTTCATCATCCGGCAAAGAGAGACAATGTTTGTCGTATGTGTAGGCTTCGCCTTTTGCTTCAGCTTTGGCGCGTTCGTCCGCCAGCCGTTCTTTGGTGCAAAAGCAACGGTATGCCGCGCCGCATTTCACAAGCATCTCGGCATGATCTTTATATATGTGCGCGCGTTCGCTCTGAATGTAAGGGCCAAAAGCGCCGCCCACATCGGGGCCTTCGTCGTAATTCAGCCCTGTTTGGCGCAGCGTGGAGAATATCACATCCTTGGCTCCCGCCACTTCGCGTCCGGTATCCGTGTCTTCAATGCGCAGTATGAATGCGCCGTTGTTTTTACGCGCAAACAGCCACGCGTAAAGCGCGGTACGCAGACCGCCGATATGAAGATAACCGGTGGGGCTGGGTGCAAAACGTGTTCTGATTTGACTCATAGACATGGCAATGCGGCCCTCAGACCGCATTTGGACTCCTTTCACAGTTCCGTAATAAGCGCAGCGGCTGCGCCTTTAACCTTTGTAGCTGTCTTTCAAATTGACAATTAAGTTGAAAACCTTTTTTCCCGGTGTGCTGTCCGGGTCTACATTGAAATAGCCCTGACGCATAAACTGAAACCGGTCACCCACTAATGCATCGGTGCCCGCCGCTTCAATAAGCGCACTTGGCAACACCTTTAGCGATTCCGAGTTGAGTCTGTCTGTAAAATCGCCCTCGCCTTCGTTCAGCAGGTAGTCATACAGGCGCACTTCGCAAGGAACGGCACTCGCCGCGTCCACCCAGTGCAGCGTGCCTTTGATTTTTCGTCCTGCCGTGGGACCGCCAGATTTGGAATCGGGGTCGCACGAACAGCGAAGCTCGGTGACGCTGCCGTTTTCGTCTTTGATGACGCTTTCGCACTTGATGATGTAGGCATCTTTCAGCCGAACTTCCTTGCCCGGCGCAAGCCGAAAGAATTTGCCGGGCGGATTCTCCATAAAGTCGCTTCGTTCGATGTATATTTCCCGGGAGAATTTAATGTCTCGTGTTCCCGCCTCTTCGTTCTTTGGCAGGTTTTCGGACTGCAGCGTTTCGCCGTCTCCTTCATAGTTTTCAATCACGACCTTGAGAGGGTCCAGTACGGCCATGCGGCGCGGTGCAATTTGTCCAAGATGCTCACGCACACAGTGCTCCAAAAGCCCCGCGTCCACTTCGCTGTTAGATTTGGCCACACCGATGCGTTCACAGAAATCGCGAATCGCCTCGGGTGTAAAGCCGCGGCGGCGAAGGCCGGAGATTGTGGGCATACGCGGATCGTCCCAGCCGGATACAAATTTTTCATCCACAAGTTTTTTGAGATAGCGTTTGCTCATAATGGTGCGCGTTAAATTAAGGCGCGCAAACTCGTACTGATGAGGCGCAGGATCGCAATCGCAGTTTTGTACCACCCAGTCATACAAAGGACGGTGATCCTCGAACTCCAGCGTGCAAATGCTGTGTGTGATGCCTTCGTGCGCGTCGCCCAGCGGATGAGCAAAGTCGTACATCGGGTAAATCAGCCATTTGTCACCCGTTCGATGGTGCGTGGCGCGGAGTATGCGGTAAATAATCGGATCGCGCATGTTGAGATTCGGGCTGGCCATATCGATTTTGGCACGCAGTACTTTTTCACCGTCGGCATATTTGCCGTCTCGCATCTCAAGAAAAAGCTGTTTATTCTCTTTTATGCTGCGGTTTCGGCAGGGGCTGTTTTTGCCCGGCTCCGTGAGCGTACCGCGGTATTCTCTGATCTGTTCGGCATTGAGATCACAAACATATGCAAGGCCTTTATCAATAAGCTTTAAGGCACATTCAAACATATAATCGAAATAGTCGGAGGCAAAAAGGACCTTCTCAGGAGTAAAACCGAGCCATTCAACATCGCGCCGTATGCTTTGTATGTATTCGTCGTCTTCCTTGACGGGGTTCGTATCGTCATAACGCAAATTGCATTGTCCGACGTATTTCATCGCTGTCCCGAAATTGAGGCAGATGGATTTGGCATGCCCGATGTGCAGATAGCCGTTAGGTTCGGGCGGAAAACGTGTCAATACGTGGCTGGCACGTCCCGATTCAAGATCGCCGTCGATAATTTCTTCTATGAAATTTCGCGCCTTGGATTCTGTCATATCATGTCCTCCAACGGAAAGCGGATTTAGTGGCTTTCCTTTATGAAAAAGTCCGATTTAATTATCGGACTTTGTGTCCTTTCTGCTGTTATGATAGCTTTTGGCCGCAGCGACCAGTTCGCGGAAGAGCGGATGAGACCGAATAGGACGCGATTTAAATTCGGGATGGAACTGTACGCCCACGAACCAAAGATGATCGCCGATTTCCATAATTTCAACCAGACCGTGATCCGGATTTACGCCCGCGACACGCATGCCCGCACGCGTCATCTCTTCGAGATAAACGTTGTTGAACTCGTAACGATGGCGGTGACGTTCGCTTATTTCTTCCTGCTGATACGCGTCATACGCAAAAGTGTCCTTGTTGACGCAGCATTTGTAGCTGCCAAGGCGCATCGTACCGCCCATGTCCGTAATGTTCTTTTGCTCGGGCATCAGGTCGATGAACGGATACGGCGTATCCGAGCAATGCTCCGTCGAATTTGCTTCGCGGTATCCAAGCACATTGCGCGCAAATTCGATAATGGCAAGCTGCATACCAAGGCAGATGCCAAAGAACGGCACGTTTTGCTCTCTGCAGTATTGTATTGCCTTTATTTTGCCTTCTATACCTCTTTCGCCAAAGCCCCCGGGCACGATCACGCCGTCGGCGTCTTTAAGAATATTCGCGGCATCTTCTGTTTCTTCAAGATCAACGGCGTTGACCCAAAGGATATTGACATCCAGCTTGTTTGCGATGCCCGCATGTGTCAGCGATTCGGCGATACTCAAATAAGCATCGTGCAGCTCAATGTATTTGCCCACGATGGCGATCGTCACTCGATCCTTTTTTTGCTTCTGTATGCGAACGATATTCTCCCACTCCGGAATTTCGGAGGGAACGTTGGGCAGCCCAAGACGCTCGCACACAAGATTGTCCAAATTTTCTCTTCGCAGCATAATCGGCACTTCATAAAGAGAATCCGCGTCGAGATTCTGCACCACGCAAGCTGGACTGACGTTGCAGAAAAGAGCAATTTTCCGCTTAATATCGTCCGTCAATTCAAGCTCTGTGCGGCACACGATGATGTCCGGCTCGATACCAATCGTGCGCAATTCCTTTACGCTGTGCTGTGTGGGCTTTGTCTTGAGTTCGCCCACCTTATGCAAATAAGGCATCAGCGTGACGTGGATATACATGCAGTTTTCCTCGCCGACCTCCCACTTAATCTGGCGGATGGTTTCAAGGAACGGCTGCGATTCAATGTCGCCCACGGTGCCGCCGATTTCGGTAATCACGACGTCCGGCTTTTCCTTGCTCGCGACGCTGTAAATGCGCGATTTAATTTCGTCGGTAATATGCGGTATCACCTGAACGGTGCCGCCAAGGTAATCTCCCCTGCGCTCCTTTGTGATGACCTTCCAATACACCTTGCCTGTGGTGACATTGGAGTCCGCAAAAGAATTTTCATCGGTAAAGCGTTCGTAGTGACCGATATCAAGGTCGGTCTCGGCGCCGTCATCCGTGACGAAAACTTCTCCGTGCTGAAAAGGGCTCATTGTGCCCGGGTCAACATTGATATAAGGGTCACACTTTTGCAGCGATACTTTGAGCCCGCGGCTTTTAAGCAGCAATCCCAGAGACGCAGCGGTAATTCCTTTTCCCAGTGAAGACACAACGCCGCCAGTAACAAAAATAAATTTCGTGGACATTAACCCCTCCATGTAAAATCAAATAATTATCGGTTTATAGATACTCCATGACGATAATGCGCGTCCGCTTTTTCAGCGTCGCTTTATCTATCTTCAAATAGCATTTGCCAAGATGAGACACGTCATATTCACGTCCTGCAGCTTCCAAAAAGTCGCTCAGGGGCGCGATATCAAGGGTGCTGGCGGGCGTTTTAAAATGCATGGGGATAATCACATTCGGCTCCACCATTTCGCATATTTGCAGCGCTTTTTCAGCATCGATCGTATAATTGCCGCCCACAGGCAAAAGCAATATCTCCGATCCTTTTACTTTTTCAATCACATCATCGCTCGGAATGCTTCCAATGTCTCCCATGTGGCAAAGGCGCATGCCATTTACGCGAAGAATAAAGCAGATGTTTTCACCGCGCTTTTCGCCTTGCTCATTGTCGTGCCATGTTTTTAAGCCTTCGATTGTAAGATCTCCGAACGTATGCACACCCGGTTCTTCTACGACAGTATAATCACCCGTCACATGCGACAATTCGCTGTGGTCATGATGAGCATGGCTTACCGTCACAATATCTGCCTCTACCTCTTGCGGCGTATAGCCGATATGATCATCATAAGGATCAAGCAGTATTCTTGTGCCGTTTTTTAGTGTGACCTTGAAGCAGGAGTGTCCAAGCCAGTCGATAATCATAAAATCACCTCAGTTCGTATGAATCTAATTTATGCAGTCTTCCATACTTTTAAACGAAAGATCAAGTTTATTAAAGGTGGATAGGCTGCCCATGCTAAGCTCATATTCAAGGGACAGGCGTCCTTCCGTTTCTTTTAGCTCGCTTTCCACGCGCGAAGCGAAAACATGAAGGTTGATCGTGCCGTAAGGTGTGCTTAAGCTGCTGTTGAAAACACACCCGGGTGTAAACTCCATTTGCATACTCAGTGTTCCGCTGCGCTCCAATGTGACACAATTGTTTTTAAGCACAAGCGTGGTCGTGCACCCTTCGATACCGGTCAATTCGCTTTCATCATATTCAATCAAAAGCCCCTCGGGCTTTTTTGAAAGGCGGCCTTCCGTCAATAATTCGATGCTTTCGTTAGTAT
This sequence comes from Clostridia bacterium, assembly GCA_003249555.1. Taxonomy (GTDB): domain Bacteria; phylum Bacillota; class Clostridia; order Christensenellales; family SZUA-584; genus SZUA-584. Next base: position 3,514 of record QKIQ01000061.1, on the reverse strand, counting down.
TTCCTTCACGCTGCGTGCCCTTTATGTTAAGTAAAACGCGCTGCACGTAAGACCTCCTTATAAATTCGTGACCATTATAGCATAAAACATTTGATTTTATAAATAGTAATTGAACGGATATATAAAGAAAATACACAAAACTTGGTGCAGGTAATCAATAATTATGTAATTTAGAATAAAAAAACGCTTTGTTTCAGTTTGGCTGCAACGAAAAGGACTATAGCTCTTGTTAATAAACGCCGTATTCCGCTGCGGTATCATACATGGCAAGACTTGAAAGCAAAATACTAAAAGATGAGGGTTCGCGTTTTGCTTAAGTTAGTGCTATAATGTAAAAAAACCATGTCCAAATGAAAGGGGGCGTCGTGTATTAAAACTGTTGCTAGGCCTTTTGTTAAATGGGCGGGCGGCAAGTCTCAAATACTTGACGACATTCGCGCAAAATATCCCGCCGAATTAGGCAAAACTATAACTAAATACGCAGAACCTTTTGTAGGTGGCGGCGCAGTTATGTTTGATGTGCTAAATCGTTACACGCTTGAAGCCGTCTATATTAGCGATATAAACCGTGAATTGATAGCTACATATACGGTTATTCGCGACAATGTGGACGCGCTCATTGTTCTGTTGTCCGCGATGCAAAGAGAATATTGGCAAGCTGATGAAGAAACTCGCAAGGTTTATTATTACGCAAAGCGTGAAAAGTTCAATATTTTAAAAACTGCGCAAAGCTATACCATAGAAATTGCTGCGCTGTTCTTATTCTTAAACCGCACATGCTTCAATGGTTTATACCGCGTCAATGCTAAGGGTGGTTATAATGTGCCTATGGGAAGGTATAAAAAACCCGTAATATGCGACAGTGTTAACCTACAAGCTGTTTCCTCATGCCTGCAAGGGGTTCAAATTGTGTGCAGCGAATATCAAAAGTCACGAGATTTTATAGATAACCAGACTTTCGCTTACTTTGATCCCCCGTATCGTCCGTTGTCCCAAACGTCCAACTTTACAGCCTATGCACAATACGGGTTTGGTGATAAAGAGCAAACCGCATTAGCCCGTTACATAGACGAATTATGCAATAAAGGAGCGTTTGTAGTAGCAAGCAATTCAGATCCAAAAAACACAAACGTTGATGACGATTTTTTTGACAAGTTATACAGAAATCATACTGTTTCAAGGATCAGTGCAAACCGTATGATAAATTCGGCGGCAATAGGGCGAGGTAAAATCAATGAACTGCTTATATCAACCTATTAAACAAAGAGGAAATTAACATGAAGGAAAATGATAAAAAACCTATTATTCAGTCAAGTGGGTACAATGGTAAAGAGCCTACGCGCGTATGCCCAAAATGTGGAATGGAGAAGCCGTTAAGTGATTTTGGTTTCCGTAATATGGGTTTGAAACAAAACAATCAAGTACGAAATCAGTCTTGGTGTAAAGATTGTAGATAACAGGGGGATAATTATGCGCGATTTTGCAGAATGGCTTTCACGCTTCAAACATAGCATATCAAACTATGCCTATTATGCCGACTTTGAAAAGGTTCACCGCAATGTTGACGCGATCAAGGTAGAGTTAAATATCCTCAATTCGTTGATAGGATCGCAACAGATAGAGGAAGATTTTAACAACATACTCGAGCAATATCCACAAGTGTTAAAGTGTATTCCCCTGTTGCTTGCTGTTCGCGCTAATGAAATATATGCGATAGATGGAGATGGGGAATATTTCTTCTCTTTCCGTCAGATGAATTATTCCACGGATGAATACAAAATGTTTATGCGGAAAACAGGACTGTTTAATCTGCTTGAAAAGCATATTATTAGTAGCCTTGTTGATTATGCTACGGGCGTTGAAACTGGGCTTGACAGTAACGGCCGAAAAAATCGAGGCGGGCATTTAATGGAGAATATTGTTGAGAGTTATTTAAAAAGAGCTGGTTTAGTCCTTGGTGAAACATTTTTTAAAGAAATGACTCGTACTGCGATTGAAGCAAAATGGTCTATCGACCTGTCTAAAATATCAAATAATGGTAAGTCGGAAAAACGGTTTGATTTCGTTGTTAAAACCGCAAATATTATTTACGGTATTGAAACAAATTTTTACGGTGGAGGGGGCTCAAAACTCAATGAAACAGCTCGTAGTTATAAAAATCTTGCGCAAGAAGCTGCAAAAATACCTGGTTTAGAGTTCGTGTGGTTCACCGATGGACGTGGCTGGAATAGTGCGCGGCATAATCTTGAAGAGACCTTTGAAATAATGGAACACGTTTATAATATTGACGACATGGAAAATGGAATAATGCATAGGATCTTTTTATGAGCGCAAAACGGTGGGAACCAGAAAACTTTGAACTTGAAATGAATACGGTGTGGAGTTTCCCGAATCGCGGTAGTTGGGCGACACACGACGCTAAGTATCGGGGTAATTGGTCGCCATATATACCCCGTAATTTAATTTTACGCTATTCTGAACCTGGTGATTTTGTGTTGGATCAATTTGCGGGTGGGGGCACAACACTTGTAGAAGCAAAACTGTTGGGCCGAAACATTTTAGGCGTTGACATTAACCCCACTGCGCTAGAACGCTGTCGCGAAAAAACCGAATTCATATACAAGGGTGCGGGACGCGTAAAAATCAAACAGGGTGATGCTTGCAATTTATATTTCGTGAATAATGAAAGCGTCGATTTTATATGCACTCACCCGCCGTATGCTAATATTATAAATTACAGTAACGATATAAATGGCGATTTATCACTACTAAAAGTTAAGGATTTTTTGATTGCTATGGGAAACGTTGCGACTGAATGCTACCGCGTGTTAAAGCCCGGTAATTTTTGTGCGATCCTTATGGGCGATACCCGCAAAAAAGGTTGTGTTATACCTATGAGTTTTGATGTTATGAGTATTTTCCAAAATGCTGGCTTTACGCTTAAAGAGTTGATTATCAAAGAACAACATAACTGCAAAGCAACGGGTTACTGGAAGACAAACAGTATCAAGTATAATTTTCTTCTATTAGCACACGAGTATTTGTTTGTGTTTAGGAAATAAAATTCTCACACATTATGTTTTGCAAACATCCCATCTGCGTACGCTCTGCTGGTCGTTCGTATATTTTTTGTTTTCACCATTCATTGTGTAATTGTTGCCATACGCCAAAAAAAGACTTATACTCCTGCAAGCTTTTCTATTACCCGGGGGTATAGTTTTTTTTTATATGGTCATAATTGAAAGCGCATATATATGACGTTGATACAAAGGGAAAATGGACAATGATAAAAAACAGAAAGCTTGCGGCGCTTGCAATATTGATGGCGCTGGTGCTGCTATTCAGCGCATGCGCTCCCGCACCGTTTCGCCTGCACGTTGTTGCGAATTCAGACAGTGATGAGGATCAGGCGGTAAAGCTTAAGGTGCGCGATGCGGTGCTTGAAGCCACCAAAAGCGGCATACTTGAATGCAAAAATGCGCGGGATGCCAAGGAATATATCGAAGACAACCTT
>QKIQ01000110.1 GCA_003249555.1 Clostridia bacterium | reverse complement strand
GGATGAGTCTGCCTATTATTCAGCGGGGTGCGAAAAATCTGAGGCTCAATAAGCCTTTACATTGGTGCATAGGCTTTCTGAAGCGGAATAAATCCCGCGTTGGTTGACTGGGTACTGATTTGTATGGTTTTTAGAGGTGCCCTTGAAAGTATAATAGGCACTGAAAGACGCGGACAGTTTCAAGCTTTAAGAACGTACAAGAATGTTAATACTGAGTATACGATAATGCATAATTCTGTATGCATAAAACCACAACATTATCGGAATTGTTATTTGTAACTTGCATTATTTCATTGGGTTAATATATAGGTTGTAGGCCAATATTCAGAATAAAATTTGAATTACAGGGATAGGATAAAGGGATTTTATATCAGGTAAAGAAATGTCCAAACTGTTTTTAGTGTACATACACATAAAAAGGCTTAGTAAGCAATTACTAGGGAAAACAATGAAAGGAAGTAAAAAAATGAAGAAAAGAGTAGCATTTGTTTTGGTTGTGCTGATAATGATTGTTTCCGCTTTCATTGGATGCGCAAAGCAGGACTCTCAGCCTGCAGATACCGGCGCGGAGGATACACAAGCGGCGGCAACGGATAAGCCAGCAGAGGATGTCGGCAGCGGCGAAGTGTTGAAGATTGATTTTATGCACTTCTTTGATGACACAGAAGCATTCTATGCACCATTCCAGTTTGCTGTAGAAAAGTTCAACGAAGACAATGCAGGTAAAGCTGAAATCGTTCAGGATATTCTTGCTCATGATGCTTACGAGATTCAGACAGAGACTCGCGGAGCCACAAATGATCTTCCTGATATCTGCTTATTGCTTGGAACACAGTCAAAGAAATACAGCACAACAGGTGCGGTTCTTGATTTGACACAGTATTTCGCAGACAGCGGAATAATGGACAAGTATTATCCGCATTCCTTCACAGAGCATGAGCTGGACGGAAAATACTACACGCTGCCTCTTGAAGATGCAAACTATGGGTTTATCCTGTATAACAAAGAGATCTTTGATGAAGTCGGCATTGCGAAGTTCCCCGAAAATCAGGAGGAAATGATTGCGGTTTCTAAGCAGCTTGCCGATGCAGGATACATTCCGGTAGCGCTTGGCGACAAAGAAAAATGGCCTGCTGACTCTCTGACTTTTTCCACATTCGTGAATCCGTATGTTGGCAACGAATGGTTTGAAGACATTTTCAAAATGCAGGGCAACTCGAAGTTTACCGATCCTGAGTTTATTGCTGCTTTAACAGCGTTCCAGCAGCTGGCGACGGAAGGTGTGTTCAACAAAAACTTAATCAGTATTTCCAATGATGATAGACTGTCGCTGTTCATGACCAAAAAAGCCGCGATGATTTCTGCCGGTAACTGGGAATGCGGTCTGATTGCGAACACAGATCCTGAGTTTGCGAAAAATGTTTATGTCGACGGTTGGCCGGGCCCGAGCACTGGTGCAAAAGCGGGCAAATCCGTGGAAGCTAGCTCGGCATGGGGTATTGCGGTCTCCAGCGCTGCAGATGAAGCGAAGATTCCTTTCATCATCGACTTCCTCGCAAACTATATTACAAATGATGAGTTTGGCGCAATGCTCGCAGAAGCCAGAAGCTCGTTCGTTCCGTACGACTTTGATTTTGATGAATCAAAGGTGAACGAAATTACGATCAGACAGCTTGAAGCTGCGAAAACGCAAGACAAATGCCTTAACTGGGACTCTGCATTGCATTCGCAACTCAGAGAGCTTCATCAGACTCTATTGCAGGAATTGTTAATCGGTTCTGTCACTCCTGAGGATTATGCAAAACAAATGCAGGAAGAATACGAATCGATCTTAGCAGAACAATAGTACAAAATATCATTTTCGTTCAATCCCTAAGTTTCTTAGGGATTGAACGGATTTATTTTTACACAACGTATAATGGGCTTGAAGGTATTAGGGTGGTGGCGGCGATGAAATACGTCGTTTTTGTGGCTAATGATGAGTTATTGATTTCTTTTTTTCGTATGCATTCCATGTAGAAAAAGAAGATATTTGTAACGAAAATATGGAGGAAATCATGGATAAGAGTTCTCGCAGAGTCAAAACATCAACAATCTATTTATATTTGATGCCCGGATTGTTGATTTTTATATTTGCAATTATTATACCGCTGCTGTTTTCTTTCGGAATCAGTTTGACAGACTGGAGAGGCGGCGAGAATTTTAATTTTGTAGGTCTTGAAAACTACGTTAAATTATTTAACGATAAAGTATTCTGGGACTCTTTTGTTAACAATTTAAAGTTTATAGGTATTTTAATGGTTGCGCAGATAGGATTGGCATATTTGTTTGCGTTGTTCATTAACAATAAATTAGTGAAAATCAAGGAGTTTCATAGAAGAGTCATCTTTTTGCCGGCAGTTTTGTCGCCAATATTGGTTGGTCTCATATGGAAACTTGTCTATAACGTAGATATTGGATTTATAGCAAATATTATGAAAAATCTCGGCATGGGAGATAATCTGATATATTGGCTGGATGATCCTAATCTCGTTATCATATCGATCTGTATCTCGTTAACATGGCAGTATGTTGGACAGTTTTCAATTATTATCATGGCGGGTATGCAAAATATAGATCAATCCGTTTTGGAAGCCGCCGATATTGATGGAGCGTCAGGATTTAGGAAGTCATTAAACGTTATATTGCCCAATTTAAAATCAACGATTTTTGTTTGCATGGTGTTATGTATATCGGGTTGTATGAAGATGTTTGATATTATCTTTGTCATGACAGGAGGGGGACCGGGAAGGGCCTCGATGGTTTCAGCATTGTATGCTTATGAAACGGGTATTAAATTACAGAAGTACGATTATTCTGCGACTATATCAATAGGCATAATCATTTTAAGTCTGTTACTGATTGTCTTTTCTCGTACTTTGATCAGGGAAAAGAAATAGGAGATTAGATATGAACAACAAGAAAAAAATAGTATTGTCGCCAGTATTGAATGCGGTAGCTGCGCTGATTTCCATTGTGAGTCTGGCGCCGCTTGTATGGCTAATTTATTCTTCATTCAAAACAAAATCAAGTTTTTTGCTTGATCCTATTGCTTTGCCGCAAAGTTTGGCTTTCGAAAATTATTCCAAAGCCATGTCGAGCGGAGACCTTCTTACCGCAATTGGAAACAGCGCATTTAACGTTGTTGTCAATATTGTATTGGTCACAATCGTGGCTGTTGTTACGGGTTACTTCTTTGCGCGGTTCAAATTTAGAGGCAAAGGCTTGATCAATATGGTATATTTGATTGGCATGCTGATACCTCTGTATGCGCTGCTAATCCCGATATATGTTGAGTTTTCGGCGCTTGGCTTAACGAATACGAGGTTTGCATTGATGTTCCCGTATTTTGGGATGCAAATATCGATCTGTATTTTTCTGGCACAAAGCTTTATTCAAGACATACCCTATTCCATCGAAGAAGCGGCTATTGTCGATGGATGCAGTCTGTCACAGGTAATTAGAAGGATCATTATACCGATATCAGGGCCGATCATTGCGACGATATGTATACTGACATTGCTTGCAACGTGGAATGAGTTTCCGTTTGCGTCAGTGCTCAGTGCGACGAAAGATCTGAGGACGGTATCAGTCGCGGTGCAGGCCTTCTCGACAGGTAAGAATATTGAATACACTCAATATATGGCCGCGCTTGTGATATCGTCGCTTCCGGTTATCATCGCATACTTGTTGTTCAGCAAGCAAGTTATCAAAGGATTAACCGCAGGTGCTGTAAAAGGCTAGAAAGGAAAGTTGCATTATGAAACTAAGCAGCGCATCAAAAAGAGCGGAAAACTATCCGCATGGCGAGTCAAATTGGTATTGCGGATTTCAATACACAGCCGTAAGCGGACTTGGATACGAGGAAGGTGTACACAGGCGAGACCCCAGCAGTGTGATTGAACACGATGGGAAGTATTACGTTTGGTATACAAAATCGTCAGGTGTATATTATGGAAATTACACAAATTATGATATGTATGCCAAAAAATATCCTTGGGATTACGCAGATATTTATTATGCGTGCTCTGAAGACGGGATAAATTGGAAAGAAAAAGGCTGCGCGGTACACAGGGGCGGAAAAGGTGAATATGATGAACGAACTGTGTGCACGCCCGATATACTCGAACACGATGGTAAGTATTATTTGGTGTATCAAGCCATTGCTCAAGGAGACTATGATGTTTTGGGTGAAAGCGTTGCCATGGCGATTGCTGATGACATCAACGGTCCTTGGAAAAAGATTTCTAGCAGTATATTGGAAAGGATGGACAGCGGTACCTGGTTTCCTGAATCTAAGGGGAATTATAACGAAGACGAGTTTGTAGGCGTTGTTCATGATCCATCGCTGTATTATTTCAACGACAAGTTTTATCTGTATTACAAGTGTACAAACAATTTTAGAAAATATATGAAGTATGCGGGACCGGATACGAGATGGGGCGTTGCGATTGCGGATAAAATCACCGGCCCGTACGTTCATTCTGAGTATAATCCGATCACGAACAGCGGGCATGAAACAATGCTTTGGCATTACGACGGCGGAATGGCTGCGCTGCTTAACCGTGACGGCCCGGAAAAAGATACAATACAATATGCTAAAGACGGTGTTAATTTTGAGCTCATGTCGCATGTTCAAAATACACCGCAAGCGGGCGGCGCATTTCGTGGAAAGGATTTAGACCGTTGTCCGCTGGAAGGCATTCGGTGGGGGATGTGTCATGTTGATGAAAGAGGTACACAATGGTGCTATATCATGCGGTTCGATTTGGATACAAGGCTTGCGTATTGCCAAGGACTTGCGTATCCCAAGATTAATTCGGAATCGATTATATAGGTACACTTTGCGTGATAAACGAAGGAATTCGGCAGTGGGGTAATAATGGGTATATTCAATAATCTTTACAAAGAAGGACCTGGCGTTTCTAAAAATGAGAAAGAACTAAAAGGAATCTTTCTCTTCTTATGGATCGTGAGGAATAATTTCTTTAAGTTGATTATTTTAAATTTCATGTTTATTTTTTCGTGTATACCTATTATTACCATAGGCCCTGCTGTGAAGGCAATATCAAAAATCACAATGGATTTGGCAAGGCAAACACCCACAAGCCCGTTGTCAGATTACTGGTATGAATTTAAACAAGATTTTTTGAAGTCTATGATTATCGGTATTTCGGTGAATGTCATTGTGACGGCTATATCAATTGCAATATACTATTGCTTTAGTATAGCGCAAAGCGGGGATAAGATGATGCTCGCATTTACTGGAATTCTTTCGCTTGTTTTGCTGTATGTACTTGCGGCGTCTATGTATGTATATAAAAGTCTAGGTACAATTGATCTGCCGTTAGGAACAATAGTAAAAAACGCACTTCTGCTGGTGATGATGACAACAAAACAGTTATTTCTTGTGATTATTCTGGTTGTTATCCCGACAGCGGCTTTTATCATTTTCATTAATATAGGCATTCCTGTTTTTGCGATGTGGCAATTTGTTTACAACTCTTTGGTTACATCAATTATCAGTTGGGGTGTCTTTAAAAAGAGCATCGTCAAAGAGGAAACGGTGACCACTGAAAGCTAAAATAATTCTATATAGATCAAATGCCTATTATTAAATATAGCATATTAGGCGTAAATAAAAAATGCAAGCAAATAATTATTAAAGAAAAGAGGTGTGACGATGACTTCAAAAGAACGCGTTTTGGCAGCAATCAATCATAAAACACCTGATCGTCTGCCGTGCGATTTGGGCGGAACAAGCTGTTCAACAATTGCTTGTACGGGATATGAAGCGCTGAAAAAACATCTCGGAATAGACAAACCACCCAAGCTGATGATGAGAGAATTTCAGATTGCGTGTGTAGATGATGAAGTATTGGATATTTTGGGCGTAGATACGCGGAGTGTTGTGGGAATGCCGCATTATTTTCCGATAACACCTATAGATGAAAATAGTTACTACGACAATTTCGGCATCAAATTTCGGATGCCGGAAAATGGGCTGTATTACGATCAAGAAGAGCATCCGCTTGCGAGTGTTGAGGAGCTTGAAGAGCTTAGAGACTACGAATGGCCGGATCCTTTTGTGCCAAAGACCATTGAAGGCATCAAGGAGCGCGCAAAGAAACTGTATGATGAAAACAAATATGCGGTCATCGGGGACTATGTGAATACAGGCATTTTTGAACCGTCTCACTATCTGAGGGGATTTGAAAATTTTCTTGTCGATCTGATGGTGAACAAAGATATTGCTCACTTTATTATGGAGAATATGTTGAAGTTCCAGATGGGAAGAATGGAATATTTTCTGAATGAAGTGGGAGAGTACCTTGACATCGTATTTGTCGGAGATGACCTGGCCTCCAGCCAGAGCCTGTTGATTCATCCGGATGTCTACCGTGAAATGGTAAAACCATATCACAAAAAGTACTTTGAATTTATTAAATCAAAGACAAACGCCAAATTGCTTTATCATTCATGCGGCAGTATAGTCGACTTGATTGATGATTTAATAGAAATAGGTGTTGATATACTGAATCCAATTCAGGTCAGTGCGTCGGGAATGGACACAAAAATGTTAAAAGAGAGATTTGGAGACAGGATAGCATTTTGGGGCGGAATCGATACGACGAACATATTGCCAAACGGAACAAAAGAAGAAGTGCAAATTGAGGTGAATAAACGGATGAATGATCTGGGGCCGTCCGGATATGTGGCGGCTGCTGTTCACGATATTCAAGCGGATGTCAAGCCGGAAAACATTGTCGCAATGTTCGAGGCGATACATAAAAAACACTTGGCTTAAAATAATAGGCAATATTAAAAATATGATTGCTTAAATTGGGCAATTATTGTGTATAGTCTTACTAAAGAAATTTTTTTATTATAGGAGAGTTATAATGTCGATATTAAACGTGAAGCAAAAAAGCAAATGTAAGTATGATTGTATTTCCCTCGGTGAAGTGATGCTGAGGTTTGACCCGGGCGAAGGCCGGATTAAGAATTCCAGACAATTTCGGGTATGGGAAGGGGGCGGCGAATACAATGTCAGCCGCGGTCTTCGAAAATGCTTTGGTAAAGATGTCGCAGTTGTCACGGCTTTTGCAGATAATGAAATTGGACGCTTGCTCGAAGACTTGATTTTGCAGGGCGGTGTGGATACATCACTGATAAAATGGATGCCATATGACGGAATTGGAAGAAACGTTCGTAACGGTTTCAATTTCACTGAGAGAGGCTTTGGCATACGAGGCGCTTTGGGCGTTTCAGACCGCGCGAATACGGCGGCTTCCAAGCTGAAAATGGGTGATATTGATTGGGAGCACATTTTTGGAGAATTGGGTGCCAGATGGCTTCATACGGGCGGGATTTTTGCCGCTCTGTCTGATACAACGCCGGAAGTTGTTATTGAGGCTATGAAAATAGCGAAAAAGCACGGGACATGTATCTCATATGATCTGAACTATCGTCCGTCTCTGTGGGATCATATCGGCGGTAAAAAACGTGCGCAGGAAGTCAACAAAGAATTGGCGCAATATGTTGACGTTATGATTGGCAATGAAGAGGATTTTACAGCTTGTCTGGGTTTTGAAATAGAAGGAAACGAAGCAAACCTAAAAAAGCTTGATATCGATGGGTATAAGAAAATGATTCGCAAAGTTGTCGAAAAATACCCCAATTTTAAAGTGATTGCGACAACGTTGAGAACGGTCAAAACAGCAACGGTAAATGATTGGGGTGCCATTTGTTATGCGGGAGGCAGCTTTTACGAAGCCCCTATGCGGGAGAATCTGGAAATAATGGATCGTGTAGGCGGCGGAGACAGCTTTGCTTCCGGTTTGGTGTACGGTTTAATGGAAACGCAAGATGGGCAAAAAGCAGTGAACTATGGCGCAGCGCATGGCGCGCTGGCAATGACCACGCCTGGAGATACATCTATGGCCAGCTTAAAGGAAGTAGAACGTATTATGGATGGCGGATCAGCAAGAGTCATCAGATAATTAAAGAGCACTCGTGTAAAATGATGTAAGTTTGATAGCAAAAAGCAACGGCAATACTTATATTTCATTTTTTCCTCTCGATAGAGTTGGAGCAGTTGTTTGCTTCAACTCTATTAAATTTGTGATGATACTGATTTTGTAATTAAAATCGTAAAATAATCTCATATTAAATAGAATATTACGTTGACACCCATGCGCCATATGTGTACACTGTATTTCATAAGAGTGTATACAACAATTTAAAGAACATAGGTAACAATTTAAAGAATGTAGGAAGTTCCCATTTTTTTAAATTGGAGCACGACGAATGAATTGCTCAATTATGGTTGCTAGTCTAAAAGAAAGATTAAGCTTATTATTAAATGTCTAGGAGGACATGATGAGAAAAGATCAATTTGAAACACTTATAAATCTAATTGAAGGGAAACACTCGGGGAGGCCACCAGTAGGATATATCTCTGACAGCGCATGGCTGCCGGGCTGGCGCGGCATAAGAATGATGGACTATTTTGGAAATGACGAGCATTGGTTTCAATCGCATTTAGCGTCAGTCACTGAGTATAAAGATATTATATTTTTTCCTGGCTTTTGGGCTGAATATGGTATGTGTACAGAACCTTCGGCGTTTGGCTCAAAACCGGTTTGGATGGATGAGAATTTGCCGCATGCTGAAATGATTATCGAGAGTATTGAACAAGCTGAAAAAATTCAAGACCCAAATGTTGAGATAGATGGTCTTTTACCGTTAGTCATCAACAGAATGCAGAATTTCCAAAATCGTATTGTAGACGCCGGGCATGAGATTAAAATGGCCACATCGCGCGGGCCGTTTACAATCGCTCAGTTTTTAATAGGCGCGGATGAGTTTATGATCAGCATGAAAATTGAACCTGATGCCACAAAAGTGTTTTTAGATAAAATAACGTCATTTATTGAAAGATGGATGCAGTATCAAAAAAGTTGTTTTGGTTCGATTGAAGGCATACAGATGCATGACGACGTGATTGGGTTTGTCGGAAAAAATGACTTTGAAGAATTTGCACTTCCGTATTTAAAGCGCATCTATTCGAGTATTGATGCAAAGGTGAAAATGTTTCATAACGATGCGAATGGTATGGTATGCGGACCTTATCTTGAAGAGGCCGGAATAAATATTTTCAATTTCAGCTACAATCACTCTATGAAAGAGATGAGACAAGCATGCGGCGAAAACGTTGTATTGATGGGCAATATACCGCCAATTGAGATGCTGATTCAAGGGAATCCCGATATGGTTATGGGTTATACCAAAGACTTGTTGAATGAAATTGGCGATGATAAACGCGTATTGATATCTGCAGGAGGCGGATTGCCGCAAGGCGCGCAAGGGGATAATATAAAAGCAGCGCTGTGATGAACAGCGCTGCTTCAATTCAGCAAAGAATGTTAGCAAATATATGAAAAACCGTAAGATATAAAACGAAAAAATGTTGACAAACATATTTTGTTAATGTATACTATATTGAAAAGATATTTAGTACAGTTCACAATAAAAAATAACGTCTTTATTGTGTTGAGACGTTGGCTAAGGAAGCACGCATATGGTTAATAAAGCATACGAGTATTTAAAGGAAAAAATATTGCACTTCGAATTGATACAAGGGGACGTTATTTCGGATTATGTTATCTCTAAGCAATTGGGTGTAAGCAGGACGCCGGTTCGCGAAGCTATCAGAATGCTGGAGCATTACGGGTTGGTTGAGAGAAACGGATCTCGTATGGTTGTCACATCAATCACAGTAAATGATATAAAAGAAATATTTGATGTGCGTGAGGCCATAGAAGTCATGGCCATTAAGCGCTTGTTCAGAGATGATTTGATTACGGATACGTTTATTAACAAAGTTAAAAAAGCAGTGAAGAGGAATCAGGAATATATTTTAAAAAATGACTGGGAACAGAATTATAATACTGACGAAGAGTTTCACCATACTATTGTAGACGCTGCGGGTAATAAGCGTATGACCCAATTCTCTGAAGTGATGAGGCTTCAAATGCATCGGGCAAGGTGGCTGACTAGTGTGATTCCCAATTGTTTTGAAAAGACAATGACTGAGCATGAAGAAATACTCAATTGCTTTTTAAACAGAGATGAAGAAGGGGCATCGAATGCGGTCTGCAAGCATTTGGAGTCTTCAAAAAACAGCTTTGAAAGTGTACTTGCATCAAAACAATTATTAATGATGCTAGGCAGCGTAAACAGTATTCTACGATAACAACATTTATGTGCCATTAAGTATTACATTTTATTATTTTTCAACAACTTTATTTGGATAATAACTAGTATATTTAATAATATAATAGTTCTGAATATAGCTTGGTGTATACAAAAGGTGCAATATAAGAATACGAAATATGATAAATGCATTATTAATACAAATATACAACCATGCTTATTAATACATAATAACTGCATACATGAAAATGTGTTTTATCTGTATCTATGAAAAACGAGATATGCAAAAACAGCAAGTAACGACTGTTAAAATCATTCTATTAATATAAATTATTATAGTTATATAGCAAAACTTTGTAGCGATGAATATTGACAATGATAAAAATACATAGTACACTATCTTATAGAATTAAAAAATGATAAAAACAGTATACAGCAATAATAAAATGTGTAAACAGTTTGGTGCGCATTGAGCAACAAATGATGATTGATATGCATTATTGATGAAGGAGTTATGAAAATGCCGAATCCAGAAACACCGCCGATTCTATCTGTCAGGAATCTAAAGAAATCATTCTCCGGAAAAACGGTTGTAGATGATGTATCGTTTGACGTTTATCCGGGTGAAATTATTGCTTTGGTGGGTGAGAACGGTGCAGGAAAGTCAACGACAAAAAATATGCTGTGTGGGCTGTTAAAGCCAACATCCGGAGAAATCTATATTGATGGCGTTGAAGTTCAGAACATTCATGGACATCAGCATGGAATTGCCGCAGTGCATCAGGAATTGAGTTTGTTTAAAAGCTTATCTGTTGCGGCAAACATATGTATATCGGAGCTTCCCGGCAGAGTGAGCAATGTGAACTGGAAAGAAGCTGAAAAGATATCAAAAAAGCAGCTTGATTTTTTAGGAATTGAGATTGATCCAAAAGCAATTGTGGCTACGCTTGGCGCCGGAAAACAGCAGGTTGTTGAAATAGCGAAAGCTTTGCTTTATACGGATAAAATGCTGATACTCGATGAGCCGACAACATCATTAACAGCGCCGGAACGAGAAAAGCTTTTTGCTATCATGCAAAAGCTCAAAGAGAACGGTGTATCGATTATTTTCATATCGCATTTTCTTGATGAAATATACAGAGTGTCAGACAAGTTTATCGTTCTCAGAGACGGAAAGCAGGTGGGGCACGGTTTATTAAAGGATGTACCCAGAAATAAGCTGGAAGAAATGATGGTTGGCCGCACAATTGGCGAATCGACAATTGACATTGGCACCCCAACAGATGAAGAAGCCATTCGTGTCGAGAATTTGAATTCTTATGAGTTTAATAATATTTCGTTTTCAGTGAAAAAAGGAGAGATCTTCGGCATAGCCGGTCTGATGGGGGCCGGAAGAACTGAGGTTGCTGAAGGTATATTCGGAATTAGGAAATCGACAGGTAAAGTGTTCATAAACGGAGAGCAGATTCAGCCCTTGACTGTGGCGAATATGAAAAAGAACAAAGTTTGTTATGTGACTGAAGATAGAAAAACTAACGGCATATTTGCTAACAGGCCGGTTAGAGAAAATATATCAGCGGCTGGTGTCGAACGTTTTGTTAGCAGGAAATTAAAAGGGTTTGGTTTTAAAGGAGAAAAAGCAAGCACGCAGGTTGTCGCTGATGATATGAATATTTCTATTCCACACATAGAATCAACAGTGAGTAGCTTAAGCGGAGGAAACCAACAAAAGGTTTTGCTGGGCAGATGGCTTTCCACTGAACCAAGAATATGCATATTTGACGAACCGACAAGAGGCGTTGATATCGGAGCAAAATTTGATATTCACAACGCAATAGCGCAGCTGGCTAAAAATGGTGTGGCCGTCATCATTGTTTCTTCAGATTTACCCGAACTGCTGCAAATTTCGCACAGAATTATGGTGATGAGAACAGGACATGCTGTCGGCGAGTTTAAACGGAATGAATTTGAATCTGTGAAGATTATTTCTTTGGCGGCAAGTTCCGTTTATGAAAATGACAGATAAAAAAGGAGCTTAAAAAATGGAAAAATTCAAGTCTGTTATTACAACCAAAAAGTGGTTCGCCATAGCGGTAGCGACTATATTGTTAATTATCATACTGTCCTTGCTGTCACCCGTGTTTTTCACCTTTTCAAACATGCAGGCTGTTTTGGTACAAGCGAGTATCACATGCATCATGGCTGTCGGGATGACATTCATTATCCTGACTGGAGGTATTGATATCTCCATGGGTGCAATTTTGTATTTTACAGCGGCTCTGTTTGCAAAATTAATGGAATCGAACCAATCGATCCCGTTTGTGTTTGCGATTTCTATTGTGTGTGCTTGTGCGTTGGGTGCTCTCAACGGCTTTCTGGTCGTGAAGTTTAAAATGGCTCCCCTGATTACGACACTTGCGACATACACGATGTATAGAGGCGCAGCTATTCACCTGACGAATGCACAGAACATCCCGGTGCCGCGTGAAGTTGGATTTTTAGGAAACGGAAAAATACTTGATATTCCGGTACCCATCATTATTATGGTTATCGTGATTATCATTGGTATATACATATCAACAAAAACAAGATTTGGAACATATGTCATGGCAATTGGCGATTCTCCTCAGTCGGCTAAAGAGTCAAAGCTGCCTGTAAATATCGTGACTGTAGCTGCGTATTTAATAGGCGGGTTTGTTTCCGGTATCGGCGCTTTGATTCTTTTGGCCCGTGTTGGAGGATTGCAATCGAATATGGGTATAGGAATAGAATTTACGGTTATCGCAGCAGTTGTGCTTGGCGGAACAAAGCTGTCCGGTGGTTCGGGTACCGTGCTCGGAAGCGTGATCGGAGGTATATTCCTGATATTGATTAACAACGGTTTAAACCTACTGAATGCGTCACCGTACATTTACGACATTGTTAAGGGTACCGTGCTATTGGTAGCGGTCGCGGTTGATAGGATTTCAATTTTAAGACAGTCCAAGATTTTACTTGAACAGAAAGCAAAACGCATTAGATGTTCGGTTGAGGGCTAAGTCTTAAAAATAATAGAAGGAGTAGTGAAAAAATGAAGAAAGTTTTGGTACTTGTACTCGCACTGGTTATGGTATCTGCAGTGTTCGTTGGATGCGGTCAAAAGGTTGAAGAGCCCGCTGCGGAAGAATCAAAACCGGCAGCAGAAGAATCTGTGGCAGCAGAAACGTCCGAAGAACCGGCAGAACCGGCAGAGCCGGCAGGCGATAAGGAAATCGTTCTTGGACTGTCTGTTGACCAGCTTTTTGAGAGCCGCGTAGCAGTTAACGACGCAATCAAAGCCGAAGCTGAAAAGAACGGCGCTAAAGTTGAAGAAGTCGTTGCGGACGGTGATGCTCAGAACCAGAACGCACAGATCGAAACGCTGATCAACATGCAGGTTGATGCGATTCTCGTGTGCGCGGTAGACCTGAACACAATTGAAACCGCATTGATGAAAGCTGAAAAAGCCGGCATCCCTGTTATTGCTTACGACAGAGATCTGCCTGCCAGCGGAGCAAAAGATTGCTTCATCGGTCCGGATTCCGTATCTGATGGTCTGATTGCCGGGCAGCGTATGGTTGAGCAGCTGAAGGGAAGAGAAGGCAAAATCGTAGTGCTCGAGCTTCTTGGCGCATTGAACGATCAGAATGGTATCGACAGAAGCGCTGGTTTCAACCAAGCGTTTAAAGAAGGCCTTCCGGATGCTGAAATCATTCAAATGCCGACAGATTGGTCATCCGACAAAGCGTTAGCCGCATGCCAGAATGCTTTCCAGGCGAACCCTGATATCGCAGCTGTCTATGCCCCGACAGATACGCAGATTCCGAGCATTGAGTCGGTTCTCACAGACCTTGGCAAGCTTAAGAAGGTTGGAGAAGAAGGTCACGTTGTCGTGGTTGGTATAAACGGCAGCCTTGATGGATACAAGTCAACTCTTGCTGGCACATGCGACGGTTTCGTTGTTATGGCTTGCCAGAAAACAGGCGAAGTTGCTGTTCAGAAGGCACTTGCTCTGATCAATGGCGAAGAAGTTGAAGATGAGGTTCTTGCCGGCGATCTGTACACACCCGATGATGTTGAAGCAAACAAAGACAAAATCTGGGGCGCAAAAGGTCAATAATGGTGTAAATTCAGGGCTCAAGCTTTGAGCTTGAGCCCTGAAATAATAAAATGAATGTTTGTACAAAACAAGTAAGAAAATAGGGAGTGACACCTAATGGAAAGTGTAGAAAAGAAGACAAAAAATCAAACAAATAATTATAAAGGGCCTTTAAACTTTGTAAAAAGGTATCCTGCCATTCCAATTCTTTTGTTACTATTTTGTGCGTTTTCAGTAGCATCTCCGTATTTTCTTGTGGGTGGTAATATGCAAACCATATTGGCGGCCAATGCTGTTGTGCTTATTGCGGCGGTCGGGCAAACTTTGGTTATACTCACAGGGGGAATTGACTTATCCGTTTCAACAGTCATCAGCGCGAGCGCGGTTGTGGCGGGTACGGTCATGGGGTCCACCGGAAATGTGTTTTTAGGTGTCGTCATTGCAATCGGTGTCGGGCTGGTGTTCGGGTTAATCAATGGTGTATTTGTCGGGTATTTCGGGTTAACACCGTTTATTACAACAATGGGTACACAGCTTGTGGCCAGAGGTATTGCATTTGTACTCTCTCAGGGCATTGCTGTGAAAGGAACGCCTGCTTGGGTGATGGAATTTGGGTTTAGCGATGTGTTAGGTATTCCAAGCATAATGCTTGTTGGTTTTATTCTGCTTGTTATTACAGCGATTTTACTTGCGAAAACTACGTGGGGAAGGCATGTTATGCTGCTTGGCAGCAATAGGAGCTCTGCGAATTATACAGGAATCAATGTGCGCAAAATTGAGATGAGCGTGTATTTGATATGCGGCATATTGGGCGGTGTAGCTGGTTTTATCAGTATTGCGAACTTGGGTAACGCGATACCGGGCGTCGGCGATACTTTGCTGCTTATCATTATCGGCGGTGTTGTTTTGGGCGGCACCAGCATGAGCGGCGGCGAAGGTTCGATTACGAGAACGCTTTTGGGTGTAGGTATATTGGCGGTATTAACAAACGGATTAAATCTGATAGGCATACCGTTCTATGATCAGCTTATCATTCAGGGTTTCTTGATCTTTGTTGGTAACGGACTTGCTGTTAAGTTCAGTTCTCATCAAAAATAAACAAACGAGTATATAATTTAAATTTGATATAAGCTAGCTTACAATGCCACCACTTATTTAAGTGGTGGTTATGCTATGATTGTCTGCAATATTGTTTTCTAGTGATGGAAAAGCCACATAACGATTGTCACAAAACACAAGAACTCATGTGATAAAAATGAAGGAATGAGGTTTAATGATGTTTGATATGTTCGGTAAAAAGCTGTCAAAGAGCGAATTGTTAGAGCGCGTGAGCTCAATGTCTCAAGTGTGCGGTGCAAGAGTTTTCACCTATCAAAACGGGAAAGCATCAGGACTTAAAGCGATAGATATAAATGCGGGATGCGGACTGAATTTTACGATATTGCTAGACAGGGGTATGGACGTGGGTGATGCTTTCTATAAAGGCGTACCTTTTGGCTGGAAAGATAAAACAGGCGTTGTCGCGCCGACTTATTTTGAAAATCAAGGGCAGCAATGGCTCAGGAGCTTTTTCGGAGGGTTATTCACCACTTGCGGGCTAACAAATGTGGGTTCGCCGTGTGAATACGCAAATTATCACCATGGTCTACATGGAAGAATATCGAACACACCGGCAGAAAATTATTCGGTTGACGAGTATTGGGATGGCGACGATTATACTATTAAAGTTACAGGGAAAATGAGAGAAGCTGTTTTGTACGGTGAAAATCTGACATTAACACGAGAGATAAAAACGATTTTGGGTGAAAAGAAGATATATATTAAAGATAAAGTGGAGAATGAAGGATACAAGCCATCTCCGTTTATGATATTATACCACATCAATCAACCGTATCCTATCGTCAGTGAGGATTCAAGGCTGTATACGTCTGCCGCAACAATGGAGACCATTGTTGAACAGAATCAAAAAGGCGGAGGAGATCCGTACGGTATGACTGAACCGATTGCTGACTGTCAGTATGAATTGTATAAGCAAATAATGCCTGAAGGTAAACAATGGTGTTATAACGCGATCATAAATGAGAAGATGAATTTAGGCGTTTATATTAAATACGATGCAAATGAGCTTCCCTTTAATGCCGAGTGGAAAATGCTTGGTCAGCAGGAATATGTGGTCGGGTTAGAACCGGCAAACACGTGGCCTGTGGGCATTGCGCAAGCTGAAAAAGACGGTACTCTTCAATATATCCAGCCAAACGAAATGAAAGAGATCAATTTTCAGATTGGTATTGTTGATGGCGAAAAGGAGATTCGCAGCCTGAAAGATATGATTTAATCAAATAGAAGCAACGAAAAAGCGAGACTTTCCTTTTTGGGAGTCTCGCTTTTTGAGTTCTCGTGAATAGTGAGATTATCAGTATTTTAAGTAAACAGTGAGCTTTTGCAGGAATCCTTCAATACCGTAAACGCCGTCTTCTCCGCCTATCCCGCTGTGTTTATGACCGTTGTGATATCCTTGGACCATACCTGTTATGCCTTTGTTAAAAAAGATTGTGCCGACGTCATGGTTTTCAATAGCGTACATCAGCTTTGTATAATCTTTTGTAAAAACATACGTCGAAAGACCGTAAGGTGCATCATCTGCAAAAGCAATTGCCTCTTCAAAGCTATCCACAACGGTAATTGCGAGAACAGGGCCGAAAACTTCTTCTCTTGCCACACACATATCGTGAGTGACGTCGGTAATAAGCGTTGGCATATACCAAAAACCATTTTCAAATCCTTTGCCCTTTAAACGTTCGCCGCCATAGAGAACTTTTGCGCCCTGTTCGACAGATTTGCTGATAATTCTGTCCATCTTATCAAGCTCGGATTCACTCACTTTGGGTCCCATGTCCGGATTGGTCATCGGATCGCCAATTGTGATTTGTTTGGTTTTTTCAAGAATTTTTGAGATAACTTGATCAGCCACTTTTCTGTGTACGAGAACATGCTCGTTGCAGATGCAGACTTGTCCGCAGTTGGCAAAGCGTGATTTTACGGCTTCTTCGGCGGCCGTATCCACATCCGCATCATCCATAATGATAAATGTCGATTTTCCACCCAGTTCTAAGCAGCATGTGGTAATGTTTTGTGCCGCAGAAGTATAAATTGCCCTTCCTGCGTTGACACTGCCGGTCACGGAAACCAAACGCGTAATCGGGCTGGACACAAGCGCATTGCCAATCTCAGCGCCTGATCCTGTGATAAAATTGACAACGCCTTTCGGCAAACCGACTTCATCGATAATAGTCATAAATTCAGCGGAAGCCAAAGGCGTGAGCTCATGCGGTTTTATCACCATTGTATTTCCTGTCACCAAAGCCGGGCCGAGCTTACGTCCTATTAGCGCCAAAGGATAGTTCCACGCACAAAGTGCGACTGTAACGCCATAGGGGATACGCTGAATCCAGATTTGTTCACCGCTTTCATTAGACGGGAAGATATCGCCGCGGATATGAACGGCGGAATCTGCCGCGTATTTAAAGTAATCGCATGTGTCAATGACTTCACCCATGGCTTCATTCAATGTTTTTCCTTGTTCGCGAACAAGAATTTCGGCGAACTCCGTTTGCCTTTCCATCAGCTTATCGATAATTTTATAGATGTAGTTTGCGCGCTTCACGGGCGATAATTTTGCCCATGATTTTTGCGCTTTTTGTGACGTTTCGAGTGCCAAAGCTGCGTCGTCGGTATTGCTGAGCTGTACGGCTGCAATGATTTCTTCGTTTGCAGGGTTTTGAACGTCCATGAGCTGTCCGGAACTTGATGCAATCCATTCTCCGTTAATGTAATTTTTGTAGATTTTCATAACAATAAAATCCTCCGTCAATTAATTAAAATCTTTTTTCTATACGTATGCCAATGTGGTTAAAGGTTTTTATGGCGATACAAATTTCCAAAACCTTTTGATCTGGAGAGTTCAATAAAAACAACATTACAATAGATGCAATGAATAATTTCCTTCTATTATAATATTTCCTTTCCAAATCGGGAGGCAAGATGCGTTTCCGCTATCTGCCCTAACGGCTTATCCACCTTGCGAATCAACGTTTAGGAAAAATAAGCTCGGAAATACGTATATATGAAAATTTTATCATAAGAGTATAAAATCATCAACAAAAAAATAATTGAACTGGATACAAAAATAATAAACCATTAGTGTTAAATGCGCAAAAAACAGTATACAGTCAATAAAAATCTTGCACATACAGTAAATAATAAGTATAAAAAAGGTGCTTGACGAATATCACGATCATCGGTAGAATAATTTTAATATATACGTAAAGGTGCCCGCTTGATGGCGGGAGAATAGGGAACGGGGTGAGATTCCCCGGCGAACCCATCGCCGTATGCGGATAGCGGCGTCCAATATGCCACCGGGTAACTCTTGGGAAGGCGGACGCGTCAGTGTTGACACGCAAGCCGGAAGACCTGCCTTTTCGTCAAACCTAACGCGGATGAAGGTAAAGTCTGTAGATATTGCTTTTTTGCATTATTTACAGGCTTTTTTATATCTCATTTATTTTTAAGGAGGAAATAAAAAACCATGAAGACAAGAAAAATGATACTGATTGCACTATTTTGTGCAATGGCTTATGTGGGCGCTAATCTCAAAATCGCCGGTTCTATTGCATTTGATTCAACGCCCGCTTTTCTTTGCGCAATGCTGATGGGCGGGCTGCCCGGCGCTGTGGCAGGGACGCTTGGGCATATGTTCTCGGCCATGCTTTCGGGATTTCCGCTTTCGCTGCCGCTGCATATTGTCATTGGTGTAGAAATGGGTCTAATTTGTTTATTAACCGGCGTACTTGTTAAAAAAAGAGGATGGCCTATTTGGCTTGCAGGCATCGTGATGCTGGTTTTAAACGCGTTTATTTCGCCAGCCATACTTATTGTTTGGCCGGGATTTGGGCTCAGCGCTGCGCTTGCCATATTTATGCCGTTGCTGCTGGCATCAGCGGCAAACGTTATTTTGGCGGTTGTGCTGGCATATCTGCTTAAAAAACCGTATGACCTTATAATGAAAACATCAAAATAAAAAGCAATGAAAGAGATTAAAACGATAAGAGATGTTATGGTGCTTTGCTTTGATGATGAGAAAGTGCTTGTTACGGCAGTGGATTCATGCGGCGCGATAGGAGAGAAACCGCAAGATGCGGTCAAGGCGGCTACAGAATGTGTCGCCGAGCACACAGCACGCGTGGTGTTGTTGGAAGTGGCTTGTGTCGGCGCAAAACCTTTGTTTTGTTCACTTAACGTGTGTAATGATACAGAGGTTGGTGAAAGTGTGCTAAAAGGCGTAAGACAAGTAATAAAGGCTCTTCCTGTTGTTATAAGCACAGAAAAAAACATGCCAACCTGCATGAGTGCTTTCGGTATCAGTCTAACAGCTGATTGTAAATTCAGTGAATTGAAGCTTGGGCAGGCAAAGCAGGGTGACCGCTTGTTTTGCGCGGGTAAGCCGCTTGTTGGTGATGAAGTGCTAAAGCCCGATGCTGTATGCTTTTCGCTTGAGCATCTGAATAGGCTGTTTAATGATAAAAGCGTTCACGCGGCTATCCCATGCGGTTCACAGGGGATAGCCAAGGAAGCGCAGGTAATCGCGAAGGAAAGCGGTCTTAGAGCCGTGTTCAACGAATCAACAGGGATTAGCCTTGAAAAGTCAGCCGGACCTGCCACATGCGTCGTCTTTGCGGCAGATTGTCAATCTGAGCATGAGTTCAAGCTTGGCATACCTGTTACCTGCATTGGGTATTTGATTGCTTAAAGACAAATGACGAAAGAAGCAAAGTGCGAAAAAATGAAAATCGCAGTGAAATAACCCTTGCATCTATTACGTAAACCATATATGATAATAGCAACTGAATATGCATTGACGGTTCAACTTAATTGTTGAAAAGGGAAGTTGGTGTAAATCCGGCACAGCCCCCGCTGCTGTAATGCGAAGATCATTTCGTGCGATATGCGAACCACTGGATTATCCGGGAAGGTGAGATGATCGATGAAGCTAAGTCAGAAGACCTGCCGTTAATGTGAAGATAAACTGGTGTTTCGGTGGGAAGACATAGCGGTTTTATTGTTAACGATACAAATAATCGCGCCTAACCCTGTTATTCACAGGGTTGTTTTTTTTGGTTTGAGAATGAATTGTGAAAAGGCATTAATGGAGAGAAAGGTATTGAATTCTGATGGGGTTATTGATTGCCGGAACAAGCAGCGGCAGCGGCAAAACAACGGTGAGCATGGGGTTAATGGCCGCGCTTTGTGCCAAGGGCAAGCCTGTTGCGCCATTTAAAGTGGGGCCGGATTATATTGACCCCGGTTTTCATGAATACGTGACGAATGCAAAATCGCACAACTTAGACGCGTTTATGCTCTGCGAGAATAAACTGAAATACCTATACACCAAATACGCAAAGGACAAGTGTGCAATTATTGAAGGCGTGATGGGCATGTATGACGGCGTGGGTGCGGATAGCAAGGCCAGCAGTGCGCACGTGGCAAAAATCATCGGAGCGCCCGTGGTGCTGGTCATCGACGGAAAAGGGCTGTCCACCAGCGCTGCGGCAACAATCAAGGGATTTGCTGAATTCGATTCAAAAGTCAGCATAGCGGGTGTGATCGTAAACCGTGTTTCGGGAGAGGGACACTACAAAATTATTAAATCGGCAGTGGAAAAGTATACGAGTATACCATGCCTTGGATTTCTGCCCAGTGATGAAGACATCGCGCTTAATAGCCGGCATCTTGGTTTAATACCGCATGCTGAAGTGGATGGATTAAACAGCAGGATCGATAAACTGTGCGGGTTGGTTCAATCGCATATAGATATCGAAGAGATTGCTAAAATAGCTTATACGCATTTACCGAAAAAAACGTCGATGCCAAAAGACGTCGTGATGTTTTATGAACAAAACAAGCGGCTTTTCACGGGCAAACGTATCGGCATCGCTATGGATATGGCTTTTACGTTCTATTATGAGGCGAATTTGGACATGCTTCGCGAGCTCGGAGCGGAACTTGTGCCTTTTAGCCCGCTGTCACACAGCAGGTTGCCAGAAAGACTTGACGCGCTTTACATCGGCGGCGGGTTTCCGGAAGTGTTCGCACAGCAGCTAAGCGAAAACAAAGCGTTTATGCAAGACCTTAAGGGTAAGCTGCAAAATGGGCTAAAGTGTTATGCGGAATGCGGCGGATTTATGTATCTTGCGCGCAGCGTAACAACGCTTGAGGGGCAGCGTTTTGATATGGTCGATTTGTTTGATGCGGATTGCACTATGACGAAGCGGCTGCAACGGTTTGGATATGTGACCGTCCAATATGACGGTCTTAAATTCCGTGCGCATGAGTTTCATCATTCAAAAATGAGTCATGAAGATATCAACTACCAATTCGATGTTGAAAAGCATCGAGACGGAAAAATTGTGGAAACGTGGAAATGTGCCGCGCGTGAGCAAAATACACTCGCTGGGTATCCGCATGTACACTTTTATTCGGATCCAAGGTTTGTAAGAAAGGCATTCATTGATGAAAAAATATTTAAATGATCCCATGGGAATTGAGAACAAAAGCTTTGAGATCATCGAAAAAGAGATGCCCAAGCATGGAAACTTTCCTTTTGATGAGAAGCAAATGCCGATCATTAAAAGAATCATCCATACCACAGCAGATTTTGAATATGCCAGTCTCGTTTCGTTCAACAACGCACCGATCGAAAAGGCGCATGCCGCACTGAGAAGCGGATGCAGCATCTATGCGGATACAAATATGATTAGAGCGGGAGTGAGTAAGCGCAAGCTCGAACAGTTCGGTTGTGAGATCATCAATTTTGTGGCGGACGAGGACGTGCGTGCGCAGGCCAAGGCGGAAGGTGTGACGCGTTCAACAATATCTTTACGCAAAGCATGTGCTGAAAAACACATTGGGATATTTGTGATCGGCAACGCGCCCACCGCACTGTTCACGTTGCTTGAGCTGATAGATGAAGGTAAAGCAGCCCCAGATGTCATCATCGGCGTGCCCGTCGGCTTTGTGGGCGCTGCTGAAAGCAAAGAAGCGCTGCTGAAAGCCAAGGTGCCTTCTTTTACCGTGCGGGGCAGAAAGGGCGGTTCCACAGTCGCGGTATCGATACTCAACGCTTTATTTTATATGCTCGATAACGAAAGGTAGACGATGGATCGGTATGTGATGAAAGACGGTAAACGTCTTCGATACGGATACACAACCGGTTCATGCGCAACAGGCGCTGCAAAGGCTGCCGCGATGATGCTGCTTGGGGGCAGCTGCAAGGAAACGGTGATAATAAAGACGCCAAAAGGCTGGGAACTGCCGCTTAGCATACATGATATTCGAAAGAACGCGGATTCGGTGAGCTGTGCGGTGCAAAAGGACTGCGGCGACGATCCGGATGTAACAAACGAGATAATGATTTATGCCAAAGTTCAAAAATGCGAAAGCGGAATGAATATATCCGGCGGAGAAGGCATCGGTGTGGTGACGTTAATCGGTCTGGAAATACCCGTAGGAGAGGCAGCGATAAATAAAACGCCCCGCGCGATGATTGCGCAAGCAGTGAACGAAGTTGCAGAAGAGTATGGGTATAAGGGCGGTTTTAATATAGAAATATCGGCACCGATGGGTGAGGAGGTTGCGAAAAGGACGTTTAACAGCCGTCTGGGTATCATCGGCGGCATATCGATATTGGGAACGACAGGTATCGTGGAACCGATGAGCGAAGAAGCAATGATCGAATCGCTTCGCATTGAAATGAATGTGCTGAGAAATAAAGGCACAGAGCGGGTGCTGTTTTGTCCCGGAAACTATGGCTGTGCGTTTGCGAAGGAGTATTTGCGGCTCAACACGGAAAATGTGATCAAAATCAGCAACTACATTGGAGATATGATTGATCATGCTCTTGGGATTGGGTTCAAACAGCTGTTGCTTGTGGCGCATTTCGGCAAGGCGGTTAAAATTGCGGGAGGCATAATGAACACGCATTCGCGCTTTGCGGACTGCCGTGGAGAGATACTCAGCGCACACGCAATTTTATGCGGAGCGGATGCTTTAACAGCCAAACAAATACTTGGCTGTATCACCACTGACGCGATGGTTGATGTGCTCAAGGATAAAGGGATATGTGAGAGCGTGATGGAAAGCGTTATGCAGCGCATAGAAGAAAACCTGTCGCGGCGTGCACATAACAAACTGGAGATCGGTGCGGTCGTATTCAGCAACTCGCACGGTTTGCTCGGCATAGGTGAGAGCGCCAAGGTGATGATAGGAGAATATAAATATGAATAAGGTGTGCGTGGTGGGTCTTGGGCCGGGAGACAATGCATATATGCTGCCAGCATCGCTTGAGGCTGTCGCAAACGCGGACGTGATTGTCGGTGCGCGTCGCCATTTGGATGCGCTGCGTCAATACGGTAAACAGATTTATGAGATAAAGCATCGCTTTTCAGATATGATTGAGTTCATCCGTGATAATGCGCAGAAAAAGAGAATCGCTGTTGTGGTTTCGGGTGATACAGGCTTTTATAGTCTGCTGCGATACTTGAAAAACAATTTAGAAGATGTGCAATTCGACGTTGTTCCGGGACTCAGCTCGATGGTGCTGATGTTTGCCCGCCTGGGGTTTATGCATGACGACGCATATACGGGCAGCGTACACGGCAAACATATTGATGCGGTTAAACTGGTAAGAGAGTACAAAAAAGTGGGGCTGCTGACAGACGGGAAGACAACGCCGTCCGCGATAGCAAAAACATTGCTGCAAGCCGGTATGACGGGAAAGTGCATGGCCATAGGGGAACGGTTGTCGTATGAAAATGAATGTATCAGAAAGATGACGCTGGAAACTGCGTCGACATGCAGTGCGGATACACTTTGTGTGGTGGTGATATATGATGAAGACGTATGTATATAACGGAATCGGCATTGATGATGCGGCGTTTGTTCGGGGTGAAGCACCCATGACAAAAGCAGAAGTGCGCGCTGTGACCATATCCAAGCTAAAGCCAAAAAGCGGTGATACCGTCGTTGATATCGGTGCGGGCACGGGCTCCGTATCGGTGGAATGCGCGTTTTTGGCAAAACGGGTGATTGCGGTGGAGTGCAACGAGGCAGCTGTGACGCTGGTTGGCGAGAACGCAAAGAACTTCGGACTAAAAAACATCGAAGTTGTTGCCGGCATGGCGCCACAAGCGCTTGAGGATATCGGCAAAGCCGATTGCGTCTTTATCGGCGGCAGCAAGGGCAGCCTTGCGCCCATCATGGAATGGGCAAACACGGCGGTGAATACCGACGGACGAATCGCGGCGAACTTTATCACATTGGAAAATGCCACAGAGTTTATCCGTTTGCTGCGGCAGAAAGGATATGGACGCATCGATATCGTTCAAATACAGGTGAACAAAGGAAAAGATGTGGGCAATGTGACAATGCTGCAGGCGCAGAATCCGGTGTTTATCGTATCGGGAGTGCGCGTATGAGACGGTTTGAACACGGCGGAGACGTATGGCATGGTGATCCGTCCGAGTGGCTCGATTTTTCGTCTAACATCAATGCGCTCGGGTGTCCCGGTTTTGTACGCGATGCAATGAAAGCGGCGCTTTGCGAAGTGGGATATTACCCGCAGGTGAGCATGCGAAGCGCGGCGTGCGGACTGAGCGCTATGCTCAGCGTTCCGGAAGGGTGCGTGCTGCCGACCAACGGCGGGATCGGCGCGATTGACCTTGCGATAATGAAGACAAAACCGACGCGTGTTGTTTCCATCAGTCCGGCGTTTGTGGAATATGAGCGGATTGCGGCGGTGAATGGGATTGAGTACAAGACGATATCGATGCTCAAAGACCGTCATACGGCATCGTTTCCTTTGGACGAGCTGGAAAAAACGCTTCAATGCAGTGACATGTTGATTATCTGCAATCCCTCAAACCCGATCGGCTGCAGCATTGACAGAGACATGCTTATGCAGGTCTTGATGCTGACGAAGCAGCGTAGCGCGACGCTGTTGGTAGACGAAGCGTTTGCCGACTTCTGCGAAGGCTTGAGCTTGCGAAATTTGACGGAGGATTTTAAACAGTTGATCATTGCGGGTTCGCTGACAAAGATGTTCGCCATTCCCGGCGTGCGAATAGGATATCTTCTGGCAAACAGCGATACGATCTCAGCATTGAAAGACTTTCAAACACCGTGGGTGTTGTCCGCATTTGCAAATCGCATTGCGGCGGCGGTAGGCAGCTCACAAGCTTTTATAAAGCAAACGGTGATACAGACCGTAAAAGAAAGAGACAGGCTCAAAACATCAATGGAAAAACTCGGTCTTTTCGTATATGACGGGTGCGCGAATTATTTGCTGGCAGATCTAAAGCCTGTGGGTATCAAGACGGCGACGCTCAGTGAAAGGCTTCGGGAATATCACATTTTGGTGCGTGATTGCGAGAACTATGACGGACTGGACGCCTATCATATGCGTGTAGCCGTTAAAAATGAGGCGGAAAATGAAGTGTTGGTCCGGCATATAGCTGATATATTGAAAGGACAAAAATGAGCAAAGTATATTTCATCGGCGCAGGCCCCGGAGACCCGGAGCTGCTGACCATAAAAGGCAAACGTATCATCGGCGAAAGTGATGTGATCATCTACGCCGGTTCGCTTGTACCAAAGACGGTCATTGCGGGCCATAAACAAGGCGCTGAGGTGTTAAACAGCGCAGGCATGAATCTGGATGAAGTGCTGGAAGTGATGAGGACGGCGGTTTCAAAAGGCAAACAGGTTGCGCGCGTACACACGGGAGACCCTTCGATTTATGGGGCGGTTCGTGAACAAATCGACGCGCTTGAAAAGAGTGATATCGCTTATGAGGTCGTCCCCGGTGTGTCTTCGTTTGTTGCGTCGGCGGCGGCGCTTGGTATGGAGTTTACACTGCCCGAAGTCTCCCAGACGGTAATCCTCACACGCATGGCAGGGCGGACGCCTGTTCCTGAAAAGGAGAGCCTCCAAAGCCTTGCGGCACATCGCGCATCGATGGCGATCTTTTTGTCGGTCGGCATGATCCAAGAGGTGGTTGAGAAGCTGACCACACAGTACAGTGAAAAAACACCCGTTGCGGTCGTGCAAAGAGTGAGCTGGCCCGATCAAAAAATCGTGCGCGGAACGCTTGCCGACATCGCGGAAAAAGTGAAGACGGCGGGTATTACAAAAACCGCGCAGATCCTTGTGGGAGATTTTCTCGGTGACGACTATGCGCTGTCGAAGCTGTACGACAAATCGTTTTCACACGAATATAGAAAGGCGAAAGAGTGAACACGAAACCTGTGCGGTGGGCATACATCTCTCTGACGAGCAAAGGCCTGTCCCTATGCACCAAAATACAGACGCATTTTGCAGGCGATATCTTAACCATTGAAAAAAGAAGAAACGTCCATACAACGTTTTCGTTTGATACATTGTCAGAAATGATCGAGTATGCGTTCAGCCATTACGATTGTCTGGTGTTTGTGATGGCGGCAGGGATCGTGGTGCGTACGCTAGCGAAACTCATAAAGGATAAAACGCAGGATCCCGCGGTGCTCGTGCTGGATGAGAACGGCGAATATTGTGTCAGCCTTTTGTCCGGACATATCGGCGGCGCAAACGGTTATGCAAGGGAAGTCGCGCATGTGATCGGTGCGCAGGAAGTCATTACGACAGCGTCCGACGTAGCGGGCAAGGTCGCGGTCGACACGCTTGCCATGCAGATGGACTGTGCCGTTTCGGATATGAATGCGGCAAAGGACATCACGGCAATGATCGTGAATGGCGAAAAGGTGATGGTGTGTGGGCTGCATCCGTCTGAATTGCCGGATGGACTGGTTTTCGATACGATTGACAATGCGACGGATTATGACGGCGTCATTTGCTTCAGCGATCAAAAAGACATGAATGCGCCGGTGCGTTTTGTACAGTTGATCCCAAGACATATCGTTGTCGGCATGGGGTGCAGAAAGGGAACGAAGACGGACGCGATTCGTGGATTCATTCGAGAAGAAATTGACAAGCTCGGTCTGCGTATCGAGGCCGTTCAAAAGATAGTCAGTGTGGACGTAAAATCCAATGAAGCGGGCTTTATCGAAGCGGCTGAGCAGCTTGGCGTTTTGTTTGAGACGATATCACGCGGCGACATTGCCAAAGTGGAGCAAAGGTTTACCGGGTCTGCGTTTGTCAGACAGACAATCGGTGTGTCGTGCGTGGCTCAGCCGTGCGGATATATCGCCGCGAACGGCGGCGATAACTTGGTGGATATACGAAAAAAGGACGGGATGACATTGTCGATTTGGCAAAGAAGATCGGAAGGATAATATATGGGGAAGTTGTTTGTTGTGAGTATCGGACCGGGCGGCATGGAGCATATGACGCCTGCGGCATTGCAGGCGCTCAAGCAGTGTGAATTGGTGTCGGGCTATACGACCTATATCAAGCAGGTTAATGAATTCATCACCGGCAAGGACATCATTCAGACGGGTATGCACAAAGAGGTGGATCGATGTCGCGCGGCGGTTATGGCGGCGGCGCAGGGCAGAACGGTTGCGCTTGTGTCTGGCGGAGATGCCGGTGTGTACGGTATGGCAGGGCTGATATTGGAGATTGTGGACAAAGAAGGCCTTGCTGATCGCGTTGACGTTCGTGTCATTCCCGGCGTGACGAGCGCGACGGCATGCGCTTCATTGCTCGGTTCGCCATTGATGCACGATTTTGTGACAATCTCTTTGTCTAATTGGCTGACAGATATCACGCTGATAGAAAAGCGGCTGCATTGTGCGGGACAGGGCGATTTTGTGGTCGCGATCTATAATCCCAAAAGCAAAGCAAGGCCGGACATTATTAATCGAGCCCGGGATATTTTGTTGCAATACAAAGACGCGTGTACGCCGGTGGGTATCGTGCGTAACGCATACAGAGATGTTCAGGAAATTGAGCTGACCACGCTTGAAAAGATGTGTGACAGCGAGATCGACATGCGTACAACGGTTATCGTCGGTAACACGGCGACGTATGTATCTGGCGGCAGAATGATTACCCCCAGAGGCTATGTCGTATGACGCTGATGTTTGCGGGGACGAGCGATGCGAGGGAATACGCGGCAAGACTTGCGGATAAGGGCGAAAAGCTGATCATCTGTACCGCGACGGCATATGGAGCCAGTCTGATCGGCGCACACGAAAACATCAAGAAGGTGTACGGGCAGCCTTTTCACGCTCAGGAAATTGAAAGGCTGGCCGAAAGTGAAGGGATTACAAAAATTATAGACGCCACCCACCCTTATGCCCAAGAGATTTCTGCCAACATCGTATCGGTGTGCACAAGACGGCAAATTACGCTTGAACGGTACGAAAGAGAAAGCTATTTTAAAGCTGATTCGGATGTGGTGTTCGCAAAAGACTACGATGCCGCGGCGAAATCGCTTGCAAACACGCAAGGCAAAATATTGCTGACCATCGGCAGCCGGCGGCTTACAGCGTTTGTAAAGCATGTTGAGATATCGCGGATGGTGATTCGCGTCCTGCCCACGAGCAAGGTCCTTACTGAGTGTGAATCGCTTGGTTTTATACCGGCACAGATCATAGCCGCTCAGGGGCCGTTCTCTCAGGATTTTAACGCCAGCATATACGATGATTACGGTATAAAACACTTGGTGACAAAGGACAGCGGCAGCGTTGGCGGGGTGGCCGAGAAGGTGCTGCCCGCGTTGGAGCGCGATATTCACGTTGTTGTCATCAAAAGACCGGAGGAATAAACGATGAGCAATAAAGCAAACGCGGTGATGATGCAGGGATGCGCGTCGTCAGTGGGAAAAAGTCTGCTGACTGCGGCGCTGTGCCGAATCATCAAACAAGACGGGTATACCGTTGCGCCTTTTAAATCACAGAACATGGCGCTGAATTCCTATATCACTCGTTCGGGACATGAGATGGGGCGCGCACAGGTCGTGCAGGCCGAAGCGGCGTGTATCGAACCGGATGTGTGTATGAACCCCATACTTTTGAAGCCGACATCGGATAAAAAAAGTCAGATCATTGTGAACGGCAAGGTATATGCCAATCAGGATTTTCGCGATTACCATAAAATTAAGCCGGAATTAAAAGCACTCGTTCAAAAGGCGTACAATACGCTGGCGAAAGAGTACGAATACATTGTGCTTGAAGGCGCAGGGTCGCCTGCCGAGATCAATCTTGCTGACGGCGATATCGTCAATATGGGTATGGCCGACATGGCTGATGCGCCGGTAATATTGATCGGTGATATCGATAAGGGCGGTGTGTTCGCTTTTTTGGCGGGAACGCTGCAGCTTTTGAATGAAAAACACCGAAAACGTGTGAAGGGTGTTATCATCAACAAATTTCGCGGTGACGTGGAGATATTAAAGCCCGGTCTTGATCAGCTTGAGAAAATCATCGGTATCCCCGTTCTCGGTGTTGTACCGTATATTGAAGTGGATGTTGAGGATGAGGATTCTGTGACCGAACGGTTTAAACGCGTGGTCGGGCGAGGAGACGTGTCGGTGGCGGTGATTCGTCTGCCGCATATCTCCAACTACACAGATTACAATGTTTTTTCGTTAGAGCAATCGATCACGATGAGGTATGTTGAACACGTAAGCGAGATCGGTGATCCCGACATGATCATTTTGCCGGGGACGAAAAACACCATTGAAGATCTGCTGTATCTCAAATCCGTCGGTCTGGACGAATACATTATCAGACATGCGCGGCAGGGTAAGGCGGTCATCGGCATATGCGGCGGTTATCAGATGCTGGCGAACTCTTTGCACGATCCATACCATACCGAATCGCGTATAAAGCATATATCCGGCCTTGGGCTTTTGGACATGGATGTGACGTTTGAAAAGGAAAAAGTGACAACCCGCGTGATGGGCGAAGTGCTGTCAAACGGCACAGGGCTGCTTGATGGGTTGGTGAGCACACAGATTGAAGGCTATGAGATACACATGGGCAAGAGTACGTTTGGAAAAGACGCGGTACCGGGCACCGGTATCGTTCATTCAAACGGGCAGGATGTGCAGACGCTCGATGGTGTGTCGAATACAAACGGCAATGTGTTCGGTACTTATATACATGGCATATTTGACAACAGCGGCTTTTTGCGAGGAATTGTGAACAACATACGCAAAGATAAAGGCATGGGTGAGGACAACAGCAAAACCATCACGTTTGAGCAATACAAGCAGGGTGAGTATGACAGGCTCGCTGATGTGGTGAGAAACTCTCTTAAAATAGACATGATCTATAAGATTATGCGCGGTGAAACATGACAGGTTCATTGTTTATCGACTGCTGGCTGGCTGTGACCGCCGGTTTTGTGCTTGATATCATTTTCGGTGATCCGTATTGGCTGCCGCATCCGGTGCGCTTCATCGGATGGCTGATATCAAAAACCGAAAAGCATATACGAAAAAGTAAAAAGCTCAGGCGTGGAGCGGTGTGGCTGCTGGCTTTTGTATCTCTGGTGACAACGGGAATTTGTTTCGGACTGCTGTTTGGTCTGTCCCGTTTGGGCGCAGTATGGCTGTTTATCGGGATGACTTATTTTTCATATACCGCACTGGGAACGACCTGTCTGGCAAAGGAAGCCAAAAAGGTTGGGCAGGCGCTGGGCGAAAGTCTGGAATCGGGGAGAAAGCGGCTTTCGTATATTGTCGGCAGAGATACGGCGCGCCTTAATGAACAGGAAATCATCAAAGCCACTGTTGAGACGGTGGCGGAGAACACAACGGATGGCAGTGTATCTGTGCTGTTCTATTTATTCCTTGGGGGTCCGGTGCTTGCGTACTTTTTTAAAGCGGTCAGCACGCTGGATTCAATGGTGGGGTATAAGGATGAAAGGTACAGGGATATCGGGTGGGCATCTGCGCGGTTTGACGATGTTTTGAACTACATTCCTGCAAGATTATCCGGCGTGCTGATGGCACTGTCTGCGTTTGTCTGCGGGCTCGACGGTCATAACGCTTGCCGAATACTAAAGCGGGATCATGCGAATCACGCCAGCCCGAATTGTGCGTGGACGGAAGCCGCCGCCGCAGGCGCGCTCGGGCTTCAGCTTGGCGGCACGCATGAGTATTTCGGGAAGTCATTTGAAAAACCCGCGATTGGTGATGATACAAGAAATGCGACATGCGATGATATCAGACGCATGAACCGTTTGATGTACACAACAGTTTTTTGTGCATTTGTTATCCTTGGCGGTGCGGCGGGTTTGGCAGTGTTAATAAATTGATTACAAAAAATAGAAATTTTAAAAAATTTGATGATACGGGGGGAATAGATGGAAGTCGGGGTTGTTGGCATTAGCCATCAAAACGCAGCGATTGAGATAAGAGAAAAAATCGCGTTTACCACGAACAAGAAGACTCAAGCAATTGAGACGCTCAAGCTTTGCGGTATTGATGAGATTGTGATTCTTTCGACATGCAACCGCGCGGAAATATATTTTATATCGTCAAGTGCAAAAGAAGCTGCGTCCATTATTGAAGAATACTGCGAAGAGGCTTTTGGATCAAATATTTCACAGTACCTTTACATCTATCGAAAGAATGACGCGATATCGCACCTTTTTAGAGTGGCCTGCGGGATTGAATCGCTCGTGCTTGGTGAAGACCAGATACTAGGGCAGGTTAAGGACGCGATTAGCTTTGCTATGACTAACGGCAGCAGCGGAAAAATATTAAATATGGTGTTTCGCAAGAGCGTAGAGTTTGCAAAAAGAATTAAAACGGTATACAGGATGTCGGAGAACCCGCTGAGCGTTTCATCGGTCGCTGTTAAATACATATCGCGCGAGATCGGCGGTTTTGGCGGTAAAAATGTGCTGTTAATAGGGATGGGCAAAATAGGAAAACTGATACTCAAATATTTAAGTGAGATCAAAGACGTCAATATATTTATCACAAAAAGAGCTAGTTACAGTGGACATAAATTCATGAATATTGAGAATGAGTATACGCAAGCGACCACTATCGATTTTGAGGCTCGGTATAAGGTCATTGCCGATATGGACGTTGTATTCAGTGCGACGGCTTCGCCGCATATTGTTATCGACGCCGATAAACTTCTAAAGCTCGAAAAAAACGTCACATTTATGGACATGGCGGTGCCGCGAGATATCGATACGCGTATCGGTGAAATTGAAAAAGCGGTTTGTTTCGACCTCGATGATCTGAAAGCTATCGTGGACGAAAACGAAGCCTACCGCAGACAGGTCGCTCAGCAGATACGCGAGAAAATTGATGAGGAAGCAGCACAGGTGGAAGCGTGGCTTGTTCGGGCGCAGGTGGATGACACCATTCAAAGGATCCATAAAATTTGTGACGATGTATATCAGGATACGTGGACGCTGATCGATAAAAAAATTGATCTATCTTCGAAAGATGCGGAAAATATGCAAAAAATTGTGCGTTCGTGTATTAAAAAAGTCGTAAGAACACCTATTGAACAGCTCAAGAGTGCCGATAATGAAGGCGATATTAACCGCCTTAAGAGCGCGATCGCGTATTTGTACGACTTGGAGGAAGCGTAGTATGGGGCTGATGGTATCGCTGAATATTTGCGAAAAAAAAGCGCTTGTCATCGGCGGTGGCGAAGTCGCGTTGCGCAAAGCCAAGCTGCTTATTCGTCACGGTGCACTTGTGACTGTGATCGCACCCAAAATGAATGACCGTTTCGAAGAATTAACGTACAACTTAAAAAAACGCACGTATCAGCCGGGCGATGAAGAAGGTTTTTTTGTTGTGGTGTGCGCGACGGACGATCATGCGCTCAACAAGCAGGTATATGACATGTGCGACAAGAAAGGAATACTTTGTCTCAGTGTTGGGAACGCGTCGCACTTTACGGTGAATGCGTCTGAAAAAGTCGAGGGAATATGCATCGGCGTAACCACAAACGGGAAGGATCCCGGGTTTGCAAAGTATCTTTGCACACGTTTGACCGAAAAAATAGACGAAGATATGTTACAGCGGTTTGAGGCGCACGCAGAGCTTAGAAAAGCTGTTTTGAATAAGCAGATCAAAAACAAAGACGATCACGAACTTTTGAGGCGTTCGCTGTGCATGGACACAAGCGAAATTAAAGCGATATTGCAAAGAGGAGAAGAATGAAGCTGAAAATCGGAACGCGGGGCAGTCGTCTGGCACTTGTCCAGACCAACTGGGTCGTAGAAAAAATTACAAAATCACGTCCTGATATTGAAGTTAGAATTGAGGTCATAAAGACCAAAGGCGATATCATAGTGGACAAACCGATTGCAGACATCGGCGATAAAGGACTGTTTGTCAAAGAGATAGAGGATGCGATATTGGATGGACGTATCGACCTGTCGGTAAACAGCATGAAGGATATGCCCGCGGTTTTGCCGGACGGGCTAAGGCTCTCGCATATACCACTTCGAGAAGATGCTAAAGATGCGCTGGTGACAAAGCATGAAGTCGGTTCGCTGAAAGATCTGCCACGTGGGGCGGTCATCGCCACCGGAAGCAAACGCCGCAGTGCACAACTCAAGACCGCAAGGCCGGATATCAAAGTTGCGGATATTCGCGGCAATATCGAAACGCGCATCAAAAAGATCGAAACTCAGAATTTGGACGGTATCATCCTTGCCATGGCAGGGTTGAACCGGCTGAACTATCACAGCGACAATTATACGGTATTGCCGCTGCCCGAAGACGTGATGCTGCCTGCGCCTTGTCAGGGTATTCTTGCGGTTGAGATTCGAGAAGATGACGACGATCTTCACACGATTCTTGAATGCTTGAGGGATGAAACGGCAAGCTTGCAGGCAGAGCTGGAACGCTCGTTTTTGTATCATATTGAAGGCGGGTGTCATGCGCCGACGGGTGCGTATGCGCTTATCGACGGAGACGAAGTCAAGCTTACAGGATTGTTCGGTACGGATAAAAAGTATGTGAAAAAGCAGATCGTCGGCAGGATCGGGCAGCATCAAGATATGGGGGAACTCCTTGCCGAGCAGATAAAAAAGGAATTGCAAGATGAGTAACGTATATCTCGTGGGGGCAGGCTGCGGTGAGCCTGATCTGCTGACGATTAAAGGACAAAAAGCGATAGCGAAAGCAGGTGTGCTGATTTATGACTGGCTTGCAAACCCTTCGCTGCTGTCGTATGCAAAAGAAGGCTGTGAAAAGATATACGTCGGCAAACAGGCGGGCAAACACACCATGCGGCAGGAGGATATTAATCAACTTATCGTGGATAAAGCCATGGCTGGCAAAACGGTGGTGCGTCTCAAAGGCGGAGATCCGTATGTGTTTGGTCGTGGCGGAGAAGAGGGCGAAGCGCTTGCTGCGGCGGGAATTGCGTTTGAAGTGGTGCCCGGAATCACATCGGTGATCGGAGGGCTTGCTTACGCCGGCATCCCGGTTACACACCGGGGCATGGCGACAAGCTTTCATGTGATAACCGGTCATCGGCAGCCCAGCAGCGACAGCCTTGATTACGACATATACGCAAAACTCAAAGGGACGCTTGTTTTTCTCATGGGTATCGGAAACATTGAAAACATATGCAGCGGTTTGCAAAAAGGTGGTATGGACGCAGATGCGCCGGCAGCTGTTGTGCATCGGGCAAGCAGTCCGATGCAGCGCACAGTTGTAGGGACGCTTGGTACGCTCGCGCATGATGCGGCGGAAAACGGTATAACTGCTCCGGGGCTCATCGTCATCGGTGATGTGGTGACCAAGCGCGACGCGCTCAGTTTTTTTGAAAAAAAGCCGCTGTTTGGGAAAAAAATCATCGTCACGCGTGCACGTGCGCAAAGCTCACAGCTTATGGAACGAATCAGTGAGCTTGGCGGACAGTCAATTGAGATGCCGATGATTGAAACGCGACCCATACAGGCGGAACGGTTGTCGGCAGAGATTGCACGGCTCGCGAATTACACATACGTCATTTTCACTAGCGAAAACGGCGTGGACATATTCTTTGACGCGTTACGCAAAGCGGGCAAAGACGCACGCGCATTGGGCAAAGCAAAGATCGCGGTGATAGGTAAAGGCACGGCGAAAGCGCTTGAAGCTCACGGAATTGCAGCGGATTATATGCCTTGGGAGTTCGTTGGCGAGGCGTTAGTGGATATGCTGAAAAACATATTGAAACCGGATGATAAGATACTGATCCCGCGTGCAGGCAATGCGCGTCCTTACTTGGTGGATACGCTTAAAAAAATTGCGCCTGTCACGGAGATAAAAATATACGAGACCGTGCGTGCGGACGCAGATTACAGTGCCGTCAAAGCCATGCTGGCTTGCGGCGAGATCGACTATATTACGTTTGCCAGTAGTTCAACGGTGGAAAATTTTGTCGCGGAAATGGGCGAAAAGGCGCAGTCAAAGCTTGGCGGCGCAAAACTCATATCCATCGGACCGCAGACGAGTCAGAAAATAGAAGAACATGGGCTTTGCGTATATGCTCAGGCGAATGAATACACGATCGACGGAATATTGGAGGTGCTAAAAGGTGATCAATAACAAAAAAAAGCCGACCAGGCTAAGAGCAAGTGCGACGATACGCGCGCTGGTGCGTGAGAACGTGCTGACGATGGACGATTTTATTTATCCGTTGTTTGCGGTGGAAGGAACGGAAATTCGTAAAGAGATTCCGTCCATGAAGGAACAGTATCATTTATCGGTGGATATGCTTAGTGAAGAGATTGCCATGCTCAAGAGCAAGGGAATCCGCGCTGTGCTTGTGTTTGGTGAGCCTAAGCAAAAGGATGATGAGGGCAGCGGTGCGTTTTTTGAAGACGGCATTGTTCAGCGGGCTGTACGAGAGATCAAGGGTACGTATCCCGATATGTTTGTCGCAACGGATGTGTGCTTGTGTCAGTATAAGAGCGACGGGCACTGCTGTTTCTTTTCGGACAAGGGGTATATTGATCACACAAAAACGTTGGATGCGCTGAATAAAGTGGCGGTCAGTCATGCCAAAGCGGGAGCAGATATGGTTGCGCCGTCCGATATGATGGACGGACGCGTGGGCAGTATTCGTCATTCACTTGACGCAGCCGGTTTTGATTATGTATCCATCATGGCTTACAGCGCCAAGTACGCGTCGAATCTGTACGGACCGTTTCGTGAAGCGGTACATTCCGCGCCGGCGTTCGGCGATCGAAAAGCGTATCAGATGGATTTTAGTACCAGCAAGGAAGCGCTTCGCGAAATGCGGCTGGATATCGAAGAAGGTGCAGACATCATCATGGTCAAACCGGCTGGCGCGTATCTCGATATTATCCGCTTGGGACACGAACGTTTTGATGTGCCGATGGCGGCCTATCAGGTCAGCGGAGAATACAGTATGCTGTATAATGCGGTGAAGGACGGTGTGCTGAACAAAATGGCAATATACGAGTCGTTGATGGCTATCAAGCGAAGTGGAGCGAATATCATCATCACGTATTTTGCAAAACAGATACAGGAATTGCTGGGAGAAGCAAAATGAATTTTGAACGATCAAACAAACTCTACGAGCAGGCATGCCGATATATACCCGGCGGCGTGAACAGTCCTGTACGCGCGTATAAATCTGTAAACATGGCGCCGGTATTTGTAAAAAGCGCACGCGGTGCGTACGTGACGGACGAAGACGGCAACCGATTTTTGGACTATATCGGATCATGGGGGCCAATGATACTCGGCCATGCGAGCGATATCGCGCTGAAGGGCGTGGAAGAAGTGATACGCGCAGGTACAAGCTTTGGTGCGGCAACGGCGGTTGAAGTCGATGTCGCCAAATTGATTTGTGACGCATATCCATCGATAGACATGGTGCGTATGGTCA
Organism: Clostridia bacterium; assembly: GCA_003249555.1. Lineage (GTDB taxonomy): Bacteria > Bacillota > Clostridia > Christensenellales > SZUA-584 > SZUA-584. The sequence continues at coordinate 31,302 of QKIQ01000110.1, read as the reverse complement.
ACTCGGGTACGGAAGCCGCGATGAGTGCGCTGCGTGTGGCCAGAGGGTATACCGGCAGAGATATGATACTCAAGTTTGAAGGCTGTTATCATGGGCATAGCGACGCGCTGCTTGTCAAATCCGGCTCGGGAACGTTGACATACGGCATCCCTACAAGCGCGGGTGTCGCGGCGGACACGGCCAAACACACGATTGTCGGTAAGTACAACGATCTGATAAGCCTCAAGGAGATATTCGAGAATGACGGGAAACGAATCGCGGCGGTCATTGTTGAACCTGTCCCAGGAAATATGGGGGTCGTACCGCCGAAAATCGAATTTTTAATGGAATTGAGAAGAAAGACTAAAGAGTACGGCACACTGCTGATATTTGATGAAGTGATTACGGGGTTTCGGTTGGCGTTCGGCGGTGCGCAGGAATACTTTGGCATCAAGCCGGATATAACGTGCCTTGGCAAAATCATCGGCGGGGGACTGCCTGTGGGCGCATACGGCGGGAAACGCGATATCATGAACGTTGTCGCGCCGCTTGGCGGTGTGTATCAAGCGGGGACGCTTTCAGGCAATCCGGTGGCGATGCACATGGGACTCAATGTGCTGAGATACTTGCAGAGCCATAAAGAGCTATATAAGCAAATGGAAGAGAACGCAAAGCGGCTGCAGGAGGGCTTTGAGACAAACATTGCGGATACGGGAATAAAAGCCGTGACGACGCGTGTGGGCGGCATGCTTGGCATATTCTTTACCGATCAGTGTGTGAAAACATACGAAGACGTGATGATGAGTGACACCGCTATGTATGCGCGGTATTTTCGGGGAATGCTGGAACGCGGCGTGCTGATGCCGCCGTCACAATTTGAGGGCATATTTCTGTCAGCGGCGCATACAACGGACGATATTGATAAAACGATTGAGATTAATCGACGTGTTCTTAAGGAGATACAAATAAATGAATAAGTTTTACGGCATCGGCGTGGGTCCCGGCGATGAAAAGCTGCTGACATTGAGGGCTGTTGAGGTGCTTGGAGAACTGGATGTGCTGCTTGTTCCCTCGACGAAAAGCGGAGCGATGGGCGTGGCGCATACCATTGCACAAAAATACCTGAAAGAATCGCTTGAGGTGGCCATCGTGGATTTCCCCATGGTCGTTGACGAGCAAGTGTTTATTGACGCAGGCAAAGAAGCTGCAAACATTATCAGGCGAGAAATCGCCAAAAATAAAAACGTGGGGTTCATTACTCTTGGAGACCCGGGCGTTTACAGTACATACGGTTATATCGTCAAAGCGCTTGGAGAAAGCGACGTTGAGATTGAGACAATCCCGGGAATTACTTCGTTTTGCGCGGCGGCGGCCATGGCGAATCGTCCGCTTGTTGAGAAAGATGAAGTATTGTCCGTCATTCCAATGAACGCAACGGACAAGCAGATTGACCGTGTAATAGCAAGCAGTGATGCCTTCGTGTTTATGAAGGTATATAAGCGTGAACAGCGGCTGGTGCAATTGCTGAATAAGCACGGGCTTGATGAAAGCGGGATGCTTGTGCTGCGCTGCGGGTTTGAAGATGCGCGCGTTGTGGATGATGTGATAAGCGGTCTTGAAAACAACAAAGATTATTTATCTGTTGTTCTTGCGAGAAAATAAGAGGAGCAGGTTGTATGGTTTGTTATAAAACAAAAAACTTCCTCATAATAAATAAAAATACCTTGATATTTGGCGTAAATAATATTATTATATAGAAAATTTAATATAACTATTTTCGGTCTGCGAAGATAAATAGGGAAACCGGTGAGAATCCGGTACAGCCTCCGCTGCTGTAATGTGGAGGTCTTTTTCAAGCGATAAGCTAGCCACTGTGAAAACGGGAAGGTGAAAAAGGCCAATGAAGCTAAGTCAGAAGACCTGCCGAAAGTATTGCAAGCTCTTGTTTCGGATGGGGAACGTAGTGTTTTTTTTGTGGACAGATGTCTGTGAAATCGATTATTACCTCGCTGATACAAGCGGGGTTTTTATTTTTATAGAAAGTTCGGGTGAGTCAAATGGTTAAGAAGACGAATGTAGTTCTGTGCGCAGTATTGATATTGGCAATGTTTCTTTGCGGATGCGCGGCAGGTAAAGCGTCTATGGGCGGTATGGTGAACACTGAGGCAACAAAAACGCGTGAAGACGAAACACACAAAGTCCTGATTGAAGGCGACGGTTATCCGTATACAGTCACGGACTATTTGAACAACGAGTTTGTGATTGAGAAAATGCCGGAAAAATGGGCCGTGACTTCAGGCACTTATATCAATCTTTGGTATAAGCTCGGCGGCAAATCAGCGTGTATCACAGACCTTGGATCGGCATATATCGATGAGTCTTATCAGGATGAGATCCTCGCGCTGCCTTCCATCGGCGCTGTATATAACCCCAGTACAGAGAAGATCATGGAAATCAATCCGGACATGACGATCGCGCAGGTTGGCATTCAAACATCGATGGCAAACGCGATGAACGAGATGGGAAAGCCGGCCATGCTGCTGCATATGCGTTCATACGATGATGTCATTGATCACATCCGCGTGTTTGGCAAGCTGCTTGAAAACGAAACCGAAGCCGAAGCGATTATAGAAGATATGGAGAGCGGCAAACTGGAGATTGTTGATCAATTGCCAAAGCAGCCCAAATCAGTGGTTATTATGTATGTTACGTCATCCAGCCTTGCCGTAAAGCTGGATAACTCCATCGCGGGCGATGTGGCGAATATACTTGGAATCAAAAACATCGCATCAGGACTCGCACCCGATACGCTAGGCAGTGAAACAACACCGCTCGATATCGAGTATATTGCGGAGAAAAATCCGGATGTGGTTCTCGTGACATCGATGATTGCGTCAAATGAAGACGCAAAGCGCGTCATGCAGGAAGAGTTTGATACGAATCCGGTTTGGCAGACAGTTCAGGCGGTGAAGGATGGCCATGTCGTTTATTTGCCGCAGGAGTATTTTCTCTACAATCCGGGTCATGAATACGTTACGGGCATAGAGTATATGGCTAAAAGCGTCTACCCCGAGATCTACGGAGTGCTTAATGAGTAAAAATGAGCCAGCTAAGGCCATCAGAAAAGAGAGCACGAGCCGTAAGATGATTGTGATCGGCAGCTTTATTGTGATAATGATCGGTTCATTTGTGGTGGGGAACCTGATGGGAAGCATGAAAATCAGCTTTGCGGATATCGTTCAAGCTCTGTTTCACAACGAAGGGACAACTGCGCATTTGGTTATAATGAACGTTCGTCTTCCAAGAATGTTGATCGCAGCGATGGTGGGGGTGAATTTGGCATTATCCGGCGCCATTTTGCAGGGCGTTATGGGAAACCCGCTTGCCGATCCTGGAATCATTGGGATATCGAGCGGTGCGGGGCTCGTCGGCATTGTGATTCTCATATTGTTTCCGCAGTTATACTTTCTTGTGCCCATCGGCGCGTTTATCGGCGCGCTGGGTGCGGCAATTATTATCTATATGCTTGCATGGAAAGGCGGTATTGAGCCAATACGCATTATTCTCGCGGGCGTTGCGGTATCGGCGTTCCTTGGTGCGGGCATCTCGGCATTGATGGTGTTTTTCTCAGATAGAGTACACGGCGCGCTGACGTTTATGAACGGCAGCCTCAGTGCGCGCAGCTGGCCCGAAGTATATACAATTTTGCCTTATACCATGATTGGATCAACGCTTTCGGTTGTGTTTGCGCAGCGCCTGAATATACTCGTGCTGGGTGATGACACGGCGAGAGGACTTGGATTGAACGTGGAAGCGTCTCGGCTTGGGCTGACGGCGCTCGCGGCGCTGCTTGCGGCAAGTGCGGTTTCCGTTGTAGGACTGCTCGGCTTTGTGGGGCTCATTATTCCGCACGCGGTGCGGCTGATAATCGGTAACAACTATAAGCTTCTCTTCCCGGGGTCGGCGATTCTAGGGGCGGCGGTGGTGATGCTGTCCGACACGTTTGCACGAACGGTGTTTTCACCGTCTGAAATACCTGTCGGCGTTGTCATGGCGGTTCTTGGCGCACCGTTCTTCCTGTATCTGTTGAGGAGAGACTAGTATGAACAGTATTCTTACGGCAAAAAACGTCAGCGTACATATCAAAGATCATCAGATTATCAGCAACGTATCTTTGAAGATAGAGCGTGGTAAAGTGTACTCGATTATTGGACCAAACGGTTCAGGGAAAACGACAATGCTGCGTGCATTGTCCCGTAACATTAAGCCGACATCCGGGAGTGTGTCTTTGAACGGCCAAAACATCTTTCACATGCCGTCTAAGCAGATTGCGCGGGAAATGGCTGTGTTGACACAGACGCATTCCAATATGAACGACGTATCTGTACGCCAGTTAATATCATACGGTCGTTTTGCGCATAGGGACTGGTGGAAGGGCAAAGACCCGCAAGACAAACATATCATCGACGAGTGTATAGCCAAGACGGGTATGAAGCAATTTGAAAACCGTCGTATATCTACGCTATCGGGAGGGGAGCGGCAGCGTGCGTGGATCGCGATGGCGCTGGCGCAAAAACCCCAGATATTGATTTTGGATGAGCCGACGACATTTTTAGACATCTCCCACCAGCTCGAGGTGCTCGAGCTGGTGTCGCGGCTCAACGAGGAAGAAGGCATTACAATACTGATGGTGTTGCACGATATCAACCACGCAGCGCGGTATTCGGATGAATTGATCGTGATTTGTGAGGGTGAGAAGTATGCGTCGGGTGAACCGTGGGAAATACTTACATCTCAAGTTTTTATGGATGTTTTTCGTGTTGAAGCGGTGATTACTAGCGATTTGCACAATGATAAACCGATTTTTTACGCAAAAAGCGTGGCTGGCAAGCATGAGGTGAAAAAATGAAATTTGCAGTGGTGACAGTTAGCACGGCCAGCTTGAAAATGCTGATCCGTGTGTTTAAGCAGTTTGATAAGGATTACCCGGGAATGCTGCGCCTCGAAGTCTTTTATGCGGCCCATGAAATGACAAAACAGAAATGTGAAAAGATGCAAAAAAGCATCGCGGGAAGCGATGCGGTGCTCGTTGATCTGATGGGCTCACCCGAATTTGTTATCAAAGCCGTGAACGACGCGCTCGAACAGGCAAAAGGGCAGATTATCCCGTATGGACGCAGCGGCAGAGAATATATGCGGCTGGGCAGTATTTGTGCGCAAAGCCTGAAAATGGGTGATGAAACGGGAGGAAAAAAGCCTGACATGCAGGCCATGAAAAAGATGGCGGGCATGGCTGAAACGATGGACAAGGTGATGCCGGGCAAGATGCGTGATATGGGGAACTTGTCGCAGATCAGCAAATATTTTGCTATTGCGGACGAATACAACATACGCAATATGCTGCTGCTTTTGCTGCGCGAATACGGCGGACATATTGAGTTGCCGAAACCGGACAAGGCACGTGAAATACCTGAAATTGGCATATGCAATCCGCAAACCAATCAATACTTTGACACATACTCGAAATACTGTGAGAAATTTTGTTTGGATGTAAAAAAACCAATCGTGGCGGTGCTTTTCTACGGGCATACATATCCAAACGACACAAGACCGTGTGTGGCACAGATATGTGAACGCCTCAGTGACTTCGCAAATATTTTACCCGTTGCGTTTTCCAGCCCCTCAGCAAGCGATTTTTGCGCGTTTTCAAAGCTGATGAAGAATGTGGAGGGTAAAACAGTGGATCTAATCGTCAATTTTATGTCGTTTAGATTAAGTGCGGGTCCGATGGGTGGTGATGCACAAAAAGCGGTCGATGTGCTAAGTGATATTGACGCACCGTATATGCATCCTTTTTTCATGTCCCGTCGGCAGGTACCGGAATGGGAGCAGTCGGCGCAGGGTATTAACGCAATGGAGTTTATACTGTCCGTGATGTTGCCCGAATTGGACGGCAGCATGGAAGCGATTCCGGTTGCCGCAATGAGCGAGCCAGACCGCAATGCCCAATTCGACGTTGACCTGCGTGAATTGTCGCTGATACCCGAACGGGTAGAAAAGGTGGTGCGGCGTATCAAAAAGCAGTTAGCGCTGCGCATGAAGCCAAACAGTAATAAAAAAATAGCGATCATATGCTACAACTATCCGCCGGGAGAAGCGAATTTATTCGGCGGATCGTTCCTTGATACGTTTGCAAGCATTGAAAAGCTGCTTGTTGATTTAAAGACACAAGGTTACGACGTGCAGCCGATTTCAAAAGACGTGCTGATCGAGCGGTTTACGTCTGGCGGCATCATGAATACGGCACGATACTTTTGCAAAGAAAGCGCGATGATCCGCTATGATGTGAAATCGTATATCAATAAGGTGAAAAATGCACCGTATTATGACCAAACGGTCAAGGACTGGGGTGTGGCGCCCGGCGATGTGATGGTGGGTGCCGACGGCAGTTTCCTCATACCGGGCATACGGTTGGGCAACGTGTTCATCGGTCTTCAGCCGAGCCGCGGTGTTCATGAAGACAGTGAAAAGTTGTATCACGACAAACAGCTCACGCCGCATCACCAGTACATCGCATTTTATCAATGGCTGCGCGATGAATTTTGCGCGGATGCGATGATTCATGTGGGAACGCATGGTACGTTGGAATTTACAAAAGGCAAAGAATGCGGCATGTCGGGCACATGCTTCCCAGACATTATGGTGTCGGATATTCCGCATATATATCTTTATTACTCTGGCAACCCTTCCGAGGCGATGATTGCCAAACGCAGATCACATGCGAACATTATAAGCTATCAGCCGACAGAGTATGTGCCGGGAGAGCTATACGGTGAGTTTGTTCAGCTGAACGCACTGATCGATGAATACCGTGAGGCGAAGCTAAGTGCGCCCGCGCGGTGCGGCGATTTGCTGGCGACTATAAAAGAAACGGCAAAACAGAATAACTTGTCCGATGATGTGGACGAAATCGAACACGAGCTGGCGCGGATGCACCGTTCGTTGATTCCCAAAGGGCTGCATACTTTTGGCATAGGATATACCGAGCGGCAGGCGGCATCGTTTGTGCGCGGACTATTGAGGTATGACAGTGCGGATACGTTGTCGCTGCATCGCATCGTGGCAGACGACCTCGGGCAAGATTATGACGAAGTCATCAATTCAGCAGACGGATATACGCTGAAAATGATAACAGATATCGCAGATCGTTTGTTTGAACAATATATGTCAACGGGGAAGATAGATCAGCAGCGGATAGCAAGTAAGGAAAATTACAAACGAGCGATGGATACGCTTCGTCATGCCAAGGATATCATAAAAAAAAGCATGATGAACAACGAAACAAACGGCTTGATGCGTGTCCTTTCAGGACGGTATAACCCTGCACAGCTTGCGGGGGATATATACCGCAGTCCTAAAGTGCTGCCAACGGGTTACAATGTGTATCAGTTTGATCCGCGGCATGTGCCCAGTGACACCGCGGTCGCATGTGGTCAGCGTATTGCGCAAAATACCATTGACGCGTTTGTGAAGGACAAAGGTGTACCGCCCAAATCCACTGCTGTGATACTCTGGGGTCTCGAAACATCGCGCACGCAGGGTGAAACCGTGGCTCAAGTGCTCGCGTATCTTGGTGTGCGCAAGCTCAAAAGCGCGAATGTTTGGGAGCCTAAATACGAAATCATTCCATCAGAGGAGCTCAAACATCCGCGCGTCGATGTCGTTATTAATATATGCGGCTTTTTCCGTGACATGTTCCCGAACCTCATTGACGATTTAAATAAGCTGCTGCGGCAAATTGTTGAGCTTAACGAGCCGGATGAAATAAATCCCATTCGTGCAAATGCAAAACGAATCTATACGAAGCTTATAGCAAAAGGTATGGACGAAGAAAAAGCGTATGAACTGTCTGCGGCGCGTATATTCGGACCGGGTGAGGGTGAGTACGGTACGAATCTCACAAGTATTATCGAGACAAAGAGCTGGGACGATGAAAGCCAACTGGGTGATGCGTTTGCCGATAAAATGAAGCACGTTTATTCACTCAACCATCGCGGTATGGAAGCAAAAGAGCTGTATACTGCCAATTTAAGGAGTGTTAATCTTGTCTCGCAAATTCGCAGCAGTCATGAATATGAAGTGACGGATCTTGACCATTACTACGAGTTTTTCGGTGGGCTCGCCAAGTCGGTGGAATTGGCACGTGGCGAGAAAGTGAACATTTTCATTACGGATACAACTGGCGAGTGTGTTGAGACAGAGACAGCGGCGAAATCTATCGGGCGCGGTATTCGTACTCGCTTGCTGAATCCAAAGTGGATTGACGGTATGCTGGCGCATAAATACCACGGGGCGCAAAAAATCGCCGATCGTTTTGAAAATATCATGGGTCTTGCTGCAACCACAGGCGAGGTGGAAGAATGGGTCTACAATGATTTGCATGAAGCGTATGTGAACGACGAGCAGATGCGCCAGCGGATGAAAGAGAACAATCCGTATGCGTATTTAGAGATTATTGAACAGATGCTTGAATATCAGCAGCGAGGATATTGGGATGCGTCAGATGAACAGCTAGATACGCTGCGCCGCGAGCACCTCGGTATTGAAGGAGACGTGGAAGAACACATTGAAAACGGTGCGTGATCTACCTTATGGGTCAAAATATTTATTTAAGAGGAGAAATGAAATGAAAAAAGGGTTATTGATTGGTTTGGTTGTATTGATACTGGCTATGGCTGCGGCATGTGCGCCTTCGGCTGCGTCCTCGAAAAATGCAGCGGCTGTGCTTAAGGACAATGGCGACGGCATGCTCAGCGTGCTAGACACACAGGGAAGCCCGCTTGACGGTGGCCTTAACATTACGGTCGATAAAAACGAAGGCTTTGTCAACATGCAAATCACGGACAAAAACGGCGAGGATACGGTTGAATTTTATAAATTTACGCCGGCGGATTCCACTTGCCACCGTTTTCGCTATGTGTCGATGATGGGTACGGGTTTTCATTACTTCTTTGATTACAAAGAAGGTGTCATAAAGAAGATTGAAGACAAAGAAAATGCGGATGTCACACAGTCAACAAAGGATTCCGGCCGCTTTGAAGGTGCGGAAAGTGAAACAAAAGAAATGGTAGATAAACTGATCGCATATTTTACGGACACATATGGGATGTCAATCGAGGATGCGGTAAATTAGGATTTTTAGGCGGCCGTTAGCTGCGGTCGCCTAATTTCACATTAAGGGATAAAAAATGACGAACAAGAAAAAAGCGCTGCTCATGATCAGCTTTGGTTCTAGCTATGCAGATGCGCGAAAATCCATTAAAAACATAGAATCACACATTAAAATGAGATGCCCGGAGCACGACTGCTTTCGCGCGTTTACATCGCGCAAGATAATAAAGAAGCTTGCGGAGCGTGACGGAATACTCATTGATACGCCTCTTAAAGCGCTTGAAAAAATCTATTCCATGGGATATACGGATGTTGTATGTCAGTCACTGCATGTCATAAACGGTATCGAGTATGAAATGACACGAGATGAGATTATGCAAATGCGAGGCAAATTTCAAAAAATAACGCTGGGTTTGCCGCTTCTATCATGTAAAAAAGACTACGAAGTGATCGCGAAGATGTATCGGCCTGTCGCGGCACGGCATGAGGCGATACTGCTTATGGGTCATGGAACGGAGCATCACAGTAATGCGGCATACTGCATGCTCGAAGACTTTATGCGGTATCAGGGCATCAATAATATTTTTGTTGCGACGGTCGAGGGCTTTCCGCCCTTAAATCACGCAATAAACAAAATGCGTCATTGTGGCGTCAATAATGTGACACTGATGCCATTTATGATCGTTGCCGGGGATCATGCAAAAAACGATATGGCAGGAAATGAGGATGATTCATGGATGACTATACTGGAAGCGCAAGGGTTTAATCCAAAAGTCGAATTAATCGGACTTGGTGATTATAAAGAGGCCGCTGAAATCTTTTATCACCATGCGAAGGCTGCAGATAATGCAGGTAAGGAATGACTTATGGGAGACAAAATAAAAAAAGGCTATCCGTTTGCTGCCATCGCCGGGCAGGAGGATATGAAGCTGGCATTGATACTCAATGTGATAAACCCGTCGATCGGCGGCGTGCTAATTCGCGGAGAGAAAGGAACAGCCAAATCAACAGCGGTTCGCGGACTTGTGGATCTGCTGGAAAATATTCCAACAGTGGCTGGTTGCCGCTTTCAATGCAACATATGTGAAACAGCGCATCTCTGTGAAGAATGCAGAACTCGGATGGGCGATGCAAAAAAATTTGTATGCGAGCAGCGGCGCCAGCGTGTGGTAGAATTGCCAGTCAGCGCGACGGAAGACCGCGTTGTGGGAACGCTCGATATTGAAAAAGCGATCAAACACGGTGTAAAAGAATTTGAGCCGGGTATACTTGCGCAAGCGAACAACAACATACTCTATGTGGACGAGGTCAATTTGCTTGACGATCATGTTGTTGATGTGCTTCTTGATTCGGCGGCGATGGGTGTAAATACCGTCGAACGCGAAGGTGTATCGTTTTCCCATCCGGCGAGGTTTGTGCTTATCGGTACGATGAATCCCGAAGAGGGCGATCTTAGGCCGCAGTTGCTGGATCGTTTTGGGCTTGTCGTACAGGTGTCGGGAGAGAAAGACCCTTCGCTGCGCAAAGAGATTGTGAAAAGGCGTCTAGAATACGAGCGGAATGCGGAAGCGACAGCAATTAAATATGAACAAGAAGAGAGGGATTTGCGTAAACGCATAGCGCAAGCAAAAACGGTGTTGCCTGATGTGGAAACACCTGAAGAAATATATAACATCGTTGCGCATATCGGTATTGCGCTGGAGGTGGACGGTCATCGTGCAGATATTACGCTTATTAAGACGGCAATGACGATCGCTGCGTTTTATGGCGAAAAGGCAGTGAAAAAAAGCCACCTCTTTCTTGCGGCAATGCTTGCATTGCCACACCGTATGCGTAAACACCCATTTGGCGATTCAGTGCTTAACGAAACGCAGATCAGGGAGCTTGTGTATGCCTAGTGTGCGTTTTCCGTTCACTGCGATAATCGGACAGCAAGAGGCCAAAGCTGCCCTTATATACGGACTGATCAATCCAAGGATTGGAGGCGTTTTATTGTGCGGACAAAAAGGGTGTGCAAAAACAACAATGGTGCGCGCAATGAACAATTTGGCAATTGGTACGAATGTGATCGATATGCCGCTTAACGTCACAGAAGATATGCTGTTGGGTTCTGTCGATTTTCGGCGTGCTGTAAAAGCTGGAGAGCGCGCGTTTTCGAGCGGACTGCTGGCTCGCGCTCACGGCCACGTATTATATGTGGATGAGGTCAATCTGCTGTCAGATACGATTATCAACAGCTTGCTGGATGTGGCGCAAAGCGGTGTTAATCGCGTGGAGCGTGAAGGAATCTCGCAAATTCATGCAAGCGAGTTTTTACTTGTCGGCTCTATGAATCCCGAAGAAGCTTCATTGCGCTCTGGGTTTTTAGATCGGTTTGGATTATATGTGCAAATGAAAGGCATGGTCAGCTCAGAAGAACGAAAACAGATTGTGCGTCAGCGGATTGAGTTTGAAAAAAATCCGGTTTCATTTGCACAAAGATATATTACGTGGGAAGATTCACTGTCTCATAGAATTACAGACGCAAAGAGTCGGCTTGCAAGCATTAGTGTGGAGGACGATGTGGTCGAATATGCGGCGGAACTGGCAAATTTGGCAAACGCGGCTGGCCACAGAGCAGAAATCATCATGATAGAAACCGCGCTCGCTGTGACGGCATACAACGAAAGGGATACTGTGAGCAGAGAGGACATTGAAGAAGCCGCTAGATTTGTGTTGCCGCACCGTATGCAAAATGAGCATAGAGACCACAATGTTTCGGATCAGCCTATGGAAGGGCAATACGATAGGACAAATGAAAAACCGAAAAGCCAAGAACAAGACGGCGATCCGCAAATGTCAGCAAGTATTCAGCCCGACAGCAATGGGCAGCAGGAGATGCAGTTTAGACAAGATGAAAGAGCGGACGATTCGGTTGTGGCGGGAAATGAAGTTTATGCTGTGACGAATATTGGAACGAAGCGCAAGGATCGGAACAAAAGAAAAGGCAGCGGCCGCAGAAGCAAAACGGTATCCGGTACGAGCAAAGGCCGATACATTGGATACAATCAGCCTATAAACGACATCAAGGATATTGCACTGGATGCAACGCTGCGTGCCGCGGCGCCATATCAAATGCGACGTGTGTGTACTGACACGGCATTAAATATTCAAAAATCAGATATTCGAATCAAAAAGCGGGAGCATCATGCGGGGACGACGATACTTTTCGCGGTCGATGCAAGCGGGTCTATGGGTGCGCAGCGGCGCATGAGAGAAACAAAGAACGCGGTGCTGTCGTTGCTTTTTGATGCGTATCAAAAACGGGATAAGGTGGGGATGATTGCGTTTCGCAAAAAGTCTGCGGAGGTTCTGCTGCCGTTTACTCGCAGCGTAGAACTTGCGCAAAAACGATTGCAAATGCTTCCGACAGGCGGAAGGACGCCGATTGCGCAAGGACTGTTGCTTGCGTGGCAGATGATAAAGTCACAACAGTCCAAAGATAAGGATATGATTCCGCTTCTTGTATTGATTACTGATGGGAGAGCGAACGATGAACGGACGGGTGACCCCTTCGAAGAGGCCATGTCAGCGGCAGACGCAATGGCAAATATGCACTTGCAGTGCGTGGTCATTGATACGGAAAAGGGACCGATAAAGCTGGGATTAGCGGCACAAATTTCTCAGCGTATGAATGCGCAGTATATCAAGGTGGAAGAACTCAAATCCCACACGGTTGAAAATGCGGTGAGGTCGGTGATTAAAACAATGCATAATTCTTAAACGGCTAACCTTTATAGCTTTGACACGCTTCCAAATAAGCCATGATGTTTTCCCATGGCACCTCGGGTTCCAGCAAATGCGTAGGACACGGCAGCAAACCGCCGGATTTTCCGGCGATATCGAGATTGCGATAGGTTTCCGCCTTGATTTCCTCAGGCGTACCGAACGGAATCAGCTTCTGAGTACCCAGTGTTCCGTTAAAGGACAAGCGATCTCCATATTTCATATAGATTTCTTTAAAATCCATACATTCCGGTTGGACAGGATTTAAAACATCAATACCTGCATCAATAAGGTCGTCTATAAGCGGTTCAATATATCCACAGGAATGGTATTGTACGATAATATCGGGGTTAACGTTTTTAATAGATGAAATGATGCGTTTGAGGCGCGGTTGAATCCACTTATTGTATAATTCCTTACGCATCATGATTGTCCTTTGCATTCCGATATCATCTCCAAGAAATATCATATCGACCCCCGCTTTCGCCGCGGTGCAGACGGCAAGCTCATGAAGGTCTGTGATACGGTCAAGAATATACGTTGCCATTTCATCATCTGTAAGCATATCGCACATCAAATTCTCCATGCCGCGTATATACCAGCTCATTTCCCATACGGTGCATTCGCGTGAATAATATACGGCAAATCCGCGGCTCTGTAATTCTTTGACGTTGTTCTTGTATGCTTCAAAGCCGGAAAAATCGTATTCGGGAAAAGGATAATCTTTCATTTGCTCAAGAGTCGAAAAGTTTTTCATCGGGTTAACCATCTCGGTCATATGCTTGGCGGCTTCGCTTCCGGGCATATGCCCAACGCCGTAATCGTCGATCTTGCTACCGGGTCTTAGCTCGAATCCGTAATATGACTTAAATATCTCTTTATCCTGTGGCTTAAAAAGAAACTCTCCAGCTGAGCGTAACGAAAAATTATAGTAATCAGCATAATTTCCGGTTTTATCGCCGGTCTGTCGGATATATTCTTCAACGAGCGAAGGACACAAATTGAAAAAAACAGGGACAAACTCATAGCCGCAGCGCCGATATAAAGATTTTATGTTTTCTCTATGATTCATGTTTGCTTCTCCTTAACTGTAACTGATAAAAAAATAGCATATAAATAAACACTAATGAATATGCTGGCTGGTAATAACATGTCATATATGGTATATTCGTTTTATGAATTGCATTGAAAATATATTAAAAAATATTACGGTAACAACAACGGCTCATCGTACTTTGTGCAACCATGTTGACAATGGTATTCTTAGTGCCGGATTAATTTATAAAAATGTATCAAGCGGCAAAGAGCAGCATACCTTTACATATTACGGTGGTTTGCTTATTTTGCGAGGGACCGGCCGCTATTTTGATGAAAACGGATATGAGAAGGCATTGTACCCGGGATGCTTTGTTCAGCGACTGCCGGGCGTTCGTCACACCACTATTGTCGATGAGGATTGGGTAGAGGTTTATGTGTGCATCGGCAGAACGCTATTTGAGGCTTTGGCGGAGCTTGGCTTGGCTGATAATCAAAAGCCTGTTTTGGAAGTGGGCTTGTTTGAACACATTACGGATAAGTTTGTTTTATTGTTGAATGGGCTTAAAACATGCAGTCAAGAGAATTTAAACCAGATGATGGTCTTGGCACAAAGCCTTATTGTGAGCTTAACGGCTATGGACAAAAACAACAACGATAAGGGAATGAAAACCGCAATGCAAGTGTGCGATTTACTGTCGCAGAATCTGTCATCAAAAAGGACGATTCGTGAGATTTTGGAACAAAACGGATATGGATATGAAAAAACAAGAAAGCTGTTTAAAGAGAAGATGAATATATCTCCGGGAGAATACAGAATTTCAAGACGCTTGGATTTGGCCAAGGAATATTTGATCAGCAAGGATATGACGATAGAGGAAATTGCAGATGCATTGGGGTATTGTGATCCGTTCGTTTTCTCCAAACAGTTTGCAAAAAAATATAAGCTGGCTCCGTCAAAATACCGAAAGCTATTCACAACATAACGGGGCTGTATAAAGAAAAACCCCGATTATTTTACCATATGTCCGATAATCGTTTCTTCAAACAAAAAATATATAGACGTATGATATCAGCATAAAAGTTATAAGTGTATGGAAATATGTCCTGTAAAGAATAAATGACGTCTGGAGACAAAAATGGCGGTTTGTTTCGATGAGATGGAAAAGACATTTCACTTAACCGGGGGCAACATCAGCTATGCGATGCAGGTTGTGGACGGACATTTGCTGCATGTTTATTTTGGTAAGCAAATCAAACAAATAAAGGTATCCGGTTTGGTGAACACTGTCGAGAAACCTTGGAGCCCAAACCCAAAAAGCTATGGTGATGGGTTTGCCTTGGATACTGCTCAGTTTGAATTTCCCACACACGGGCGTTTGGATTTTAGATACCCTGCGATTATGATAGAAAAATCGGGTACAATGGCAAATTTGTCGCTGAAATACAAATGCTATAAAATCTTAAACGGCAAACCGGATTTAGAAGGGCTGCCTTCAACATATGTTGAAAAAGAGGATGAAGCGCAAACGCTTGTGATTACGCTGGCCGATGCGGTGTGTGGATTGGAAGTGGATTTACTATACACGGTTTTTCAGGACGCAAATGTCATTATTAGAAGCACAAATATCAAAAATATATCTGGGGATGCTTTTTTCATCAAAAAAACACAAAGCATGAGCATTGACTTCGCTGATTCAAACTTTGACATGCTTCATCTATCCGGTGCATGGGCAAGGGAAAGGAATACTGTCAAACGTCCGTTGGTACAGGGAATACAGAGTATCGACAGCACAAGAGGGATTAGCGGCCATGTTCACAATCCGTTTGTAGCGCTCATATCAAAGTATAGCTCTGAATCTTCAGGCGAGGTGTATGGTTTCAACTTGGTATACAGCGGTAATTTTGACGCAACGGTTGAAGTCGGGGAGTTTTTTACGACCAGAGTGAGCATAGGGCTTGGAGATTATAGATTCGGCTGGCGGTTAAACATAGGGGAAAGCTTTCAAACACCCGAAGTTGTGATGGTGTATTCTGATGAAGGCATCGGTGGCATGTCTCGAACGTTTCATGATTTATATCGGGAACGGCTTTGCCGCGGTGTTTGGAAAGATAAAACGCGTCCGATTATTTTGAATAACTGGGAAGCCACATATTTTGATTTTGATAATGATAAATTGCAAGGACTGGCAAAATCAGGAAGGGACTTGGGCATCGAACTGTTTGTATTGGATGACGGATGGTTTGGAAAGAGAAACAATGATTTATCTTCGCTTGGAGATTGGGTTGTTAACGAAGAAAAGTTAAACGGGTCAATGGCAGAACTTGTGGAAAAAATAAACAAACAGGGAATGCTATTTGGTTTATGGTTTGAACCGGAGATGATTTCAAAGGATAGCGACTTGTACCGAAAACATCCGGATTATTGTCTGGCTTATCCGGACAGTGTCCCAATTAAAATTAGAAACCAACTGGTATTGGATATGTCGCGAAAAGAAGTATGCGATACTATTTTTGAAATGATATCTGATGTTCTCAAAAATGCGAATATCGCTTATGTCAAATGGGATATGAATCGCTATTTAACAGATGTATACAGCAGACACCTGCCGGCAGATCGTCAGGGGGAAGTGGCTCATCGATATATACTGGGTGTGTACTATCTCATGGAAAAACTGACAAAGCAGTTTCCGAAAATACTGTTTGAAGGGTGTGCCGGCGGCGGCGGCAGATATGATCCTGGGATTTTGTTTTACATGCCTCAAATTTGGGCAAGTGACAATACAGACGCAATAGAACGGGTAAAAATTCAGTACGGTACCAGTCTCGTCTATCCAGTAATCACTATGGATTGCAACGTATCCGATGTACCCAATCACCAAATCGGTAGAACCACACCGCTGGAAACGCGCGGCAATGTGGCGATGTGCGGGAACCTTGGGTTTCAGCTTAATTTATCACATATTACTATATGCGAAAAAGAGACTATTAAGAAACAGATTGAATTTTATCACAGTATCAAACGAATCATTGCTTTCGGTGATTTATTTAGGCTGCTAAGTCCCTTTGAAGGAAACGATGCGTCATGGCAGTTTGTAACAAAAGATAAAGAGGAATCAGTGCTGTTTTATATTAACATGTCCGCTACACCAAATGTGTTGCCGCGCAAAATTAAATTAAGAGGATTAAATGCGAACAATCGTTATATGGTTAGCGGAATGCGTCATGTATTCGGTGGCGATCAGTTAATGTATGCGGGAATACATATACCCGAACTCAAGGATTTTGAAAGTGTTTTATATCATATCAAAAAAACGAACGAAGCAGGGGATGCATGAATGTTTAGCTTAAAACCCGAATACGAGCAGAGCAAGAAAAGATATGATGCTTTTTGGGAACGAGAAATTGTTGACAGACCGCCGGTAAGCATTGATATATCAATAGAAAACCCAAAAAAAATTCCCGAAAAGAAATACTCATCATTTAAAGAGAAATGGCTGGATATCGATTTTCGTGTTGAGAGGGAAGTCACGGCGCTTGAAAATAAAAAGTTTTTAGGTGATGCAATGCCAATTATATTTCCGAATATGGGGCCGGAAATATTCTCGGCATGGTGCGGTTGTGGGTATGAATACGGAGAAGATACCACGTGGTCTCAGCCGTGCATTGAAGACTGGGAACATGAAAAATGCACATTGGATTTGGCGCATCCGCTGTTTACCACGCTTGTTGAGTTCACGGAAAAGTTGATTGAAGCGGGTCGCGGTAAGTTTATTACGGGACTTACGGATTTTCATCCGGGCGGTGATCATATAGCGGCATTGCGCGATCCGCAAAATCTTGCATTAGACATGATAGAAAATGCCGGTTTGATAAAAACAAAAGTAGATGAGGCTTTTGAGGATTATAAAAAGGCGTTTATGTTTTTTTATGAAATGCTGCGCAAGGAAAACCTTCCCATCACCTCGTGGTTAAACCTCATATATGACGGAATGTTTTATATCCCGTCCAACGATTTTTCTTGTATGATTTCCACGGCAATGTTTGAGGATGTATTTTTGCCCGGAATCATCAAGGAATGTCAGTTTTATGAAAAAAGCATCTATCATTTGGACGGACCCGGAGCATTGCGCCATCTTGATGTTTTGCTGGATATCAAAGAATTGGACGCGGTTCAGTGGGTGCCTGGGGCAGGGAACGAAGGATTCAATAAATGGATTGCGGTTTATCAAAAGATTCAAAAAAAGAACAAAGGGGTAGAGCTTCGTATCGATAAAAGCGAATTGGGCGATGTCTTTGAAAACTTAAATCCACAGGGGATTTGGTTTGCCGAGATTAAAGGAATACAGGATGAATACACGGCGAACGAAGTTATTAAGCGTATTGAAGCATGGCGGTAAATTTATGGGGTTGAACCATAAATAGCAAAAGATTATAATTTTAACGAGAAGGTGGTTTTCAAGAAACAATAAAGGCGGTTGCGTTTGTTTTGAGGAATATCAAATATTTCTTAGAAAAAATTTCTTTTGGTAATAAGATATTCATATTTAACGCGATCATATTTATCATTGCGTTGTTTTTGTTGGCGTTTTTTGCAAACAGCGTGTCAACAAGCGCGATAATGGCTAAAGCAAAAAACAGCTCATCGCGAGAACTTAAGTTGATTGAAAGAAATTTGAAATCAATGACCGAGAGTATTGAAGATTATTCGCGTATGATTTCGTCTGAAAACCGTTTGCAGCAAACGCTATATTCGATTTATGTAAACAAAAAAAACAATGTGGAAGAGAATGAACTCGAAACGATGAAGCTCAACTCGCTGATGTCTTCAATTGTCAGCAATATCATTGCTCCGAGCACCCAATTGGTTGGATCAAGCATAGTCATCGATGATGAGACTGTTTACAGTGGGTACAACCTTGGAAAATTCGATGCATATCAAGTGTTGGGGGCAGATTATTTAAAAGCAGTTTCCGCCGTTAATAAACCGGTTTGGTCGGGTGTCTTCCCGCTGGTATATGATACGGGAACCGTGAAAAACGTTTATGCAGTGGGAAAGGTCATCATCGACAAAGATACAGGCGTAAATACAGGCACGGCGATTATTTTTGTTGATGAAGTCAATATTTCTAAAATCTATCTGGAGAACAGAGCGAACGACGATGATCGCTTTTACATTTTGGATAGTTATGGAATGGTGATTTCTTCTGACGAAAAATCAAGCCTTTATAGACCTGCAGTCGAAATTACGCAAATTTCAAACAATGAGTACGATCGTCTTTTGGAAACGGGCAGTATGATCGTTACAAATGATAAAACGCAATTCCTTTACTCGGTTCAAGAATACGAGGACTTAGGTTGGTCAATTGTCAGCATCATTTCGCTGGACGAAATATTGCAGGAAAATAAGAATATATCAAAAGTGCTGATTGCAGTAACGCTTGTGTGTTTGCTGATGGCATTTGCGCTATCATATTTCATTTCCAATCGCTTGGTCAACCCAATTATTCGATTAACAAAAACGACTCAAAAGATAATCAAGGGAGACATGAGCGTTCGCGCAAAAACGGATGTCGGCGGTGAAGTGGGAATACTGACAAAAGGGTTTAATGATCTGATGGATCGTATTGAATCGCTCATTGAAGAAGTGCGTTTGGAACACGAGAAACAACGCGAAACCGAATTCAAATTGATTCAATCGCAAATCAGTCCGCATTTTCTTTACAATACGCTGGAAACGATAAATTCCTTTATTACACTTGGTATGATGGAAAATGCAACGAAAACGGTGAGCAGTTTGTCACAGTTTTATCGCATCAGCTTAAGTAAAGGTGATGATGTCATTTCCATTCATAACGAGATGAAAATAATCAAGAGCTATCTCAATATTCAGAAATTCAGATACAATGATTTCTTGGACTTTGAAATAAATATTGACAAAAAGATATTAGGTTACAGCATACCCAAACTGACACTACAGCCTATTGTGGAAAACGCAATCTATCATGGGCTTAAAAACAAAAAGGAAAAAGGCAAGCTTGAGATAAAAGGGTATTTTATAGATGAAGAGATTGTTTTGGAAGTGGCGGATAACGGAATTGGTATGCCGCAAGAACTTGTTTCAACGGTATTGGGCTATGAGGAATCAAGCAGCAAGGGTTATGGATTGAGCAATGTTAACAACCGCTTAAAGTTGTTGTATGGGAGTAAAGGCAGGCTAGAGATCAAGAGCGTATTAAATGAGTATACAAAAGTATATGTGCATATTATGCCAACGGTTTTATAACTGGCAGATAATAAAAGGAGATGTGAAAAATGCTGAAGGTCTTTATTGCTGATGATGAGTATTATTTCAGGCAAGCGTTAAAGGCTTCGATTGATTGGGAAAGCAACGGATTCACCATATGCGGGGAAGCAAGGGACGGCGAGGATGCGTTAGAAAAGATATGCATGCTAAAGCCTGATATTGTTTTGCTTGACATCAACATGCCGATGATGAACGGGCTTGAAGTGATGCAGATGATTAAGGAAACAGAAATCGGGTGCAAAGTTATCATCATCACGGGACACGATGAATTTGATTACGCGCTACAGGCTATCCAATTGGGCGTGAGTAATTTTATTCTTAAGCCGATCGATAAAAAACAGCTGTTAAACGCACTCAACGATATTAAGGATTTAATCACTCAAAAGAGAAACCTTTCAATTGAAATGGATTGCTTAAAGACAAGGCTTGAACAGAATTTGCCGCAGTTGCGCGACCAGATGCTCCATTCGCTGATTTACGGCAATGCGACGATCGAAAAGCATGCGCTAATAGAAAAAATGAGGCATTTGGGTATTGATTTGCTTGCTTCCAAAATTATGGTGACCGTTATGGAAATTGATTATGATGATAACTGGGTTTGGGATGAGCATGACAGATCACTTTGGATGCAGGCAATTTTAGAAATAGTAGAGAAGATTATTTTAGAAAAAATACAAGGCGCCATATGTTTTGATAATGAAGAAAAAATATGTGTTATGCTTGGGTTTGAAGACCCGAGCGACGAGGATATATTGGCAAAAGTGATTCCTAAATTATATCAGATTAAGGACGCCGTTGAAGAGCATCTTGATTTTACGGTAACAATCGGAGTCGGCGGTATATATAATGGCATAGAGAATATTACTCTTTCTTATGATGAGGCGATTAATGCACTGAGCAACAGAATTATTGTTGGCAGCAACCAAATCATTCCGTTCAAGACCATATCGGAGAACAGACTGTCTGTGGTGTTTTATACGACTGAATACCGGCAGCAATTGTTAATTGCTCTCAGATTGCTGGATGCTTCACAGTGTTATACTATTCTCGACCATGTGTTTGAGAATATCAAAGCAAGTTGTACCAGTCCGGAATTAATTAGAATCACATGTATCGGTATTATATCCACGGGTCTTGAGTTTATGGCTGAAACGAAAATATCCGTATCAAAAGAAGCGGGGCTGGATTTAGCCGGCATATTTGAAACGATTCAGACAATAAAGAAGATTGATGAGATGAAAGAATATATTAAGAGAGTAATTTCTGGTATTGTCGATAATGTGAGCAGAAATAAAAAAGCGGCGATATCAAAATTTGTAGAGAAAGCGTTGGAGTATATTCACGACAACTATGCAAATGAGGATATGAATATTAAAGAAATTGCTGAACACGTCTATGTCAATTACGGGCACCTTTGCTTTTTATTTAAACGTGAAACGGGTATGACAATGAATGATTATATTGTCAATTACCGAATGAATAAGGCGAAAGAGCTTATTGAAAACGGTGCGAACTATATTGCGGATATTTCTAACCGCGTCGGATACATTAACCCCAACTATTTTGGCAAATGCTTTAAAAAACACTTCGGATTATCACCCAGCACGTTTATTGAACAGGTAAATAAATAAAGCAACGAAAAGAACAACCGATGATTTTACTTTATTACAGAGAATAGCGCCTTTACGTTCATTATAAAAAAAAGTAGCATGATTATATGATAATTCTTTCTCTTAGAGATAAAGAAAGAAGAAAGATAATGAAAAATGGAGGTGCGATTTCTTGAGAAAATTAAAATGGTTAAGCGTGCTTATCGTTGTTATGATGGTATTATCTCTTGTTGCATGTAACAACGCGGCAGAAACGCCTGCAAATGATTCGAAAGCGGAAGAATCAAAAGCGGATGAACCCAAGAATGAGGAGTCGGTAAAAACTGAAGAGAAAATCACTTTGCGATTGATGACAATCAGCACGGACGAGAACAGACTCGCCATCATGAATGATTTTATTGCTCCGAAAATCGAAGCTGAGTTTCCGAACGTCACAGTTGAATTTGAAGAAGGCGGCGGCGGAGAAGATTACAACAATAAGATGAAAACATATAATTCAACCGGAGATCTTCCTGATGTTTGGTATTCGGATGCGTCCTTTGCATCAGCAGTATTCAATGCCGGAAACATGCTTGATTTGACACCGTATATTGAAGAAGACGGATTCTTGGATAAATGTGCGGTTCCGGATGCAATGACGTATAAAGGCGGAATTTACGCAATAGGCTCAGGATCAGATACCTACTTTACTCCTAGAATATTCTATAACAAAGCGATATTTGAAGAGTGCGGCGTTACAATCCCAACGACATTTGATGAACTGGTTGACGTATGCAAGCAAATCAGCGCTAAAGGATATACACCGGTATCCACCATGGGAAAAGGGGGATGGGCACCGCAGCTATTCCTTTTCCAAACGATGGTCATGATCGAGGATCCACAGGTTATGCTTGATCTGTTGGCGAACAAAACCGACTTTAATAATCCGGTTGTCAAGAACGCCTTAGGCAGAATTGAAACGTTGGCAAAAGAGGGGGCTTTCCCTGAAGGAATTTCGATGCTGGATTACGGCCCTGCCAAGGAAATGTTCACATCGGGTAACGCAGCGATGTATTGGATGTTCTCTTGGGAGCTTCCGAGCTTGGCTGAGCTGGAAGGTATTGAAGTGGACTTTTTCCCATGGCCTAGTGCCGGCGATGCCTATGATCCTAACGGTGCCATACAATACTGGGGATCTCCCGTAAACGGATATGCGGTAAACAGCAAAAGCGAACATCTGGATGAAGCCGTCAAGCTGGCTGAATTCTGCGCAATGCAGGATGCGTTGTTCTATCAATCACAAGGAACTGTGGTGACATTGGATACCGGTGAAGCGGGTGCCGAACAGTCTGATTTGATGCTCAAGAACATTGAACATTTCAGCGGCTGTTCTACGAAAATTGCATCGATAATGCTGAACGGTATGGATGCGGCAACAAACGCTGAGTTTGCAACTTTGGGTGCAAGCCTATTAACTGGAGAATACTCAGCGGACGATTTCATTAAAGAGTTCCAGCCTGTCTGGGAAGAAAACACTTATTTCGATTAATTCCGACATGAAGTAAAAACGATAAAAGCTCTTCTTTTAAAGATTGCACTTTTCTGAGGAGAGCTTTTATTATACCTCATATTTTATATATGACACAAATTGCCTTATGATATACATTCTCATACAAGAATTATGCCATAAAGCAAGAATACAACAAAAGATTTGCTAAACATTCGTATAAGGAGGGACGTAATATGAAAAAATTCTTTGGATCAAAACTGTCTATATTTGTTTTTGCGTTTCCGGCACTTGCTTTATTTACAGCATTTGTCGTATACCCTTTGATTCCTCAGATCATTATCAGTTTTCAAAAACATGATGGGCTTGCCTCACAGGGATGGGTAGGGCTTGATAACTATACAGAGGTTTTAAAATCAGAATCGTTCTGGTCGGCGCAGAAAAACACTATAATTATCGTTTTGTTATCCGTATTTGTTGCGTTGCCCATATCGCTGCTATTGGCACTGATACTCGACAGGCAATCGGAGCGAGTCAGACGGTTCTTTAAAGCATCTATTCTGTTTCCCGCGGTTCTTTCCGTTACGGTAATTGCGCAGATGTGGGTGGCAATCTATGAGCCGCAATGGGGCGCGTTAAATTCGGTTTTAACCAGTCTCGGTCTGGAAAACTGGACACACTCGTGGCTGTCAGAAAAAGATACCGTAGTTTACTGTATCGCATTTGCCTTTCTTTATCAATATATCGGGCTAAATGCATTATTGTTCTATTCCGGCATCAAATCCATTCCTAAATCATATTTTGAAGCCGCGAGAATCGACGGAGCAGGATTTTTCACCACGTCGTTTAAAATTACCATACCGCTGCTGCAAGAGGTCGTCAAATATGTGCTGGTTATTTCCACGCTGGGTTCAATGGGATTATATTCATATATTCGGGTGATGACGGCAGGGGGGCCGGGACGCTTATCGCGAACGGTGGTTTATGAGATGTTCTATACAGCGTTCTCAAAATCCCATTTTGGCGTAGGGTGTGCGATAGCCGTATTGTTTGTCATTGAATGTCTGTTTGTCAGTTTGTTGATTAATCGGCTTGTTGCCAGAAAAAAGATAGAGTATTAATCGAGAGGGGGTGAAGAAAATGAAAATGATATCAAGCGGACTGAAAAAATTGTTTTTTGTGTCGGTGGGGCTGGCATTCTTGTTCCCGTTATTTTGGATGATCACGTTATCGCTAAAATCAAAATCCGAGGTCTATGCCAACCCTTTCGGATTGCCTCAGGAATGGTTGTTTTCAAACTATACGGAAGTATTAACAAAATACGACTTCTTTAAGTATTTTAAAAACAGTCTGATTTATACGGGCGGCACGATTATAATTACGCTGCTTCTTGGAAGCATGCTGGCATATTGTTTGAGCCGTATGAATTGGAAAGGGAACAAATATACCATCAACTATATTGCCATGGGCTTGATTATACCGGTTGAAGTTGTCATGATTCCGCTTTATATGTTTATTGGTCAGATGGGCATAAAAGAAACATATTGGGGGTTAATTCTGCCGTATTCTGCGTTTAGTTTGGCTTCCTGCGTGCTGATGCTTTATGCTTTTTTGAGAAGCCTGCCAAGAGAATTAGAGGAAGCGTCTTGTATTGATGGATGTAATATCTATCGCTGTTTCTTTAGGATCATATTGCCAAATATAAAGCCTGCGTTATACATTCAATCAATTCTGATTTTTATGCGGATTTGGAATGAGTTCGTTTTGGCGTTTATTGTTGCTGGTCCGGACAATCTGCGTCCGCTTTCGGTCGGCTTAATGAGCTTTTTTGTCAGTATCGGCGTGTCGCACTGGGGTTTGATTGGTGCGGCGATGATCATAACCAGTATTCCAACAATCATCGCATATTTGATTGCTAACGAACAAATTGAGAACTCGCTCACCGCAAGCGCGATGCTAAAATAGTATTCTATATTGAAAATGCCACGGCCCCGCGAATGAAAAAACACGGGGCCGAGAGCTTTATACAGGAGGAATTATCGCTGGACTCTTAATTGATTGGCAGTTTCGTACATGGCCACGATATTTTCTATAGGGCTGATAATTTGCAAGTTGTGACATGGAGCCAGAATATATCCCGTGCCGTCGGAAGCAAGCAGATCAAGGCATGTTTCAACTTCTGCCTTGACATCGTCTATGGTGCCAAACGGAAGAACATCCTGGTTATCGATGCCCCCGTGGAAACAAATTTTATCGCCGAATCGTGATTTGAGTTCGGTTAGATCCATGCCGGGAAGATGCCATTGGATTGGATTTAAAACTTCAATACCAAGCTCGACAAGACGGGGAATAAGCGGCATAATTGAGCCGTCATCATGATGAAAGACTTTAATATCATATGACTTTAAAAGCTTGATAAACCGTTCGTAATGAGGCTTGAAAAAACGATCAAACATGTCAAGACTGATAAGCAAGCTGTTTTGGCTGCCAAAGTCGTCTGTGACTTGTGCGATATCGATTTTGCCTTCGCCGGCTGAAAACAACCGTGAGTGGTAATCATAATAGAAATCGCAGATGCGGCCGATGATGTAATGTGCCAAATTTTCGTCGATGGCCAGATCCATCATGCTTTCCTGCAGCCCACGGATGTTGTTATACATATAAAATGGTGCCGCATATCCGCATTCGATTGCGTAATCAGGATACAATCGGCATTGACGGGTCACGGAAGAAAAATCGAACCAATCTGCGCTCGGCCATGTATAATTGGCTTCAATCTCGTCAATAGTGCTGTACGGGCCAAGAGGGTGATGACACATTTCCTCATACTCACCTTCGCCGTTGCAATAGGAAATGGTTCGGTGTTTGATGCCCCACAAATCCGTTTTCATTGTGCCGTCATCCTCAAGTTTTGGTCCGATATAGGTGGGCTTTATTGTAATGATTTTATCGATATCCAAGCGCTTCCAAAGGTCGATCTCCTGTTTAATACCCAGTGCTTTCATCAGCTTGCTTGTAATCTCGGGTGTGCCCCAATAGTCTGTTGGGATCTTATCGACCGGCTTGTGGTCGATAGCAGCTATGATTCTTTCTCTGGATGTCATTTGATCTGACATATTGATTACCTCCCTATATTATCTATACATATTCTATTGTGTTTTAAACTAAAGACCATGTATTTTTGTATGGGAAATTAAACGATTGTACGATTATTGAAGATCAAAGGAGAGAAAATGGACTTTTTGTGGTTTGACATGACAAAAGGGAACAACTGCAAACAAAGAGTGATAAACAACTATAGCTTTATTTTTGTTTGTAAAGGAAAAGGTAAATTATTTACAAGCAAAAAACGATATTATTTAAAACAAAATGACATGTTTGTATTGTTTCCGGGAACGCTGCACGCATACTATTCTGACAAACAGGAACCATGGCAGCTTGCGTGGTTTGGAGTGGTCGAAAATGGAATGGAAGACATATTGAACAAAGCATGTATCAGTGCCAATGATCCTGTGAAGCTGTCGGTTAAAAAACCTGAGATAAAGCATGGTTTTTTAAGAATTGTGGAACTGTTAAAGAATCGGTCGGATGAAACAGAATGTTTTGCGGCCGCAAAGGTCTATGAGCTGCTGGGGCAGTTGATTGTTGACACACAAAATAAAACAAGGCAAGATATAAATATTGGAACGATGATAAAAAGCGCAACCGATTTTTTGGTTTTAAATTATAATCAATCGGTTACAGGAACGGACATAGCGTCTTATTTTGGATATTCAAGAACTCATTTTGCCTATCTTTTTAAAACATTTACAGGGCAAAGCGTCAATGAATATCTGGTAAGTTTGAGAATAGCGAAAGCAATGGAATTGCTCAAGTACACACAATTGACGGTAGAAGTGGTCGCAAACTCTGTGGGGTTTAGCAATCCGTATTATTTTTCAAAAACGTTTAAAAGACGGAATGGCGTTTCTCCGAGTGTTTATCGATTGACTTATCAAAAGTAATATGATTTAAAGGAGATAGTAATGAATTCCAGAGAAAAGCTGAAAAAAGTTATAAATCATAAGCCGATTGACGGCGTTGTGCTGGATATCGGCGCTACGCCGCAAACAGGCATCAGTGCATCAACGCTGTTTCAATTAAAAAAAGCGTTAGGATTAGAAGAAAAACCGATTACCGTGCATGAACCGTTTCAGATATTGGGCGCGGTGGAGGAGGATGTTCGCAAAGCGCTTGGAATAGACGTTGTCGGGATTTTTTCACCGTATAATGCATTTGGCATTAAAAATGAGAACTGGAAAGCGTGGACAATGCCGGATGGGACACCGACGTTTATGGCGGGCCAGTTTGAATATGATGTGGTAGATGGAGAAACGCTCGTATATCCTCAGGGAGACCGTAGCTGTGCGCCCAGTATGAAGCTGCCGGAAGGTGGGTATTTTTTTGATGCGATTGACAGAAGCGGGCAATTTGACGAAAATTGTTTAAACGCAAGGGAAGATTTTAAAAACGATTTTAACGTATATACGGATGAAACAGCCAAAACATTTGCAGACCAGGCAGAATATTTTTATAACAATACCCAGTATGGCATGGTCGGAAATTTTGCCGGTATGGCTTTGGGGGATGCGGGGGCAATGCCGGGTCAGTTTTTAAAAGAAGTGAGTGGAATCCGGCGAATGGACGATTGGTTAATGGCACATATTCTTTGGCCGGATTATGTTCATGAAGTGTTTGAACTCCAGACCGAGGTTGCGCTGAAAAACATTGAAATATACAAACAGGCGGTGGGGGATAAGATTCAGGTTATCACCGTGAGCCCAACGGATTTCGGCACGCAAAATCGCGAGATGATATCGCCGGATGTGTTTAGGGAAATGTATAAGCCGTATTATAAAAAGGTAAACGACTGGATTCACAAGAATACCAGCTGGAAGGTGTTTTTTCACACGTGCGGGTCAATAGTCAACCTGCTTGATGACCTTTTTGAATGCGGGGTCGATGTTTTAAATCCTGTGCAGTGCTCCGCAACCGGAATGGAACCGCATATGCTCAAAGAGAAATACGGTGATAAATTTGTGTTTTGGGGCGGCGGTGTGGACACCCAGCATACGCTTCCGTTCGGTACGCCGCAACAGGTGGCGCAAGAGGTAGAGGAAAGGCTGAAGATATTCTCAAAAGACGGCGGCTTTGTGTTTTCGACAATTCATAACATCGTCGGCAAGACGCCGATTGAAAATTTGGTTGCAATGATAGAGACGATAAAAAACTATAAAAGATAAACGATTACACGCAGCGAATTCATACGATGCGATAATACTGAGGCATACTGTGTTGCAAAGGGAAAGCCCCGTTTTTGGGACTTTTCCTTTGCTTGTCGGGAAACCTGCGGTTTTCGCCAGTTTTTCGTTTTCACTTGTTTCTCGCTGCGCTCGAGACTGTCGAAAAAACGAAAGGTGTGGGCTGCGCGGGCAAAGCCCGTCTTGTCTGCGAATTATATTTTCAGCTTTTCCTATACATAATCATTCGTATTAAACGTTTCTTTTCTTGGCGATAGCATACAATACGCCGCCGATGATGACAATTGCGCCGATTCCTATCAGCACCCACATCAGTATCGGCCAGATGTTGTCCCATGCAGTTGCTGAATTTGGCAGCTCGATTATATCAGACGCTATTTTCATGCCGATAGTCGCCAGAGGTACGCCCTCTTGGTTCAGCGCGACAATTTCTACCATGCTGTTTTCGTCGATATCATCTCTGGATATATCAAACTGCATCGTGCTGCTTTCCCCAATATTGAGTATCTTACCATCAGGCAGCTGTATCGACACGGTTCCTTCGGGTAAATCAGATATGCTTAACTCCACCGTAACCGTCTTTGTTTGTTCATTTTCTTCGATAATCTTCGCCGTAATGATAACTGCCAGATCTGCCTTGTCGCCGGTATCCGGTATTTCTACGGTATTTTACGGAGTCGGAGACGGCATCGCGGGCGATACTGTGACTGCCGGTTCTGTGTCGTCACTGCTGCCCGATACTCCTTTGATTGGCAACGGCGTAGGTGCGGGCAACGGCGTAGGTGCGGGCAACGGCGTAGGTGCGGGCGACAGTGTAGGTGTGGGCGTTGGTACAGCCGATTCATTCGTAATTGCGGGGTTGACTGTAACCGCACATGTGCCCGATTTGCCGTCTGTCGTGGCTGTAATTATTGCGCTGCCTGCGGCTATCGCCTTTACGTTGCCGTTTTGGTCTACCGTCGCCACGGATATATCGCTGCTGCTCCATATGACATTCCTGTAAGTCGCATTCGCGGGATTGGCTGTTGCCGTCAGTGTAAACGAGCCGCCGATATCCACAGTCTGGGAATTTTGGCTCAACGACACGCTCGTTACCGGCTTTTTGCCGACCGTCACTTGGCACGTGTCCGATTTGCCGTCTGCCATGGCCGTAATTGCCGCGCTGCCAAGCCCCACAGCAGTGACGCTTCCGCTCTGATCCACCGTCACGACGTCCGCGTTGCTGCTTGTCCACGTTACATCGGGATATTTCGCATTATCCGGCGAAACTGCTGCTGACAGAACTGTTGTATCGTGATGTGTCAACGAAAGCGAGCTGCCCTGATCAATTATTACGCCGCTTACACGTATCGGACTCCATGCCGCGTACAGCGTGGTATTCGCAGTGAAGGCCAGTGAACTGCCGGGCACATATGCCGTGCCGCTGCCGTCTGCTGCCGTATTCCAGCCTTTAAGACGATACCGCTCCCGAGACAACCCGCTGCCGTTAGCGACCGTTGCCGTTGTGCTCATATGCTGAGTTATAGAGCCGGGCACCGTTCCTGTGCCGCCGTTAGAATTATAACCGAGTGTATACAGGCGCATATAGACGCCGAAACTGGGCGCCCATCCGTTGGTGGAAACGCCGTACACCTTATTATCCGTGACCGAGGTGATTGTTTCGTGGGTATGCGTGGTGGTCGTGGGTGTGATACATGTGTCGTTTTTGAGGAACACCGCTGCATCTCCCGATATGTTCAGCGTGCCTCCCGTATTACCTCCGCCGTATCCGATGTCATTGGGTGAGGAAGAGCCGCCCTGTGCATAGATGAAACCGCCTGATAATGAAACTGTACCGCCATTGCTTGAATTTCCGCCGCCGATGCCTGCGCCGTAATTACCACCATTTGCGGTTACTGTACCGCCTTCAATAGTGATTCTTCCGTCGATGCCTGCGCCGTAAAACCCGCCGCCAATGCCTGCACCGCCATAGCCGCCATTTGCGGTTACTGTACCGCCTTCAATAGTGATTGTTCCGCCATTGCCTGAATTTCCGCCGCCGATGCCTGCGCCGTAATCACCACCATTTGCGGATAAAGCTCCGTCGCCGGATATCGTCAGCGAAGTACTGCC
Organism: Clostridia bacterium; assembly: GCA_003249555.1. Lineage (GTDB taxonomy): Bacteria > Bacillota > Clostridia > Christensenellales > SZUA-584 > SZUA-584. The sequence continues at coordinate 537 of QKIQ01000110.1, read as the reverse complement.
TTCCACTCTGACGCCCGGCGTATTATGTCCTGCTCTAAAAGTACTGACACCTGCCAGTATCAGTGAGTTTCCGCTTCCGCTGAAAGAGAGGGGACATGCGTCATTCACTGAGGAATTGTCTATTGCGACACCGTTTAATGTCAGTGTCACGCCGCCTTGGGCGCACGTGAAGATATCAAGCGTTTCTCCGTCTGAGAGAGGATGGTCTGCAGCCATAGCCGTCACCGGTATCATCGTTGTCATCAGCGCAAAAATAAGCAGTATGGTGATTATTTTTTTTATCATCTGTTTCCCTCATATTTGCCGTGAAGGCATTTGTTAAAAATTTTATAATACATAATATAATTAAAATGTAATATATGCAAGGATAATATAAAATATTGTAATTAATAACATGGCTATTAGTCTGAGTCATCAATCAAAAGTCCATAAATACGGGCAATACAAGGTGTAGAATGCTGCCATAGTAACTGAAAAGGTGGAAAAGAGCTATGGCAACGAAAAAACGTGTCGGTTTGGAAGACATACAAAGACGAT
>QKIQ01000063.1 GCA_003249555.1 Clostridia bacterium | reverse complement strand
ATGCCTTGAGCTGACCGCCCGCCGCGAACACCGTGCCTCGGCTGTCGCTACGCAATATCACCGGCAGCGGCGCGTACCCGCGGGATCGCCGGATCATCTGCGTCTGTGCCGCCGAAACCCTTGTCACCGAATCGTCCGCACGCGCCACGATACGCCGCGTGTTATACAGTACGCCATCAAGCCCCGGCCATGCAAGCATTGATGCATCATCCTTGACGATAGGCTCTTGTGACATGTTCGCACTCGTCATCACCAGTGGGCCGACAGCTTGCATCAGCAGGACCTGCAGTGGTGTATAAGGCAAAAACGCGCCCAGCAGACGGCTGTCGCCGCACACTGCGGGCACGAGGTCATTTGGCTTTTGTTTCAGCAGGACGATAGGCCGCGCAGGAGAAGACAGCAGCGCTTCCTCCTGCATCGAAACATGGGCATAGCGCCTCAAATCGTCCAAATTTGGGAACATCACTGCGAACGGCTTCAATTCTCGGCTTTTCAGCTCACGCAACCGCCGCACCGCTTGTTGGTTAAACGGGTCGCAGCAAAGGTGATAGCCGCCGATGCCCTTTACCGCCACCACGCCGCCCGCATGCAGCGCTTTTACCGCATCTTTAAAAGCGGCCTCATGGGGGGCTTCGCCTGCCGCGTTTTGATATATCAAGTAAGGGCCGCAGAGGTGACAGGAGATGGTCTGCGCGTGAAAGCGCCTGTCTTCCCGGTTTGCGTACTGTGCACCGCAGTCATCGCACATATCAAAATCGCGCATTGTTGTGGTGTGCCGGTCGTAAGGCGCGGCCTCGATGATGCTGTAACGCGGGCCGCATACCATACAGCTGATAAAAGGATGCTCAAACCGTTTGTCCCGTTTGTTAGAGAGCTCCTCAAGGCACGCATCGCAAACACACAGATCGGGCGATATAAACACCGGGCCATCGGCTTCGCTGCTCGGTTCAATAACAAAGGAGTGGCCATGTACGTGCGGAATGTCTTGAGCCTCGTAATGCACGATCAGCGAACTGGCGGGTTTTTCGGCCAGGAGACGTTTCACAAACTCATCAAGCTGCTGAGTTGAGCCGCAGGCTGTGATATCCACGAGCCCGCCGCTGTTCTTCACAGTTCCTGTAACGCCCAGTAAAAAAGCCAGCTTAACCACAAAGGGGCGGAAACCCACACCCTGCACAATCCCGTATAATCTGATTTTCAAGCCTCGAAGCTGCTTTTCTTCTCTCTTATCCATTGTATGATGCCGTTCACGCCCTCACCGACCCGAGCCGATACCTTCATGACAGGCACAGACGGGTTCAGCGCCCGTACGCCCGCCATGAAGAAGCTCTCATCGAAATCCACATACGGCAGAAGATCTACCTTATTGAGCACGATGATATCCGCTTTTTCAAACGCCAGCGGATACTTATACGGCTTATCGCTGCCATCCGTTGCGGTGACGATCAGCATTTTTGCGTGCTCACCGATGGTAAACTCCGCCGGGCAGACGAGGTTGCCGATGTTCTCAATGAACACCACACCTTTCTGCGGCATAATAAATTCGCTGACCGCTGTTTGAATGGTCGGCGCATCCAAATGGCACGCGCCGTGTGTGTTGATTTGGTAAGTGCTGATGCCGATCGCTTCTAGCGCTTTGGTGTCAATATCTGACTCGATATCGCCCTCAATCACAGCGGCGGGCAGCGCCAGCCCTTCAACAACGCGGCGTATCACCGAGGTTTTACCGGAACCCGGTGCGCCCATAACATTGATGAGCAGTGTGCCGTTGGCTGACATCTCTCGGTTTACTTCACCGGCAATCAGATCGTTTTTATCGTATATGGATTGCTTGACATCAATCCGTTCAGTTTCCATCATTGTCTCCTTTATTACGATGCACTTCAATATGATCAATATAAAATTCCGTTCCTATACGTGTGGGACCGGCATGCCCTTTGCAAACCGGACACTCGAATGAGAATGGCTTTCGCTCAAATACCTCGCCGCAGGACGTACATTTGACTTTTGGCTTCACACGCGTAATTTCCAGGCGACAGCCCTCACAGGCCGTCCCTTTGGATATTTCATCGAAATACATATGGACGCTTTCACCCACATAGCCCGACAAATCCCCGATCACCAGCGCGATTTTATCCACGCGTTGTGCGTTTTTCTCTTTTGCCGTTTCTACAGCGATACGGATGATCTCCAGTGTGATGGGATACTCATGCACCGGTGAAATCGTCCGTCTGTTTTTCCACGCCGGGCGTGGTGTAGCCGCTCTTCATCACGAGGCATTTCTTGGGGCAATTCTCTACACATGAGTTGCACTGAATGCACTTCATGCGTTCAATCCCCCAGTGCTTATCCGCTTTAACCACATGAATGCTGCCGGTGGGGCAACGCTTCTGGCAGATGCCGCAATAGATACAGTCCGCGATGCTGATATCGATGTGGCCGCGCGTGCGTTCGAAGTACTCCCGTTTCTTGAACGGATACATCAGCGTTGCGGGCTTATGACCAAGGTTTTTCAGCGCGCTTATCGAAAAATTCATGACAGACATCGAGATCTACCTTTCTGTGCAGCTGATGCACGGGTCGATCGTGAGTATCAGCACCGGTACGTTGGCCAAGCTGCGCCCTTCAAGTATTTTCAGCAGTGCGGGCAAATTCGCAAAAGTAGGTGTTCTCACACGAAAACGCTCCAGAAACTTAGTGCCGCCGGCACGTACGTGGTAGAATGCTTCGCCGCGCGGCTGTTCGACGCGGATAAAGCCCTGCCCGTTGGGTGTGCCCGTTACCTTCACCATTATCTCGCCCTCCGGGATCTTGCCGATTGCCTGACGGATAATATCGATGGACGTATGCACTTCCCCCATGCGCACCGCGCACCGGGCATAGCTGTCGCCGTCCGGGCTGGTGATAACCGGCACATCGAGCTCATCATAGATTGCGTAGCCCGTCTTGCGCATATCCTGCTCAACACCGCTGGCGCGTAGCATGGGACCCACCGCGCCAAGGGTCAGGGCTTCGTCTGCCGTCAGCACACCAATGCCCTTTATACGGTGCAGCACCGATTTATCATTCAGGAAGGTATTCTCAAGCACTTTGAACTCGCGCCCGATCTCCTCCAATGTCGAAAGTATCATCTTGAGGCTGTCCTCATCCATATCTTTGCGGACGCCGCCCACCTTGCACACCGAGAATATAACGCGGCCGCCCGTCGTCATCTCAAAGATATCCAGCACCTTCTCGCGCAGTCGCCAGCATTGCATAAACAGGTTTTCAAACCCGAATGAATCGGCCAACAGTCCCATCCACAAAAGGTGGCTGTGAATCCGCGAAAGCTCTGCCCACACCACACGCAGATAAAGCGCGCGGGGGGGAATATCCAGCTTCATGATATCTTCAATAGCCATGCAATAGCCCATGCCGTGCATAAAGCTGCATATGCCGCAAACGCGTTCTGCCACGTAAACATAATCCACAAAATCGCGGGTTTCCGCCAGCTTTTCAAGGCCGCGGTGAATATAGCCAATGGAAGGAACCGCCTCGACCACGCGCTCATCTTCAATCACCAGGTCAAGATGGATCGGCTCCGGCAGCACCGGATGCTGAGGCCCGAACGGAATAACGCTTCTTTTTCCCATATCTACTCACCGTCATTTCCGGCGAACGGGGTCTGCTTTGCCGTTTGATAAAGTTTTCCCCCAAAATCAACCAATTTATGCTTCACTTTCAAACCAAAGAGGGATTCAATCTCGTTCTCGTATAAAAAAGCCGGCGGAAAAACAGCGCTGATACTGTCGATCTCATCCGAAGGCAACACCGACATTTTCAGGTCAACAAGCTGATATGATTGATCAAATGAGTAGTCGAGCTCCAGCTCTTCGCCGCGCTTGCTGCAGCAAATCTGAACCAAGCGGCATCCTTGTTCTTTAAGGTCACTCACGCGATCGAGCAGCTCTATCGGCAATATATTGATTAATTGAGTATCGGTCTTCATTTGTTCGCTCCCGTTTTTTTTGCTTTCTTTTTCGTCAGTTTGGATTCTTTGTATTTCTCATCCAAAATATGTGCCGCCTTGGCAACGCCGTCGATAATGGCCTCGGGGCGCGCCGCGCAGCCGGGCACATAAACGTCCACCGGCACCGCTTTGTCGGCACCGCCAATAATATTGTAGCAATCGGCAAATATGCCGCCGCTGGTGGCGCATATACCGATAGCAACCACTGCCTTGGGGTTTGGCATCTGCTCATATATTTGCTGCAGTACGCTCAAGGCCTGCGCATTTACGCCGCCCGTCACAAGCAATATATCGGCGTGCTTGGGGTTGCCGGTATTGATAATACCGAAGCGTTCAAGATCGTACAGCGGCGTAAGACACGCGAGAACTTCTATATCGCAGCCATTGCAGCTGGAACCGTTGTAATGTATCACCCAGGGGGATTTGCTGAAATAACCCATTGTCCACCTACTTTAATATCAATGAGAGTATGACCAGATTTAAAAAGCCGACCGTTGCCGTTAAGACCCAAACCGTTTTCAGCGCCCATTTCCATCTCACCCGCGCGAAAGAGTTATCAATCAGTATCTCCGAGAAGTAAATAAACAGACAGACAGCCACCGCCACCAATGGGCTTAAAGGTGCATTCCACGCAAAAAACAGGTAGACAAAGCCCAGCAGCATAATGTTTTCGTACCAATGTGTAATTTCTACGATTGCCAGTGTGGGGCCGGAAAACTCGGTTGTAAGGCCGCTTACCAGTTCCTGATGCGCGTGGTGCGATGTACTGATGTCGAACGGCGACTTTCGAAACTTAAACGTCAGTATGAACACAAAACCGATAAAAACGCCGGGAAGATAAACGATGGATGGTATCGGCGACGACATAATGCTGCCGACAGTAAACGTTTTGTCCGACATGTAAAACCCCATGGCTGTGAAAAGAACCATCGGTTCATAGGCCATCATAGCAAGCAGTTCTCGGTCTGCGCCCAGATTGCTGTATGGCGAATTTGTGGAATACGCTGCAATCAGCAAGAAAATGCTCGCGAGTGTCAGTGCAAATATGACCAGCAAAAAATCACCGCCGGAGAAAAAGATGACGCCTGTGGCAATCATGAACAGCAAAAACATCACCACTAAGAATGTAGTCGCGTTGTTAACGACAACAGCTTCTTTTCTAAAAAGCTTCATCACGTCATAAAACGGCTGAACGATCGGAGGTCCCTGTCGTCCCTGCATACGCGCAGTGATTTTCAGATCCACGCCTGCTAACAACCCGCCCAAGATAGGCGCCATTAAAACATATATCAATGCATATAGCCAATTCATCCCAAAACACTCCCACAAAGATAAATCAATGCGAACACCAGCAAGGCGAGTGCAGCCAACGCTGCAATTTTATACAGCCGCTGTTCTCCAAAGTAACGTTCCATATACCAGTTGGCAAGGTACATCCGCTTTGTTTCTCCGCCCGACCCCTCAAAATGCCGATTATCCCCCGAGTTTATGCCTGCCATGTAAACAGTGGTCAGCTTGCCGCGAGTAAAAAACCGCAGGCCGACAGGCAATAAAAGTATCATTCCCAGCAGCATCAGCATAATATGCTGGTTGCCCAAACCGATAACCACCTGTGATGCACCAAACATCTGCGTTAAAAAAGGCTCTACCATGCTCTGTGATACAATCGGGAACAGCAGACAGCTGGCAACCGTGAAAGCAGCCAGTGTATATAGCGCCAATATTTCCATTTTCGGCGCTTTAGCAGACAACCGTTCACTTTGCGGCCTGATGGCAACCAATTTCCCCAGCCATTTTGTCCAATAAAAAAGCGTTGCTGCACTGCCGAACACCAGCAGCATCAGCATAATCATGTTCTTGGAATCGAGAAATGCCTTCATGGCTGCCCATTTGGATATCAACATGCCAAACGGCGCAAGGAACATGCCCGCTATGCCGACCGTCATCAATATCGCCATCATCGGCAGCTTTACAATAAGGCCATGCATGTCTTCTATATCGCGGCTGCCCATTAGCCCTTCCACTGAGCCCACAGTCAGGAACATCAGTGATTTGGACACGGCATGGAAAATGATCAGGAACAAGGCCGCCCACAGCGACTCGTAAGTACCGATACCCGCGCAGGAGACAATCAACCCCAAATTTGCGATCGTGGAATAAGCCAGCACCTTTTTGGCATCGTTTTGCGAAATGGCAATGATAGAAGCGGACAGAAACGTAATACCACCCACCAACACCACGAAGAAGCCGGCCATGTTGCCCGTCAGCAATGGCGCGATGCGAATGATGATATACACACCCGCTTTCACCATTGTTGATGAATGCAGCAGCGCCGATGTGGGTGTGGGGGCCACCATCGCACCCAGCAGCCATCTGGAAAACGGCATTTGCGCGGCTTTCGTAAGACCTGCGATGGCGACGAATAAAGCCGGTATGACGAGCAGAGCATTTTGAGATGCCAGAATATCCTTAAGCTCCGTAACATGC
>QKIQ01000017.1 GCA_003249555.1 Clostridia bacterium | reverse complement strand
GCACGCTTCGCTCTAAAGACCTTGACCGACCGTTACCGCCGTGTTACTGTAACGATATAGGGCAAGGATTACCCTTGCCCCAAAAGCGCAAATTCAATATTATCTGACATTCGGAGAATACACAAAATTTTCGACGCTACCGCCCCATTGCGGTTTGCTGACTTAACCTAATAGCCATGATGTTTTTTATTATTTTCCTGCCATTTCACGTTCAACTTGTTCAATCATTCTTTTCACCATATAACCGCCGACATAGCCGGCTTCTTTAGAAGTTAAGTCACCGTTATATCCTTGCTTGAGATTGACACCGAGTTCGTTTGCAATTTCATATTTCATATTTTGCAGGTTCTGATTTTGTTTATTTTTAGCCATGATTCTTTTCCTCCATTCCATCATATTCTTTTCAGCAATTCATGAGCATTATTTTGTATTCTCAGCCTGTTTAATCATTCTCTTAACCATCTCTCCCCCCACCGAGCCGTTCTGCTTCGATGTGAGATCACCATTGTATCCTTGCTTCAGATTGACTCCGAGTTCATTCGCTATCTCATACTTCATTTTATTCAAAGAATTTTTTGCGTCCGGAACAAGCGTTTTATTTCTAGCCATCGCTTTCACCTCCTTTATTGCTTTGTACATTTAATTTGCCCCAAACAAATAAAATGTACACTGGCAATAAAATATAGGAGAAACAATATTAATTAATCACAGTTTTTACTAATTTATGAGAAAAACGTGCATTTGCTGTTTGCTGCCATAGTTGATATTGTTTTAGGTTGATTTGCTTAATGTGTTGAGCGATTTCTCTTGTTTGTGTGAAAATATTCATATCTTTTATCAAATTGGCCATATACAAATCTGACATACCGCTTTGTTTGCTGCCAAGGAATTGTCCGGGACCTCGAAGATTAAGATCTTCCTCGGCAATTTTAAATCCGTCGTTTGTTTTGCACAAAACGCAAAGACGCGCATTGTCAGGTTTGTCCGACATCAAAAAGCAATATGATTTTTTTTGCCCACGACCCACACGTCCTCTTAACTGGTGAAGCTGTGCAAGACCAAATCGTTCAGCGTTTTCTATCACCATAATTGTGGCGTCAGGAACATCCACGCCTACTTCAATCACTGTTGTTGACACAAGTATATGAAACTCTTTGTTTTTGAAACGACGCATGATGTCGTTTTTTTCCTGCGGCTTTTGCCGCCCATGAAGCAAAGCTAAGTCATTTATGGAAAAATGTTGTTGAAGTGTGTCGTAAACCTGTTCGGAAGAGCGCACATCGAGTGCGTCGCTGTCTTCCACAAGAGGACAAACCACGAAAATCTGCGCCCCCTTGCATATTTCTTTTTCCATAAAGCCGTACATATCTGTTCTTTTTGTTTCGGGCACTAAAAACGTCTTGACAGGCTGCCGGCCGGGGGGCATTTCATCAATAACGGATATATCCGTTTTGCCATATAGTATCAACGCAAGCGTACGCGGTATGGGTGTGGCGGACATTATCAGCGTATGCGGCGCGTTCGCCTTGGTCTCCAGCATGGCTCTTTGCCCTACGCCAAAACGATGCTGCTCGTCGGTAATTACAAGACCGAGGTTAGCAAACTGAATGTGATCATAGAGAACGGCATGTGTACCGATCACGATATCCGTTTGTCCGCTGGCGATGTTTTCACTGATTATACGGCGCTGTGCCGTCGGTGTGCTGCCTGTTAAAAGTTCCATATTCACACCCGCATCAGAGAAAATCCGCTGAGCGCCCGCAAAATGCTGTGTGGCAAGAACCTCGGTTGGCGCCATCAGTACGCATTGGTATCCGCTATTTATACATATATTCATGGCGTAAAATGCAGGCGTTGTTTTGCCGCTGCCCACGTCCCCCTGAAGCAGACGGTTCATCGGGCTTTCTTTATTCAAATCATTTTCGATTTCGCTCATCACGCGCAGCTGTGCGTTTGTGGGTTTATATCCGAGACGATTAAAAAAAATTTGTTTATCCGCCTGACTTATTGTCATTTTTTCTGCGCCGTGCTTGGTGGATGTTTCACGCTCTAAAAGCGCAATATTGAATAACAGCAGTTCTTCAAATATTAGCCGTCTTTTTGATAGTGCCAACGCCTCTTCATTTTTGGGGAAATGAATATTTGCCACTGAAAAATTGAGCTCTGCCAGCTTATGTTCTATACGAAATTCATTGGAAAAAATGTCTTTAAGCTTCCCGTTTACCGTATGAATGGCAGATTGCACCGTTAAACGCATCGTTTTTTGCGTTAGACCTGCCGTGAGTGAATAAATAGGGTTAAGTCCCATGTGCTGTTTCCCGTGCTTTTCCATATGCGGATTCGTAAACTGGAAATGGCCTCCCGCTTTTTTTACAGAACCGGATACGTAGACCTTATCACCGTTTTTATACATTTTCCGAATATACGGCTGATTAAAAAAAACAGCCTCAACCCTGCCTGTTTCGTCTTGTAACGAAAATTTGGTTAGATTAAGACCGCTTTTGATCCTTCTGATAGACGGCTCGCCTGTTATCACTGCACTGATGTTGAAAATTTCACCGTCTTTAAGCCCGTTGATACGAGCGCTTGTTCCTTGTGTTTCATAATCCCGTGGCATATAATAGATAAGGTCGGCAATGGTGACTATGCCTAACTTTGAAAGAAGCTTCGCCTTTTTATTACCGATGCCTTTAACTTCTGCAACGGGGCTGTCTAATGTCATTATTCCACCGCGAACACAAACGGATAAACGGGTTGACCGCCGAATTGCAACTCTACATCAAAGTCGTCATATTCGTCTCGAACCATATCGCCGATCTGATTCGCAAGCTCTTCCGTGACGTCTTCGCCGTAGAAGATTGTTATAACGCTGTCATCGTCAGTGACCATATCTTTTAACAAGAGTCGGCATATATCAAACATATCGCCCGTATGACACGTGATATCCCCATCGAGTATGCCGATTAGTTCACCTTTCTTTATTGTATTGCCGTTAACTTTTGATTCACGCACAGCGTTGGTAACTTGCCCGGTTTTTACCGTGGTGATGGCTTTCTTCATTCGCTTTGCGTTTTCTTCGAAATCAAGATCGGGATTAAACGCAAGAACGCCTGTAATTCCCTGCGGAAATGAACGCGACGGTATGACCTGCACGTTTTTGGTGGAAAACTGAGCAGCCTGTTCTGCGGCAAGAATGATGTTCTTATTGTTTGGAAAAACAAACACGTTGTTTGACGGAGCCTTCTCAATTGCATTATTTATGGTTTCTGCCGACGGATTCATCGTCTGTCCGCCCTCAACAATCTCATCCACCATGAATTCTTTAAATATATTGACAAAACCAGAACCGGCTGCGACCGTGACAACGGCCATCTCTTTATCCGGCTTGGGCGCAGTTTCTTCAGGATCGTTTTCATGATCAAACAGCTCCGTATGCTGTTCTCTCATATTATCAATTTTAATACGTGAAAGATCACCAAATCTTAAAGCAAATTGTAGGGCTTTGCCCGGCACATTTGTATGGACATGCGTTTTAATAAGCTGAAGATCGCCTACAACCAGTACGCAATCGCCGATCTTCATAAGCTTTTCACGGTAACGATCAATATCGTCCTGAGTCACGGATTCGTGAATATTTTTTATAAAAAATTCTGTACAATAGCCAAATTCAATGTCTTCCGAACCGACTGCATTCGAAAAATCAACAGTTGTTTCCGGTTCAAATTCTATATTATCCGTGATGGCTTCGCCGTCTAATGCCATTTTGAAGCCACGGTATATCACGAGCAGACCTTTACCGCCCGCATCCACGACGCCCGCTTCTTTAAGCACCGGCAGCATATCCGGTGTTTTCAGCAGCGTCTGAGTACCGTTTTCTAATACGGCATCAATGAGCATATAAATATTATCGCCCTTGGACGCACTTCTTAGAGCCGCTTTGGCCATTTCCCTTGCCACAGTCAGTATTGTGCCTTCTTTTGGTTTCATGACAGCTTTATAAGCCGCATCAACGCCCTCCTGCATGGCTTTGGCGAAGTCTGTAGGCCCTGCAGTTTCTAGATCCGTAAGACTTTTGGACAGCCCGCGAAAAAGCTGTGAAAGAATAACGCCCGAATTTCCTCTTGCTCCTTTAAGTGCTCCAAGTGAAAGTGCGTCACCAACAGAATTGATTTTTGATGTATCTGCCGATCTCACTTCTTTGACAGCTGACATCATCGTCAGTGACATATTGGTTCCCGTATCGCCGTCCGGAACCGGGAAAACATTAAGGGCATTCAATCCCTTCTTATTCTTATCGAGTAAAGCGGCAGCTGATAAAACCATGTCTTTAAAAAGCTCGCCGGTTAACCTCTCTTGCATGTCATTTCCCCCTAAACCCTGATGCCGTTGACTGTCACATCGACTTTATCCACGTTCAAACCGGTGATTTTTTCGACTTTGTATTTGACAGTATCTATGACATTTGATGCAACGGCGGAAATAGATACGCCGTATTCCACGATCACAAAAAGATGTATTCTTACCACATCGTTTTCTGTTGTGATTTTTACACCTTTGTTCAAATTCTCGCCCTTAAGCAGCTCGACAATGCCATCCATCGCCTTTTGAGAAGCCATTCCCACGATTCCATAACAATCCATTGATGCCAATCCGGCAAGATTTGAAAGAAATTCATCGGAATATACGATCTTCCCGAATGATTTTTGCTGTATGACAGCCATCGAAAAGCCTCCTTGCAGTCATTACCGTAATAAACCGGCGAATTTAATCTATCGTGTTTTTGTATTCGCGTCAAGTATTTTGAAGAAATGAAACGAAAATTTAAGATTTCATCTTGCAAAATAGTATCTTCAATGATAAAATATTTTTCGTGCTATTTTTGGGTTAAGGAGAGAGGTGTAAAACAATGGCAAAATATTGCGAGGTATGCAAAAAGGGCATCGTATCGGGAAACACTGTCAGCCATTCCAACAGAAAAAGCAGAAGAACATGGTCGCCTAATGTTCAGCGTGTTCGTGCAGTTGTTGACGGCGCTCCGAAAAGAATGTATGTCTGCACAAGGTGCCTGCGTTCAGGTAAGGTAACCCGCGGATAATCGCGTTCATAAATTGACCAAAAACAGGACTGCCTTATGTATAGGCGGTCCTTTTGCTATAACAGAATACCAAACATCTCAGCTTTTCTTTCATGCTTTTGGGGGCTGCATGAGAATCGAAACAAAATGCGTATTGTTCCTTTGTTTTAGGCAGCCCCTTATGTATGCTTTATTTAAAAAGCTTTCTGAGTAGCCCGCGCAATACTCGCGGCGCTTTGAAACAATAAATCCTCAACATCTCCACCTCCAAAAATCAGCATAATTTCTTAAGAAAGAAAAAACATCCTGCAGCGATGAGCGCCACCCCAAGCAACGCAAGCCACATCCAATACGGCATAAAACAGATTAATAAAATGATGCCGATAATGATAATAAAGCCAGCGATGAGTCTACGCATGATACAGTTGCCGCACAACATGTTATCACCTCCGTGAGCGATACTGCATTTGGTCCTGCTATATCATACGAATTGATTATTAGAAGTGTTACGCTTTGCCTCTAATCTTTACAATAAGCGCAAATCCGCCGGAAATGGATAGGTGAACCGGATTATTTTCAATAACATTGCTGACACCTCTGGACGAATCGACACAAAGCTTAAGATCATCAAGAGGATATTCAAGATTTTTTGAATTGACAAGTAGATCCCCTGTCAACGGATGAATAGACACAGTCTGTCCGATGCGACCGCTAAAGCGGTGATTACCGGTAGCAACCCACATCTCGTTATATTTATCTATAATACGGCAGCAAGCGCCAGCACGCACCGCACGAACAAGCATAGCGATATTGGCAAGCGTATGATCCATCCGCCGTCCCGTGGCGCCCAATATGACGATATCTTGGGCACCGGTTTGAAGCGCGTGATTAATGGCAGCTTCCGTATCCGTTTCGTTTTTTGCTCTTTGGAGTTTAATGACTGACGAACCACTAGTTTCAAGCCTTGAAACGCTGTTAATATCAGCAGTATCAATGTCTCCAATAATATAATCCGGAAATAATGTATATTTGTCGAATATATCGGCGGCACCGTCAACCGCTATCACAAAATCAGCGTCATTGATATGCTTATACAGGTCCGCTTTGCAAGGAGAAACGCCGCCCGCAACAATTAAACACTTCATTTTTCCAGTTTGAGACGGCTTATTATGTCTTTAGGATCCTCCGCTGAGAACACGGCATTGCCCGCTACGATGACATTGACACCCGCGTCTGTGACGAGCTTGGCGTTATGGGCGCCCAGTCCCCCGTCCATTTCGATATCGACGGCAAGCCCGCGTGATTCAATCATCTGTTTGAGTTCCTGCGCTTTGCGTATCGAATACGGGATAAAGCTTTGTCCGCCGAAGCCCGGATTGACCGATGACAAAAGAACCATATCAATATCTTCAAGAATATAATCCAGTACATTGAGCGGGGTATGCGGGTTGAGTGAAACGCAGCATTTTTTCCCGGCGCTTTTTATTAACTTTAATGTTCTGTTAAGGTGAATTGTGGCTTCGACATGCACCGAAATGATATCCGCGCCTGCCTCGGCGAATTCCATTACATACCTTTCCGGCTCAACAATCATCAAATGAACATCGAGCGGCAGTTTTGTATGCCGCCGCAGATCGCTGACCATTTTCTGTCCAAAAGTAATATTGGGAACGAATTTACCGTCCATGACGTCGCAGTGTATATAATCCGCACCCGCATTTTCCAGCATCTTGACAGCTTCATATATTTTTGTAAAATCCGCTGAAAGTATTGATGGCGACACTTTAATCATATTCTCGCAACCTCTTTTCTTCTAGTTCTTTTAATATCGTCAGGTATCGCTGATACCGTCCTTCACTGATATAACCGCTGGCAACAGCATCCTTAACGCCGCACCTTGGCTCGTGGGCATGTGTGCATGACGTGAAATGGCAATTATTAACAAACGGCGACATGTCTTCATAATACAAACTAAGCTCTTCAGGCTGCAAATCTGCACTTTCCAGAAACGAAAAGCCCGGCGTATCCACCACCATACCAAAAATATCGTCCATCACAAGCAATTCCGCGTGTCGTGTGGTGTGACGGCCTCTATCCGTTTTCTTGGAAAGCCCTCCTGTTTCCAGGGAGAGACCCGGGAAAAGAGCATTGAGTATTGATGATTTGCCAACAGCAGATTGGCCCGCAAAGCATGTGCTGAGGCCTTTCAGATGTTTTTTTAAATCGTCAAGCCCTTCGCCGGTTGAGGCAGATACACAGACGCATGTGCAGACATTCTGATATTCGTTTCGCATAGCGCTTATCGACTTGTCATCGGCGGCATCACATTTATTCAAAACGAGAAGCGGAATCATATCCGCCTTTTTGCTTTGAATGATTAGTTTGTCGCAAAGCAGGCAGTCGGCTTTCGGTTTATAGACGGATATCACGATAGCAACCTGATTGATATTGGCAACGCGCGGACGAGAAAGCTCATTACGCCGCTCGCATATTTCTTCAATAAAGCCGTATACGCCTTCGCTGGCCGAAAAAATAACATGATCTCCCGGAATCGGAGTCACATTGTCGTTGCGAAAACGGCCTCTCGCTTTGCATTCATGAATAAGGCCTTCATCATCGCGGATATAGTAGAATCCTCCGATGCCTTTTAATATCGTTCCTTTTTTATTCTGAGTCACGTTTGACAAAATTCACCTCACGCGAAATTGTTTCGATGTTGTTCACAAAAACCTTAACCAGTTTCGTGCCTCCACTCGTAAATTCGAGATCCTTTTCAATGGGAACGACGCCGCTGTTAGGAGCCTGATCGACCCCTGCGACATAGTTTATCACAATGTTGTTTTGCTGTGTGACGATGACAATGCGAATCTTTGATTCTTTGTCCGGTACATCGACCTGATCCAAAAACAGCGCGTAGAAATCCTTCTGCTGAACAGGACTTATATAAAGGTCAATTTCATCATTATATGATGTGGGAATGCCCTGCGCGGGAAATTGATCTATCACGGTGCCTTCAGGCAAATCACTTTCGGGTTCAAATACATAAAATTGACTGAACCCATATTCGCTTAACGTGGATACGGCTTGATCGATGGTCATTTCTGTGACCTTTGGCATAGGAACAACGGTTTCTTCAATATCTGTCGATACCACGAAATCCACAGCATTTCCAGCGTAAACCTCGCTGTCCATCTCTGGCATTTGTGATATGACATTGCCTGCGGGAAAATCGTTTTGGAACTCATAAGTGACGTTAACAAGAATAAGCCCCATACTTTCAATCGTATCTGTCGCTTCTTGAAGTGTAAGTCCTGTCACATCAGGCATCAGCAGCGCCGAAGGACCGCTTGAAACCGTCAGCGTCACAGTATTGTCCTTCATGACTAAAGCACCGGCTTGAGGATTTTGCAAAATAACAAAACCTTCGTCTACTGTTTTACTGGATTCAAACACAATTTGTGTATTAAGCCCTATGCTGCCAAGCACTTGAGAAGCGGAATTGACATCTTTTCCAGATAAGTCGGGCATGCTGAGTTTTTGTGAGTTTGTCTTGCTAAGTATTGATGCCAAAGTGATTCCAACAGTGACAAGAATCGCTGCTATAACGATAAACACGCCTATCTTCCACCATTTGTGTTTATTTACTGCAGGTGTGTCATTGGTCTGATAGATTTCGCGCAAGTCAACAAAATCACCGGTGGGATCAACAAGAGCGTGAACAAGGTCCTCCTTAAACGCTTCCATAGACCGGTACCTGTCTTTTTTGTTTTTACTCGTTGCCTTAAGGACGATATTATTAACCGATTTGCTGAGCGCCGGATTTTTTTCGATGGGTGGTGTAATTTTTTCGTTAATGTGTTTAAGCGCAACGGATACGGTTTGATCTCCCGTATATGGCAACACGCCGGTGAGCATCTCATAAATCAAAATACCCAGCGAATAGATGTCTGTTCGGGCATCCACGTTATCGCCGCGTGCTTGTTCCGGCGACACATAGTAAACCGAACCAATAACCTCTTTTTCTTCATCCTGAGAGGTTGACAAGCTTTTGGCAATACCAAAGTCTGTGACTTTGGCGTTTTTATCATTGTCCAGTAGAATATTGTGCGGCTTGATGTCCCTATGGATGATACCGCGTCTGTGAGCAACCGATAGAGCAGAGCATATCTGAATTGCAAAAAGTATGGCGTTTTTTTCGGGAATCGCACTGCTTTGTTCAATCAGTTTTTTTAGCGTGCAACCGGGTATATATTCCATAACCATATAATAAGTGCCGTTATCGCACCCAATATCTTTCACATGAACGATGTTTTCGTGCTCAAGTGAAAAAACGGCTTCGGCTTCTTTTTTAAATCTTTTTACATACTCGGCACTGCCCGAGAATTTGTCCTTTAATACCTTAACAGCAACAGTATCATCGGTTTTGCGGCAATGCGCTTTATACACATAAGCCATTCCACCCGAATCAATGGCCTCTAAAACCTCATATCTGCCGCCAAGAACGCGCCCGATCATTGCGCACCTCCGTTCACAACGGCAATGATGACGCTGATATTATCTGTACCGCCATTGTCAAGCGATGCCTGTATCAGTCTGTCTGCGGCCAAAGACAAATCATCTGACAACAGCCTTGCGATATCATTATCAGGTACCGCGTTATTAAGACCGTCTGAACAGAGTAATATCACGTCGTTTTCTTTAAGCTCGACAACAAAGGTATCCACTTCTATATCGCATTCTGTGCCCACCGCGCGCGTGATAATGTTTTTTTGTGGATGCCTTGTGGCGTCATCCTTCGTAATAAAACCACGGTCTATAAGAAGCTGGACATAAGAATGATCCTTTGTGATCTGTGAAAGGACGCTATCTCTTAAAAGATATGCGCGTGAATCCCCCACCTGGCCGATATATGCATAGTTGCCGGAAAATACGGCAACTGTTGCCGTTGAACCCATTCCGTTTCGGTTTGCGTTCGCACAGGATTCATTCCATATAAACTCATTTGCGCGGTAAAGCGCGCCCTTTACACTGCTTTCGTTAATAGACGCGGGATCAATATCATTAAAAAATGCTTTCACTGTGTTGACCACGAGACTGCTGGCCACATCACCCGCGTTGTGTCCGCCCATGCCGTCCGCGAGTATCGCAAAGAACTCCATGCTGTCTTCTGGAATATACACAGCGTCTTCATTGAGTTTTCTGACATTGCCCTTATGTGTTTTGGCGTAGTATATCATTTTTCTCTCACTCTTCGTTTCAATTGTCCGCATGCCCCTTCAATATCACTGCCCAGCGCCCGTCTGACGGTTGCGCTGAGACCGCTCCGTTCAAGCGCGGCGGTAAAAGTATAGCTTTCTTTTTTTGACGGCGGCTGAAAACTGTCCGCTATCTCGCTAATGGATTGTGGGGAATCCATGTTTTTAGAAGCAGCGTTAAGTGGGATTACATTGATATGGCAGGCAAGACCGCGTAAAACCCGTTTTAAAGCCTCGATATCTTCCTGACCGTCGTTAAAGCCTCGAATCAATGTATATTCTATTATAATGCGGCGTCCCGTATTTTTAAAGTAGACTTTTGCCGCTTCAATGATTTCATTGATTGTATACGTTTTTGCGATAGGCATCAGTTTCTTGCGTTTTTCATCGATGGCTGAATGCAAAGATAAACAAAGCGTTATGGGGAGCTTTTCTTCGGCGAGCTTTAATATCCCGGGAACAAGGCCGCAGGTAGATAGCGAAATATGACGCATGCCGATACCGAATTCAGACTGCATGGCACGAATAAATTCTGTCACATTATCATAGTTATCCAGCGGTTCGCCGCTGCCCATAAGTACCACATTGTTAATTTCGCCGCTTTCTCGCGCGGCGATCAGTTCTGAAAGCATCTCCCCTGCGGTTAATTGACGAATTAAGCCCTCGATGCCCGACGCACAGAACGAACAGCCCATGCGGCATCCAACCTGCGTGGATACACAAAGCGTGTGACCGTGATGATATTGCATCACCACGCACTCAATCAAATTGCCGTCAGTCAATTCAAGCAGATACTTGACTGTGCCATCCATAGATGTGTGCTTTTGCGATATTTTCGCGTAACCTTCATTAAAGTTCTCCCTCAGCTTGGTGCGCAGCGATTTTGACAGGTTCGTCATTTCTTCAAAAGGCACGCCCTTGCACAACCACAATCTTATTTGTTTGGCGGCAAACTTTTTCTCGCCAAGCTCAACGAGACTATTTTCCAGTTGTGATGTATCAAGTGATATAAGATCGATCATTGTCTCCTCATTATGGCAAAATAAAAGCCGTCTGACCCGCATAGATGCGGGTATAGTGTCTCAGGAGGCCTGCTGTAAGCAAATACCCCTGAACTGCTTAAAAAAGCATCCGTGATGTTCTCATTCTCTTCTTTGTTTATTGAACAGGTCATATATGCGAGCGTTCCGCCAGGTTTTACGTAACGTGCGCTTACAGACAGTATTTCCAACTGTAAATGGCTTAAACTTTCTATGTCTTCGGGTTTTCGCGTATAGCGGATATCGGGATGATGTGCCATGAGCCCCATAGCGCTGCAAGGTGCATCCACCAGAACAACGTCAAACTGCTTTTCCAGTGCAGGCTCAAACTCACAGGCGTCATGGATATCAGCCATTGCATGAGCGACGCCAAGGCGTTCAAAATTCTTTTGCATCATGTCCACCCTGTGCTCATGGATGTCCCATGCGGTAATCTTTGTTTCATTTTCAGTGAGCGAAGCTAAGTATGCGCTTTTGCCTCCGGGCGCGGCACAGCAGTCCAACAGTTTAGCGCCTTTTTTCACATCCATCGCCAACACAGCCCGCATTGCGCTTTGGGACTGGATGGCGATTCTCCCCTCTTTGAACACATCAATGTTCTCAATATCGGTTAGCCCTGAGACGGCATAGGCATCTGGAATGCTTCCTTCGTTTGTTTGAAAGCCAAGTGAGTGCATTTCTGCAAGAAACGATGCCGTATCCGTTTTTAGCGTATTCATGCGTACGTTGGTGGTTGCGGGCGCTTTGTATGTCAGCAAGTCTTTTGCAAAACCCCATCCAAAATCCGAGATATATTTTTCGCATATCCATTCGGGATAGCTGGCATTCACGCTCAACGACTCAGAATCTTTGCCCTTGGGATACTCGATATGATGTTTTCCTTTATCCAGTGCACGCAGCACGGCGTTGACAAATCCGGCCAATGGGGGTTTTATCTTCTTTGTAAGGCCCACGCTTTCGTTGACCGCGGCGTATCCCTGCGTGTCCATAAAAAGAAGCTGGCAAGCGCCCAGCCTCAATATATTGCGCACACTTGTGTGAACACGCCCCGACTTGATGAAACCTTTTAGCGCATAATCAATGCGTATCAAATTCTCCAGCGTTGTCCTTAAAAGCAGTGATACAAAATGCCTGTCCTCTATTGAAAAAGACGATGGAATATGTTTCTTAAGCGCAAGAGATGTATAAGCACCTTCGCGAAGAATGGCAACGAGCGCATTGTATGCGGCTTCTCGCGCATTCATTCGAAACGGCTCCCCGGGAGTTTTTTGCCTCTTAGATAGTCATTTGTAAACATGCGTTTGCCTCCGGGCGTTTGCAGTTCCTCAATGCGGAGCAGTCCGTCGCCCGTGCCGACCACTAGGCCATTTTTTGTATCCGCATAAACAAGCCACCCCGGCTGGGCGCTGCCTGTTTCAACTGTCGTCCGCCAGATTTTTATTGTGTCACCTTTCATATGCGCAATACCACCCATGATGGGATTTAGCGCACGTACCAGGTTGTGAATGTCTTGTGCGGGCTTTGTCCAGTCAATTTCGGCTAGAGCTTTAGAGAGCGGCGGAAAGTAGCTGGACTGCGTCTCATCCTGTGCGATGCGCTTGGTTTCACCTCTTTGAATGTTCTTTATTGTTTTAATGAGCAGTTCGGCTCCAAGCTTCGCAAGCAGATCATATAGCTCTCCGCCGGTCATGTGTTCGGAGATAGCTACGGCATCAGCTGAGATAATATCGCCGGTGTCCAGACCTTCGTTCATATACATAATGGTGACGCCTGTATGGGTTTCACCCTTCATAATGGCCCACTGTATCGGCGCGGCACCGCGGTATTGAGGCAGCAATGATGCATGAACGTTAAGACAGCCAAACGGCGGAATATCGAGTATTTCCTTGGAAAGTATCTGACCAAAAGCAGCCGTGACGATCACATCAGGCGTAAGCGCCTTTAAGGCAGCCACACCCTCAGACGATTTGATTTTTTCAAACTGTATTACCGGTATGCCGTTTTGCTCAGCCAGCACTTTGACAGGAGGCGGCAACAGCTTATGACCGCGGCCACTCTTTCGGTCCGGCTGAGTTACCACAGCGGCAATGTCATAACCGCTGTGTATCAGCTTTTCAAGGCTGGGCACGGCAAACTGCGGCGTTCCCATAAAGACAAGCTTCATTCGTCCTCCTCGAGCATTTTATCAACAAAAAGGACACCGTTCAGATGATCAATTTCATGACAGAAAATCCGTGCCAGCATGCCTGTGGCCTCGATTTCATGCTCTTCGCCGTTTCTGTCAAGATAGGAAACCCTGATTGTTTCAGGGCGTATAACAGGCCCCCAAATATCAGGAAGCGAAAGGCAGCCTTCATCGTCAATCGACTCACCTGATTCACTCAAAATATTCGGATTGATAATTTCGTAATATTTATCATCATAGCTGATCACCGCGATACGGCGCAACACACCGACCTGCGGGGCGGCAAGACCTCCGCCGTCTTCCACAAAAAGCGTTTCTTTCATGTCGTCAAGCAGCGTCAAAATATGCTGATTGATGTTTTTGACCTCGCGTGAAACCTTTCTTAATGCTTCGTTATCTTCACCCGTTACCACGTCTCTTATTGCCAAACCTTATTCTCCTTTTTCTTCTTGCTCTTCAATCATTTTATCCACAAACAAAATGCCGTCCAGATGGTCGATTTCATGGCAGAATATGCGTGCTATTATATCTGTGACTTCAATACTTTGCTTTTTACCGTTTCTGTCTTCATAAGCAACGGTTAACTTGTCAGGACGCCTTACACGCCCCCTCACGCCGACCACCGATAGACACCCTTCCTCTTCAACCGCTTCTCCGGATGCATAAAGTATCCTTGGATTAATAAGCTCATAGTATTTTTCATCAAAATCGACAATGGCAATACGGCGCAGCACACCGACCTGCGGTGCGGCAAGCCCGACCCCATCCTCTACACTGAGTGTTTCTTTCATATCGTCAAGCAACGTTAATATATGCTTGTTAATGCTTATGACTTCTCTTGATATTTTTCTCAACGCCGGGTTGTCAGTTCCCGTCACGATATTTCTGATTGCCATATATCTTCTCTCCCTATATCATACTCTGCGGATTAATTTCCATTCCGTACGCGCAGTTTTTATACTGCTTCGTATCTGTATAAATATATAATCTTTTTCTGAACTGTGCAAGCTCGGAGTCATTAAGCACTTTGACGAGCACCTGCCAGCGTGTGTGCCCCTGTATTTTTTTAATGGGCGCTTCTCCGCAATCAAACATCAGCAGCTTGTCAAAAATATCTGAAAAAGCTTCTCGAAACCCTTTCTCAAAATCAAGGCACGCATCTTTTACAGCGCTTTCTTTTTTTCCTGTGAAAACGAACCGGAAGAACACGGAATACGGCGGAAGCAGCGCCGCACGCCGCACATTCATCTCTTCTTCAAAAAAGCCTTCATAGTCGTGCTTTTTTGCAAAGTCAATTGCGTAATGGTCGGGTGAATAAGTTTGGACAATCACCTTACCCGGATCTTTTCGGCCCGCGCGCCCCGCCACCTGCTCTAACAGCTCAAATGTTTTTTCCGGACTGCGATAATCAGGAATATAAAGAGAATTATCAGCAGCCACCACGCCCACGAGTGACACACGCGCGAAATCCAGCCCTTTGGCGATCATTTGGGTTCCGATAAGTATATCGGCCGCGCCGCTTTTAAACTGCTCGTATATTTTTAAATGCGCGTCTTTGCCACGCGTTGTATCAAGGTCCATTCGCAGCACACGCGCCTTTGGGAACCGCGCTCTTGTTTGTTCTTCCACCTGCTGAGTGCCAATGCCGTAGTGCTTAAGATACGGCTTGCCGCACGCAGGACATACGTCTCTTAACCGTTTTGTGCGCCCGCAGTAGTGGCACATAAGTAAGCCGCGGCTTGCGTGATAAGTCATTGTGACTTCGCAATTGTCGCAATATTCCACAAACCCGCAGCCTCGGCACATAACAAACGTGGAATAACCGCGCCTGTTGATAAACAGCATCACCTGTCGGTGATTATCCAGTGCGTTGCTGATTTCGTTATACAAAAGACCGGAAAAAATGGTTCTGTTTCCGCGAACCACTTCTTCGCGCATATCGACGATTTCCACGGCGGGCAGCTTAAGCCCAAATAAACGCTTTGGCATCTGTACGATCTGATAAATGTTGTTTTTTGCCTTGATATAGCTTTCCACGGAAGGCGTGGCCGATGCAAGAACGAGTGACGCTTTTTCTATATTGGCGCGCATACGTGCCACTTCGTGCGCTGTATATTTGGGGTGCATATCCGATTTGTAGCTGGATTCGTGTTCTTCGTCGATGATAATGACACCAATGTTATTAAGAGGCGCAAACACCGCCGAACGTGCCCCGATCACCACCTTTGCATGTCCTGTCGCCATGCGTTTCCATTCGTCATAGCGTTCTCCCGCTGTGAGTGTAGAGTGATACACCGCGATCTCCTGCCCGATGCGCCTTTCAAACATGGCTACGAGCTGTGGCGTCAGCGATATTTCCGGTACCAATACGATCGCGCTCTTGCCTCGTTTTAAGCAATCACGCACGATATGGATATAGACTTCCGTTTTGCCGCTGCCGGTGACGCCATGAAGCAGGTACTTACCTGTCACGGAAAGAATGGTGTTTGCCGCCTTGAGCTGATCCTCGGTAAGATCAAAGTCCTTCTCGCGCTCTGCTGTTTTTCGCGGGTTGCGCAGCGTTTCCACCGTGTGCATCTCAAGCAAGCCTTTTTTCACGAGCGTATCTCGCGCGGACGCGCTGCCGGGAATAAGCTCCTCAAGCGCCGCCGTTTTCAATGAGCCGTAACGACGCATGGTCTCCAGTATTTCAAGCTGTTTGGGAGCTTTCGGCTTGCCGGTTACAGTTTTTAGAGAGCTTATGGCTTCTTCAAACGCTTCTTCATCTAAAGAAAATACGAGTTCGCGCTCCAGTCTGTCGCCTATGCGACCGCCGCGCATTTCCGCCGGAAACATCAGCCGTAAAGCCAATGCCAAGGTGGTATGATAATATCGGCGCATAATGCCCGCGAGCTTAATCTGCCCCGCTGTGAGTGCCGCAAAATCCGACAGCACCTTAACAATACTTTTGATGTTTTTACCTTGGTATTCACATTTTTCAGAAAGGCCAATCACATAGCCCTCACGCAACGTGTTGGCCCGTCCGAACGGAACGTGAACTCGAAAACCCACATGAATCGTCATATCATCAGGAACGAGGTATTCAAACACTCTGTCCACTTCCGAATGAATAATATCGATAATGACCTTTGCGTACATCGGATTACCTCGCGGTCATCTTTTGATATTGCTTTTTAAGTACATCCATGATGTGCTGTGATAGAATGGTTTTGCTTTCGCTTCCCAGATTCTGCGATGTGCCGTCTTTATAATACAGAATGATATTGTTTCTGTCTGATTCAAAGCCTTCGTCACTGCGGGAGACATCATTAAGCGCAATAACGTCAAGATTCTTTTTGTTCATTTTAGTTTTGGCGTTGGCTTCAAAATCATGCGTTTCAGCCGCAAAGCCCATAAGAAGCTGATTGTCTTTCTTGCTTGCACCAAGTTCGCTCAAAATATCTTTGGTACGGACAAGGTTTAGCGTCATATCCGCCCCTTTTTTGATTTTCAGACTGCTGACTGTCTCTGGCGTATAGTCTGCTACGGCTGCCGCCATCACGATAATGTCTGCGTGTTTGCAAAGCCGGAGCATTTGAGAAGCCATTTCTGCGGCAGAAACCACATGCATCATTTTGGCCTTGAGCGGCGCTTCCACTGCCACGGGGCCGGATACGAGCGTCACATCGGCGCCCCTGTTTATCGCGGCTTGTGCGATGGCATAACCCATTTTTCCAGTAGAACGGTTGGATAAGAAACGAACTGGATCAATCATCTCGCGTGTAGGCCCTGCAGAAACAAGCACACGGATGCCCGCCATATCATGAAGTGATTTGAATACATGCATCGCAAAGTCGATGATTTCATCAGGCTCCTTCATACGGCCCGAGCCAACGTCGCCGCATGCAAGCAGCCCCTGACCCGTATCCATGACGTAATAACCGCGTTTTTTAAGCAGCGAAACATTATGCTGTGTCGCCGAATCCGCAAACATTGCTTCGTTCATGGCCGGCGCAAACACAACAGGGCATGAGGTTGCGAGCAGTGTTGTGGTGAGCATATCGTCAGCAATACCGGCAGCCGCTTTGGCAAGAATATCCGCGGTTGCGGGCGCAATAATAAGCATGTCTGCTTTTTTGGCCAGCGAGACATGCTTCACATCATATTCTTCTTTTCTCTCAAATGTATCGGTGAGCACGGCATTGCCCGTGAGTGTTTCAAAAGTGACAGCACCAACAAATTTGAGCGCGTTTTGTGTCATCAGCACATGAACTTCATAGCCTTTTTTTTTGAGTGCGCTGACGAGATAAGCCGACTTATAAGCAGCTATACCGCCCGATACGCCGACTATGACCGTTAAGGGCATAACTTATCCCTCTTCCGGCGATATGTAGGTAATTTTGTCGCTATAGATCTCTTTTGCGGCTTGAGATACGGGGTTCGCCTCATAATCTTCTGTCAACGGTTCGGCGCCGTCTACGAGCTGGCGCGCTCTTTTGGCCGATTCCACGACGAGCGTATAGCGGCAGTCCACCTTTTCTTTTAGTTCGCTGACTCCCGGGTACATCATATTCAATCACTCCTTTGTTTCGTCTTCATAGCGGATAATCCTCAACTTTTCCGCTGCCATAATGGCTTCTATACGGCTTACCACATCATCCACGGTATCGTTGACGATTCTGTAATCGTATTCCTTCATAAGCTTCATTTCCGAGCTGGCTTTTCCCAGCCTCGATTCAATTTGCTCAGATGTTTCGGTGCCCCTGCTTCGTATACGGTTCTCCAATTCCTCCATTGAAGGCGGTACAAGAAAAATATAGACTCCTTGAGGATACGCTGCTTTCACCTTCAGCGCGCCCTGTACATCGATTTCCAACAATACATCCTTGCCCTGCCCTATCTCGGCATCCACAAAACTTTTTGGTGTACCGTAATAGTTTGAAAACACATCTGCATATTCTAAAAACGCATCTTTCTCAATGAGCTTTTTAAATTCATCTTGAGTTTTGAAAAAATAGCTCACACCGTCTATTTCTCCCGCACGAGGCGTGCGCGTGGTGCACGAAACAGATAACGAAATGTCCTTGCGTTTATTTAGCAGCGCTTTGCATACTGTTCCTTTTCCGGTGCCTGATGGGCCGGAAAGGACAATCAAAAGCCCTTTGCTCATGCACTACTCCTCTGAGTCATCATCTTTATCGGACAAACGGTGTGCGACTGTCTCTGGCTGAACAGCCGACAGAATCACATGATCGCTGTCCGTGATGATCACAGCGCGAGTGCGTCTCCCATAAGTGGCATCAATCAGATTGCCTTTTTGTCTGGCTTCCTGAATGATGCGCTTGATTGGTGCAGATTCGGGGCTTACAATCGCAATCAGCCGGTTCGCCGATACGATGTTACCGAAACCGATGTTTATGAGCTTGATAGCCATAACATTTCCTCCATAAATTATTCAATATTTTGAATTTGTTCTCTTATTTTTTCGATTATACTTTTGCCTTCAATGACCGCAGCTGTGATATCGAAATCCTGCGATTTTGATCCAATGGTGTTTATTTCTCGATTCATTTCTTGCACCATGAAATCAAGCTTTCGTCCTACCGCGTTTTTATCGCACAAAGCTTTTCTGAACTCATTGATATGGGTACCGAGGCGTACAATCTCCTCTGTGACATCAGCTCTGTCCGCCATAAGTGCCACCTCGGTATTAAAGCGCGCTTCGTCTATTTCCGTATTCGCGATAAGCTCCGATATCCGTTGCCTTAATTTAACGGCGTATTCGCTGATAACCTCGTCTTTTCTTTCATCGATGCGGCAGCGTATCGCTTGCAGTGTATCCAGACACTCGACGATGTTTATCTTCAGAGATTCTCCTTCGCGAAGCCGCATACCTTCCAGCGCCTCAATTGCCAAAGATGAGGCCTTTTGCACTATACGCGAGAGTCGGTCCTCATCTTCGCTGGCTTCCTGAATCACAATCATATCAGGAATGCGTATAATATGTGAAAGCTGTATATCGTCTTGAATGCCCGTGTCCAAAGCAGCTTGCCGTGCTGCATCTAAATAAGAGCGTATGAACCCTAAGTCAGCAACAGCGGTCTTGGCATCGCTCTCAAGCGTGCTGTAGTTCACAAAAACATCTACACGACCGCGTGAAAGCCTCTCTTTGATGGATTTGCGGATAAGCTCTTCTAAAAACCCGAGCGTTCGCGGTATACGTATATTAATATCCAAAAAACGGTGATTCACGGTTTTTAGTTCGACCGTCAGTTTTCTTCCCTCTTCTTCGACTTCGGCACGTCCAAAGCCAGTCATACTACGCAAAATTATATTCGCCCCTTATTCAATTTATTGATTATTAATTATTGATTATAGCATAATGATTAGGAAATAATAAGCTTTTCCATCAATTTGCTTAAAATTTTATTGATTTCCTCCCGATTCAACACCGCTTCGGTAAAAGGTGCTGTATTTATTGCTTATGCCTTGTCAAGCTCCTCCAGTGCAATGCTGTTGACAACTTGCGGATTGGCTTGGCCGCGTGTCGCTTTCATGACCTGCCCCACAAAAAATGTCAACGCCTTTTGCTTCCCACCCTTAAAATCGGCCACAGGGCCCGGATTATTAGAAATGATATCGCGAATCATGCTGCGAATCTCATCCGTATCGCTAATCTGCGCAAGCCCCTTTTTCTCAACAATGGCAGCCGGAGATTCGCCTGTGCGGAAGCATTCCTCAAAAACAGTTTTCGCAACCGTAATATTGATCTGCCCAGTTTCGATAAGCTTGAGCGTTTCTGCTAGATGAGCAGGTTTAACAGGATTATTTTCTGGCGAGATACTGTCTTCCTTCAAAAGCCGAAGCAGGTCTGTTGTGATGAGGTTGCAGACCTTTTTGGGCTCATTGTACTGCGCAAGGCACGCATCAAAGAACAACGCGATGTCGCGCTCTGCCGTCAGTACACCCGCATCGTATTCCGACAGTCCCAATTCTTCAATATAGCGCATCTTCTTTGCCGCGGGCAATTCAGGCAAGCTGTCTTTAAGTTGTTTGATGCGCTCGTCCGAAAGTGTAATAGGGACAAGATCGGGATCAGGAAAATAGCGGTAATCGTGTGCCTCTTCCTTGCCACGCATGGCATAGCTTTTTCCTTTCGCGTCGTCAAAACGCCGCGTTTCCTGCTGAACCGTGCCGCCGTCTTCAAGAACGGCGATTTGACGGGCGCTTTCTGCTTCAATCGCGCGGTGAACCGCAGAAAAACTATTGAGATTTTTCATTTCAGTGCGCGTTCCCAGCACATTGCTGCCTTCTTC
The DNA here is from genome assembly GCA_003249555.1 of Clostridia bacterium. Classification (GTDB taxonomy): domain Bacteria; phylum Bacillota; class Clostridia; order Christensenellales; family SZUA-584; genus SZUA-584. Next base: position 51,883 of record QKIQ01000017.1, on the reverse strand, counting down.
GCGAACGGAGATGTTGACATCACAGCGAAGAGACCCTTCCTGCATTTTACAATCAGAAACACCTGTGTATTGCATAATGCTTTTCAGCGCTTCTAAGAAAGCCTTTGCTTCTTCGGCGCTGCGCATATCAGGCTCAGAGACGATTTCAATCAGCGGCACACCGCAGCGGTTGTAATCCACAGCGGTACCCGCACAGGCATCATGCAGCAGCTTTCCCGCGTCTTCCTCCATATGAATACGTGTGATGCGAATGCGTTTTTCTTCGTCGTTTACATTGATATCGACATAGCCCTCTTTGCAGAGCGGCAGATCAAACTGCGATATTTGATATGCTTTAGGCAGATCGGGATAATAGTAGCCCTTGCGGTCCATCTTGGAAAAGTTGGCGATTTTGCAGTTGGTTGCAAGACCTGCACGCGCCGCAAATTCCACGACCTTTTCATTGAGCACGGGAAGTACACCCGGCATGCCAGTGCAAACGGGACAGCAATGTGTATTGGGTTCACCGCCGAATTTGTTTTCGCACGAGCAGAATATCTTTGTTTCAGTTGCAAGCTCGACGTGCACCTCGAGCCCGATGACGGTTTCATATTTCATGACTGCTTCCCCCCCTTAAATGCAGGCGCTCCAATGGGCTCGATTGCCTGTTCCAGCGCATAGGCCGTGCGCAGCATCACCGGTTCTCCGAGCGGCTTAGCAATAAGCTGAACGCCGATAGGAAGCCCTTCATGGCTTAAACCAAAGGGCATTGATACTGCGGTGAGTCCCGCGATGTTCACAGGAACAGTATAAATGTCCGTCATATACATCTGTAAAGGATCGCTTTTCGCGCCTGCAACGAAAGCAGGCGTCGGTGCGGTGGGCGAGAGTATGCAGTCATATTTCTCAAAAAGAGAATCAAAGTCTCGTTTGATGAGTGTTCTCACTTTTAGCGCTTTTAAGTAATACGCATCATAATAGCCGGAGCTCAGCACATAGTTGCCAAGCATCATACGGCGCTTCACTTCGGCGCCAAAGCCTTCATTGCGCGACTGAATATACATGTCCACAATACCGTCGTAGTTTTTTGCGCGGTGTCCGTATTTCACACCATCGTAACGTGACAAATTGGATGTGGCTTCCGCTGAAGATATGATGTAATAGGCGCTGAGCGCATAATCGAACGTGGGCAGCGTGGTTTCCTCCACTACCGCGCCAAGCTCCTGATACTTTTTCATGGCGCTTATCAGTGCGGCTTTGGCGTCTTGACCAAGGCCTTCAGCAAAATACTCCTTGGGTACACCAATTTTCAAACCTTTTACGCCATCCTTTAATCCATGCGAAAAATCGGGGTATTTCATATTTATTGACGTCGAATCGCGCCTGTCATAGCCGCAAAGCGCATTCAGTGATAAGGCAGCATCCTCAATTGTACGCGAAAACGGGCCGATTTGATCAAGAGAAGAGGCGAATGCCACAAGCCCATAGCGCGATACCGCGCCGTACGTGGGTTTAAGCCCTACGACACCGCAGTATGAGGCCGGCTGACGTATGCTTCCGCCTGTATCGGACCCGAGAGCCAGCGGCGCAAACCCGGCGGATACAGCCGCTGCGCTGCCCCCCGATGAACCCCCAGGGACACGCTGTAAATCCCATGGATTCGCAGATGTTCTAAAAGCGCTGTTTTCCGTTGAAGAACCCATCGCGAACTCATCAAGATTGGATTTGGCAAGCGTAATAATACCAAGAGACTTGAATCTTTCAATGACATGTGCGTTGTACGGGGGCACAAAATCCTCCAGCATTTTTGAGGAACAGGTTGTGGGTATATCTTCCGTACATATATTATCTTTAATGATGGCAGGGATACCATCGAACGCGCTTTTTTGTTCGCCCTTTGCGCGGCGTTTATCTGCGTTCTTTGCTTCCTCAATGGATTGTTTATCGCAAACAAAATTTAACGCGCGCAGCTGAGGTTCTTTTTCCGATATTCTGCATAGCAAGCCTGAAACCAACTCCTCAGCGCTAATTTCTTTTGCTGCAAGCTTGTCCATGGCCTGTTTCATGCTCAATTCATATGTTTTCAAACCGTCACCTCATTCAACAACCTTGGGCACAATGAAACACCCGTTCTCTCGCTCGGGTGCGTTTGCCGTTAGTTTATCATTATCCATGCTTTCCATAACTTTATCTTGCCTCAGTACGTTTTCTACGCCCTGAATATGCGCCGTCGGCAAAACATCTTTTGTATCCAACTCTTCAAGGCGCTGTGCGGATTTAAGTATGGCTTCAAGATGATGCTGATACTGCTTTTTCTCTTCTTCGCTAAAGCTCAGCCGTGAGAGCGTCGCGATTTTCTCCACCTCGGAAATGGGAACTTGCATGCCGTCCTCCTAAAAACATTATTACGTACTTAAATCAAATGCATACGTGGCATAAAAGGCGTTATTATTTTCGCCCAAATAATCGATAAAGTATAACATATCTGATGTCGATGTGGCAAATTCAATGGTACTGCATAGCGCCATTTCTTCAAGTATGCCTTTTGCTGCGTCATATGCAAAAAGGCCATAAGGATAGTCACTTTTTACATTCTCGGACAGTGCATCAAGATAATAAACCTTGCCACCCTGCATGAAACCAAAATTTTCGATAACAGTATCTTGTATGATATATATTGTTTTGGTTGAATCAATATCAAAAAGTTTAAGGCTTGTTAAAACCTGTTCGTCCTGTGAAGCTCCTGCTTCCAGCACAAGCAGATATTTCGAATCTGCCTGAACGCGGATATCGACACCGCTGGTGATTTCGCGCCGTGTATCGCCAATTTCATAAACCTTACTGGCGACGCTGTCCGCAAAGAAAAGGCGGCCCTGCCAGACGGCGATATGACCTTCCCCGCCCTCCTGTTCTTCGACAGCGGAAATAGAAAAACTGCCGTCTTCATAAAACACACAGGATTTCATCTGTTTTGTGGTATTATTTCCTGTCATCGCATAAAGCGTGTTGCTTGCGTCTGACCAAGCGAAATCAACCGTTTGGCTTCCAAACCCTTCTTCACCTAGGTTAACAAGTGTTTGGCTCTCTAAATCATAAACATAAAGCACGATGTTTTCAATTGACTTATCGAGGATTGCAATATAATGCCCGTCAATAGAAAATGCTGCTTTATCGATTGTAAAGAATTCTGATGCATTAATGCTTTGTAATCGTCCGTCGGTATTTAAAATCCATAGCTGCTCAGACATTAAAAATCGATCTTGGTCAAGTACCGGCTCTTCTGGCTTATAAGGTCGCGAAAATGCAATTGAACCGTCTGGCGCCGTAGCAAGATATCGTCCATTTTCCAGCAAAACGGTTGTTTCAGGGTACGTGCCGTCTTTCATTAAGACGCGATGACCTTCAACTTGCAAATAATCAATATCGGTTATAAAATCTGGCAGTGCGCTTTTTGCCACATCAATAATCGATAAAACGGCATCGGGCAGCGTTTCTTTAAGCTGAGACCGGACATTTTGCATATAGCTTTCAGCTTCATCTTTTGTATCAAAGGGTCTGGAGATAAGCAGCTTTGTTTGAAGGTCGCTGCAAAGAACAGGCTGCATATCTATCGTATCGGGCCAGCGGCCCTCCTGATGCTCATAAAAAGAGTTGGACACACAAAAATATCGCGTGTTTTCATTTTCTTTTCCGGGTGTTAACGTGACAGTGAGATTGCCTTCATTTTCGGACACATTAAAGCTTGCCGTTCTTGACAGCTGAATAAATATAATCAATGAATCATCGTCGGCAGGAACTTCTCTGAAAATACCAAGTACAAAGTCAGAAATAGCCCATGAAGATTTTGGCTGATAATCTCGAAAGCTGATGTTATCAAAACGTATCATTAGCCGCTGCGGCTGATCAAGCAGCTTGATTTCATATGGAGGTAATTGAGTCAGCTTAGATTCCGGATATCCAGCTTTCCGGCTGCCGCTAAGCAAAGAAAATGTAATCACTGTTTGCTCGTTCTGACGAGTAATGTCGATATCTTTTATGTTTATGTTATTATTAACTGAAGCCACACCGCCTGTCGCTGGCTGGGGTGTGCTTTCATCATCGTTTACCGGTACGCATCCGGCAAATGATCCGCTTAGCAATACCAATATTGCAAAGAAAAAACACAGTTTTTTCAATGATGGTCCCCCTTAAGTCATCACGAGCCTTGCCGTCTGCTGTGACGCTTTTGCTTTTATTTCCTCAATATCACCAAAAGTGATTTTTCCGTCTTCATATAGTATATCGCCGCCGACCATAGTAAGCTTGACATCAGCATCAGAACCGCTGTAAACGAAATGATTGAGCAAATTCGTTTTTGGGCAATATCGGACACCGGATGTATCAATAATCACAAGGTCTGCCTGTTTTCCCGCTTCAATGCTGCCGGTTATTTGTTCGAGTCCCAGAGCTTTTGCGCCATTAATTGTCGCAATTCTGACAGCCGTTTTAGCGGGCATCAGCATGGGCTGATGGTTCACGCCCTTTTGCAGCAACGATATAAGCGTCATTTCCTCCATCATAGACAAGTTGTTATTGCTTGCCGCGCCGTCCGTCGCACAGCTTACATTGACGCCCGTGTCCATCATTTTGCACACACGTGCAATGCCGCTTCCAAGTTTCAGATTACTGCCCGGGCAAGAAAGCACAGTGATATCCTTTTCTGCCATCAATGTCATATCTTCGTCACTGATCCAGACGCAGTGAGCTGCCATTAATGGAAGCTCTAGAAGACCAAGGCTGTTTAGAAGGCCAATGGGTGTCTTCCCATGCCTTTCTATGCATTCGCTGTGTTCGCCGAAAGTTTCCGAAATATGCACATGAATGCGTGATCCGAATTTCTGAGCATACTTACCAACCTTTTTAAACATCTCGGGACTGACGGTGTATTCGGCATGCGGCCCGATTGCCGCTTCCACCCGTGGATAATCCTTAACAAAATCGAAAAGATCAGCCGCTTTTTGAAGACGTTTATCTCCCTGCCCGTCTATATCCAGCACGGCGGTTGCAATCAGTGCACGAATGCCGGCGTCGTTTGCCGCTTTAGCGATCTGTTCAGTGAAGTTATACATGTCGGAAAAGCATGTGATGCCGCCAGAAACCATCTCGGCTATCGCAAGCATAGTCCCCCAATAAACAGCTTCCTCATCCAGCCTGGCTTCTGCGGGCCAAATACTGTTTTGAAGCCAGTCCATCAACGCCATGTCGTCCGCATAGCCGCGCAGCAGATTCATCGCCACATGCGTATGCGTATTCACAAAACCGGGGGCAATAATTCCACCGTTCGCATCTATTGTCCGCGCGACATCCATATCAGGAGCTAACGCCTCAGAACCTGCATAAACGATAATGCCGCCATCGACGATAACACATCCTTCCATGCATGCGTTCTGCGCATTGGCAGTTATCACATAACCGTTGTTGATGCGAACACTCATATTGTTTCTCCATACATATAAGCGCGTTGTTCGTCGCTCAAAGAATCAATGCTGATATCCATTGCTTTGAGTTTTAATTCCGCAACCTCTATATCGATATCCCGCGGTACACTGAAAACCTTATTCTCAAGCTTACCCTTGTTTTGAACAAGATAGTTTAGCGACAACGCTTGTATGGCAAAGCTTAAGTCCATAATCTCTGCCGGATGTCCGTCACCCGAAGCAAGATTAACGAGGCGTCCCTCAGCGAGCAGGTATATCATTTTCCCGCCCAGATCATAAGCCATGATGTTATGTCGAGCCATATGGGTACACTTTGACAGCGATTCCAACTCTGGCAAGTTGATTTCTACGTTGAAATGGCCAGCGTTGGAAAGAATGGCTCCATTCTTCATTTTGTTGAAATGCTGTTTACGAATCACATCGTTACAACCTGTCACGGTGACAAATATGTCACCAAGTCCGGCGGCGTCATCCATTGGCATCACATCATATCCGTCCATTGCCGCTTCCATTGAACGGATTGGGTCAATCTCCGTGACAATGACGCGAGCGCCAAGACCTTTGGCTCTAAGCGCAATGCCTTTGCCGCACCAGCCGTAGCCCGCGACAACCACGACTTTGCCTGCAACCACAAGGTTTGTGGTGCGCATGATGCCATCCCATACAGATTGCCCTGTACCGTAACGGTTATCGAAAAGATGCTTACAGTCCGCATCGTTCACAGCAACAACCGGAAACATCAGAGACTTGTTCTTTTCGCGCGCTCTGTAACGAAGCAGCCCTGTCGTTGTCTCTTCACATGCGCCGATGACATCGCAGGCTTTGTCCTTATCTCTAGTATGAAGCGCTTCCGACAAATCCGCACCGTCATCAATAACGATGTGAGGATTGTGATGAAGCGTCATCGAGATGTGTCTTTCATATTCCTGCGCTGTGGCAGCGTGCCAAGCGTACACATCAATGCCGCCGCTGACCAGTGCCGCGGCCACATCGTCTTGAGTGGAAAGCGGGTTTGAGCCCGTCACAGACATTAATGCGCCTCCGCTTTTAAGCACGCGGCAAAGATATGCTGTTTTTGCTTCCAGATGCACAGAAAGCGACACCTTTACATCTTTAAATGGCTTTTCAGCCTCGAAACGTTTTTCAAGAAACGAAAGAACGGGCATGTGCTTTTTAACCCACTCAATCTTGAGCTCGCCTGCGGGTGCCAATTTGATATCTTTAATTTCACTCATATTACAAATCCTTTACAACGTTTTTCAAGTAAGCACCAAAGCTTTGGCTTAAGTCTTCACGGGTTAATGCAAATTCCACTGTCGCTTTTAAAAAACCTAGCTTATCACCTACATCATAGCGTTTGCCTTCAAACTCATATGCATACATGCCCTGTGAATGCGACAGTGTTTTCAACGCGTCTGTAAGCTGTATTTCGCCTTTAACACCCGGCTGCTGAACAGCCAATATATCAAAGATTTCAGGTGTGATAATATAACGTCCAAGTATTGCAAGATTGGAAGGTGCATTATCTGCCGCAGGCTTTTCCACAAGGTTTTTGACCTCATGAAGCCGGCCGCCGTTAATATCATTTGCAGGATCAATGATACCGTATTTATCCACATCAGTATTGTCTATGCGCTGAACCCCCAGTACCGATGCGTTCTTTTTCTCATAAACGTCTATTAGTTGTCCGATAGCAGGCTGTTTAGACACCACAACATCGTCGCCCAGCAGCACGGCGAAGGGCTCATTGCCCACAAAATCTCGCGCGCAGCCGATGGCATGTCCCAACCCCTTTGCTTCCTTCTGTCGAACATAAAAAACATTGATAAGCTGAGAAATATCCTCGACCATGCTTAGCAGTGACGTGTTACCTTTTCTTTTGAGTTCTGATTCCAGCTCATATGATTTGTCAAAATGGTCTTCAATATTGCGTTTGCCGCGTCCCGTGATGATCAAGATGCTTTCGATGCCTGCGTTGATTGCTTCCTCTACGATATATTGAATCGTCGGTTTGTCGACGATCGGCAGCATTTCTTTTGGCTGTGCTTTTGTTGCGGGTAAAAACCGCGTGCCAAGGCCGGCTGCAGGTATGACCGCTTTTTTAATTTTCATTCAATATCCTCCAGTTATATCCATTGCCAAGATATTATACTATGTATTGTTTATTTATGCTATAAACAATGTTAACCCGGAGGCCAGCCAAGTGAGCGCCCGCCAAGAAGATGAAAATGCAGATGATTGACGGTTTGTCCCCCGTCTTTTCCTGTGTTGGCAACCAAACGAAAGCCGTCACTCAGCCCGAGTTCTTCAGCTAGCTTTTGAGCCACGCGCATAATATGGGCAACCGTATCAAAATCTGTGGCTTCGAGCGCCGCTATGGAATCGACGTGCTTCTTAGGTATAATAAGCACGTGGACGGGCGCCTTTTTATCAATATCATGAAAAGCGAGCACCTTATCGTCCTCATAGACTTTGGAGGATGGAATCTCCCCCTTAACGATTTTGCAAAACAAACAGTCGTTCATGAAAACCTCCTTATATACCCAATACAGTCTTTTGATTTTTTTGGATGAGACAGACTGTTTTGAGTTCGTTTCGATTTGCCTGCGACGCCACGCGAATATAACGTTCTGAGTATCCTTCCAAGCAATTCTCAAATATTTCGGAAGGTTCTTCGAAAAGCACCTGTGCTTCATGACCAACCATGCTTTCGATATAGCGTTCCTCGAGTGCCTCGCCGAGTTGTATTAATTCCGCCGCACGCTGCTTGGCAACTGCCTTGGGCACGCGCGGTGTCATAGAAAACGCGCGTGTGCCTTCTCTTGCTGAGAACGGGAACACATGAATGCGCGAAAATGCAGCCTTTTTCACAAATTCCAGCGTTTCATTATGCTCGGCTGCTGTTTCTGCAGGAAAGCCCGCAATGACATCCGTCGTGATGGCTGGTTTATCAAAATAGCGGCGAAGCATTGATACAAACCCCATATATTCATCCGGTGTATAAGGTCTGTTCATACGATTCAGCACATCCGCCGATCCGCTTTGCAGCGACAAATGAAAATGTGGACAGAGATTTTTTGTTAAAGAGGCCATTTTTATAAAATCTTCGTCCAACACACCCGGCTCGATTGAGCCAAGACGCAAACGTATATCGCATTTATCTAAAGCGCGAATCAAATCGCCAAGACCTCTTTCACCGTCGCGGTATGACGCGAGATGTATACCGGTGAGAACGATTTCGTTTATACCACTCTTGGCCATCTCGACTGCTTCGTACAGTATATCATCAAATTCACGACTGCGCGACCTCCCGCGAACATAGGGAATAATACAATAGCTGCAAAAGCAATCGCATCCCTCCTGGATTTTTAACACGCCGCGTGTTCGTTCTCCCGAAGAAGTCACATGCATCGGCTCAAAACCGCAGCCTTTGAGTTCATGCGTGAGATTTACAGCAACCGCGCCATTTAGCAACTGATCAGCAACTTCAACGATTTTTCCGCGCTCATCCGTTCCGATCACGGCGCTGACGCCTTCCATCTCAAGCAGTTCACAGGCGGCGCGCTGCGCAAGACAACCCGCAACAATCACATGACCGGTTTTCGCGGCACGCCGTATCGCCGCACGTGATTTCTTGTCCGCCATTGCTGTAACTGTGCAGGTATTTATGACCACAATATCTGCTTTTCGCTCAAAATCCACAGTTACGTAACCGTTTTGTTCAAAAAGAGATTGCATAAATGTTGTATCATAAGTGTTAACCTTGCAGCCTAATGTATAAAAAGCCACTCTTTTCACAGCTTCATTTGTCCCTTCTCATAAAAAATGGCCGCCATAACTGCAATACCTGCTGTTTCTGTTCGCATAATGCGTGGTCCGAGAGTCACTGATACGCCTCCTGCTTCACGCATTTGGTCAACCTCTGCGGCTTCAAGACCGCCCTCCGGCCCAATCACGACACCGATATCCTGCGCTTCACACAAAAGTGCTGACTTAAGCGTTGTGTCGCGCTCTTCTTCCCAGCAAACAATAAGCTTTTCATGCTTTTTCATAAGAAAAAGAGCGTCCTCAAACTTTAAAACATCGTCAACATGCGGAAGTACGCTTCTGCCGCATTGCTTGACAGCGGCCATTGCCACGCGCCTCAGTCTTGATGAATCTTCGGGCCGTTTGACGCACCGCTGCGATATGAAAGGAACCACTCGGAATGAACCAAGCTCAACGGCCTTTTGAACAATCTCTTCCATTTTTGCAGACTTGGGATATGCCTGATACAATGTCACTTTAATATTGGATTCCGCTTCATTGTGGTTTTTTGAGAGTATCTGTGCGTCGATTTGTGTACCGACATGCAAAATACGGCAGGTGTAATCGATGCCTGATCCATCAAATGCGATAAATGTATCGTCTGCTTGCATACGAAGTACGTTTTTCATATGCTTGGCTTCATCTCCGATGACTGCTAAGCTTTTTTCATGCACATTTTTAGGCTCGGTATAAAACCTATGCATCAGCGTTTCCTCGCGGCAAAAGCACGCCAATCCGCCATGCTTAAGGTCTCGATAATTTCAAATCCGTTTTTCTCAAGAGAACCTAACACATCATTTTCTCTCTCGTCGATAATACCCGACATGATATAAACGCCGTCGTTAAGCAAGTATTTCCTGGCGTTTTGGTTCAGACGAATCACAATATCCGCGATAATATTTGCAAGGATGATATCATATTTTTCGTTACCCGCATTTAAAAGCAGATCCGACTGACGCACCTCCATGACATCAGCACCGTTGGATTGTGCATTGGCCTGAGCCACCCCCACGCTGACGTTGTCGTTATCAAGCGCAAGCACTCTTTTAGCGCCTAGCTTTGCTGCGCCGATACCGAGAATACCCGAGCCGCATCCCACATCGAGGACAGCCGCCTTGCCTGGCATGTACTTTTGCAGCAACTCAAGACACATACGTGTGGTTTCATGCGCACCCGAACCAAAAGCCATACCCGGGTCAATTTCGATCACAATGTCACCGTTTTCGCATGGATAATCCTGCCATGTCGGTTTAACAACAAAGCAGCCTGCCGCTCGGAAGGCTTTAAAATGCTTTTTAAAATTTTCATTCCAATCTGTGTCTGCGACTGTGTTCACAGAGACACAAAGGGAACCCATGTCTTGCGCTTCTTTGAGCTCGTTCAGACGGCTTTGAACATACAACAGCGTGTCATCGAATCCGTCTTCACCATAGTAAGCCTTGACAATGATTCCTTCATTATTCTCCTGAGGCTGGGCGATATATTCATCCCTCTCTGCAACAGGAACGCTGCCGCCTTCCATTTCCACACCCGTGGCTCCGGCATCCATCAAAATGGACGATACGATATCGGAAGCCTCTTCGGTTGTGTGAATACAAATTTGTTTCCAGTTCATTCTCCCTTAACTCTTTCAAAAAAACTTTTTTGCTTATGTGACAGGGTATCAAATTCGCGAAGCAATGCTTTTTGCTTCTCGCTGAGCTTCTTTGGCACTTCCACATTCACCTTTACATATAGGCTGCCTTTACGTGACGAATGTAGATGTGTGATCCCCTTATCCTTAAGACGGAAAACAGTCCCCGTCTGCGTCCCTTCACCCATCTTGAGCTTGGCTTTGCCATCAAGTGTCGGTATTGTCAGATCAATGCCCAGCGCCGCATCCACAAATGATACAGGTATATCAATATATAGATCGTATCCCTCACGCGTGAATTGCTTATGGGGCTGTACGTAAATATATATTTGAAGATCACCCGAAGGGCCTCCGCGCTGCCCCGCTGCTCCAACGCCCCGCATCGTCAATATCTGGCCGTTATCGATGCCTGCCGGAATATCCACGCTTATTGTTTTTTGTTTTGTTAAAATTCCGCGTCCGCCGCAGTTCGGACAGGGTTCCTTGATGATGCTGCCGCGTCCGCCGCATTCCGGGCAATCCACAACATTGACAAAGCTGCCAAAAGCCGTGTTTCTCTGCTGCCGTATTTGTCCTGTCCCCCCGCACGCCGAGCAGTTCTGAGGAGAAGTGCCTTTCTTTGCGCCGGTACCGCTGCATTCTGAGCAAGCCTCGTCTTTATTAAGCCGTATGTCTTTGGTGACGCCAAAAGCGGCTTCTTCAAAGGTGATGCGAAGTTCCATGCGCAAATCGGCACCGCGCACAGGCCCGTTGCGTCGCGTTGAGCGCCCGCCGCCAAAAAACGAATCAAATATATCACCAAAACCACCCATGAAATCGTCAAAACCGCCGAATCCGCCAAAACCGCCAGCTCCGCCGGTTTGGTCAAAGGCCGCATGGCCATATGTGTCATATTTTTTGCGTTTCTGGTCATCGCTGAGTACGCTGTATGCTTCGCTGGCTTCTTTAAATTTATCCGACGCAGAATCTTTGTCTGCGTTCACGTCCGGATGATATTGCTTGGCCAGCTTTCTATATGCTTTTTTTATTTCATCGTTCGTGGCGTTTTTATTTACGCCCAGAATTTCGTAGTAATCTCTTTTATCAGCCAAAATTAAGCACCGCCTAAATTATAGTAATAGACGCCCGAAAAGCCAAAGCGCCTTATTACGCTCTGGCTTTACCGGCTATATCATATGTATATGATTTTATTTGTCTTTCTTCTCGTCGTCAACGACTTCATAATCTGCGTCGACAACATTGTCATCCAGTGGTGCCTGTTCAGCGCCGTCCTGAGGACCGTTTTGTGCACCGGCTGCATTGGCCTGTGCGTTGGCCTGCTGATAAATCTTGCCGAATACGTCATAAGACACCTGCGATAGCTTTTCGGTGGCTGCTTTGATGGCGTCTATATCCGTGCCTGCAAGCGCACTCTTCACGTTTGATACTTCAGCTTCTATCTTGCCTTTATCTTCGCTGCCAACCTTATCTCCAAGATCTTTGATCGTCTTTTCTGTCTGGAACACAAGACTGTCGGCGTTATTTCTGATCTCGACCTTTTCTTTTTCCTTTTTGTCATCTTCGGCAAACTGCTCAGCATCCTTCACCGCTTTGTCGATATCTTCCTTGGACATATTTGTCGATGCTGTGATGGTTACCTTCTGTTCGTTTCCTGTACCCAAATCTTTCGCAGATACGTGAACGATACCGTTAGCGTCGATATCGAATGTGACTTCCACCTGAGGAACGCCTCTGGGTGCCGGCGGAATTCCCGTCAGATTAAAGCGGCCGAGCGTCTTGTTATGCGACGCCATCTCTCTTTCGCCTTGAAGCACATGAATTTCCACGCTTGTCTGACCGTCTGCGGCTGTCGAGAACACCTGGCTCTTCTTCGTGGGAATAGTCGTGTTTCTGTCGATAAGCTTTGTGAACACGCCGCCCAATGTCTCAATACCAAGTGAAAGCGGTGTGACGTCGAGAAGAACGATGTCGTTCACTTCTCCGCCAATAACGCCCGCCTGAATGGCTGCGCCGACTGCGACACACTCGTCCGGGTTAATACCCTTATATGGCTCCTTGCTTGTGATCTCCTTAACCTTATCCTGCACAGCGGGAATACGAGTAGAGCCGCCGACGAGGATAACCTTTGAAAGGTCTGAGGCTGAAATACCTGCGTCCTGCAGCGCCTTTCGCGTGGGAACAGCCGTCTGCTCAACAAGGTCTGCAGTGAGTTCGTTGAACTTTGCGCGTGTGATGGTCATATCCAAATGCTTTGGTCCGGAAGCGTCCGCTGTAATAAAAGGCAGATTTATGCTGGTTTGCAATACGCCGGAAAGCTCAACCTTTGCTTTTTCAGAAGCTTCCTTAATGCGCTGCATTGCCATTTTATCCTTAGATAAGTCGATGCCCTGTGTTTTCTTAAACTCGGCCACGATATGATCCATCACCTTTTGGTCAAAGTCGTCACCGCCCAAACGGTTGTTGCCGTTGGTCGCGAGCACTTCGAACACGCCGTCACCGATCTCAAGTATGGATACGTCAAAAGTACCGCCGCCAAGGTCAAACACGAGTATTTTTTGCTCTTCTTCTTTATCAACGCCGTATGCAAGCGAAGCTGCCGTCGGTTCATTGATGATACGCTGAACGTTAAGACCCGCGATTTTGCCTGCGTCCTTCGTGGCCTGACGCTGGCTGTCTGTGAAGTAAGCCGGAACTGTGATAACAGCGTCCGTTACCTTTTCGCCAAGATATGCTTCCGCGTCGCTTTTAAGCTTCTGCAGAATCATCGCGCTGATTTCCTGCGGGGAATAGTTCTTTCCTTCAATATTTACTGTTCTGTCCGTACCCATGTCTCTCTTGATTGAGATGATGGTTCTGTCCGGGTTGGTGATTGCCTGGTTTTTTGCCACCTTACCAACCAATCTTTCGCCCGTATTGGAAAACGCCACAACAGACGGTGTTGTCCTGCTGCCTTCCGCGTTAACGATAACAGTCGGTTCGCCGCCTTCCATCACAGCCACGCATGAGTTTGTCGTTCCTAAATCAATTCCTATGATTTTGCCCATATCCTGTTTCCCTCCTTGTATAGAAAATATATATTACTTGTTAACCATGACCATGCAATGCCGGATGACCCGGTCGTCCATCTTGTAGCCCTTTTGAGCGACGCCCGCGATAGTACCGGAAGCGTCTGCTTCTTGCGGCTCCACCATCTGAATCGCTTGATGGTAGTTTGGATCAAAAACCTCTCCCGGCGCGCCCATTTCTTGAACGCCCATTTGTTCCACAGCCACTGTCAGCTGCTTATAGACCATCGCAAAGCCCTGCGCCAGCGCGTTGTCCTCGCCGCCCTCTATATGTTCAAGGGCTCTTTCAAAGTTGTCCAGCACCGGCAATATCTTTGAAACGGTATCGCATTGCCCGTCTTTAAATGCGTCTGCCCGAGTCGTTGCCATGCGCTTTTTATAGTTATTGAATTCGCTGAATGTGCGCTGATACTTATCTTTAAAATCATCGCGTTCTTTAAGCGCTTCATTCAATGCTTCAGCAAGTTTTTTGTCTGCCTTGGTGCTCTTTTTGTGGCTTTCTTTGGCTTCGCATTTTTTCTCTTCTGCCATTTCCTGTGCTTCATTTTCCAATATGTCGTTTGTCACATTGTCTTTTTCGTTGTCACTCATTCGTGGCTTTCCCCTCCTTTAATCATCTGATTCAATAAAACTTGACAGTATGCTGTTTAAGCTGTTGCTCACATACCCAAGAATGGATATCACCTTGCCGTAATCCATGCGTGTCGGGCCAATCACACCAAAAGAGCCGAGCGATTTGCCGCCAATTTTGTATGTCGCGGTGACAATACTCATGTCAAAAAGCTCTTTTACTTCGTTCTCTTGCCCGATTGTTACAGAAAACTCGAGCTGTGTGGCCTTTTTCATCATCTCATAGAGCATATCCTTTGTTTCAAGAACCGAGATAAAGTTTTTGGCTTTTTCAATGCTCATGTAATCGGGATAGTCGATAATGTTCTGCGTGCCGCTAAGCACGATGCCTTTTTCACCATATGGCTCCACGCTGGTTTCTATTGCGTTGATGACATCCGAGACAAAATCGCTGCCATCTATGACAGTTTCGCACATAAAGCCTTTTAAGTCGTTCTCGGCTTGTTCCAGTGTCTTTGACTCCAGCTTTTCAGTCAACATGTTCGATATCATTTCCAGATAATCTGGCGTGATACCTTCAGGAACAACGATGACGGTGTCTGTCACAAGCCCGGCGTCGGTCACCACAAGCAATATGGCTTTCCTCTCGGTAATTTTGACAATCTGGATGCGCTTGATGATGGAATTTTTTAGCTGTGGCCTAAGCACCATCGATATATGATGCGTGGTATCTGAAAGCACCTTCGCCGCCTTCTCCATGACCTGGCTAACTTCGCTCATCTTATCCTGAAAATAGCCTTTTATCCGCTCTGCCTCAGCTGAATTCAGCTTGACAACCTTCATAAGCCGATCCACATAAAAACGATAGGCTCTCTGTGAAGGGATTCGTCCGGCAGAAGTGTGCGGCTGTTCCAGAAAACCAAGTTCCTCAAGGTCTGCCATCTCGTTTCTTATCGTGGCTGAACTTAATTCAAAGCCGCTTTTCTTGGATATCGTTCTTGACCCAATCGGAAGACCGGTCATGATATAATCATCGATGACGGCTTTAAGTATGCCAATTTTTCTTTCGCTTAAGTCCATCGGTCTTCCTCCTTTCAATCGGAACAATTCTTTATTAGCACTCGTTATAGATGAGTGCTAATATCATGGTATAAAAATAGCACTTATTGTCTGCAAAGTCAAGTGCCCTAATTCATATTCACAGATTTTTTATAAATTCGCAAATCAACGTATTTTGCAGATCGAAACCCTTTAATGTTGGGCGGATTCCTTTGCAATCAACTGTAATCAAATGAGCATTTTGCGTAATATGAATTGCTTCACCAAAATCAGATGTAAAGTCTCTGGCGAAGTTGCGTTGATATTCTGCAAAATCGATGCCTTTTTTAAGTCTTAAGTGCAGCATGATGTATTCAATGATTTGATCCATTCCGGTTATATAGACATTCTCGCTTATAGGACGCTTCATTTCCATTACGCATTGGAGATAATCATCCAGTGACGATACGTTACCAAAACGATGCCCGCCGTCTTCTTTCAGGAAAGAAAATGCTGCGGCGCCAAGCCCCAGATACTCTTCCCCAACCCAGTATTTCAAATTGTGACGGCACTCGAATCCGGGTTTGGCAAAAT
The DNA here is from genome assembly GCA_003249555.1 of Clostridia bacterium. Taxonomy (GTDB): domain Bacteria; phylum Bacillota; class Clostridia; order Christensenellales; family SZUA-584; genus SZUA-584. Next base: position 35,720 of record QKIQ01000017.1, on the reverse strand, counting down.
TTGATGTTTCGTAATGCGTATATCCCGCTCCAGTCAGTATTTTGACTGCCAAATGATACATTTCTCTGTCGGCATCATCATCTACGCCGCTGTATCGCTTAAAAAGTGGCGTATCCGTTTCGAGTTTGAGCGCGTATGCGGATATATGCGCCGGAGAAATATGGATAAGCCGACTTAACGTTTCCCCAAAGCTTTGAAGCGTCTGCCCGGGCAGCCCAAAAATGATATCCGCGTTGATGTTATTAAAAAAGCGTGAGGCTGTTTCAAATGCATACAAAAATGTCTCCCACTTATGGCCGCGTCCGATGTCGTGAAGAACCGCGTTTTCGTGCGTTTGCAATCCGAGGCTTAATCGGTTAATGCCAAGCTTTGAAAAAGCAGACAGCTTTTCTTCGTTCAGTGTTTCAGGATTGGCTTCCAGCGTAATTTCCGTATTCTTCCATGGCGTGATGGCTTGAAGTGCGCAAACCAGCTTTTTCATCTGTGCGGGAGATAACAGCGAGGGCGTGCCGCCGCCAATAAACACAGAGTTGACAACACGGTTTTGAAGCAGTTTCTTATAAAAACGCGCTTCGTCAATGAGTGCATCAATATATTGGTCTGCGTCGCCTAACCTGTCCGGATATGAAACGAAGTTACAGTAGGCGCACTTGCGCAGGCAAAACGGTATATGAATGTAGAGACCCAGTGTATCCATCAGTCCATTTTGAGCACGGACATGAACGCTTCGGACGGCACCTCAACGCTACCCACCTGCCGCATGCGCTTTTTGCCTTCTTTCTGCTTTTCTAACAGCTTTTTCTTTCGCGAGATGTCGCCGCCATAGCATTTGGCCAGCACGTCCTTGCGCATGGCTTTCACCGTTTCTCGCGCAATAACCTTGCCGCCGATGGCTGCCTGAATGGGTATTTCAAACAATTGACGCGGAATCGCATCCTTCAATTTTTCAGCAATGCTGCGTCCGCGCGCATATGCCTTGTCGCGATGTACAATGATAGACAGTGCGTCGCAAGTATCGCCATTCAGAAGCATATCCAGCCGCACAAGGTCGCTTTTCTTATAGCCTTTGAGCTCATAATCGAGCGAGGCATAGCCGCGCGTGCGTGACTTTAATATATCAAAAAAGTCATATATAATTTCATTAAGCGGCAGTTCGTAATGGATAAGTACGCGCGTCTCCTCAAGGTATTCCATGTTTTTAAACACGCCGCGTTTTTCCTGACAGATATCCATCACCGCACCCACATATTCATCCGGTGTCATAATCGTGGCATCGGCAATCGGCTCTTCCATATACTCAATAGACGTTGTGGGCGGCAAATTTGTGGGGTTTTCTACAACAAGCAGTTCGCCCTTTACCGTCATGACATGATAGCTCACGCTGGGTGCGGTGGTCACGAGATTGAGGTCAAATTCGCGTTCCAGCCGTTCCTGAATGATTTCCATGTGCAGCAGCCCCAAAAAACCGCAGCGGAAGCCAAAGCCGAGCGCCACAGAAGTTTCAGGCTCATATATCAGCGAGGCATCGTTAAGCGCAAGCTTGGCAAGCGCATCTTTCAAATCCTCATAGTCTGCACCGTCAGCCGGATAAATGCCGCAGAACACCATGGGCGTCACCTCTTTGTATCCTGGCAGTGGCTCTGTCGCGCCATCTTTCGCGTTGGTGATGGTATCGCCTACCCGCGTGTCCGACACGTTTTTTACGCTCGCCGCAATGTAACCCACCTCTCCCGCTGATAAAGATGTCGTTCTGAATGGTGTGGGAAGAAATACGCCTGTTTCCGTTACTTCGAAGCGTTTACCCGCAGCCATAAACAGAATTTTTTCACCTTCTTTGACGCTGCCCTGTTTCACACGTACATAGCTGATGGCGCCTTTATAATTGTCATAATATGAATCAAATATCATTGCCTTTAAAGGCGCGTCAGCATCACCGCTCGGCGCGGGAAGATACTCAACAATGGCTTTCAGCACATCGTTAATACCGATGCCTTCCTTGGCACTGATTCGCGGCGCGTATGACGTATCGAGCCCCAGTACATCTTCAATCTCCTTGCAGACTTCATCCACGCGCGCAGAGGGTAGGTCAATTTTATTGATGACAGGCAGAATTTCCAACCCGTTATCCATGGCTAGGTATACGTTTGCCAGTGTCTGCGCTTCAATACCCTGACTGGCGTCCACCACGAGTATCGCGCCTTCACATGCCGCCATGCTCCTGGAAACCTCGTATGTGAAATCGACGTGTCCCGGTGTATCAATCAGATTGAGCGTATATTCCACACCACCAAACACATAGAACATACGCACAGCCTGAGACTTGATGGTGATGCCGCGTTCCTGCTCCAGGTCCATTGTATCAAGAATCTGCGCGTGCATGTCGCGCTTTGATATCGTATTTGTGGCTTCAATGAGCCTATCGGCCAGCGTCGATTTGCCGTGGTCGATATGCGCAATGATGCAGAAGTTTCTGAATTTGTCCATGCTTGATGCCATATAAAGCATTTCCTCCGTTATAATCTCGCAACTATATTATATAAAAGCGAACAGAATTGCAATCAGCAATATTGGTTTTGAGATAATGCCATGTTATAATAAGACATGTATAAGTTGGAGGAATGAAATGAACGATATCGAAAAAACAATTGATGCGCTAAACAAAAAGGGCTTCAAAGCAGTGATAGCAACCGACGCGAATGACGCGGTTTCGTACGTTATTTCGGTGATCGGTCATGATGATACTGTGGGGATGGGCGGCAGCATGACTCTTTTTGAGACGGGCATCGTGGACTCACTGCTGAAGCGAGGAAACACAATCTATTCAGGAGAACTGGCAGATCGCTGCGGTCAAGACAAAAATGAAGTCAGACATAAGGCCATGACAGCGGATGTGTATCTTACATCAACTAACGCACTGACGCTTGATGGTGATTTAATCAATATTGACGGAACGGGCAATCGTGCGTCAGCAATGTTTTACGGTCCGAATAAGGTGATCTTTGTGGCAGGGAAAAACAAGTTGACTGCCAATCCGCACACAGCGGTCGTGCGCATTAAAAAAGTAGCTTGTCCTCAAAACGCACGGCGGCTTGGCCTTTCTACCCCCTGCGCCACCGAAAACCGCTGCACAGACTGTGACAGCGATCAGCGTATGTGCAATGTGACTGTGCGTATTCAGCGCCCCACGCGCGGCAAAGAGATGCATGTGGTGCTCATAGACGGCGAATTTGGGTATTGATTTTACTCATATATTAAAGGGGCTCAAATGCCCCCTCCTAAAGATTATTTTCAAAAACAGTTAAAGACTATCTATATCACGCTGAATCTGCGCTTTAAGCTCGCCTATGCTGTTGAATTTTTTCTCTCCGCGAATACGTTTCTCAAAGCGTATTGTCATTGTTTCGCCGTATAAATTGTCATTTAATCCGATGATATGTGTCTCAATGCTTTCTCGAATGCTGTTTGACACTGTGGGATTTACGCCGATATTGCAGACGCCTTTAAAATCTTTGTCTTTGGCAAATACTGAAACGCCGTATACGCCCCTTAGAGGAATCATTTTTTCAGGCGGTGGGATGAGGTTTGCTGTCGGAAACCCAAGTTTATGGGTGCCGATGCGGCGTCCGCTGCCCACCTTTCCGGTCAGCGGATAATTGTACCCCAACAAATGAGACGCACGCTCCACATTGCCCGCTTCAATGCATTCGCGAATACGCGTGGCGCTGACAGGCTCGCCTTCAGAAAAGACCGGCTCAATCACCTGCACCTCAAAACCAAATCGTACGCCTGCCTTTTGCAATGTATCCGCATTACCCTTTGCGTCACGCCCATAGGTGTAATTGTATCCCGCAATTACGGAAACAGGTTTGAAAATATCATGTATCATTGCCGCAAATTTATCTTTATCAATGACGGCGAGTTTTTTGTCAAAATGCGTGAGGCAAAGAAAATCGACTCCCGCTTTTTCAAACGCCGATATCTTTTCATCCAGTGTCATCAGCTGCATAGGACGATGTTCACCATAAAAGTAATCTGCAGGAAGTGAATCGAATGTAAAAACAACACTTTTCGCACGCTGGCGTTTCACGGCATCTATAAGCGCCATATGGCCAATATGAAGACCATCGAATGTACCCAGAGCAAGTGATGTATTCATAAATTGAATTTTTTTTGCCTGCAGAAGATTCATTACCTTCATCTATCTATCCACCAGTAATGTTGAGATTTTCAGATCACCACTCATGCGCTGTCCTATGCCAAGCAAGCGGTTTTGCACATATATACACGCCTTATCGATGTCTTCTCCTCCAACATGTACATTGTTACCGTTGATTAATGCCGGAAAAAGTTCCTTGTCAGCATCAATCCTAAGAAGAGTGTGTAAAAAACCATCCATAGGCAAAAGTGCATCCTGAAACTGTCCCTGCATGTTTTTCAGCTCATCTGCAGTATAAGCTTGATCGATATTAAGACCGGCACATTTCGTACGCACTAAAAACGACATATATGCAGGAATGCCGAGGTTTTGTCCAATATCTTCGCAAAGTTGTCTGATATATGTGCCTTTTCCGCATACGATTCTAAGCAAATGAGAAGCGTCACTTGTTTGGCGTATATAAGCTGCATCATAAATCATAATCTCTCGTTGCTTGGGCTCAATTTCAATGCCACGTCGCGCAAGCTCATACAGCTTCCTGCCTTCATGCTTGACGGCACTGTATGCAGGCGTCTGCTGAGTAACGAGACCGGAAAACGCGCGCAACGCCGATTTAACAGTCTCCGCTTCAGGAAGAGTCACATGGGAAACCTGTGTCACACTTCCGTAACTGTCGCCCGTGTCCGTGCTTTTTCCAAATGTGACCTCTGCAATATATTCCTTGATGCCGCCCATCACATATGAAGAAATGCGCGTGGCTTTGCCAACACAAATTGGAAGCACGCCGCATGCCCCCGGATCCAGTGTTCCAGCATGACCTGTCTTTTTTACGCGAAGAAGCCCTCTTAAAAAAACAACCGCACCGTTTGATGACATACCGGGCGGCTTTAAAAAGTTGATTATACCGTTCATCTATATCAGTCCTTTGAGCTTTTCCAGTACAGATTTTTTTACTTCATCAAGTTTGCCGCTCGTTTGGCACCCCGAAGCGCCTGCATGACCGCCTCCGCCATATAGCGCGGCCACCGCGCCAACATCGATACCGCCTTTGCTCCGGAAGCTTATTTTTACGCCATGCAGCAGTTCCCTGAAAAATACCGCAGCTTGCGTTTCTTCAATTTCCCGTGCAAAATCAACGATGCTTTCACAGTCTGAGCTGTGTGCGCCAAATTCTTTCATATCGCTTTCCAGAAGTGTCACAAATGCAATTTTCCCGCCGTCGAATATTTCCAAACGAGATAATGCGCGTCCGATAAGCTGGGTCGCAATAAGCGACCGTCGGCGAAAAAGCACATCGGCCGTGTTTCTCAGATCAAACAATTCGACCATCTCTGCCGCATATGTCAGGCATTTTCTGTTCGTATTTGAATATGTGAAGTTGCCTGTGTCCGTCGATATCGCAATATACAAATACTGCGCCGATTTCTCGTCAGGCTCAATGCCGCATAGCTGCATAAGTTCGCATACTATTTCTCCGACAGACGACGCGCCTGTTACAAAATTGAGCTGCGCATAACCATCGTTTGTTATATGATGGTCGATGTTGGCAGTGGCTTTCGCATTTTTAAAGAGCTTAAAACACTTGCCAAGGCGCGCGCTGTCAGCGCAATCCACAGCTATCGCCAAGTCTGCCGTTTCTTTCACATTAAGCGGGTTCAGAATCATATCTGCTGGAAAAAGCTCTTGATAACGCGACGGCATGTCTCCGTCACAGCAGATGAAGACATCCTTTCCCATTTTCTCCAGCATCACTTTTAATGCAAAGCACGAACCGAGCGTGTCGCCATCCGGCTGAACATGTGCCACGAGCATGATGCTGCGCGCGCGCTCTATAGCGTCTGCGATTTTTATTAACCCCATTTATTCTTTATACTTTCTTCAGCATTTCAGATATTTTATTGCTGTACTCGATGGATGTATCCAATAAAAACGTAATCTCCGGCAAACGCCTCATTCTCATTCTATGCCCGATTTCATTTTTGATAAAATGTTCAGCATGAGTCAGCGTTTCAATCGTTGATTTTTTCATTTTTTCCGAATCGAATATGCTGATAAACGCTTTCGCATATTTTAAATCGCGCGTTAATTCCACATGGGTCACGCTGGCCATCTCAGACACACGCGGATCTTTGATGTCATTCTTAATGATTTCGCTGAGAGTCCGTTTAAACTCAGCCTGTATGCCGGACATTCGGTCTTTATACACTATCTCTTTATCTCCTGCATTTCAAAGGCTTCAATAACGTCGCCTTCTTTTAAGTCATTATAGTTTTTGATGGTTATGCCGCATTCATACCCTTGATTCACTTCTTTTGCGTCATCCTTGAAACGTTTGAGCGAAGCAAGAACACCTTCATGAACGACGATATTATCTCGCAGCAAACGAACAGAAGAGCTCTTTGTAATTTTTCCGTCAGTCACATAGCTGCCCGCAATTGTGCCGATGCTGGATACGCTAAACGTGGTGCGGACTTCGGCATGCCCAAGCACCACTTCCTTGAACTCGGGTGCCAGCATGCCTTTGACAGCAAGCTGTAGATCTTCGATTGCCTTGTATATGACGCGATAAAGCCTAATTTCTACTTTTTCCTTATCAGCCTCAGTTCGTGCCATGGTATCCGGACGTACGTTGAAGCCGATAATCACCGCATTGGAAGCAGATGCCAGCATAACATCCATCGCTTTGATAGCCCCGACGCCCGCGTGGATGACCTTCACACGCACTTCACTGTTGCTCAATTTTTCAAGAGCCTGCCGCACAGCTTCCACTGAACCCTGAACATCTGCCTTTATGACGATATTCAGATCCTGAACCTTTCCCTGTTCCACTTGACTGAACAAATCTTCAAAACTGACTTTGGAAAGGTTTTTGAGCATGTCGGCCTTTTGCTTGTCTTTTCTTTCTTCCGCAACTTGGCGCGTCAGCTTATCCTGCTCCACAGCATGCATAATATCACCCGCGATTGGGACTTCGGAAAAGCCCACAACCTCAACGGGTTGTGACGGATAGGCTTCCTCTACGCGGTTGCCCATATCGTCCACCATTGCGCGTACACGTCCGTAAGCCACACCTGCCACAATCATATCCTGTACACGCAGTGTACCGTTCTGAACAAGGACGGTTGCCACAGGACCGCGGCCCTTATCAAGCTTGGCTTCGACAATGGTGCCTTTTGCCAATCTTTTCGGGTTGGCTTTGAGCTCTTGCATATCGGACACAAGACCGATCATTTCAAGCAATTGGTCAATACCATCCTTCGTTTGTGCGGAGACAGGAACCATAATGGTTTCGCCGCCCCACTCTTCGGCGATGAGACCATGCTCTGTCAGCTCCTGCTTCACCCTTTCAGGATTTGCGTTCTGCTTGTCGATTTTATTTATCGCCACAATAATGGGTACATTTGCTGCTTTTGAATGGTTAATCGCTTCAATCGTCTGCGGCATCACGCCGTCATCAGCGGCCACCACCAGAATCGCAATATCGGTGACCTGCGCGCCTCTTGCGCGCATTGCTGTAAACGCTTCATGCCCCGGTGTGTCGAGGAAAGTGATGTCTCTTTTTTTATGAGTGATTGTATATGCGCCGATATGCTGTGTGATTCCGCCCGCTTCATGTTCTGTGACGCGTGTTTTGCGTATTGCGTCTAATAGCGATGTCTTACCGTGATCGACATGCCCCATAACGGTGACTATGGGCGGACGCGATTCAAGGTTTTCCACGTCGTCTTCCTGATCGACCTCACCCAAAACATCTTCAGCTGTCATTGCGGGTTTATACTCAAGCTCAATGTTAAATTCAGAGCATACTAGCTGCGCGGTATCACAATCAATTTCTGAATTAATTGTAGACATCATCCCAAGCAACAGCAGCTTTTTCAAAAGCTCCGCAACTGGTTTGCCTGTCTTTTCCGCAAGCGACTTCACAGAAATTGTTTCGCTGGTCATGACGGCTTTTTCTATAACCACAGGCATAGGTGTCACAGAAGGCTTGTTCTTTACACGGCGTTTGCTTCTGTATCTTCCGTCACCTTCGTCGAAACCAACTTTTTCCTTCATCAGCGCCTTTTTGGATTTTCTACCTTTGTCATCTTTAACAAAAGTAGTGTTATGGGTACTTTTCTTGCCAGACAGATGGTTTCTTTTTTCTACTGAAACAAACCCTTCCGTTTCAGCTTCGGTACTTTTCGGTTTCGGAGACTTGGAAAAATCTCGTGAAGCGGGAGGTTTTTGATTCTCATTGCGAGAACGCTGATCCTGCCCGCCACGCTGTTCCTGATTGAAACGCGGACGATCCTGTCCGCCACGTTGTTCCTGATTGAAACGCGGACGATCCTGTCCGCCACGCTGTTCCTGATTGAAACGCGGACGATCCTGTCCGCCACGCTGTTCCTGATTGAAACGCGGACGATCCTGCCCGCCACGCTGTTCCTGATTGAAACGCGGACGATCCTGCCCGCCACGCTGTTCCTGATTGAAACGCGGACGATCCTGCCCGCCGTGTAATTGGCCCTGCTCTTGGCGGGGGCTCTTTTCTTCGGTTGTATTTATATTAATATCCGTATTCTCATTTACTAGCGGTTTTACGTTTTTTTCCTGTAAAGGTTCTTTTGGCATTTCAGGTTTGAGCAAATCTTCATTTGTTGTATTATTTGACTGTTCATTCTGCACAGCATTTTCTACTGGAGTAGCAGTAACCTGTTTTTCTGGCTTTTCAATCTCTGCCGCAGCTTTTGTATGTTCCTGTGTATCCTGTGTTTCCTGTTGTTGTTTAAGCAGACGCTGTTCTTCAGCCTCTGCGCGCGCAATTCTAATTAATTCTGCTTCAATGCGCTTCAATGAGGCCAAATGGTTTTGAACACTTGTTTGAAGTGATTCCATTCGCCCCACGGTTTGCTTTGATCTGTCTATCAATTGTTTGTTCATATCAATAATTTTCAGTTTACTCATTCAAGCCACTCCCACCATCATAATTGTTGCATATCGCATCCGCGAATCCTCTATCCGTGATACCAAGCACCATAATCTCCGGTCGTCCAATCGCATCACCTAAAGTATTACCATTGCCAATTGTGATGACCTTAACGCCGGTATTTTCACAAAGCTCCAAAAATCTTTTTCTGCTGGAGGACGAGAGCCCATCTTGCAGCAGCAACAGTCGAATATTTCTGTGCTTTAAACCTTTTTCGCAGGCTGCTGTTCCGGCCAGCGTTTTGCCTGCACGAAACGCAAGGCCCACCATAGAAAGATTATTTGATCCCACGCCGTAAAATCACCCTTTTAATTGTGTTATAAGCATCGTCATCAAGCGGAGTTTCCAGCGCTCGTTCAAAAGCTTTAATTTTCCTCGCCTTGTCAAGGCAATTTACATCAGGACAAATATAAGCACCTCGTCCATGTGCCTTTCCCGTTTCATCGGCACAAAGACCATTTTCAGATGCGACCACGCGAATCAGTTCCTTTTTTGGTTTGCCTTCACGGCATGCTATACACATGCGCACAGGCACCTTTTTTGTCTTCAAATCAGGATATTCACTCCTCTAATTTGTCATCTTCCATTATATCCATACCTGCTGAATCTTCAACATTGTTCGCATTCATGTTGATATCATCGTCAAAAAACGAGTCGTATTCCAGATCGTCATCAACTTCTTGTTCTTGCGTATCGTCATCACTGAAGAGCGCTTGTTCAATTTGAGACTGACTCTTGATATCGATCTTCCAACCGGTAAGCTTGGCTGCAAGTCTTGCGTTTTGTCCTTCACGCCCTATGGCGAGAGACAGCTGATAATCCGGAACAACCACCTTGGCTGCCTTTTCTGATTCGTGAATCTGTACCATAAGGACCTTGGCGGGCCGAAGCGAATTCGCAATGAATTCTATAGGATCCATACTCCACGGAATCACATCTATTTTTTCGTTTCCAAGCTCTGCCACGATTCTGTCAATACGTGAGCCTTTTTGTCCGACACATGAACCGACGGGATCGACATTTTCATCCTCAGAATGAACAGCAATTTTGGTGCGCGACCCGGCCTCTCTTGCTATACTTTTTATATGAACAATATTCTGCATAATCTCAGGCACTTCAATTTCAAAAAGGCGCTTTAACAATCCAGGATGAGTCCGTGAAACAATAATCTGCGGGCCCTTTGTTGTTTTACGCACTTCCATCACATAAACCTTGATGTGATCATTAATGTTGTATCTTTCACCGGCTATACACTCAGCAGCAGGCATCATGCCTTCTGCACCGTCAAGCTCAAGCAAAATGTTGTTTTTATCAACACGGTGAATAGATGCGGTCATCACTTCGCCTTCACGCTCAATAAACTTTTCATATACAATTTCGCGTTCAGCTTCTCTCAAACGGTGAACAACAACCTGTTTGGCCGTTTGCGCCGCAATACGTCCAAAAGAACCGGGAGTGACTTCCATTTCGATAATGTCACCGGGTTCATAAGCAATATTAATTTTTTGTGCAACGGAAAGAGAAATCTCCGCATCGTCATCTTCAACCGTTTCCGCAACTGTTTTTTTTGCAAATACACGATAAGCGCCTGTGGTGTCGTCCACTTCCACACGAACATCCTGAACCGAACCATAATTTTTCTTGTATGCGGAAACCAGGGCATTCTCAATGGCATCAATAAGAACGCTCTTATCAATCCCTTTTTCTTTTTCCAGTGCCGAAAGCGCACTTAAAAACTCTGTGCTCATACATTTCCTCCGAATTATAGATCAACATGCAGTCTGACAATCGCGGTATCCTTATACGCAAAGGATTTTTCACCATCCAGCGTAAAACCGTTTTCGTCAAATGATGTGAATTCTCCAGTGAATTCCTTGCTACCGTTCATTGGCCGGTAAAGCTTCACATCAACCTTTTTGCCTATGCTTCGCTTAAAATCTCGCTCTGATTTAAGAGGTCTGTCCAGCCCCGGAGACGATACACATAAATAATATGATTCTTCAATCGGATCGTGTTCATCAATAATCGGGTCGATCATCCGGCTGATTTTTTCACAGTCCTCAAGCTCCAGACCGCCGGGCTTATCAGCGAATATAATCAGCTCTGTATCTGCGCCGTTTTTATTTAATTCTATGCCCACATATTCGTAGCCGCTTTGCGTGATCAACGGCTCTACGAGTGACTCTATGAGCATCTCTGTTTTTTTGGAAATGACTAACACCTTCTTACTTCTATTATCGCAGCTTTATTTTTAAGCTCCCAAAAAAATCTTTGGCGCTATACAATTGAAAAGAGTGGGGTTTTCCCACTCTCCTGTAAATCAAGCTTGCTTTCGAAATTAATATATCATATTTCACAAAAATGTGCAAGCATGGGGATAATTATTTTGAAAAATTAATTTGATTCGTCACTTGATGTTTTTGCAAGCGGAAGAGAAACGGTGAATGCGCTGCCTTTCCCCACAACACTGCTCACCGCGATGTGTCCTCCAACCAAATTGATAATGTGTTTAACAATAGCGAGCCCAAGCCCAGTGCCGCCAAGCGCACGGGAACGACTTTTATCGACGCGGTAAAACCGTTCAAATAAACGCGGAATGTTTTCTTCGGGAATACCGATACCCGTATCCTTCACTCTCAGAACTGCTGCCCCGTCTTCCACGTAAACCTCAACGCTGACTTCGCCTTTAGATGGCGTATATTTAATCGCATTGTCAATAAGATTAATCGCCATCTGCTTAATACGGTCATTTTCTGCATTTGTCCATACCGCTTTTTCCGACATGTTTGTTTTCAGCGATATTTGTTTGTTTAGGGCTTTGGTATTCAGAAGCATCAGCGCTTCTTTCACCCCCTCTCGCAAATCCGTTACGCTAAAAGGCACGTTTGCAGCGTTCTCAATTTCTGAAAGCAGGAGAATATCGTCAATTAAACGGGATAGTCGTTCAGATTCTATAGAGATGATATCGATGAACCTGTTTGAATCCTCGCGTGATATCGAATCGTCTTTGAGTGTATCCGTAAACCCTCGGATGACCGTGAGCGGTGTTTTGAGTTCATGAGATACATTTGCAGCGAAATCACTTCGCAACGTTTCCAGCTTGCGAAGTCTGGTGATATCCTGAACCAGCAGTATCACGCCATAAGCTCGGCCTTCACTGAACACACAAACCGCAAAGACCTGAAGGTATCGCTCCTCCATGCCCCTAAGAATCGTCATTTCTCTTTCAATTACACCTTGTGACTTTGCGGCTTCACGAATCACAGATTCAAGCTGCGTGTGCTGCGTCACTTCAAGAAAGTGCTTGCCTTCAGGCGCGTCTGCCATCGAAAACATGCCCCGAGCGACAGGGTTAGCCATAATGACATGAAGATCGTTATCCACTGCCACAATACCGCCCGGCACAGCACGGAAAACCGCCTCAAGGCGTGAGTGATTTTCTGTAATGGCGTCAAAATTCCTCTTTAATGTGTTGGCCATACTGCAAAGCGAATCAGACAGCTCTTCGATTTCATCGTCCGTTTTTATTCTTTCAAATCCTTCATACTGCCCCTGTGCAATACGAGACATGTCTCCCCTCAATTTAATGATTGGCTGTGTGATTCTGCGCGAAACGAATAGTGCAATGCCAAGACATAGCATAAACGCAACAACAAGAAGCACGATCAGCGGTATCCATAGCTCAGCTGAGTAGGCTGAAACGCCTTCAAGCATAAACGATACACGAATAACCAAACCGACGCTTTCCGACCGGATAGCCAGATACATCATATCTTTACCAAGCGTCGTGCTAAAGCGAATATTAGAGCCTACGCTCGATTCCATTGCCGATATGATTTCAGGGCGATCTGCATGATTTTCTAAAGCATCCGCATCTGCGCGCGAATCAAAAACAACAACACCATCGTAATTAATCAGCGTGATACGCATGTCTCTGATTTGATCGATGCTATTTAACGTGGTATAATCATCGCTGCCAGATCTGATTAAAACACTTTCAATAACCTTGGCATTTTTTAGCAGCGCGGCGCGTTGATCATTTTTATAGCTATCGTCTAGGTGAATGGCTGTAAAAACACTTGCGGCAACAATAACCAAGAAGAAAAGAATTGTGATTCGCAATGCAACTTTTTTAAATATTCGATTCATTTTGTGTGTTAAAACGGTACCCAACTCCTCTTACAGTCTCAATATGTTCGCCGTAATCAAGAAGCTTCCTTCTTAAGTTTGTAATATGTACATCGACAGTACGTGTTTCGCCAAAATAGTCGTACCCCCATACTTTGTTTAATATGGCGTCACGTGTAAAGACCTGTGAACCGTTGGACATCAGCAACACCAAAAGGTCGAATTCCTTGAGCGTCAGCAACAGTTTGTCCTCACCGATGCAGGCTTTATATCCAACAGTATCCACTTTCAGCCGCTTGAAATTCAAAACTGCTGGAATCTGCGTTTCTGCTTGCCTGGTTCTGCGAAGCAACGCTTTAACGCGCGCAGAAAGCTCGCGTACGCTAAAGGGCTTTGTGATATAATCATCTGCTCCAAGTTCCAACCCGATAATTTTATCAATTTCTTCGGAACGTGCAGTCACCATGATGACTGGCATTCCCGCTAGCGACTCGTTCGAACGTATCTTTTTTAATACATTAAGACCATCTATTCCCGGTAACATCTGATCGAGCAACACGATATCGGGCTTTACTTTTTCAAGAAGCTCAACTGCTTTTTCTCCGGTATCGGCACGGATGACTTCATAACCGTCCTTTTTGAGGTTGTATTCCAGAAGCTCCAAAATATTCAGCTCGTCATCAACAACTAAAACTCTTTCATTCATTTTCCTTCATCCTTTAATGAAATTACGGCAGCCATTGCACCCGTTTTCCCATGATCTCTTCTGTGAGAGTAAAATAGATTTTGCTCCGCAAACGTGCACAAACCCGAATCTGTGATGTTTTTTTCTTTCAAGCCCGCAGACAGCATATCTTGCGCACAAGCTTTATTAAGGTTCACATAAAGCTTGTTGTTACGCCTCAGAATAACACCGTTTCCGTATTCACGTAAAAACACATCTTTCACTTCTTTTCCCACTTCAAAATGATTCACGCTGATGCATGGGCCGATTGCCGCAAGTATGTTTTCTTGGCTGCAGCCAATTGCCACGAGTGAATCTACGGTGTTTTGCGCAATATGTGCCGCCACACCGCGCCAGCCAGCATGACACACAGCCACAGCCCGCCGCTTTGGATCATAAAAAAACAGCGGGACACAGTCCGCATGGAAAGAAAGAATTGGTATGGCAGTCGCATCCGTATATAAGCCGTCGCAGTATTCTGTCAAAGGCTCACCAAAAACACCTCTCCCTGCATCCTCGTTATGAACATGATAAACATGAGGACTGTGGGCATAATTGATTCCCACAGCTTTATTCTCGTCGAACCCGACTGCCTGCGCAAATCTCTTAAAGTTTTCAGCAAAATTTCTATTGCTCTGCTCACGTTTGCGGCTAAAATTGAGCGTGTCAAAAGGCTTAGGGCTCACACCGCCCATGCGCGTGGAAAAAGCACAGATGACGCCGCCAGCTTGCTCAAAAAAGGGTATGGTTAAGAATTTAACTCCGTCTTTTTCCCTTAAAGCCATGTTTGAATTCATTGACTGCATAGGTTATTTTTCTTCCAGCAGCCGCTGCAGCTCCTGCATAAATGTATCAACATCCTTAAATTCCCTATAAACAGAAGCAAACCGCACATAAGCCACATCGTCAAGCTCTTTAAGGCCACGCATCACAAGCCCGCCGATCTCCTTCGAGGATATCTCCTGTCTTAAAGAATTAAATATGCTTTTTTCTACGTTGGAAACGAGCTCTTCAATGTCCTGCATAGGCACCGGTCGCTTTTCGCAGGCTTTAATAATGCCCATTTTTATTTTATCCGAATCGTACGGGACTCTTTCGCCGTTCTTTTTAACAACCAAAAGCGGCAGACTGTCTATTTTCTCGTACGTGGTAAAACGCTTTTTGCACGAAAGACATTCTCGGCGTCGCCTGATTGAACTGCCTTCGTCAGTGGGTCTGGAATCAACAACTTTGCTCTCGGGATGGCCGCAGAAAACGCAATTCATAACTAACCCCCAAAACTTTTGCCTTTATTATAACATAATCTTAGATAATTACAATTAATCGTGATAATTAGGCATGGAATTTATATCAACTTCCACGAGTATCACATCTTCTCCGAATTTGCGTATATTCTGCCATGGGATTACGCTGTCTTTATCTCCCTTAAATAAAAACGAAAATTTTGACGGGCCGGGAACAACGATGCCGCATACCTTCCCCGAATTCATATCAATAACAAGGTCACACAGATACCCCAAACGTGCGCCGTCCAGTATGTTGACCACTTCCATCTGCCGAAGCTTGGTATAACGCGTCATAATATCACCTCAATCTATCATATATCGCAAATATAAAAAAAAGACCGCCGCAATACATTTTGCGAAAACGGTCTTTATTACCTGGTATTTTTAAATACTTCTTCTCATACTCTTCAGCGCGTTTTTTTCCAGCCTTGAGACTTGCGCCTGACTGATCCCGATTTCGTCCGCTACCTCCATCTGCGTCTTGCCTTGATAAAAGCGCATTGTAATGATGTTCTTCTCACGCTCGGAGAGCTTATCGATGGCTTCTTTAAGCGCAATGCCTTCGAGCCAGTTTTCATCGGCACTGCTTTTGTCCTGAAGCTGATCCATCACATATATCGCGTCTGCGCCGTCATGATAAACAGGCTCGTACAAAGACACGGGGTCCTGGATGGCGTCTAGAGCAAAAACAACGTCCTCCACGTTTACGCCAAGCTCTTTGGCGATCTTCTCCACGCTCGGCTCGCTGCTTTCTTTTTTTGAGAGCGTATTTCTGACCTGGAGGGCTTTATAGGCAATGTCACGCAAAGATCTGGAGACGCGAATACTGTTGTTGTCGCGCAGATAGCGGCGAAGTTCCCCCGTGATCATAGGAACAGCATATGTGGAAAAACGAACGCCCAGTTCCACATTAAAATTATCTATTGCTTTTATAAGTCCGATACATCCGACTTGAAAAAGGTCATCCATATTCTCACGCCGTCCGGTAAAGCGCTGGATCACACTTAACACAAGTCTAAGATTTCCTCTGATAAATTCCTCTCTTGCTTTTTGATCACCTTGTTTAACGCGAATCATCATCTCCTTCATTTGCTTTGGTTTCATCACTGGCAGCTTAGACGTGTCAACGCCGCAGATTTCAACTTTGTTTATCAGCATGTCATATCTCCTCAGTCGGCTTGATATGACTATCTTTACCATGCAAAAATGCTTTTATACTGGCGAAAAGCCAGTGAATGTAAGCTAAGACTGCTTGTATAGTGTCATGGAAAAATCGACAAAACCGAAGTTTTCGGCACTGTGACGGCAACACTAAAAATGCAGTGATACTTATGAATTCAAAAAATTAATAAAAAAAATAAAGGCCGCTAAAAATGAACTGCAGCCTTCGACGTTGTATCGTTATTTGTCGCGTTCCAGCATAAAGTCTGCGAGTGTTCTGAGCCCGTTTGCACGCTTGCCGAATCGTTCCAACGCACATATGGCTTCATCCGTTTTTTCCTTAGCAATGCGCTGTGATGCACGGATACCGTACACTCGCGAAAACGTCATTTTTTCTGCGTCCTTGTCTTTGCCTGTTGACTTCCCAAGCTTTTTTTCATCTCCTGTTTCATCAAGAATATCGTCGACGATCTGAAAAACGAGCCCAAGATTATCTCCATATAAACAAAGAGCTTTCATGTCGGCTTCGTTTGCATAAAACAGAGCCGCACCAGCAATAACAGACGCCTTTATCATGGCTGCTGTTTTGCGTTCGTGTATATAATGCAGCACCTGTGCATCCACATCTTTGCCTTCAAACTCAAGATCAGCAGACTGCCCGGCAATCATGCCTCTGGTGCCGGATGCGGACACAATGATATGCATAGCACTGATAACATCGAGTTTGTTTTCTCTGTTTTTTTGTGCGTAATTGAGCAATACTTCAAAAGCGCAGTTTAGCAGGCCATCTCCCGCGAGCAGCGCAAACGCTTCACCAAAAACCACATGATTGGTTGGCTTGCCGCGTCGCAGCACATCGTTATCCATTGAGGGTAAATCGTCATGTATCAGCGAATATGTATGAATCATTTCTATCGCGCACGCCACATCTAACGCCTTGTGCATCTCGCCGAACATGGCTGCCGACAGCATGCAAAGCACAGGCCGTAGCCTTTTTCCGCCCGCTTTAAGACTATAGCTCATTGCGTCCATTAATATTCCGGGCTCGCACGTCTCGTCTAACAGAGCATCCAGTCGCCGATTCACAACTTCGGTGATGTCACGCATGTCTTGCTCTATTCTCGACATGACACATCTCCTTCGGCTTCCAATATATCGATTTTGGTTTTATATTCTTTGAGCTTTTTCTGCAACGTTTCGGCAAGTTTAACGCCTTCGGTGTAAAGCGCCATGCTCTTTTCAATGCCTTCTTCGCCAGACTGCAGACGGCGCGTGACATCCTCTAGTTTTTCCAGTTCCTTTTCAAAATCAGCCATTAAATCCCTTCTTTCTTGATACAGCAATTCTTCCGTCTGCAAATTCAATCTCCATATCATCAGCCGTATTTGATGCCGATGTCACAATACCTTCCTGACTGCGAACAATCGCGAAGCCTCTTTCCAAAACACGCATGGGGCTTAAATCCTCAAGACGATCACGATATCTTTCCAGACGTGTTTCATGCCTTTCAAACGCATTATTCAAGCTGCCCTGCATTAGCTTTTTGTTTGCGTTCAATGCATCTTCGGCACGGCTTAGCATCAGACGCAATGCGTGTGCGCTGACAGAACATTTGAGCCTTTGAAGCTTTGCTTCTCTGCTCTCAAACAAATCAATCAACGCATCAAGCAGCGTCTTTTTTTGCCTGTCCAGAGCCTCGATTAGCACACACTTTTCTCTTACAACAAGCTCGGCCGCTGCCGACGGCGTGGGGGCACGCAGATCGGCCGCCATATCGCATAAGGAGTAGTCCGTTTCATGGCCAACCGCAGACACAACAGGGATGTTTGAAGCATTAACGGCCCGCGCCACGCTTTCTTCGTTAAACGGCGCTAGGTCTTCAAAAGAACCGCCCCCGCGTGCCACAATCATTACATCCACATTCATCTTTTCATTGAAATAGGCAATGCCGCGGCAGATACGAGGCGCCGCATCTATGCCCTGAACAGGTACGGGATAAACGGTAATATGAATGCCGTCAAAGCGTCTCGTGGACACGTTGATGATGTCGTGAAGCACTGCTCCCGAAGGTGAGGTCACCACGCCAATGCGAAGTGGGAACTCGGGCAGCGGTTTCTTATGCGCTTCGGAAAACAAGCCTTCCTGAAGGAGCTTTTGTTTTGTGCGTTCAAAACGTGCATAGAGATCGCCTATGCCCCCAAGCATTGCCGAATCCACAATGAGCTGTACGGATGCATTCTTTCTGTAAAATGAAATACGACCGCCAATTTCAAGCAACGCCCCGTCCGAAATGATTTCCATATCCGGGTGCTGCTGAAAGTCGTAAACGACACAGTCCAGCATCGCATTTTCGTCTTTCAATGTGAAATAAGCATTGCCGACGGACGATAAGCCAAAGTTTGTGACTTCGCCTACCACCTTGACCGTGCTCAAAAAAGGGTCGCTGAACATTTTGCGGCTGATGTATTCTGTAATTTGGGAGATACTGAACACAACATCTCCCGTAGTCTTTTTCTTTGTGGATTCGCGTATCGGCTCAGCCATAGAGCTTTGCCGCTTCAATCGTGTTTTCCAGCAGCATCGTAATGGTCATAGGCCCCACACCGCCAGGTACGGGTGTGATATATTTGGCTTTTTGCACAGCTTCGTCAAACAGCACATCGCCTTTAAGCTTACCATCCACTTTTGTTGTGCCCACATCAATCACAACTGCGCCCGGCTTAATAAAATCTCCGGTAATCATCTCCGGACGTCCGATTGCTGCCACGAGTATATCCGCGTTAGCGCAAATCTTATCAAGATCTTTTGTACGCGAATGGCAGATTGTGATCGTCGCGTTCTCGCCCATCAGCAAATGTGCCACAGGCTTGCCAACCATATTGCTTCGTCCTACCACAACAGCGTTTTTACCGCTGATCTGTGTTCCCGTACTTTTTATTAGGTGCATGATGCCTTTGGGCGTACAGGGAATAAAACCTTTTTCGCCCACAAACAAGCGCCCCGCAGTAACCACGTGCAAACCATCCACATCCTTATCGGGATTAACAGATCGCAGCACAACCAGCGGATCAAGCGGTTTGGGTAACGGGAGCTGAACAAGTATGCCGTGAATAGCTTTATCTGAATTAAGGCTCTGTATCAACGAAACAAGGCTCTCCTGCGTGGTCTGAGCGCTCAGTCGATGCACTGTAGAGCGGATGCCAACCTCCTCACACGCCTTTTCCTTATTTCTGACATATATCGCCGATGCAGGGTCGTCTCCCACAAGTATCACTGCAAGTCCGGCAACTGTTCCTTGAACTTTGAGTGCAGTTACATCTTTTTTCAATTGTTCTCTAATCTGTGCCGAAATGGCTTTCCCATCAATAATGCTCATGATTCTCCTTTTCTGTGCAGACGCTCTGCAGCCATCGCCAACCCGCAGGCATTATCACTGCACAAGTGTTTCTGCGCGAACACGCAGCTCAGGCTGTTCTCCACGCAAGCATTTTTAATATTTTCTCTGATTATGGTATTACAGATTACGCCGCCTGTAAATAAAAAGCTTTTAATGCCCTTTAATGTTGAAGTATTAATTAAAAGTTCGGTCAACGTACGAGACACACAGTCGATCACAGCACTGCAAACAAATGCGGCGTCTTCTCCTGCAGCAAGCCGTCTCAAAGCCTGCGTTTCCGCTCCAGAGAGATTGGCTGAAAGCGCTTGCACATGTACAGCCAGCTTTGGCGCGCCAGATACATACATTTTTTCCATTTGTGAACCTGACGGAAACTTTAGCCCTGCCGCGACACCCGTTCTGTCGATCAACTGGCCGCACGTGATATCAAGGCTTCCGCCGAGTGTGTGAATATCTGCAACAATTCCGTCTTTAATAGTCACTTTAAGAATATCTAGCGTGCCGCCCGACACGTGAAAAGCGCCGTATTGACCATCCTCTATTACATTATCAAAAAAAGCGCTATAAATATGTCCGTGCTGATGAGTTAAGGCATATGATGATGCGCCTGTCACTGCGGATACCGCATACGCGTGAGATGCGCCCACACAAAAAACCGGCATATATGAGCCGTCTGCCGGGCAAGGCTTTTCACTGAAAGCCACTGCGCTCAAAGCATCAAAAGAAATATCTATGCTGTCAAACAATTCCCGTAGATTTTTGACATGAGAAAAAACCGCTTCAGACTGTCTTAAGCCGCGGCAGCCTTGCGGCACCTCAAGCATTTTTCTTATATCCAAATGAAGCTTGCCTTGCGAAACGGCTGCAATTGAAGTGGTATAAGCGCTGGTATCAATGCCGAAAAAGACTTCAGACCGATTCATTTGAAGTATCTACTGCTCCAATAACGGCAGCCAGCACCCCGTTGATGAAGCGTGAAGACTTGTCGGACGCATATTTTTTTGCAAGCTCCACGCATTCATTGACAGTAATACTTTCGTGTATTTCCTCGCAGTATTTTATCTCACAAACGCCGATTCTCAATATGGATAGCTCTACCTTTGCCATATGCGTAATATTCCATTTTTTCGAGTTCGATTGTATGGTATCGTCCACAGTATGTTGATGCGTTATAAAAATATCGATTAGTCTATGTACATAGGTCCAGGCATTATCATTCATACCCTTATCAAAACAATCCCGCATGACGTCCATCGTAGCGGGATTGAACTCACCATTAATCGAATATTCATAAAACAACCGAAATGTGGTGTCTCTCGCCGATCTTCTGCTCAAACCATTCCTCCGTCTATCTAAAAATGTCTGGTAATATCTTGTCCAATATTTCAAAAAGTTTTGACCTAAATTTATTTCTCGTGCCGAAAAATGCGCCGATGCCGACGCATATCGCTAAAAATAACGTTCTAAAAAAACCGATGGTCAGCATCAGTACGCCCACAAGCAACCCCATGCCGATACCGATGATCAGACCCCGATGCGCCTTTATGAACTCAAAGAAAACGTTTGAATCCTGCACTATTCCACACGCGCCTTTACAACCTGCGCCGTCTTGTCGACGAGCAGTATGATTTTACCGACCTCTATACCGCAAAGCGTTTCGATATGCGCTTTTAAGCTTGTTTGAAGGCCTTTAAGTACATCGGGAATGCAGGTGCCTTCCACAACCATCATTTTTGCGGAAATATTGACTTTTCTCTCCTTAACTGACACACGCACATTCACACTTCTTACCGCGCTGCTCTCGGAAATATGCCTTGTGGCCATTTCTTCAAGCGCGTTTAGAGTAACAAATATGGCGCCGCCCTCCGAAGTTAATACTCTGGCTGACTTTGGCTTGCGTTTGCGAATACCGGAAAACATCAGCGAAAGGCTTAATATGGCCAAAGCGATGCATATGATCGATACAATCCAAATAACTGTTATATCACCATACAACAAAGACAGCCAATACTGCGGGTGTGCGGCATCAATAAGTCCCCATGCGCAACCCAGTGTGACACCCACAACAAAAAGAACCAGCAAAATGTAGAGTGTTAACAATGCTCTCATAATAATTCGCATTATCTTCTGTATCCCCCGAATTTTAATGCACGCGTTTGGTGTCGTCAGGCGTTTCCTTGACAATACGTACGCCTTGAATATGAACGTTGATCTCAACAGCGCGTAAGCCGGTCATTGTTTCAACAGCTTTTTTTACATTTGTTTGTATTTTCTCGCACATTGTTGGAATCTCAACGCCATAATTCACGACCACAAACAGATCAATAGCGCACTCCTCCCGACCGACCTCCACCTTGACGCCCTTCGTCAGATTCTTAAGACCAAGCAGTTCGGCAAGACCGCCTGAGAAACCGCCGCTCATACCGGCTACGCCTTCAATTTCGATCGTCGCGAGCCCCGCAATTGTTGCGACTACATCGTTTGCGAATGAAATGCTGCCATTCTGTTCTTCGCGCGTGTTCATATCGTTTGTGCTCAAAAAACTCACCTCTTCAAATAATGGTTAAATTATAACAGATAGGGCAGCGCAATTCAATCTGATTAAAAAAGACTTCAACACTTTTCTGCAAAATTGTTATTCCTGCAAGATTACCTTAATACTTTGCGCCGGTTCTCCTGTTTCCTGGCGTACAATCTCCAGAACCTTGGCGGCATCTTCCTTGGAAATCTGCTCTGCTTTGATAACGACGTTGACAGAACCTTGCTGAACCGTCACAATGGCGTCGTCAAAACCTGCTGCCATGACAAGCCCTTCAATCGTGAGCTCTTTTTCCATCTGTTGTACAATCTCTATCTTTTGACTTTGTGCATCCTGAACCGTTTCCTTGTCGCTGTTCTCGTTGGTAATGATGCTGTCAAGATAGGCGACCTCCGTATCTCTCACGCTTTCCCTGTTGGCCTTATAATCATCAAAGTAATTCTCTGTCGACATCACGGCAAGGTCGTCCGCGCTAAGCGCACCTTCTACCTCGGCACCAGCAGATGCGCAGACCGCAGCATCTGCCACTGTGTTTGTGTCGGTACCGTTGCCAAGCGCATAGTTTAAATAGCCAACGCCAGCAAGCAATACGATAAGACCCGCAAGTAATAAGTATCTTCCTGTCTTTTTATTCATTATACCACTTCCCTTATTCATTATACATATTCACTTCCTATTCATTTTTCATTTTATATACATCAACCTGATCGGGGCTGACGTTTAAAATTGTTTCTACTGCACTTAAAAGATTTAGCTTTACACCGATATCATCCGCTCCTTCCGCCACCACAATCACACCTTTGACAGGCGGACTGTTTTCTTTGAGCACCAGCGCGTTGTTGCCGTTGCTGCCGTTCACTGTCACGATTTCACTTTGTGTATTTTCCGTTTTTATTGTGCTGGAGCCATTTTCGCTTTCATCCATTGTGGTGGAGGTTTGTGTGTCCACGCTGATAGCAGGTACAATTTCAGAACTGGATTCATATGTGATCATCACCTGTACATGGCCTGCTCCCTCAATCTTTGACAACGTCTCCTGCAGCTTTTCTTCAATGCTGCTCGCACCTGTTTGAGAAACCTGCTCGGTTTGGCTGATTGGCTCCTGGCTGGCCGGATTGCCGGATGATGAAAAATATATTGCCAGTATGACAATGACAATGAGCAATATCGCAAGATACTGCAATTTCTTTTTTGCATCCAGCTTTACAAAATGCGTTATGATTCCCAGCTTCTTTACTTTTGTTTCCTCATTAACATGTGGCATTTATACTGACTTCCTTTCATTACTCATTTTTATTTTCATCATCGCCCATATATACCTCATAGAGTTCGTAAATATATTCTTTATACTGTGCGCCGTCATATTTAAAGACTTTACCGCTGTCTGCTTCGTTCAACGCATTGTTTAACTCACATTGAACATCTTCGCCGCTGAAAAGCGTCACTACGGGCGCGAGTATGACAATGGTTACCACTATCCCCATCACAACGGATACGTATTTTTTTATTCCGCTATCAGGAAGCAGCATGCCAACAATGGCGCTGAACATTATGGCTATTGTGACTGACACAGCCCATGAAGTTAAAAAACTTTGCATCCCTCACCTCAGCATGACATTCGCATTACCCGCGCCGATAATCACCGCAGTGGTGATAAAAAACATAATTGCCGCAGCCATAACGGCTGCAAAAAGAAGCAGCAGAACATCTGCCGCATCCTGTGCAAACTGACCCATATTGCTGCCTGCCACTGGTTCCAGCACCGCTCCTGCCAGCTTAAACAGAAAATAGTGAGCCAATATCGCAAATACGGGCGTCATCACCACACCAACAATGATAATTATGCCTGCAATTCCCACGGCATTCTTAATGAGCAGTGAACATGATATAAGCACGTCCACTGAATCAGAAAACATGCCGCCAATAATCGGTACAAACTTGTCAATTGTGTATTTGGCTGTTTTAATGGACAGTCCGTCAAATGTGGAACCCAGCAAACCCTGAATAGCGATAATGCCCAAAAAAATCGTAAAGCTGATGCCGATGCCCCATTTGATAACGCTTTTTATGAGTGCACAGAATCCGTTAAGTTTGACAGACGATGAGAAATGGTTGATGATAGTAAACACAGTCAGTACAATGATGAATGGCAATATAAAACTTTTATAAAATATGGAAACACCCGTGGTGAGAAAAACTGTCGCCGGACTGAGTATGGCTGACGAAGTGATTCCCCCTAAAGCAGTCAGAAGTGTGATGAGTAGAGGAAAGAAGTCTGCTGTAAACGCTGTCATCTTTGTAATTGTCTGGGTTCCTATGGAAAAAGCAGATACAAGAATGCCGATTGTCATTGTGCCGATAATCACGTACTGCGCTGTCTGCGCTGCCTTGGATACGCCTGATGAGCCAAAAGACGGCTTGAAATGAGTAATTACAGAAAACACTAGAGCCACCACAATGATCTGTACGATAACGGGCAGGCTTTTATTCACACCGGTAAATAGCGAATCAATCACCATTGAAAAAACACAGTTAAAATCCAGCCCCGCCCCGCCTTCCACGAGCATTGTGAGAAAGCTTCTTAAATCCGCACTCCCTGTGATAGCTTTGAGTTCCATGGCATATTCATTGTAGTATGACTCGATCTCATGAAGGTCGGCGGTGCTTAGCGCACGTTCGATATTATCCGACATTTCTTCTTCAATGGCCTTTTCCACATCGTCTATCGCCAGCGCTGTTTTCGGCGCCAGCATAAAACATATAAAAATAGCTAATACTATACATACATTTCTCATAAATTATTCCAGCATCCCGAGCACCATGCTCATAAAAGAACTCAGCACCGGAAGAGACAGCACCACGATAAACACGCGTCCTGCAATCTCAACCTTGTTGGCAAGGGAGTTTTCTCCTGTATCCTTTAATACCTGTACGGCAAACTCGCATATATATGCGATGCCGATGATTTTCATAACCACCGCGATGCTCTCATAAGGTATGTTGAATTTATTGATAATATCTTTAACGTAGTCGATGGCAATCACAATATAATCAAGCACGTAGATAAATATGATAAGCCCCGCAATAATGCTCACCTGCAATGCAATCTCAGGCTGTTTTTGCTTGATGGTGATGACAAGCACACCAGCCACAATACCAATCAGCGCAATTCGTACAATTTCCATAGCTAATACAGATTAAATATGCGTTTGACGCTTTCAAACAGATTGCTCACAAGATCGACCACCATGAGCAGCACAATGATTAGCCCCGCAATGGTGACCATTGTAGCAATTTCCTCGCGTTCTGCTTTTTTGAGCAGCTGATTCAACACAGCGATCAATATACCGATTGCGGCTATTCTGAATATGAGATCGATATCCAAATTCCACTCCTCCTTTTATATCACCAACAGCGCAATCATCAGCCCTGCAAGCACACCGGTTGTGTTGTAAAGCTTGCACTTCTTGATTTTTTCGGTTTCCAACGTGGTCATGTATTCATTCAGCCTTTTGAGATATAGACTCGCTTGTTTCTCGCTTGGGTTTTTGCAAAGTGCTTCTATGGCGTCTCCCCCTTCAAGAACAATTTGAATATCTTCTTTCGTCATATAGCTAAATTCCGCTTTTGAGCGCAGGAAGCTTCTTGCCCATATATCCGTGAATGATGCTTGCGGCATCGTTTTCAGTTCGGAAGCGCATTCTTCAAATACAGGCGTTACGCGGCCGCTTCGGCAAGAAAGCAGTGCTTTATATAACTCGAGATTTAAACCAATCATTTTATCCGACAAATGCGTAAAGACCATCTGAAAACCACGGATAAAGTTAAGCCGATCCATCATTCTCCCTGCAAGGAGACGGCCCATTGCCGTACTGATGATCACAATCACGATACATAGAATAAAGTTCATAACACCTCCGGGATTTTTAGCTTAAAAGGACTATTCAGACGTTCATGCCCCAAGCAGTTATGAATTTGGGACACCGTGATGCGCCCAAGCGCTGCGGACAGCACCACATACGCGTCAAACACCCTTTCATCGCAAATTTTCTTAAAAAAAAGTTTGTTTTGCAGGCTTTCATAATCCGGTGCGTGTGCTGTGGCGATCATGATCACGCCGCTGTTCGCCACTTCTTTCAGCGCTTCCAGATCATCGCTTCTGCCAATTTCGTCCGTCACAATCACATCGGGAGACAAAGACCGCAGCGCCATAAATACACCCATAGATTTGGGAAAACCGGATACCACATCTGTCTCACGGCCTACATCGAACAACGGTTTGCCATAGTAACCGGCTGCTATCTCCTGCCGCTCATCCACCACCGTCACGCGTGACGGATAAAGCCCGACACCGCTTCCCCCACATCGCGCAATGTCGCGAACGAGTGTCGTTTTTCCAAGCCTTGGCGGTGAAATAATGAGAGTGCTCTGTAGGCATCCTTCCTTTGAAATATGCGAGAGCAGGTCTTTTGCAATGCCTTTGGCCTCACACGGAATGCGAAAATTAATACTGCTGACCGTTTTATACGTACGCAGAATGCCCCCGGCCATATGCGCGCTGCCTGCCAGCCCTGCCCTAATTCCATTTGAAAGTGTCAGAAATCCCTGACGGATCTCGTCTTCATAGGCGTAAGGCGACTGCCCAGTGAGCGCGAGAAACGTTTGTTCCACATCGTCACCAGACACAAAAAGGCCGTTCGAATCCGAAAGGCCGCCGTCAGCACAGACGCAGTACCCCTTCTCGCACGTATATACCATAAGGGGCCGCATGGTTCTTAAACGTATTTCTTCTACTGCCAGTGCGATATGTTCATCTATAGCTGCAAGCGCCGAAAAAATGTTCTTCGGGAGATACTTTTTCAACGCTTCGCTCCATGCTATCTTTCGTTCCATGATTCATGTATATGTGAAAGTGAATTTGAACATGTATGGTTATTAAAAAATTTGCAAATTAGGTTTTAACAAAGAAACGGTGAATTACCATTTGGTAAATACCGTTTCCTTAACTGTCAACCGAAGCTGTTAAATTTAATATTTGCTATGGCTATTAAAAAACTGACTTATCCTGTTGGCGACGTTCTCTCTGATGTTGTAATAGTAAAACGGATAATCGAAGCCGTGAAATACTCCTTCCGGGAAGACCGCGTTTCCCTTCCCCCAGGTATCTACATCCACAGTACTACAAACCAGCGCTCCCATTTCGTTATCTATGGTTGCGTCTGCAAAGTTCATTAATCGCTGAAATTCACCTTTTTCGTCAAGAACCACCGAGCCGTCTGTATTGAGAATAATAGAACCCAGATTCATATCCGCTCCGGCTGTTGTGCCATCCCTGGTCCATGTAATGGGGTTGATGACAAGTGCGCCGTCCAAAATGACGGGATTTGAGCCCTTAACCATCGGAGACTGTGTGTTATAAGAGATAACAACGCCCGTATCGTCAGCTCCCTCTGCAAACTTTAGATGCGGATTTTCAGCAAGATAATCGTCCGTGACTGAGTAACCGATCACATAAGATGCAACCATTCGCGCATAGACGTCAGGATGCTCTTTCATATACTCTGAGAGCAAATAAAGAAGCATATTGGAACCCAGTGAATGCCCTGCAAGGATGAACGGGCGCTCATTGTTATAATGCTCAATATAATAGTCAAACGCAGCGAAAACGTCTTCTTTGGTAACACCGCTAAGCAGTTCATCCTTTTCTTCCTCCGAAAGCGACAGACTGGTTATTGCGTCCGGCTGTCTGTAATACGGTGCATAGATATTGCCAACTGTTTCAAACGCGGTTGCTTCACGATTATAGGCTGAAAGCGCATTGGTTCGCATAAGGGTGTTGTCAATCCCGCATATGACCTCGTCGTCCGGCGAGATCCGGTGATATGTCGTTGGATACAGATAAAAAACATCGATATTATATTCGGCATTATCAGGCAATGATAGCCAGTTATCAGGCAATGAATAATCAGTTGCTTTTACAGTGCTTTCAGCTGGATACAATAACAGGATACTTGCTATGATGCCGAAGGTCAAGATAACGGTAATAGCAACGATAATACTCCGTTTTCTCCTCATACTCAAAAGATTCACTTCCTTATTAAAAGCATTTTGTATAATACATTCTTTTTTTGTGCAATAAACTATGACACCGTAAATCAATTATCATTATTTTGCCCATTCAAAAGACCGACTGACCGCTTTTTTCCATCCCGCATACAGCGATTCCCTCTGATCTTCTCCCATTCGCGGTTCAAATACACGCGCCACTTTCCATTGCGCCGCAATCTCCTTTTCATCCTTCCAGAATCCAACACCCAGCCCTGCGAGATACGAAGCCCCAAGAGCGGTCATTTCAGTAATAGACGGCTTTTGCAGCGGTATGCCGAGTATATCCGACTGGAACTGCATGAGAAAATCGCTGGCCGTGGCGCCGCCGTCCACACGCAGCGTGATCGTTTTTTGCCCGGAATCCTTCTCCATGCACTCAATAAGATCACGCGTTTGATAGGCGATGGATTCTAGTGCGCTTCTTGCAATATGCTCCGCTGTGGTGCCGCGCGTGAGCCCTACCATCGCGCCTCTTGCGTACATGTCCCAATAGGGTGCACCGAGCCCCGTAAACGCAGGAACAAGGTAGACGCCGCCCGTATCGGGCACCTGCACAGCGAGTTCGTTGACCTCCGAGGAGGTCTTTATGATTTTTAAACCGTCACGCAGCCACTGTATCGTTGCGCCGCCCATAAACACAAGCCCCTCAAACGCGTAGCGTCTTCCCTGAGGCAGCACCCACGCCAGATCGGTCATGAGTCCCGTGTGGCTCGGCTTGAAAGCGTCGCCGATATTCATCATGACCGCAAGCGCTGTGCCGTATGTATTCTTTGCCATGCCGGGCTCGAAGCAGGCCTGCCCAAATGTCGCGGCTTGCTGATCTCCTGCGTCACCGGATATGGGCACCTCCTGACCGAAGAACGACGATTTACTCGTCATGGCAAGCACACCGCTTGAGGGCATTAAATCGGGAAGTATATGCTCCGGTATTTGCAGCGCTTGTATGATTTTTTTATCCCATTTAAGCGTGTGAATATCCAGCAGCATCGTCCGTGACGCATTGGAATAGTCTTCCACATGAACAGCGCCGCCCGAAAGCTTGTAAATCAACCACGAATCAATGTTGCCAAACATCACCTTTTTTGCGTTTAGCTTTTCCTTCACGCCCGGAACATTGTCTGCAATCCACTTGATTTTCGAACCGGAAAAGTAGGCGTCAATAGGAAGACCGGTATGCTCGCGTACATAGTCGTTAAGCCCCATCTTTTTAAGCTGTTCGCAGATCGTCGCTGATTGGCGCGACTGCCACACAATGGCTCGGTAAAGCGGCTCGCCTGTATCTGCGTCCCAAAGTATCGTCGTTTCACGCTGACACGAAATGCCGATTGCCGCAATTTCATCCGCGCCTGCGCCGCCTTTTTGTAAGGCTTCCGCCGCGCAGACCATCGTCGTTTCCCAGTATTCGTTTGCATCGTGCTCCACCCAACCGGGCTGTTGGTATATCTGCGTAATTTCACGGTATGCAAAAGAATGCACCTGGCCTTTTTCATCAAATAAAAAAACACGCGTTCCTGTGGTTCCTTGGTCGATGCCCATAATGAAGCGTTTTTCCATATTCCCCTCCCGCGATTTATCTATTGCGTCAATCAACATAAATTTTTTTATTATATATGTATATGTTCGGTCTGTGCTTTCAAAATCCTGCCTTTTACTTTACGAACACAAAAAAGCGTGCAGCATCACCACACGCTTTCTCATTATTGACGTTATTCTGGCTTGGATATTGCTTTAACAAGACCGCCCGCATCGATAATACCACGCATAAAAGGCGGAAAAGGTTCAGCCTGAAAAGTCGTGCCGCGTGTTATGTTGCGAATCACACCGCTGTCTATATCCACTTCGAGTTCGTCGCCGCTTTGCGTCCCGTTCACGGCTTCTTCGCATTCAAGTATGGGAAGACCGATGTTGATGGCGTTGCGGAAGAATATGCGCGCAAAAGTTTTTGCAATCACACAGAACACACCTGATTCTTTAATAGCGATAGGCGCATGCTCGCGTGACGACCCACAACCAAAATTCGATTCCGCGACGATGATATCGCCGGGCTTCACAGTTTTTGCAAATTCGGTATCGATATCCTCCATGCAATGGGCTGCGAGTTCCTTTTCATCAGATGTATTCAAATATCTTGCCGGGATAATCACATCCGTATCCACGTTGTTTCCGTACTTATATACCTTGCTCATAGATGCACTTCCTTCCTATATATTAGCGGGATCTTCAATGCGGCCTGTGAGAGCTGATGCTGCTGCCACAGCCGGACTCGCCAGATACACTTCAGATTCCACGTGACCCATGCGCCCCACAAAGTTTCTGTTTGTCGTCGATATGGAACGCTCGCCCGCAGCGAGTATGCCCATATGGCCGCCCAGACACGGTCCGCATGTCGGCGTTGAAAAAGCGGCGCCCGCTTCCACAAGGTCAGTCACAATGCCTTCCTTAACGGCCTGTAAATATATCGCCTGCGTGCCCGGGAACACAATGACACGCACGCCCTTTTTTACCTTGCGCCCGCGCAGGATATCGGCAGCAATGCGCAGGTCTGTAATGCGTCCGTTTGTGCATGAACCAATCACGACCTGATCGACTTTAATATCGCCCACCTCGTCGATGGTCTTGGTGTTTTCAGGCAGATGCGGAAATGCCACCGTGGGGCGCAGCGTACAAAGATCGATATCTATCACGCGCGTGTATTCCGCATCTTCATCTGCTTCAAACGCTTGATATGGCTTTGAAGAATGCTCTTTGACATAGGCAATTGTCTGCTCGTCCACAGGAAAGATACCATTTTTTGCACCCGCTTCGATGGCCATATTTGCGATGGTGAACCGGTCATCCATTGGGAGAGATGCCACACCGTCTCCCGCAAACTCCATCGATTGATAGAGCGCACCGTCCACACCAATCATACCGATGATGTGCAGTATTAAATCCTTGCCCGATACCCACTTTGGCAGTTTGCCGGTCAGATTAAATTTAATCGCCGCAGGCACCTTGAACCAGCATTTGCCGCGCGCCATCGTGGCGGCCAGGTCTGTGCTGCCCACACCTGTCGAAAAAGCGCCCAACGCGCCGTATGTGCATGTGTGAGAATCCGCGCCTATAACGGCATCGCCTGGCACAGCGAGACCCTTTTCGGGAATCAGGCAATGTTCAATTCCCATCTCGCCCACCTCAAAATAGTTGGTGAGATTCTGCTCGCGCGCAAACTCACGTATCATCTTGCATTGCTCTGCGGCTTTAATGTCCTTGTTCGGTGTAAAATGGTCTGGTACAATCGCGACCTTATCTTTATCAAACACCTTAACACGGCCTGTTTTTTTAAACTCTTTGATCGCCACAGGCGTCGTGATATCATTTCCCAGTGCGAGATCGATATTCGCTTCAATAAACTGACCTGCGTGAACCTCCTTAAGGCCCGCTTTGGCTGCCAGTATTTTTTGTGTCATCGTCATGCCCAATTTTTTCAGCCCTCCATTTTCTTTTGATAATAATACCTGTTGATGGCATCTATATATGCCTTAACGCTGGCTTCCACAATGTCTGTACTGAGCCCGCGTCCTTTAACCTTTTTGCCGCCTTTCGACAACTTGACGACCACTTCACCTTGCGCGTCTTTGCCGCCTGTGACAGAACGCACAATGTAATCCTCCAGCACAAAGCTCTCGCCGATACAGCGCTCGATTGCATTGAACGCCGCGTCTACGGGGCCGTCGCCTGTTGCTGCCTCTTCCACGCGATTTCCGTCATAAACCATCTTAATAACTGCCGTGGAAGTCATTTTATTGCCGCTGTTAATCACAAAAGAATCCAGCTCAATATCCTCGGGTATTTCTATCTGCTCCATTTCCACCAAAGCACGCAAATCAAGATCGGAAACGTCCTTCTTTCTGTCTGCCAGTTCCTTAAAACGGTCAAAGCTTTCACTCAGACGCTGTTCATCGATCACATAACCCAATTCCTTCAGGCGCTGCTCAAAAGCGTGCTTGCCCGAATGTTTGCCGAGAACTATCACGTTCTGCGGAAGTCCGATGGATTCCGGCGTCATAATCTCATAGGTTTTCTTGTTGGCCATAATACCATGCTGGTGAATGCCTGCTTCATGTGCAAAAGCATTTGCCCCCACCACTGCTTTATTGGGCTGTACGGGTACGCCCGTAATGGCAGAAATCAGACGAGAAGAATTATATATTTGTTTTGTATTTATATTCGTCACAAATCCGAGAAAATCCTGTCTCGTGGCAATAGCCATGGTGATTTCTTCGAGGGCTGCGTTGCCGGCTCTTTCACCGATGCCGTTAATCGTACATTCCGCTTGTGTGGCACCTGCGCGAACAGCCGCGAGCGTATTGGCGACAGCAAGCCCCAAATCATTATGGCAATGAACAGACAGATCCACCTTTTCAATCCCTCTGACATTTTCCTTGATGTTTTTTATCAGTGCCCCAAATTCATCCGGCATTGAATACCCAACGGTATCCGGTACATTAATGCAAGTCGCGCCAGCTTTGATAACGCCTTCAAATACTCTGTACAAGAATTCCGGCTCGCTTCTCGACGCATCCTCTGCGGAAAATTCCACATTAGGGCATAATGACCTTGCGTATTTCACCATATCAACAGCTTGATTCAGCACATCTTCCGGCTTCATTTTGAGCTTGTATTCCATATGAATCGGCGAAGTCGCAATAAAGGTATGAATGATTGGGCTCACTGCATCTTTTAACGCTTCATACGAGCTGTCAATATCTTTTTTAAGCGCCCTTGAAAGGCTTACAACACTTGCATTTTTTACAGTCTGGGCGACTGTCTTCACAGACTGAAAATCTCCGGGAGATACGATAGCAAATCCCGCTTCAATCATATCGACGCCCAGCTTTTCAAGCTGACGCGCCACCTCAATTTTTTCCTGCAGATTCATGCTGCATCCTGGCGACTGTTCACCGTCTCTTAATGTGGTGTCAAAAATCTTAATTGTTGTCATTGTCTGGCCTCCTTTTCTATACGTTTAATTCATTTTTTCATGCTGTTGAAATTGGTAACGAAAAATGATTTATTTCCGTTAAGAAACAAAAAAAGCCTTCGTCATACAGAGACGAAAGACTTCGCGTTACCACTCTGCTTGCGTCAAAATAGACCGCCAGCTCATCAGGGCACAACATGATGCCCGTACTCGTATAACGTTGAGTCAAGACGTCTGTGCCTACTGAAAGCTTCGACACAGCGGCTTCGGAGCGAGCTTCGTCAAATACTGCCTGCCGTTTCCCACCAAACAACGGCTCTCTATAAAGCAGGTTATTGGCTACTGTTCTCCATCACAGCCTTTATTGCGCCTATTATATATGCGGGACAAGCGCTTTGTCAACAAAGATTTAATAAATAAAAAAATACAAGGGTTTATGTGTGCCGAGCATGGCACCAGTCTTAAGCGGTGAAAGTCCGCAGCGGGGGTACTCATAGCCAACCGCATAGCAAACCCCAAGGTGCGCACAGTGATGTGTGAGCTGAAGGAAGGGGATAGCGAAATCTTGACCTGACGAACAGGAACCCGATATGAAGGCTGTACGGACGGATAAGGCTACATAACAAGCTAAAGTCCAAAATATGAGCGTAACTCCGTGCAGTAAATCGGGCAGGTTAAAGAGGAAAGAATGGTGTCTTACCTCGGGAGGTCTTGCGGATACGACAAAAGGTCGTAGTCGAAAAAGGTTAACCGCAAGAAGTCAGCAGAGGCCATAGTACCCAAAAGGGGAAGGGCCGAACAATTTGTAGTGCCAAGTACGACGGAAATTTGGGATAACCGATAGCCAGAATGTGTTAATGAGTAGAGTAGCGGCGTATCCGCGAGGGTAACATTCAAAAACGGTGGTTCAGTTATCTACGGACAAGGAGGAAAAGCAGAGTGGAACTGTTGGAGAAAATACTCGAGAGAGAAAACCTCAACAGGGCGTACAAGCGTGTATATGCAAATAAGGGAGCAAGCGGAGTGGACGGCGTGACCGTGGAAGAACTATTGTCATACCTCAAAGAACACAAGGCGGAACTGCTGGAAAGCATTAAATCGCGCAAGTACAAACCGCAACCCGTGCGAAGGGTAGAGATACCCAAGGAAAACGGTAAGAAACGACCGCTCGGGATACCGACTGTGGTGGATAGGGTCATACAGCAGGCGATAGCCCAAATGTTGATCCCTATCTATGAAGAACAGTTTAGTAATTCGAGCTACGGTTTCAGACCGGGGCGAAGCTGTGAGCAAGCAATAGTCAGGAGCCTTGAACTGATTAATGACGGCTACGATTGGGTGGTTGACATTGATTTAGAGAGGTTCTTCGACACCGTACACCACGATAGATTAATGAATATCATATCCCGGACAGTAACGGACGGAGACGTCATATCGTTAATCAGAAAGTTTTTAGTAAGTGGAGTCGTGGTAGGTGAAAGGTACGAGGATACAACAATAGGTACGCCACAGGGCGGAAATCTGAGCCCATTGCTTGCCAACATAATGCTGAACGAGCTTGATAAGGAGCTTGAAGCAAGAGGACTAAGCTTCGTAAGGTACGCCGATGACTGCAATATATTCGTCAGGAGCGAGAAAGCCGCAGAAAGAGTGATGAAATCAATAACAGACTTTATTGAACGCAAACTCGGCTTGAAAGTGAACGCGGAGAAAAGCAGAATAGACAGACCGAACGAGATAAAATTCTTAGGCTTCGGGTATTTTCGTGGTAAGGACGGCAAATATCAAGCAAGACCACACACACAATCGGTACTGAAACTGAAAAGGAAGCTGAAAGCGCTGACGAAGAGGAACTGGAGCATATCGCTGGATGTGAGGCTCACAAAAATTAAGCAACTGTGCATGGGGTGGGTGAATTACTTCCGCATAGCTAGGATGAAAACCGTATTGGCAGAAATTGACCAAAAGTTAAGGAAGCGGATACGAATAATCATCTGGAAGCAATGGAAGAAAATCCGAACCCGATACGAAGCTCTGCGAAAGTTGGGAGCCAATCACAGAAATGCGTTCAATACGGCAAATTGCCGAAAGGGTTATCAATACGTATGCGGAACAGCGACGATTCACAGTGCAATCAGTAATAGGCGGTTAAAACAAAGAGGCCTAATATCACTATTAGACCACTTCAACAAAGTACACTTAGTTACGAATTGAACCGCCGTATACGGAAAACCGTACGTACGGTGGTGTGAGAGGGGCGAAACCTGATACGGTTAGCCCCTACTCGAT
>QKIQ01000051.1 GCA_003249555.1 Clostridia bacterium | reverse complement strand
CGACAGCACGTTCTGCGGCGCAGAATTCGCCTGAGCCAACATCGCCGTAGCGGCCTGGACCAGAATGTTCTGTGTCGTGAAGTTTGTCATTTCTGCGGCCATGTCGATGTCGCGGATGCGGCTTTCGGCGGCCTGCAGGTTCTCAGACGATGTGTTCAGGTTGTTGATCTTGTGCTCAAGCCTGTTCTGGATCGCACCGAGGTTTGCGCGCTGTGTGGATACCGTGTTGATCGCGTTCTGCGTAGCTGTGATTGCTGCAGTCGCGCCGGTTTTTGTGCCGATGTCAGCGGCGGCCATGCCTGCGTCCAAATCGGCGGCCTTCATGCTGCTGATTGAGATATCAAGTGTTTCTGAAGCATTCGCACCAGTCTGAATTTCAGCTGCATCTTGAGTTGCATGAAAATTGAGCTCATCAGCAGTTGTAAAGGTACCATGTTCAGACGAAAATGTTAGAGTGACTTTACCGGCATTGCCGAAATCAAGCACCATAGTGCCAGCACCAGCAGCGCCATCTCCTGTTATCGCTGCGGCAGTTGTGCCATCCAATTGTGCTGCTGATACGGCACCGGCAGTCACGGTCAATACAATGGAATGTGCAGTGCCCGCACCAGATGACGCGAAGCCCTCAAAATCGATATTGGAAATACCGTTGTTATACAGTTGCACGTCGCTTGCAACACCAGCATCAATGGAATATGCTGTGCCGAAGTCGCCATTGAGCAGCTTTTTGTTATTGAATGTCGTCTTGTTGGCGATGTCGTCGATTTCACTGCGGAGCGCAGTAAACTCAGCCTGCAGGGCGTCGCGGTCGACGTCGTCTTCGTTGGTGTCGGATGCCGACTGTACAGCCAGCTCATTCATACGCTGCAGTATGGAATGCGTCTCGGTGAGCGCGCCTTCCGCCGTCTGCACAAGCGAGATAGCGTCTTCGCTGTTCTTGGAAGCCATGTTGAGGCCGCGGATCTGGGCTCTCATCTTCTCGGAAATCGCAAGACCGGCAGCGTCGTCACCGGCGCGGTTGATCTTAAGACCCGAAGACAGTCTTTCAGTTGCTTTTGCTACGCTGCTGTTGTTCATGGCATACTGACGATGTGTGTTCATCGCCATCAGGTTGTTGTTAATTCTCATTTTTATTTTCCTCCGTGAAAATTTTTTTATTGAGCGTCCATGCTCTTATTTGCAGCGGCCAGCCCGTTTCTAAGGCGCCTTTCTCGATTCGAGGTTGGTTGCTACAACATATATATCGTCACTTTTCATCAGGACTTAACAAAAAAATGATTCATCGTCATAAAAAAGTTTATTAATATGTCGGGTCATCATATGTATATAAATTAACAATTTAGGAATGAATATGGCGAATGCAATAACAAAGATACCCTCGAAGATCGCAGAGGTTTTCAAGAAGATGGAAAAAGGGCAGAAGGTACGGCTTTTTGTACTGATTGCCATCATTATAATAATACTGGCTTTCGTGTCAGTGTTCTTGAATCAGAAAAGCTATACAGTGCTTTACAGCGGCATGGATACGTCCGATGCGGGTGAAGTGATGACGGTTCTTTCTGATATGGGCGTGGATGCCAAGGCGCAAGGCAGCGGCACCATTCTCGTTGAAGAGAGCGTGGCAGACACCGTTCGCATGGAGCTTGCGGCGCAAGGATATCCGAGCAGCGGTTATAGCTACGATATTTTCCAGAACGCGTCCGGTCTTGGCGTGACGGATATGGATAAGAAGATTTACTACCAGTTTCAGATTCAGGACAATTTGAGGCAGACGATATTAAAAATGGACAAGGTTGACGATGTGATTGTCAACATAGACATGGGAGAAGAAAGCTCGTATGTGCTGGCAGACGATGAGACAAAGCCGACAGCGTCTGTGATGCTTACGCTCAAGAATGGCCAGAAGCTGTCCGACGGTGAGGCCAAAGCCATTTCTGAGGTTGTGTCCACCAGCATTTCTGGGCTTGCCCCGGAAGATGTCCGTATTGTGGATTCACAGATGAATGTGTACAGCACCAACGGAGACGATGTGATCGGTAATGTAGACTCGCAAATTGCGCTGCAGGATACCGTTCAGCAGAAGCTGCAAACGCAGATTATCAATCTTTTAAAGCCTGTTTTCGGCGAAGACAACGTGAAGGCAGAGGTCAATGTCAAGCTCAATTTTGATTCCAAATTTACCGAATCGATGGAATTTGAGCCGCCTGCGGATGGAACCGAAGGCTTGGTGGTCAGCATGTCTGAGCTCGTTGAAGAGATTTCAAGCGATACCGGCGGTACTGTGGCGGGCATTGATGCCAACGGTACGGCGTCGCAGTATTTGGATGCTGTTGATAATGACGACAATTCCGCATACTATCAGGCATCGCGCGAAGCCAATTATGAAATCAATCAGACAAAGACTCAGATCGAGCAAGCAAAAGGGCAGATTGAGGATTTGTCTGTTTCGGTTATTTTGAACAGCGACGAGGTGGACGATTACTCGGAAGAAGTTAAGCAGCTGGTGGCCACGGCAATCGGTGTCAGCGAAGAACGCATCACCGTGATACCGCTTCCGTTTATAGAGATGGATAGTTCCGAGATCGACAACGCATTCAATGCGCAGTCGGAGCTGCTTTCCAGTATGCAAAGCGCCGAGACAACGCGTCTGCTGATCATTCTTGCCACAGTGCTGGTGGTGCTCATCTTCCTCTTTATGATCTTCCGTATGTTCAGGAACAAGGAAGAGCCGGTGGCAGCCGAAGGTGGATTTGAATATCTCGCTGACGAGGAGATTATCCCGGGCGAAGAACCAGAAAAGATGATGACGATGGATGATTTTAAGCTGGAGGACTTTGAGGAAACGGATAACAAGCTGCAGATACTTGAAGACTATATCGGCAAAAATCCGGAATCTGTTGCGAATCTCTTGCGCAACTGGTTAAACGAGGATTAGGAGAAAACTCACATGGTACGGGAAAAACTCACCACAAAAGAAAAAGCGGCTGTGCTCATGATCACAATGGGCAAGGAGTATGCTGCAAAAATATTTAAATATCTGTCTGAAGAAGAAGTCGAACAGCTCACGCTGGGCATCACAAGCATGCGGCGCGTGGACCCCGAAGTGAAAGACTCGGTCATAGACGAATTCATGCAGATGTGCATTGCGCGTAAATACATTTCCGAAGGCGGCATCGACTATGCGAGAGAAATACTCAACAGTGCCTTTGGCCAAGATCGAACAAACGACCTTATCAGCAGGCTTTCCGCTTCACTGCGGGTGAAGCCTTTTGACTTTATACGAAAAGCAGACAGCACGCAGGTGTTAAACTTCATACAAAACGAGCATCCGCAGACGATCGCGCTGATATTATCTTATGTGGAACCAAAGCATTCCGCGCAGATTTTAGCCGCGCTGCCGCTGGAAAAACAGACAAGCGTTATTGCGCGTATTGCCAACATGGGCATGACGTCACCGGAATATATTAAGGAAACAGAGCGGGTGCTGGAGAAAAAGCTTTCTACACTCAGCCTTGGCGATCACACCGTCACCGGTGGTATTGACAGTCTTGTAAGTATTCTCAATAGTGTTGACCGCGGCACAGAGCGGCATTTACTGGAGGCGCTTGAGGAGACGGATGCCGAACTGGTCGAAGAAATCAGAAAACGCATGTTTGTTTTCGAGGATGTTGTCAAGCTTGGCAACCAGTCCATTCAGCGCGTGCTCAAAGAGATCGACAACCGCGATCTTGCTGTTGCGCTTAAGGGTGCGACGAACGAGGTGGCTAAGGTGATATTTGATAACATCTCCAAGCGTTTGCAAGAGATGATCAAGGAAGACATGGAATATATGGGGCCTGTCAGGGTCAGAGACGTGGAGGAAGCGCAACAGAAGATCGTGAATGTCATAAGAAGGCTGGATGATTCGGGAGAAATCATCATCGCACGCAGCTCGGGGGATGAACTTATTGTATAAAATTGACAAGACACTGATTAATAATATGAATATCAACAGGTCGTTTATTGTGATTACGCCCCAAGAGACGGCAACGCAGGATAACCTGATGAGTGAAAAGGTGATGGACGCAGAGGAAGAGGAGCAGCTTTCGCCCGCTTTGCGTGAAAAAATGCGCGAGTTAATTCAAAACACAAATGAAAAAGCTCAGCAGATGATACGTGACGCACAGATTGAAGCGGAGCAGATTAAGGAGACCGCCCGCAATGAAGGCTATGAAACAGGTATCGCTGAAGGAAGACAAAGAGCCGAAGCGGAGCTGAAGGCGAAAAGAGAAGAGGTCAGAGACGTTTTATCACGCGTGGAAGCGTACAGACAAGACCTCTACAATATGCTGGAGGCCGACGTTTTGTCGCTGTCCATGGATGTGGCGGAAAAAATCGTTAACATCGTCGTGGAAAGAGACGATAACGCGTTTAAGGATATTGTAAAAAAAGCAGTAAACAGCATCAAACATACGGATGATTTCTCGCTTTATGTAAGCCGCGCAGAGTATGAGAGGTATTTTAAGGATGATGATTGGCTGAGTGAGCAGCCCGGCAGCAAAAATATCGAGATTGTTTGTGACGGCAATCTTCCGCAGGGGAGCTGTATTATTGAGGCCGATAGTGAAATTGTGGATGCGGGCATTCCGATGCAGCTGGCTAAGATCAATCAGCTGCTGAGCGAGCAGGTTGAGTGATATGTTTGCTAAAACAAGAAGCTGCATGAATGCGCTTAAAAACAAGGATTTTTTTGAATACGGCGGACGGGTCAGCCAGATATACGGGCTCACCGTGGAGGCTGTGGGTTTAAGCGCCAAGCTCGGTGATATGTGCCGCATCTATACGGAAGACAAGACAAAGTATATTCTTTCCGAGGTTGTTGGTTTTAAGGAAAAAAGAGTTTTGCTAATGCCGTTCGGCGATCTTTCGGGTGTAGGGCCCAGCAGCTATGTGGTGTCAGACAACAGGGCGCTTAAAGTACCGGTGGGCGAAGAGTTTTGCGGGCGAGTTTTGGACGGGCTTGGCCGCCCGATGGATGACCTAGGGCCTGTGAAGGCGGCAGATTATTATCCGATTATGAATAATCCGCCAAGCCCGCTGGAGCGAAACAGGATTACAGACAAGCTGCCGCTTGGGATCAAAGCCATCGATGCGATGCTCACACTCGGCAAAGGGCAAAGAATCGGTATTTTCGCAGGCAGCGGCGTGGGCAAGAGCACATTGCTTGGTATGATTGCGCGAAACACAACGGCGGATATCAATGTGATCGTGCTAATCGGGGAAAGAGGCCGTGAGGTCAGGGACTTTATTGAAAAGGATTTGCAGGAGGAAGGCTTAAAACGTTCGATACTGATTGTGGCCACATCGGACCAGCCGGCGCTGGTGCGACTTAAATCTGCCATGGTGGGGACGGCGGTTGCGGAATATTTCCGCGATCAGGGTTTGAATGTCATGCTCATGATGGACTCGCTGACGCGTTTTGCAATGGCTCAGCGCGAAATTGGCATGGCGATTGGTGAGCCGCCCGTGTCACGCGGATTCACGCCTTCGGTATATGCCATTTTGCCCAAGCTGCTGGAGCGCGCGGGTATGTGCAGCAAAGGCTCCATCACCGGCCTATATACCGTGCTGGTGGAGGGTGACGATTTGGATGAACCCATTTCCGATACGGTAAGGGGAATACTCGACGGCCATATCGTGCTTTCCCGCAAGCTGGCAAACAGCAACCATTATCCGGCGATCGACGTGCTGCAAAGCGTGAGCCGATTGATGCCGGATGTGGTGGATAAAGACGCGCTCTCTAAAATATCGTACCTCAAAGGCGTTATGTCCACATATAAGGATGCTTATGATCTGATATCCATTGGTGCGTACAAGCCGGGGTCGAGCGCAAAGATCGATGAAGCGATTGCACTCAATAATGCAATTAACGATCTTCTGAATCAACAGGTGGACGAGTCTTTTTCGTTTGATGAAACGATGGAACTGGTCAGCCGGATCTACGACAGGCGAAGTGAGGGATTATGAAAAAGTTTGTATTTTCTCTACAATCCTGGTACGACATGCAGCTGAGTCTTGAAAAGCAGCATAAGATGCAGATAGGCATGATTGAAGCCAAGATCATGGCATGCAGGGATGAGCTTTTAGAACTCAGCCGCGGCTTTGATAAGACAAAATATGAGTATACAGGAGAAGTATCCATTGGTATGGCGGTGCACCGGGCCGGTCATTACGGTGCGTTTTTCGACGGTACGAAGGCTGCGATGGCAGAAGTAATGGAACAGATATTAAAGCTGGAGGAAGAAAAAGAACAGTGGATGAAAAAGCTTGTGCTTGTACGAAGGGATATTAAGCTGTTGGAGAAGCTTCGTGAAAGCCAGTACTGCGATTATCTTGAGGAAGTAAAAAAGCATCAGGACAAATTTGTCGATGACTTGGTTTCATACAGAGTCACGATATCATAAGGATTGATTATGCAGGAAAATTCTCAGGGAAAAAAGATGGGCGAAAGGCCGGGTTCCGCAAACGTTGGTGCGAAGGCACAAGCGGCAAAAGCGTCAATGCCAGATAGGGCGCAAAAGACTGCGAAGCCAGATAAGAAAGCTAAACCGAAGAAAAAAATATCAGGGGGCGCTGTATTCAGCATTTTTTTAATTATCCTTCTGATTGGGGGCGCTGCTGCTGTTTATTTTGATGTGGGCGGTGTGAAGCAAATAGTGGTCGATTTTTTGCAGGCTGGCGAAGCCGAAGAGGCAACGGCTGAGGTTTCCATAACGGAAGAGGATATGGCGGCGCTTCAGGCAGAAGTTGACGAGCAGAAACAAAAATTAGAAGATAATCAAGCAAAGGTTAAGGAAAAGCAACAAACGCTCGATAATAAAGAAGAGGAGTTAAATGCGCGCGAAGAAGAGCTTGCGGCAAGAGAATCGGCTGTGGCAGAACAGGTGAAAGCCATGGAAGAAGAAAAAGCCGAAGCCACGCAGGCTGAGCAGGCACAGGCGGATTTACTGACAGCTGCCAAGATGTTTGAGCAGATGGATGCAGACGCGGCGGCGAGTATGTTCAAAAAGCTCGACACGTCGTATGTGGTTGATCTGCTGATGAATATGAGCAGCGAAAGCGCGTCGAAGATTCTCTCTAAAATGAGCTCCAGTACAGCTTCAAAAATTGTGAACGAGATGATGGAGCAAAACCAAACTTAAAGGAGGCGTTTGATGCGAAAAAAATTTGAGGAGAAAGGAGGAAGGTTTTGTTGAACACAACCATGGTGTTTAATCAAGTACCAATAAATGCCGGCTCGGATGCCATAAATCAGCCGCTCACGGGTCAACAAAGCGAAAGCGTCAAGCCGCAGCCGTTGGGCTTTAAGAAAAAGCTTGAAAACTGCATTGCGATTGATGAATCCCCGTATGGCGTGCCGATCATTGTCAGCCAGACCGGCAGCAATCAAGATAACAGCATGGCCACAGCTTCGCTGGCACAGCAGGTGCCTGATGAGATTGTTGGCATTCTCGAAGGATTCGGTATGCTGGATTATCGATCTGACCTTCCCCAAGTTCCATCCGAGACCGGATCGGCCGCACAGGCAGATGCGTTATCTGCTGTTAAGGCTGCCGATACACTGCTTCAAGGAATGATGCAGAATACGGAGCAAACGGGAACGTTAGAAGAATATGCAAGGATGCTGTCCAAAGACCAACTGAGCCGGCTG
Source organism: Clostridia bacterium (assembly GCA_003249555.1). Lineage (GTDB taxonomy): Bacteria > Bacillota > Clostridia > Christensenellales > SZUA-584 > SZUA-584. Next base: position 18,199 of record QKIQ01000051.1, on the reverse strand, counting down.
CCCGAGGATTTGCAGCAGGCAATCATTAAAGCAGTTGGCGACTACTTGGGCTCGTTCGAGAGTACCAATAAAAAACAAACAACCGTGGCGCAGGATGCACTGCAGGCAGTGACGCCGGAAAACAAAGATGCAACAACAGCGGATACCGCGGCATTGCCCGACAAGATAGCAAGCCTGCTGCTTAAGCTGAAAGCTGTCTTACAGGATGGGAAGCCTTCCGAAAGTACGCTGACGGTTGGTTCTGCCGCGCCGTCAGATATCTCTAAGGTAAGCGCAAAAGGTCTGCCCGGTATAGCGGAGCCTGCCGGTGATGTCACCGTTTTATCTGAGCAGGTTAAAGTAGCAGTGCAGACGGTCGATACAGCGGTGCAAACGCAAGAAGCAAAGACGGACAATACAAAAATTCCGGCCGCTGATGAGCTGCCTCAGCAAGCACCAAAGACGGACATGCCGGTGCAAGCAAGCGCACAGCCTCAAGTAACGTTTGCACAAGATGCGGATACGGTGCAAACCAAAACGGACGCGCCGCAAGCGCAGCAGACGGATTTTGTGAAAGACAATGTGATGCGCATCGTTGACAAACTGAGTACGCAGGTCAACGATGGCAAGTATGATTTTGATGTGGAGCTCAAGCCCGATTTTCTAGGCAAGGTCAACATCAAGCTTACAATGGAAAACGGTGAAATCCGTATGCAGATTAAAACGGACGATATCGGGGTGAAGGGCATGTTTACCGAACAGGCCACTTCCATGCAGGCTGTGCTCAAGGATAAGGGCATTGCCGTCACAAACATCGATATCACCTATCAGAGCCAGATGCAGACGGGTGACGATCGTCAGGCCTACAGGCAAAACGGCAGCGGCGGCAAAAGACAAAACGGTCGCACGCACGTGTCTTTGGAAAAGCTTGCGGGTACAGATGTTTTTGAAACGATGACGGAAATCACCGGCTATACCTATGCCGGAAGTTCCGTCGAGTATCTCGCATAGAAGGAGTGATCATATGTCAACAGTTGATGCGGCATCATCCACATCGAATGTAAGGACGCTGGACGACTATCTGGAAAGCCAGAGGACCACGAAGAGCACGCTCGGTCAAGAGGAGTTTTTAGAGATTCTGTGCGCACAGCTCGCGAATCAGGATCCGCTTGAGCCGTCTGATAACGGCGAATTCATCGCTCAGATGGCGCAGTTTTCCGCGCTGGAAGCGATGTCGGAAATGAGCGCCGGTTTTATGGCGAGTCAGGCATACAGCATGATCGGCAAGTATGTGTATGTACAGGACGGTTCTGATCTGGTGTATGGAAAGGTGGGCGGTGTCGTGACCGAAGACGGGGTTAATTATCTGATGATAGGCGATCAGTATTATGTCGCCAGTAATGTCACAGGGGTTATCGACCCAGCGGCAGTGGAAGGCGATTTGGATGAACAGATATTGCAGAGTGCCAATCTGATCGGCAAAACGATAACCGCGCAGATAACGAATGAAGACAAAACAACCACCACGATATGCGGAGTGGTGGAGAAGCTGGTTGTTCAGGACGGTGCTGTTTATGCCGTTGTGGATGACACGAATATACCCATTTCAAGTATTACGGAAATTTCAAATCAGGAGGAAACTTTATCATGATGCGTTCATTATACTCCGGCGTGACCGGACTGAGAAACCACCAGACCAAAATGGATGTGATCGGCAACAACATTGCCAACGTCAATACGGTCGGCTACAAATCCAGCCGCGTGATATTTCAGGATATCTACAGCCAGACGGTGAAGCCGGCGACAGCAGCCAGCGCCACGTCGGGCGGTACGAACCCTCAGCAAATCGGCCTTGGTGTTCAGGTGGCGACGATCGACGTGATGCACACAAAGGGCACCCCGCAATACACGGGCTATGCGCTGGATCTTTCGATCGACGGTGACGGCTATTTCGTGATTGAGAACGGTACAGATAGGACGTATACAAGAGCTGGAAATTTCTACGTAGACAACAACGATTATCTTGTTGATGCGAATGGAAATTTTGTGTTGGCCTTAACTTACGACACTGCTACCCCCCCAAACATTACAGGTGCTGCTCCGATACAAATAAACAGCGCATACACCGATGTAGCCATCGACAGCAAAGGTAACATTACGGCCTTGAATGGCAGTGCGACTGTTAATATCGGAACCCTTGCCGTTGCGACATTTTCCAACCCGAATGGTCTTGAAAAGAGCGGCGAGAACTCGTACAGGCCAACGGTGAATTCCGGCACTGCGGTATTATGCCAGCCGGATACAGATGGCGCCGGCAAACTTAACCCCGGTACGCTGGAGATGTCTAACGTCGATTTGACTTCTGAGTTTGCGGACATGATCGTGACGCAGAGAGGCTTTCAGGCCAATTCAAGAATCATCACCACGACGGATGAGATGCTTGAAGAAATCGTGAATATGGTCAGGTAACTGACCCGTGGCTTTGAGGCGGGGGGTTCTCCCGCCTCATAAAAAATAATTGAAGAGGGGATGATCCGTTTGATTCGTGTTCATCGCTTAAATGATCAGGAGTTCTTGGTAAACTGCGAGCTCATTGAGTTCGTGGAAGAGACGCCCAATACAGTGATTTCAATGGTGTCGGGCAGAAAACTTGTGGTTTCAGAGACAAATGAAGAAGTGCAAAATCTCATTATTGAGTATAAGAGAAAGATTTTTGTCTCTAACGGTATCAGGAACGAGGAATAGCAGAGGTAATTATTTGTGGAAAAAACAACATTAATCGGTATCCTTGCCGGCTTTGGCTGTATTGTATTATCCATTTCATTTGATGGGGATATTGGTTCCTTTATACACATACCCTCTATTTTTATCGTTTTCGGTGGTACAATAGCCGCAACAATTGTGTCATATTCGGGCAAAACGCTGAAGTCCTTAAAGACTGTTTATTCAAACGCTTTCAAAACAAAAAAGGTTGATTTGAATGAGGATATCGAAATGATAATCCGCATCGCCAACATTGCACGTCGCGAAGGTCTTCTGGCGCTTGAGGATGCAATGGCTGAAATTGATAACCCGTTCCTTAAAAAGGGTATTATGCTCATTGTGGACGGGGCGGACACCGAACTGGTAAAAAATATTCTTGAAACAGAAATCACATTTGTTCAGGAAAGGCATATTCAGGGGCAGGCTGTCATATCAACCATGGCAAGCTATGCACCCGCTTTCGGAATGATCGGAACGCTCATCGGCCTTATCAATATGCTTAAAGACTTAGACGATATGAACGCTCTGGGGCCGGGTATGTCTACCGCTCTTATTACAACGTTTTACGGTGTGCTGTTGGCGAATCTCGTGTTTACACCGATTGCCAAGAAATTAAAGGCACAGACCGACAGCGAGAGTCTGCAAAAAGAGCTTTATATGGAAGGGCTGCTTTCTATTCAAGACGGGGAGAATCCGCGTATCATTAAGGATAAGCTGACATCGTTTATTTCACGGCGTGAATTGAAAATGACAGATGATAATCAACCAAACCCCGAAGTGAAAGAGATTTAGAAGGAGAGAACAATGAGAAACCGCAAGAAACCGGAACCGCCTGAAGAAGAAGGTTCTCCGGCGTGGATGAATACATACGGCGATATGGTCACCTTGCTGCTCACTTTTTTCGTCTTGCTCTTTTCATTTTCCACAATTGATGCGCAAAAGTGGGAAGAGATTGTGAGCTCACTTTCCGGAACGCCTTTCGTGGCAATACAGGCACTTGATCCGGGTGATGTGAAATCGTCCGTGGAAACGCTGGATGAAACCTCTTGGGATCAGCCCGAACCGACGCCCGATCAGAGTATGACGGTCAATGGAATGAACGTCGAGGAAATAGAAGAACGTTTTGACGAGCTGTTTGAAAAGATCAAAACACATATTGAGCAAAACGGACTTCAAAACATGCTCAATGTAGAAATGCAGGAAAATGCCATACTCATGAGGATGAATGAATCGGCTCTTTTTGATTCGGGCAGCGACGTTATTAAGCCGGATGCGAAAGAAATTTTACCTGCTATTTGTGAGATGATTTTGGAATACGATATACTGATAAGCAGGATACGTATAGAAGGCCATACGGATACCGTACCGATTCAAAACAGCAAGTTTAAAGATAACTGGGAATTATCGCAAGCAAGGGCATACAGTGTTTTGCAATACTTGTTGACTGTGGAAATGGATCCTGTGAAAATGTGGCCTGTTGGTTTGGGAGAATATCATCCTGTGGATGTGAATACCACAGAACCGGGAAAGGCTCGAAACAGGCGCGTTGATTTCGTGATTGAGAGCATCTTGAAGAAATAGAGAGGAAGCACGATGAAGAAGATTTTGATTATAGTCTTGGTTGTTTTGGTCGTGGCGGGAGTTGCCGCTTATTTTCTGCTATTAATGCCGCCGCCTGAAGCCGAAACGGTTTATTATGTGCCTGGAGATTATTTTGTCACAAACATCGCGGACAGCACACGGCTGCTGAAAACCACAATTGTTCTGGAACTCAGCACCACGGATCCCGAAGGTGTGGTGGAATATCTGACAGAAAATAATCACATTTTAAGAGATATCGTTGTGTTTACATTGAGAAGCAAGACGGAAGATGAGCTTAGAAGTGATGGAATTGAAAACACACTGCGTGACGAAATTGTGAATAATGTGGAAAGCAAGATGGGGCTTGACTATATCGAGACTATCTATTTTAATGATTATGTTATACAGTAATACCTTAAGGTGCGATAGAGGAGAATAACTTTGGCGAATATTTTATCGCAAAATGAAATAGATGAGCTGCTAAGCGTATTAACGTCGGGCAAGGAACCTGTTGTTGAGGAAGCCCCGGCCGAAGATTCACAGACAATCAAAAAATACGACTTTCGGACAGCAAATAAGTTTTCCAAGGAACAGATGAGGACGCTGCATTTTATATATGATAATTTTGCAAGCCGTCTTTCGACTTATCTTTCCGGAACGTTGAGAGCTATTTGTGAGGTGGAGGTTATTTCCATTGAAGAGCAATCATTTTCCGAGCTCAGCAATTCAATGCCTTCACCTGTGGTGGTTTCTATTATTAACATGCCGCCCCTGCAGGGCAATTCACTTTTTGTGATATCTGCAGCAGTATCTTATGAGATTGTCAGTCGTCTTCTGGGTGGGGCGGGAGAGGACCAGGCTCTTGACAAGCCGTTTACGGAAATTGAGCTCTCTATCATGGAGCGCATCATACGAAAGATGCTGGTACTCATGAACGAGTCTTGGGAAAAGATCAACAAGGTGGATGCGCGGCTTGACAGGGTAGAAACAAGCTCGCAGTATGTTCAGATCGTATCTGCAAACGAGCCGATTGCCATTATCACGATGAATGTCAAGACAGGCAACGTATCGGATATCATCAATATCTGCATACCCAATGTGGCGGTTCAGCCCATTGCCAAAAAGTTGGTCATGAAAACATGGTATGCCGAGCAGGATTTATTAAGCAGAAACGTGAACGTAGATGATTTAAAGCAGGGGCTTGCCAGCGTAAACCTTTCGTTAAATGTGGTTTTTAACGAGATAAACGCAACTGTGCGTGATATACTCAATACACAGGTCGGTGATGTCATCAACGTAAATCATAATATCAGTACGCCAATCACCGTAAAGGTTGAGCATATTCCCAAATTTAAAGGTTTTATCGGAATGAAGGGCTCGAATTACGCAGTTAAGATTGCCGACATCATAGAGGAGGAAACGGTTGATGAGCGAGACATCAATGAACAATAACATTTTCTATTCAAACAATAACAATTATATTAACGAGACGCTTACCGACCTGGAAAAGGATACGCTAGGAGAAATAGGTAACATATGCATGGGCACGTCTGCGACAACGCTATCAACGTTGCTTGGCAAACGCGTGAACATCACAACGCCCAGGGTCAGCACGTGCAGAGGAACCGAATATCTTGATGAATACGAAAGACCTATCGTGACGACTGAGGTGTCGTATATACAAGGTGTGGAAGGCACAAATGTTTTTCTTATTAAAAAGGAGGATGCTCTTGCGATTACGGAGGTATTGGTCGGTTCGGATACAGACCTCGAAGAGCTTTATTTAAGCGCGATCAGCGAAGTCATGAACCAGATGGTCGGTTCTTCCTCAACGTCTCTTGCTGATCTGCTTCATGTAAGCGTCAATATTTCTCCGCCGGTTGTGAGGGAGGTCACACGAGATACCCAAATTAATTCAGATGGAGAGCTGCTAATCAAAACAAGCTTTCGTTTGGAGATTGAGGATTTGCTGCAAAGCAACATCGTGCAGATTATGCCTTTTGAATTTGGCAAAAAGCTTGTGCAAACATTGATTGGTGAAGAAGCTAAACCAGAGGAGCCGGCAGTACCGGAACCAAAGGTGCAAAAAGCACAGGAGCCGCCCACATCCCGAATGCCGAAAGCTAACGAAAAGGAAGTTAAAAGGATGCAAAACGAAGAGAAGGTTGATTTAAAAGAAGTAAAATTCGAATCGTTCGATTCCAATGGCAGCGAATTTTTTATGAATCATCCGGAATTGAGCAAAAACATCGATCTTATTATTGATGTGCCGCTTCATGTGACTGTGGTGCTTGGAAAAACACGTAAAAGCATTAAAGAAATACTTGATTTAAACCGCGGTTCAATCATTGTGCTTGACAGACTAGCGGGTGAGATGGTGGATGTGCTCGTCAATGGCAAACTGTTTGCAAAAGGTGAGGTTGTGGTTATTGACGATAACTATGGTGTTCGAATTACTGAGATTACCTCCGAGCAAATTAAGGATAATTAAAAAAACACCCCATGATGGGGTGATATGTTAGGTGATACCTTTTTGCTGTTGCTCGGCCATTTGGATCATCCGTTTGACCATTTCTCCGCCGATAGGACCTCCCTGCGAGCCGTTCAATTTAGCAGGCAGGTCTCCTTTATATTCGTCGTTGTTTTCCTTGCAGAATTGAACCATACCAATTTCTGATGCGCACTCAATCTTAAATTTTGTCCATGGATGATCGGGACCGTATTTGCGTTTTCCTGATGCCATTTCTTTCTTGTCTCCTTTCTGAGTATCTGTCAATAAACACGATATATTTATGAAAATATTTTCTGCATAAACAAAAAAAATAACCTGTTAATTTATGCGTATTTTTTATGGGGTTACGAATATTTTTCAGCAATAATATCAAAGATGAACAGCAGTTATAAGTCGACATTATTCTCTCGGTCAGAATGTCATTGATTGTTTCCAATAATATTATATGGAAAATGATACATACGCCATCAATAGACAAGCATTCGAGAGGTTTTTTTATTATCGTGATAAAGTCACGGAAATAAGGATATCATTTCTTTATATTAAAGTTGTGAAAAAAATATCGAAAAGGTTTATTTGGGGAGTGATATAAATGAAGCTTGTGGTCAATAAGCAAAGGTGTCCGCAGAACCATCCGTGTCCGTCCGTGAGAGTTTGTCCGGTGGATGCGCTTTCGCAGCAGTCGTATGAAGCGCCGGCGGTCGATCAGAGCAAATGCATCGAATGCGGCAAGTGTGTGCGGTTTTGCCCCATGGGTGCGCTGTCATTAGAGGAAGAGAGGTAGTATAAATGAAAGTTATTATTGTAGGTGGTGTGGCGGGAGGTGCCAGCTGTGCGGCCCGTTTAAGACGGCTTGATGAATCGGCAGAAATTATCATGATGGAAAAGGGACCGTATATTTCTTTTGCAAACTGCGGTCTGCCTTACCATGTGGGCGGCGTGATTGACCAGCGCGAAAAGCTGCTGCTCCAAACTCCCGAATCTTTTCACGCACGTTTTAACGTGGATGTGCGCATCAACAGCGAAGTGGAAAGTATCGACAGACAGTCCAAAACTGTGACCGTGACGCGTGAAGGCCATACGTATACGGAAGGCTATGATGTGCTGGTGCTTTCGCCCGGCTCTACGCCTGTTGTGCCAAATTTGCAGGGTATCCACAGTGACAAAATTAAGCCGCTTTGGAACATCCCCGATATGGATGCCATCATGGCGACAATGAAGCAGTCTGAGGCAAAAAACGCTGTGGTTGTAGGCGGTGGATTTATTGGTATCGAAATGGCGGAGAACCTTGTGCACGCCGGGCTTTCGGTTACGCTGGTAGAAATGCTGGATCAGGTGATGCCGCCGATTGATTTTGAAATGGCGCAAATTCTGCATAAGCACCTTGCCGACAACGGTGTGAATCTCGCACTGGGCGAACGCGTTGAGCGTTTTGAGGAAACCACTAACGGCGTGAATGTGGTGACAGACAAGCACAGCATTCCCGCTGATATCGTGATCCTTGCGATCGGTGTCCGGCCAAATTCATCGCTTGCGGCAAAATGCGGTATTAAAACCAATGAGCGCGGGGGTATCATGGTGGACGAATCTTTGCGAACGTCCGATGAAAACATCTACGCTGTTGGCGATGCAGTGGAAGTGCAAAACTATGTGACACATGAAAAAGCCATGATTCCTCTTGCCGGCCCGGCGAACAAGATGGGACGTATGGCGGCGGACAATATCTGCGGTCTTAATCGAAAATATAAAGGGACACTTGGTTCCGCGGTGGCCAAAGTGTTCGAGATGACCGTGGCATCTACGGGTCTAAATGAAAAACAGCTCAATAGCGCGGGTAAAAAAATTAATAAAGATTATAACGTGACGATGATACATCCGCTGTCCCATGCGGGCTATTATCCGGGCGGGATGCCGCTTGCGATGAAGCTGATATTCTCAAAGAAAGACGGCCTTGTGTTGGGCGCTCAGGCCGTGGGCTACAGCGGTGTCGACAAGCGTATCGACGTTGTGGCATCGGCGATGCATTTTCGCGCAACAGTCTATGACTTGGAAGAACTCGAGCTTTGCTATGCGCCGCCGTACTCTTCCGCGAAAGACCCCGTCAATATGGCAGGTTTTTCGGCAGACAATATCCTTTCGGGAACGGTTAAAAACATCACGTTTGGTGAATTGAAAACGCTGAGCGAAGATGTGGTTTATCTGGATGTGCGTACAGCTGCTGAAGTGTCGATGGGTGCTATTGCCAACAGCGTCAACATCCCGGTGGACAGCTTAAGGGAAAAGATGCAAACGCTGGATAAAAACAAAACGTATATTGTATATTGTGCTGTGGGTATCCGCGCGTATATTGCCTGCCGTATGATGACACAGTACGGATTTAAAGATGTACGAAATCTGTCCGGCGGATATACGACGTATCGCGTGGCCAGCAAGGATTATACGATGAGCGCCAGCGACGGCCCAAAGCCTGTTGCGACGGAAAAAAGTATGCCAAAAGCGGCGCCGGACCCGGCGAACACCATAAAGGTGGATGCGTGCGGACTGCAATGCCCCGGCCCGGTGATCAAGCTCTATGAAGCGATGCAGGATGCCAATGAAGGCGATGTGATTAACATTACGTCGACCGACCCTGGCTTCTTTGCGGATGCGTCCTCGTGGTGCGGACGTACGCAGAATACGTATATGAAGGGTGAAAAGCTGGACAACAGCTTCTCGGTTTGGATCAAAAAGGGTTGCGAAGGCGAAGCCGCGACGGGCGGTGCCTGCATGACAGCTGCCGGCAACGACAAATCGATGGTGGTTTTCAGCGGAGATATGGATAAAGCGCTGGCGAGCTTTATTATCGCCAACGGTGCTGCCGCGATGGGACGACGTGTGACCATGTTCTTCACATTCTGGGGACTCAATATTCTGCGCCGCCATGAAAAGGTGAAGGTCAAAAAGACGTTTATTGAAAAAATGTTTGGCGCCATGATGCCGCGCGGCACATCCAAGCTGAAGCTGTCTAAGATGAACATGCTGGGCATGGGCTCTAAAATGATGAAGGGCATCATGAGGAAAAAGAATGTGGCAACATTGGATGAACTCATCGCGCAGGCAAAAAAGAACGGTGTGCGGATGGTGGCATGCACAATGTCTATGGATGTGATGGGTATCCATAAGGAAGAATTAATTGACGGCGTTGAGTTGGCCGGTGTGGCTTCGTATCTTGGCGCGGCGGAAAACAGCGACACCAACCTGTTTATCTGATTATCATATCGCATATTTAAAAAAGGCCTGCGAAGTGATACGCAGGCCTTTAAACATGCGGCTACATATTGGGTGTAACATTTTCGTCGTTATCAATGTGAACGGCATTTAAAGGTTTGGCAGCTTGGGGGTTGTTCGGCTGCGTTTCAGGCTGTGAATAAATCGTCTGTGAATCCGTTTGTTGCGTGTAGCTTTGGTAGGGCTGCTGGGGATAACCTTGATATGGCTGCTGGCTATATGGCTGCTGCTGGGGATAACCTTGATATGGCTGTTGTTGGGGATATCCCTGATAAGGCTGCTGGCCGTATGGTTGAGGGGCATAACCCGGGTAAGGCTGACCGAAATGTGCATAAGCGTTTGCGTTATTCGGCGGAACAAAGGCGATGATACCGGCAATGACGGAGAGAAGCTCAACGACCATCAAAACAATGCCGCCGAAAAACGCCAAATTGTTAACGTCGTAAGTATATGAATACGAATATGGAATAGCTGATACTGCGCCAAGAGTAGCGATTAAACTGAAGATTAAAAGAGGCACTCCTGTCACCAGCATCATTACACCGCCCGCAACGCGGTTGCTTCGGACGACACAGCCCCCAATGAGGTTAAATATCACCACGATAAACACCAAGAAGATGACGAGCCACGTTGCGCCTGCGGCGCTGTCCGGCCCTAACATGGACGTTGAGGAAACGATAAACATACCGGCAAAGAAAACAATGATGCCAATAATCATGTTAAAAATACCTGCAATGAGACCCATGACAAATGCGGACGTTCTGCCCCTTTTATTCATAATGACCCCTCCTGAAATAATGAACTGGTATAATAAAGCCATCGTTTAGACGGCAAAATGCGCCTGCTACGAGATGGGATTAATAACAAATTTAGCACATCATTTATAAACAATTTTACTCCATCGAGCTACTGCCGTCAAACAAATTGAGATGCATACGCAGCATTTTACGGAAAAACCAAGAAAATGGCAAGCAACGCGGCTGCAAGCTATGTCATTGGGGAAAAAGTATGTTATAATGATATTTAATAAAAAAAGGGGGCGTGTTATGCAGGACAACAGGATATCAGACGCGGTTATACATCGTCTACCCAGATATTACCGCTATCTCTCTGAACTGGAAACGGCTGGGATAGAACGTATTTCGTCATCCCGCATGAGCCATGAGATGAACCTCAATGCGTCCCAGATCAGACGTGATTTAAACTGCTTTGGCGGGTTCGGGCAGCAGGGCTATGGCTATCAAGTAAGCCGCTTAAAGCAGGAAATCATGCGCATACTTGGTATCGGAGCATCCTATCGGGTGGTAATCGTAGGCGTGGGTAATATCGGGCAGGCTCTGCTCAAGTACCGTCATTTTGCCGATGAAGGTTATCACATTCTGGCCGTTTTTGATTCCGATCCAAAGCTTATTGGCCGTGAAGTGGACAACATTACGATCCGTTCCATGAATGAGCTTGCCGAGTTTGTTAAAGACAACAAAGTGGACATCGGCATTATTGCTGTTCCCAAAGCTTATGCACAGAAGATGGCAGACGAGCTGGTGAGTCTTGGCGTGAAAGGCATCTGGAACTTTGCGCCTGTTGACGTGGAAGTGAGGCGCGGCGTCAGCGTGGAAAACGTGCATTTGAGCGACAGCTTGTATATTCTTTCTTATCATATGAGGGATAAAAGTGAAAACAATTAATATTCGCAGCTCAAAGAGATGTGAACTGATAGATATCACAACTGAAATCAGCCGTGTTTTAAAGGAAAGCGGCGTAAAAAGCGGTATTGTCAGTATATTTATACCGCATACCACGGCAGGCATCACGATCAATGAAAACGCTGATCCGGATGTCAAACGCGACGTGCTTTTCGCACTGGAGCGTGCCGTGCCAAACAGCGGGTTTCATCATTGCGAAGGAAATTCCGATGCGCATACCAAAGCGCTTATGACAGGATTTTCTCTCACTGTAATCGCTGAAGACGGCTGCCTTGTGCTTGGAACATGGCAAAGTATCTATTTTTGTGAATATGACGGTCCGCGCCAAAGAAAAGCGCATATTAAGATAATCGAAAGCACTAATTAACCGCGCATGACAAAAATGTAAAATCAATGACATTACATGCTTTTGTATTTACAAAGGCCTTTATTTATTGTATCTTAAGCTGTGTTATTGCATAGCGGAAGGGGGAGTTATAGCAATGCAAAGGCGAAACAAAGTAAATCAGACATACAAAATGCTGCTTATGGCATTTGGCATATTAATCATTGCGCTGATTGTGGTGTTGATAATGCTTTTGGCCGGCGCCGGAATGACAGAGGAGCAGCGCGAAGCCAAATTGATGGAGACAGGCCGCTTTATTCAGGGGGTATCTGTTGAGGGTGTAGATATTTCGGGCCAAACCATGGAGGAAGCGCTTGCAAACGAAATGCTTGCGTCTATTGCGCAGGAAATGGAGGCCGCTTTTGCGTACACTTTCACAGCCGGAGGTCATGAGCATACGTTTGGTGCTGAGGAGCTTGGCATTACGTCCAGTCTTTATCAAACACTGAGTGATGCGATGAAATTCGGACAGCTCGGCGATGGCGCCACCGTAAGAGAACAAAAAGCGCAGGCGCAGGAAAGCGGCCGCGATTTCAAGCTTGGCATGTATGCCGATGAGACGGCTGTGTTGGAAAAGCTGACCGCACTCAAGCCGGAGATTGATACACTGCCGCAGGATGCCACGTTGGAAATTCTGGACGACGAACAGGGCGAAGGCCGTTTCAAGTATATTGAAGCGGTTACGGGCGTGGACATTGATGCTTCCGCATTTGCCATACTGCTATGTGCGAATGTCAACAGCGGCAACTATGAAGTTGTGGAAGCACCCGCGATTGTCACAAACCCGGGCATTGACGTCGCAACGCTTAAAGCCAACACACAGCTTATCGGCACATTTACGTCGTCCTTCGACGGGAGCGGCCTTGACAATGCCGATCGTGTCACGAATATACGTATTATGTCGGGAATTGTGAACGGCACCATTATTCAGCCGGGTGAGACATGGTCTATCAACGATGCCGCAGGACCAAGAAATGACGAAACGGTTAAGACGGTAGGCTGGGCCTACGCGCCGGGCATTGCCGACGGCAAATACCGTATGGAGGTTGGCGGGGGCGTTTGTCAGGTATCCAGCACACTTTACAACGCGTCTATACGCGCAGAGCTGACCATCGTCGACAGGCGTGCACACAGTTGGCCGTCGTCGTATATACCTAAGGGAATGGATGCGACGATTAGTACAGGCGGTCCGGATTTGAAGATGTCTAATCCTTTTGATATGCCTGTATATATTGAAACAGTTCTTGACGAAGAGGAAAAGGAGCTGACCGTCAACGTTTACGGGCCGCCGCTGACACACGGCTATAAAATTGAATTTATTAATACACTTGTGGCTACGGACAAAGCCCCTGAAACGCAATATCATTTCAATTCGCCAACAGATCCGGAAGGCAGCCCGATAGGAGAAGGCAAATCTGTTGAGTGGGTGAAATCACGCGATGGCCAGACGTGGGAAGTGTACAAGCAGTATGTGAATGCGGATGGAAATGTGGTGAAATCGGACTTCTTTTCAAGAGATACCTACAAAGCTTTTCAAGGCGTTACCTATGTGAACGGCGCCGACCCGGATACTATACCGGCGGAACCTGTCGAGTAACTGTGACAGGTTTTGTGAGTAAGCGGATGAATTTGGATTCGGTTTACATTTGCGGTGAAATATTATATGATATTTAGAGCTTTACATAGCCTATTGGAGGAAAAATAAATGGCCGAAAAGGCAACGATATTGACGAAAACAGGCCTTGAGAATAACAAAAAAGGGTTAAGAATCATTCTAATCGTGTCTGCGAGCGTGCTTGTTTTAGCACTCGGAGCGGTTGCTGTTTGGTATTTTGGAACCACAAACGTCAGCAGCATAGAGCGCATCATTGAGTATAACACGGTGATGAAGGGCGTTACGGTTGGCGGCGTCGATATTTCGGGCATGACCGAGCAACAGGCCCGTGAAGCTACGCAAAATCTGGCTGGCAACCTGATGGGGGGTACCCAGCTTCAATTTGACGTTGGAGGACAGATCACAGCGCTGGATTCACAGGTTGTTGGGCTTACAACTGATTATGACGACGTGATCAATGAAGCTATCGCGTATGGACGCAGCGGCGATTTTATTCAACGCGTTAAGGATGTGGAGGCTGCCAAAGACGGCATTGATTTTGACGTGAGCATCAGCGCGGATGAGCAGAGCGTTAAAGCGGCTCTTACTGAGCTTAGCACCTCCTTTAATGTGGCTGCGCAGGACGCTTCATATGTGTTTATGCCCAGCGGCTATTTTGCGGACGGAACCCCGTACGATCCCGAAAACTATGATGAGGAAGCGCTTGGCGAACCGCAGCTTGTAAGATTATCAGAAACCGAAATGCCCAACCGTTTTCGTTATGAATACTGGAGAAATACAAAATATATAGAAGACTATATCCCAAAGGATGCCAGCATTTCGCGCTTTTTCTATACGCCCTCGCAGCGCGGTTTAAACACAGACCTTGACGCGCTGACAGCTTTGGTTATGGAAGCGGTGCGAAACGGTGATTTCAGTTCAGTGATTACAGCACCCACAGAGGTCACTGAGCCTTCGGTGACGCTCGAACAAGTGAAGGCACAGACACAGCTTGTGGCATCGTGGACGTCCAGCTACTCGAACCACGACAACTCAAACCGCATAAAGAATGTCGCAAAAATGGCGGGAATTATCAATGGTGTGGAGCTGCTCCCGGGTGTGGAATGGTCCATAAACGACACCGCGGGTCCCCGAAAAGTCTCGCTGGGTTGGTACGAGGCAGCGGGAATCAGCGGCGGCGCTTACGTGCCTGATCCGGGCGGCGGTGTCTGCCAGATTTCCAGCACGCTGTACAACGCATCGATACGGTCGGGAATAGAGGTTACGGACTTTAAGCATCATTCGATTATTTCCGACTATATACCGATAGGCCTTGATGCGACGATTAGTACCGGCGGTCCGGATCTCAAGCTTAAAAATAACAATTCGACATCAATGTTTATTATATGTTATATGAACAGGGATGAGGAGAATGTGACGGTAGAGATATACGGGACGCCTGTGGTTGACCCCACTTACGGTGATGTGATACTTACATACACGTCAAAGAGAGGAAGCACAAGCGCCGCACCTGAGACGGTGTATTATTATAACTCTGCGGCTGCGCCCGATGGTACGCCTATTGCTCCTGGCGCATCATATGAATACAGGAAGGCACGCGGGTCCACTTCGGCCACATCGTACTTTCATATACTTGACTTGCAGGGGAACGAGCTTAGCTCGGATGTTTATGAGAAGTGCACATACAGATCGTATACGGGTCAGGTGTATGTTAACGGTCCGGATCCCAATGCACCGCCAGTTCGTTGAGCCTGCGCCCGTGGTTACAACCACCCCGACGCCAGAGGTGATAGCTACACCGCAGGTGACTGATCCCAATGCGCCACAGCAATAAAGAGTGCTATTTTTCGTTGAAAACCGCTTTATCTAGGCGTTTTTAAGGCCTACGGTGTTGACGAACGAGAATTTTGGTGTTATGATGAAACTAATAAAGGTTTATGCAGCATTGATTTGCTGCATATAAATCCTATGGTCGTCCGAAGCCGAAGAAAAGAGTTTCTAACCGCTAGTGTTTTTTCTAAACATGAGTCCGGAGTTAAGAAATGTCATCTCGTCTTTAAGTACCATGGTTACAAAAAAAGGAGAAGAAATGTTTGAAGACAAGACACTGACGTGTGCGGATTGTGGTTCTGAATTTGTTTTTACCTCGTCCGAACAGGAATTCTATCGGGAAAAGGGTTTTGAGAACGAGCCCAAACGGTGCCAATCGTGCCGCCAGAACCGTAAACAGCAGAAGAGAACGAGCGATCGTCCTATGTATAATGCGGTTTGTGCCGAGTGCGGAGCAACCACAAAGGTTCCTTTCCAGCCTACGGGTGAGAGACCTGTTTACTGCAGCGATTGCTTCAGAGCGAGAAGAGATCGCTACTAAGGTTAATCAGCAAAACGAACGCTGTACTCGAATGAGTACAGCGTTTTTTATGAAAACCACCAGTTCAACTGGTGGTTTTCATTTATGAATGCGGCCTTGTCATATTATTATAGTGTTTGACGTGCTGTATATGCAGTGGTAGAATACCTAAAATAACGCAAAGCACGGAGGTATATCAATGAGGAGTACTTTATATTGCGAGATTCTCGATATGCTGGAGAATGATGCCAAGGTCAGCATTGAAGATATGGCCGTGATGACGGGCGCATCAGCAGAGCAGATCAAAGAAGCGATTCAGATGATGGAGCAGGAAAAAATCATTGTCAAATACGCGGCGATTGTAAATAGAGAAAAGGTAGAAAAAGAAGAGGCCGAAGCGCTGATAGAGGTGAAAGTTGTCCCGAAACGCGGCCTTGGCTATGATGATCTGGCGGAACGAATCTACTGCTTTTCTGAGGTCAAGTCGGTCTATTTGATGTCCGGCACATACGATTTATCGGTTGTGGTGCGGGCGGAAAGCATGAAGCAGATTTCGCAGTTTGTGTTTGAAAAGCTCGCTGTACTGGAAGGCGTATCGAGTACAGTTACTCATTTTATTATGAGAAAATACAAAGAGCAGGGTGTGATTCTTACAATGAAAGAGCAGGAGGAAAGGCTGGTGATTTCGCCGTGACGATGGATAAAATGATTGCGGAAAGAGTAAGAGAAGTCCCCCCTTCAGGCATACGTAAGTTCTTTGATATCGCCAGCGAAATGAAAGATTGCATATCGTTGGGTGTGGGTGAACCTGATTTTGACACACCCTGGAATATTCGTGAAAGCGCGATCTATGCGCTTGAAGCAGGGCGTACACATTATACATCCAATCACGGAAGCACGGAACTCCGCAAGGCCATACGCGATTATTTTGATATGCGTTTTGGGCTTTGCTACGAGCTGAATCAAATCGTGGCCACTGTGGGGGCCAGCGAGGGGCTGGATCTTGCTTTCCGCGCCATCATGAACCCGGGCGACGAGGTGATTGTTCCTGCGCCATCCTATGTGGCATATATGCCTGGCGTGAGCTTCGCGGGCGGAACGCCTGTACCCATGGTGTTAAAAGAAGAGGATGATTTTCGCATCACGCCCGAAAGTTTGAAAAGGGCTATCACGAAAAAATCCAAGGCTGTGATTATCGCGTTCCCCAATAATCCCACGGGTGCGATTATGACAAAAGAAGATTACGAGAAAATTGTCGATATCATCATAGAGCATGACTTGGTTGTGATCGCGGATGAGATTTACGCGGAGCTTTCTTACGATAAGCCGCATTTCTCAATTGCTCAGCTTCCGGGTATGCAGGAGCGTACAATTGTCATCAACGGTTTTTCCAAAGCGTTTGCGATGACGGGTTTTCGTCTCGGATATGCGGCAGGACCAAAGCCGCTTATTGACGCAATGGTGAAAATACATCAATATTCGATGCTGTGTGCCGCATCCATTAGCCAGGAAGCGGGTATTGAGGCAATTCGTTATGAATGCAGTCACGGTTTTCCGCAGGTTAAGAAAATGGTGGGTGAATATAACAGACGCAGGCGGCTGATGTATACCTCGCTTAACGAGATAGGTCTAAAATGCTTTGAGCCGCTTGGTGCGTTTTATATCTTCCCCAATATCAGTTCAACGGGATTAAATTCCGACGAGTTTTGCAAACGGCTGCTCTATGAGAAGAAGGTGGCCTGCGTGCCGGGGACGGCATTTGGGGATACGGTGGACAACTATATTCGCTGTTCATATGCGTCATCTTTGGAGAATCTAAAAGAGGCGTTAAGCCGTATAAAAAGCTTTGTGGAAAGCCTTAAATAAGAAAAATGTAATAAGAACGGCTGCTGCCAGCTGTTCTTTTTTATGTGTGCCGAGCATGGCACCAGTCTTAAGCGGTGAAAGTCCGCAGCGGGGGTACTCATAGCCAACCGCATAGCAAACCCCAAGGTGCGCACAGTGATGTGTGAGCTGAAGGAAGGGGATAGCGAAATCTTGACCT
>QKIQ01000055.1 GCA_003249555.1 Clostridia bacterium | reverse complement strand
ACAGCAGCAGATCAAGGATGCTTTTTGCGAATGGATATGGAAGGATCACAGTCGGCGCGAACGGCTTGTTCAGCTTTATAACGAGAAGTTTAACAGCATCCGTCCGCGCGAGTACGACGGAAGCCACTTGACGTTTTCCGGCATCAACCCGGAGATCACGTTGCGGCCGCATCAGGTCAATGCCATCGCGCACATTCTGTACGGCGGTAACACGCTTCTCGGGCATGTGGTGGGGGCAGGCAAGACGTTCGAAATGGTGGCCGCGGCGATGGAGAGCAAACGTCTTGGGCTGTGCAGTAAGAGCCTTTTTGCCGTGCCAAACCATTTGACCGAACAATGGGCGGCAGAGTTTTTACAGCTTTATCCCAGCGCCAATATTCTTGTTGCGACAAGAAAGGATTTTGAAAAGCGTAATCGTAGGAAGTTCTGCGGCAGAATCGCCACTGGCGACTACGACGCGGTGATTATCGGTCACAGTCAGTTTGAAAAGATACCGATGTCCATAGAGCGGCAGAAGGCCATACTGCAAGACCAGCTTGATGAGATCGTTTTTGGCATTCAAGACGCCAAAGCCGCCAATGCAGAGCGGTTTACGGTGAAGCAGATGGAAAAAACAAAAAAGGCGATCAAGTTAAAGCTTGATAAGCTCAACGATACCAGCCGTAAGGATGACGTGGTGACGTTCGAGGAGCTTGGCGTGGATCGTTTGTTTGTGGATGAGGCGCACAGTTTTAAAAATTTGTTCCTTGTCACAAAAATGCGTAACGTCGCCGGACTTGCACAGACGGAAGCGCAAAAATCATCTGACCTGTTTATGAAGTGCCGATATCTGGACGAGCTGACCGGGGGGCGCGGTGTGGTGTTTGCCACGGGGACGCCGATCAGTAATTCCATGACGGAGCTTTACACCATGCAACGGTATTTACAATATGAAGCGTTGCAAAGCCAAGGCTTACATCACTTTGACGCATGGGCATCGACGTTCGGTGAAACGGTGACGGCCATCGAGCTTGCACCCGAAGGTACGGGCTATAGGGCAAAAACACGTTTCGCGCGGTTTTATAACCTGCCGGAGCTGATCAGCATGTTTAAAATGGTGGCCGATATCCAGACTGCCGATATGCTGAATTTGCCCGTGCCGGAGGCAGAGTATCATAACGTGGTCATCAAACCGAGCGAACATCAGAAAAACATGGTGGCGGAGCTGGCCGAACGCGCGGAAAAGGTACGCAACGGCATGGTAGCAGCGACCGAAGACAACATGCTGAAAATCACGAACGACGGGCGTAAGCTGGCGCTGGATCAGCGGTTGATCAGCGAACTGCTGCCCGACGATGAAAACAGCAAGGTCAGTGCCTGTGCGGATAACGTTTATCGTCTATGGGAACAAAACAGAGAACAACGGCTCACACAGCTGGTGTTTTCTGATCTTTCAACGCCGCATTATGACGGCAGCTTTAACGTGTACGACGATACCAAGCAAAAGCTGATTGAAATGGGTGTGCCGGAGGATGAAATTGCATTTATCCATGACGCGAACACGGAGATACGAAAGAGCGAGCTTTTTGCCAATGTCCGCAAGGGCAACGTGCGTATTTTGCTTGGTTCCACATTCAAGATGGGCGCGGGAACGAACGTGCAGAAGCGGCTGGTAGCCGAGCATCATCTGGATGTACCGTGGAGGCCAAGTGACATCGAACAGCGCGAAGGTCGAATTATCCGTCAGGGCAACGAAAACGATCAGGTGCATGTTTTCAGGTATGTCACAGAGAACACATTTGACAGTTATATGTGGCAGACCATCGAAAATAAGCAAAAGTTTATTTCACAGATTATGACAAGTAAAAGCCCCGTGCGGAGCTGTGAGGACATCGATGAGACGGCGCTCTCATATGCCGAAGTCAAAGCCTTGGCCACCGGGAACCCATACATCAAAGAGAAAATGGACCTCGATATTCAAGTGGCACGGCTGAAGCTGCTGAAAGCCAGCCATTTGAGCCAGCGGTACGCGATGGAGGACAACCTGCACAAGTATTTTCCGGCGCAGATACGGCAGACCGAAGAACGCATCCGCGGGTATGAACAGGACATCGCCCGGTTAAGCGAGTTTGCGCTAGTGGAGGATCAGAAGTTTTCGCCTCTGACAATCGGCATGATTATGTACACCGAAAAGGAGCAGGCAGGCAATGCGCTGCTGGACGCATGCAAAGCCAAGACATCGCCCGATCCCGCGGCGATTGGCGAGTATCGCGGATTCACGCTGGTGTTGTCCTTTGACACGTTTACAAAGGTGTTTCATTTGACGCTGAAAAATGCGCTCAGCTATACAATCACTCTTGGCAGCGATGTGTATGGGAACATATCGAGGATAGACAATGCGCTGTCCGGGCTGCCGGAGAAAATGGAGCAAAGCCAACACGGCTTGGAGGATTTACACCGACAGGTAGAAGAAGCCAGGCTGGCGGTCGATAAACCGTTCGCACAGGAACAGGAGCTGGTGGTAAAATCGGCAAGGCTGGCTGAACTGGATGCATTGCTTAACATGGAAAAAGGCGCGTCGGAAATGGTTGAAGGAGAAGCGGAGCAGGAAGACAATACTGTAATGGACGCTTCATCCGACATGGAAGAAGAAGTGCCGGATGAGATCGAAGAAGAAACAGAACAGGAGGATAGTACAGTGGCTAACGCTAAATATGAATCGGAAGGATGGCTGGAGAAAATTGACCGGGCGCGGTCAGTCGCTATTGTCGATGTGGTCAGCAGCGCCGGATACGAGCTGTCGGGTAAAGGCAATATCTTATCCACCAAGGAGTATTACGGCATAAAGGTGTATACTGATAGCAATTCTTATTATAACTGGGGTACCAAAAAAGGAGGGACAGCCATTGACTTCCTTATGAACGAATGCGGCATGGATAAAATGGACGCGATTAATCGGCTGGCGGAGAAAGGAGGGTATGACGGGCCGAAGATTGAACAAGGTGAAGCAAGGCAAAAGGAGCAGGACAAGACGCAGGATGAAGCGTCTTTTATTTTGCCCCCAAAAGCAGACAACAACAAGCGGGTATATGCCTATCTATCCTCCAGAGGGATAAAGGGCGAAATCGCGCACGATTTCATTCATAAGGGATTGCTGTACGAAAGCGCCGATAAGCATAACTGTGTGTTCGTCGGGCTGGATGAGGAAGGGAATCAAAAGGCCGGATATATGCGCGGCACGTATACGCTAGGGGATACGCAGTACAAGGGCAATGTATTGGGCAGTGACAAAGCCTATGGCGTTTTCTATGAAGGCGCTGGGGGTGCGGACTGTCTTTGCTGCTTTGAGGCTCCAATCGACATGATGAGCTTTATACAGCTTCGGGACACGCCGTCGCACAAGCTGGCAATGTCCGGCTTGGATGATACGTCCATTAACCGTGTGCTTGATCGTTACCCGGATATTAAAAAGATATGCTTTTGTCTGGATAACGACAAATATGGCAGAGAGGCGATGGCAGAGCTTAAAGAAAAATATGAGGGGTTGGGGTACGAAGCTCATGAGGTATTGCCTCCCGAAGGGAAGGACTGGAACGAGTGGCTGAATATCAAGCAGTCTATGGACATCCCGAAAGAGGAAGAACGGCAAAACAACAAAGACGACATGCAGCGTTAAAAAAACAATCGAGAGGGGTAGGTAATCGTTACCTACCCCTAAAGAAGGAGCAAAAACATGAACACAAATAAAAAAATCTACCCCCCGGGAGAAAATGAATGGACTGATAATCTGCTCAATGGTGTGGTCAAAATGTATGAAGTGCCGAAGGAATTTCGGAATAGAGACGCATACATATATGCGGCAAGATGTTTGCGGGATGGAAGGCAAGATAAGTATACTTACACGGAAAAACGGTTGCTGGAGCATATTCTCTTATGTGATATAATGGAAGCAAAAAGAGAGGGGAACAAATACCGATATGAGGAATTAAAAGAAATGCATTTCGGTTATTTCACTTCTAATGGTATCGATTTAGACAGGAGAGTTTAGATATGGGAAATACCAAGAAGCAATTGGAGCTGTCTCAAAAAACCTGTTCCGAGCTGGTTAAACAAAATGAGGCGTTACGAAAGGAAAATAGAGAATATGCGGAATTGCTGAAGTTCATTGAATGGTTAAATACGCTTTGCATGAAAAATCAATATACGTTTTGCGGCATCAAAAGGATAAAGGAAGAAGGATTTATTGGGTTTGTATTGGTGAACAGGGTTGCAATTGAGCCGAAAAATCATTACCAATATGACCTGTATGGATACTCATATCGGCATATGAAAGAATTTGAGCCAGTATATAAAGCCTATTTTAAACAGTACGATGATCCGGCATATGCAAAAATAAAAAAACACTTATATATTCAAGACCATCTGATGAGCAACGAAATGAAAGGGAAGGGCATCGGCAGCGTGGGTATGGATATGGCCAAAGAGCTTGCAAAGCATCTGCGGTGCGCATATATATCCGGCGAAAGGAAAGCGAATCCGAACACCAAAGAAGAAAGAGAAAAGCTATACCGCTTTTACGAAAAAAACGGGTTCCAACAGAGTAAGGATGAAGACGATGTGTATATAAAGTATGACATGCAGCTTTATGAAGAAGAGAAGGAGCAAAAAGAGCGCACCTGATAATACGACTAAAAGCACTGTGATGATCGGGTGCTTTTTTGTTTGCTCAAAAAAGCGACTTGCTGTACAAATGCCGTATAAAAGGTACGGCAAAATGACGGCACTTCAGGAGTGAAAAAACAGTTTTTAACAAAATGTACGGCATAAGTACGGCATATCAGAGCAAAATGAGCGACTTGCCGTATAAATGCCGTATTAAGCACGGTAAAAAGTACAGCAAATGTACGGCATTTTAGGAGTGAAAGAACAATTATTAACAAAAAGTACGGCAAATGTACGGCATTTTAGAGAAAAATGAGCGACTTGCCGCAAAGATGCCGTATAAAGTACGGCAAAATGACGGCATGGAAAATGGAAAGGAGTAAAAGCCATGATAAAAACAACGATTATCGGCAGAGCAACACAGGATTTTCAGCTTCGGAAGGATGGTGAAGACCGAAGCTGGGGCGTATTCACGGTAGCAAGCAATCGAAACTATGTAAAGAAAGGTGCGGAAGAGCCGGAAGCGGACTATATCAGCATTTACGTATCCGGCAAGTTTGCGGATATCTGCGGCGAGAAGATACGCAAGGGTATGAATATCGTCGCGTTTGGCGACTTGGAAATCAACCGCAGCACAAGCGACGGCAAAGAGTATACCAATGTAGAAATGCGAAACGCAGACATACAGTGGTTCCCTAAAAAAGAATAGCCGTTTTTTTCTTTTTAATTGCTGTGCTTTTTATCCGGCTTTGCCGGATTCTTTATGGGGGATGAGGGATCGTAATAGGGATAAGGGGGAGGTATATGGGGCTAGGGGTTTCGGTCGCAAGTAACGCATTTGGACGTCCAAATGCACTTGTTAGGGGAAACCCCTAATACCCCGTAAGCCCTAACGGGCAAAAAAAGGAAGAAAGGAAAATAAAGATGCCAAAAATATTTGCGACACAGTATTGTGTAAAATGCGGAAAAAGTGCCACGACTTTTGGAGGGCATGTCATAGGTTGTGAACGTATGGCATTAGGCAATTTAATGCGAACAAAGGTATTGGCAGGTTGGTGCAGTGAAGACTGTCACAATTCCGCGCACAGCAATTCAGACGGTTGCTATGGTGAATATAATAGTGAAACAATGGGGTTGATATCAGATGTAAGACCGTTATTGTTTGGAAACACCACTAAGCCCCCGAAGTTCTAAAGGGCAGAATGGAACGTAAAATAACCATGAGAAAGAGACTGAAAAAGTATACACTTTGGCTCACCGATACAGAATACTTAAAGCTTAAAGGAAAAGCGGCACAGGTGGGAGTGAGAAGGGCGACACTGCTGCGGAATTACATAGCCGATAAGCCTGTCGTTGACGGCGAGGTGGCGGTGGTACTGCGGCAGCTCACCGTGGAGATCAGCCGGATCGGGAACAACCTAAATCAGATCGCCAAGAGGTGGAATGAAAGCGGTTCGGATATGCGTGATCTTGCTTTCATCGATGAACATCTAAGCGAAATACTTGGGGATATAAAAGAGGTGAAAGAATATTGCAACTCTACACATAGCGGCGAAAGAAGATAAAGGTCGGGGAGTGGTTAAGGACACAAGACACCTAAAACGTGCATTGCAATATATATGCAATCCCGAAAAGACAATGGGCGGGACAATGGTGTATGGAATAGGATGCTGTCCAAACGCCGAAGCTGCCTACGACACATTTATGGACACAAAAGAGCGGTTCGGCAAGCAGGGCGGTCGGCTGGCATATCATTGGGAAATCTGTTTTGCACCGGGGGAGAGCAACACGGAGGAAGTGATGCAGATCGCCAAGGAATGGGCTGACGAGGTTTTAGAAGATAAGTTTGATTGCCTGATCGCCGTGCATGATGACAAGCATTTTTTACACGCGCACCTTTTGTTCAACGCGGTGTCGCATGTGGACGGCATGAAGTTTCGATACGAGAAAAACGATCTGGAGCAAAAGCTGTATCCGGCGCTGAATCGCCTGTGTGTATCAAGGGGCTTATCGTACGTCGATATGACAAAGCCGGAGGGAGAAAAGATACAGCACAGC
>QKIQ01000094.1 GCA_003249555.1 Clostridia bacterium | reverse complement strand
CAACGCCTTGACCTCGGCGTATGACAGCACGGCCTCATCAATATCGTCCATACTCCGAACGGGCGATTTGCTTGTCATGATCTGGCCGATAAACCGTTGCTTCTGCTCCAAAAGCTGCCAACTATAAGAATCGAACGTCCCTTCTGTGATGTACCTGTAGATCTCCACCTCCTTATACGTATTGCCCTGCCGCAATATTCTTCCATCCCGCTGCTCCATGTCAGCGGGCTTCCAGCCCACATCGGCATGATGAACGGCTTTCAATCTGTCCTGAATGTTGACGCCGCTGCCCATCATGAAAGTCGAGCCCAATATAATGCGTATCTCGCCGCTACGAACTTTGGCGAACATAGCAGCCTTGTGTTTTTCGTTTTTGGCTTCATGGATAAACGCAATCTGCTCGGCGGGGATGCCTTTTTCCACCCACTTTTTCTTCAAGTCCTCGTACACGTTGAATTCGCCGTTGAACTTCGGCGTGGACAAATCGCAGAATACGACTTGAGCGCCCTTGTTTTCAACTTCGCGCTCCCAAATGTCGTAGACATTGCGCATGAGCGCGTTCACTTTGCTATTCGGGTCATCCGGCAGGCACGGGTTAGCAAGGCGCTGGTCAAGCGCAATCTTTCTGCCGTCGTTGGTAATGACCAGCATATTATCATCGGCGGCATCAACCTGACCATTGCGCACAGCGTCCGCGCGGTCGCCCAGCTCCGATATCATCTTACGCTGAATGTCCGTCGGCTTTGTCACGACCGTCTGGATTTTTCCGTCTTTGAGTTTAGGGATTGGCAGGTCGAGCATGTCAATCGTCTGGATATCCGCCGTTTCCTTGAACATGCTCATCAGCTCCGAGGTTATAAAAGCGGTTGAACCGCGTCTTCATGCGAAAACGGTTGCCCTCCGGTGCAACTTCGTAAGCGGCCTGCGCCTCACCGAATACCGAGGCCCAGTTGTCAAAATGAAGCAGGTCGCGTTGCTCCAGCTCATGCCGTTGCAGATACCGTTGCATGGTAAACATCTCTACCATGCTGTTGCTGACGGGCGTTCCCGTCGCAAACGTGACGCCCTTGCCGCCAGTGATCTCGTCCAGATACCGGCACTTCATGTACATATCCATGGCCTTTTGCGCTTGCGTCTGTTGCACACCGGCCACATTGCGCATTTTTGTCACCACGAACAAATTTTTGTGCTGATGCGCTTCGTCCACAAACAGCCTGTCAATGCCCAGCTCTTCAAAGGTCACGACATCATCCTTGCGCGACTGGTCGTTCAGCTGTTCCAGCTTCTTTTCCAGCGCTTTTTTCGTGCGTTCCATCTGCTTGACGTTGAAGGACTGCGCGCCGTAACGCCGCTCGTTTTCAATAGCGTAGGTGATCTCGTCTATTTCGGTTTCAAGGGTTCGCATCTGCCTCCATGTTGACAGCGGTATTTTTTCAAACTGGCTGTGCCCGATGATGACGATATCGTAATCGCCGGTGGCGATCTTGCTGCAAAAGCGCTTGCGGTTATGCTGCTGGAAATCCTTTTTCGTCGTGACAAGCACCTTGGCCGCCGGGTAAAGCCGCAGCGTTTCGGCTGCGATCTGCTCCGTCAGGTGGTTGGGAACGGCAACCATGCTCTTGCTGGATAGCCCCAGCCGTTTTGATTCCATAGCTGTAGCGATCATGGTGAAAGACTTTCCCGCGCCCACGCAATGCGCCAGCAGCGTGTTTCCACCGTATAACTGCCGCGCCACGGCGTTGCGCTGATGAGGCCGCAACTCCAGCGTTGGGTTCATACCCTCAAAAACAAGATGGTCACCGTTATACTCGCGGGGCCGAATGTTATTGAAATGCTCGTTATAGTACCCGACTAAATATTTTCTTCTGTCTTCATCGCTGAATATCCAATCCCTGAACGCGTCGCGGATAAGGTTTTGCTTCTGCATCGCCAGAAATGTCTCTTTTGAGTTGAGGACGTATTCTTCCTTACCGTCCGGATGAACCACCTTGTCCGTGATACGCACGTTTTTCTGGTTCAGCGTTTCCTCAATGATCTGGTACGCGTTGATGCGCGCCGTGCCATAAGTTTCACGGGCTGCTATGCTTTCACTGTCCATCGACTTATTCGACACATACCACGCGCCGGTATATTTGGAATACGAGACGTTGATATTGTGCTTGGCGTAATACGAGGTATCCAGAAGTTCGAACATGAATTTCTCAATATATTTTGGAGGAATCCACACCGTTCCCAGCTTCACCTCGATATCCGCGGCCTCAAGGTCTTTGGGCTGAACCGCTTCCAGCGCCGGGATGTGATGCGCGAATTCAGGATGCTTTTCTGCGATCAGCGTTGCGGTCTTGAGCTTTTCGCGTACGTTGCCGGATAGATACTCGTCCGCGGTCAAAAACCCGTCATATGGATTATTCAGGTCGGAAAGCGGGTCTTTGAAGATCACGCCCTTGAGCTCATCGATGACCGCCTCTACGTCCTTGCCCGTGAGCGTACTCATGTACCCGATATCCGCCCCTGCTTTTTCACCAATGCTGACGGCCAGCGCCTCGGCGGAGGTATCCACATGCGAAATGGTCTTGCGCGGGCGTATCGTCTGTTTCGTGAATATATCCGCTTTGCCCTTAAAATTCCCGTCCTCGTCGGTGTCCTCCAGCGACGAGAGCAGATAGTAGTCGCTGTCGTCGGAGAACGCCAGCCGGTTTGCTCGATCATTTATGCGTCCGTATTCGCCTACGAACTCATCATATTGGCTGTTTAAGCGGGACTGTGCTTTCTTGATCTCAAAGTCACCGCGCCCTTCGAGTTGAATATCAATCAGGCCGTGCAGCGTTTTTGACAGCGATAGCATACCCCGAATTCTTTTTTCTGCCTTGTCATTGGTTTCATATAGGTTCATCCGCGCGTTTTCGCGGTAGTATAGCTTGTCGTTTACGATGGCGAACAAGTAGTTCTTGATGCCGGGATCTGCCGGAATCGACGTGTCGGCTGCGTCCGGCTCGTCCATCATGTATCCGTCGTCGATCTCAGCCTCGATGTGAGAAATGGCTTCGGTGAGCTGCTCACCTAAATCGGCGTTCTCGAACGGAATGCAGGCTGTTTCGTTCTCATTGCCATACATACCCTTCCAATGCTCCATAGTCCCAAGAACCATATGAGGGTTGTCGATATAGTATTTGTTGATCGGTACACCATCCGCGATTTCGCCCAATTGCACCCAAGCAGGTTCAATATCCTGCAAACAATCCCTCTTTTTCAGAAAAAGGATATCACTTGTGACATCCGTCCCTGCGTTGGCCTTGAACGCGTTGTTCGGGAGACGAATGGCTCCGACGAGCTCGGCGCGCTGGGCGATGTACTTCCTGACGCTGCTGTTTTGTTTATCTAGTGTGCCTTTGGATGTGATCATGGCGACGATACCGCCGGGGCGCACCTTATCCAGGCATTTGGCTATAAAGTAATCATGGATGTAGAAATGATGTATATCATATCGCTTGTCGTTGATACCGTATGAACCGAAAGGCACGTTTCCTATAGTCACGTCGAAAAAGTTGTCCTGAAAAGCCGTGTGTTCAAAGCCCGTGATCTGGATGCTTTCACGCTGATAAAGCTGCTTCGCGATACGCCCTGATACGCTGTCGATCTCCACTCCGTAGAGGCTCGATTCGCTGAGTGACGGCGGCAGCAGCCCTAAAAAGTTGCCGACACCGCAGGCGGGTTCGAGAATATTTCCGCCCGAGAAACCCATTCCCTCAAGCGCCTTGTATATGGCTTTGATGACCACGGGAGATGTGTAATGGGCGTTCAAGGTGGATGCGCGGGCGGCTTTGTACTCCGTTTCATTCAGCAGAGACTTCAATTCGGCGTATTCACCGCTCCATGAGCTATCCGTATCGTCAAAAGCTTTGGATAAGCCGCCCCATCCGACGTATTGCGCCAAAACCTCCTGCTCATCAGCGGTCGCCATTCTGCCTTCGGTCTCGATTTGTTTTAATAACCGAATGGCGGCAATATTGCGACGGTACTTCTCCTTCGCGCCGCCAACACCCAAGGCATCGTCCGTGATATGGTAGTTGATGCGTTCCGTTTCTTTCGCCACATCGTCAGGTATGGTATCGAAAAAACCTTCCCGCTCAAGCTGCCTTTCAATGGACGATAGCCGGTCAGCGCGAGAAATCGGGAAGCCTACGCCGTTTGCAAACGTGATGTCTTCGAGCCGGATTCGATCTGATTCAATATCAATCTTTTCAACACAATAGGTGCGCTCATCCAGCGTAAACGTCATGCCGACTTTTAGTCGTGGTTTCCACGATGGTTCCGGTACTGCCTGTTCTCCGTTCCCGATAGTGATGGTATCGTCTGTCCGGGATATGGGCTGCTCACTGAGATCCGGCTGTTTGTTCCGGGATGCGCGTGCAGCGTCAGTCATGACCTGACGGATAAAGGGGTCGTTATCAAGCTTTTCCGGGTCAACCAATTCTCCGTTTACAATACCAGCCTCAGCCAACCGTTTCCGAATGTAGGCAGGGTCAACATCTGCTAAAGCATCATCCTCATCAACAGAAAAAGCGGAGGGCATTTCGCTCTCCGCTTGCGTAGCGGGCTCTGCTGCTTGTGGTGGCATTTGCATGTGCGCCTGATTCTCTATTCGCTGCACAACGTCAGGGGGAAGATCGTCGCGGTAGAACGTGACCGCGCCGTCATCTGCAATATGGGCAATGGTTTCATAATCCCCGTTCACCTCATTGAGACGGTTCCAGACTGTTGTTCCGTTGCCCAGCATGCCAAACCCAAGCTCATATTTTACATCAGGAGTATCGGATGAGTCTTCTTTTTCAGCCTGTGGACTGAATCGCGCGGCGCTGAACAGATCATCGGGGATGTCAAAGCCGTATTCGCGCCCTTTATCGTCAAAAAGGATGGACAGTGATTCTTTTTCCGGGTCGTAGTAACTGGCCTTGGTCAGCACATGCCCTTGAAATTCAAGGTTGCGCAACCATGTGTTCAGAAAAGATGTGAGTTCACGATGGAGAGCGGGTCTCCATTGATTGTTTTCAAGATAGACTTCCTGATACACACCCAGATAGTCATTTTGATATGTGGCGGGCATGACTTCCTGTTTATCAAAATCAACGATCAGCTCCATATCGGGATCAGCCATGAGGTCGCCGTTTTGTTTTCCGTAATGCGCCATAGCCAGACGGTTATCGCCAATCCATTCTATTGACAAATCCATGAAGCCGTCCGCCGACAGTGTGGCATGGCGGTAACGCTTATCCATGATGTGCGGCGTGATAGCTGACAGCCGTGCAAAGTTCATCTGGCTCTGCGTACGGCGTTTTTTCTCATCAGGCAGGGTTGTTTCTTTGGGAACCGCTTCTATAACAAAAGGAGCCTTATCAGCTCCTTTTTCCTCGATATTTACATTTACCGTTGGTTTGATCAGCGGTTTCTCATTGGGGTATCGCGGTGCGAAATACCGTTCGTTATCGATCAGTTCTCCGGTGCGCTTCGCCGCCATCGCCCATGTTAGCTTGATCGGCTCATCCGCAAAACCGGATATCTTAATACCTTTGCTATCATAATCCTCAAAGCCGCTTTTGGTTTTAGAAAAATAGACCGTTCCACCACCGATACCGTATTCTTTTTTGAGGAAATCGGCTCTATCCTTATTCGCCGGATTCGCATAGAAAAAGTCAATGATCCTCTGCTTGCCGCCTTCAAATCCGCTGCCCCCCAGCAATACCACATCGATGGCATCCTGCTCGGTTATCTCGTCAGTATCAGCTCCCGAACCAGCTCGCTCTCGATCTCCGTGATGCGCATCGGCCAAAGGTTCTTCGGCGTCTGCTTCTTCATCTGCTCGATCTGCTGGTGCATCCGCTCCTGCATCTGCTGCTCGGCTTCCTTGCATTGGGGGTACAGTGTCCCGTTCATGATCATCTGGTTGAACCGTATCGGATGATGCTGTTCCAGAAAACCCTTCTTCATTAGGCCGTACTTCGTCAGTGGCTCGTCGATCTGCCCCAGAATCTCCAGTTCGGGATACAACAGGCCGCCCACTTCCCTGTAACTCATTTCCATATTGCTGGCTCCTTTCTTGTTTTCGGTTTTCGCGCTCAATGGTTTTCACGGACAGTTCAATTTCCCTGAGCACCGTTTCGGAAATATCGCTGACCGCCGTACCTAAGAGTATCATAGTATCCGGCGTATTAAAATTATAGAGGTGAGAAAAATCATCCGCCTTTACCGCACCCTCTTTTCCACACCGAAACAGTACCGTGGCAAGGACACTATCACGTAGTGTATCTCGCAGCATGACCGTAAGGTTTAATTCATCCAAGTCGGCCAGGTAGCTCTTTTCTTTAGCATATTTCAGTTCGGACAGCATTTCCGGCATATCCTCTTCGATCAGACCGGATATTACGGCCTCAATAGTTGCGCCGAAGTCAGCGGGCGCGATATCAAAGCTGTCGGCAAGTTCCTTGCTGATCCTGTCTTGATACGCGTCGATATACTCCCAGATATACGGCATTTTATTCCCATTGGTGTCCGAAATATCGAACACATAATGGAGTTGCGGGCGGCTGCTCTGACGGTCGATGAGGGCAATGCCCTTGGAACCGCGGTTGATGTAGCGGTGCATTTTGTTGTTCCAGAGGTCAAAGCTCGCCACCGCCGTGGCATCCGGCCTTTGCGCATAAACAAGCAGGCTATCCCTGAAGCTGTATTTATACAGATGCGCTGCAGACCGCAGGTATTCAAGCCAGTGGTCACGCTCCGACAGTTCTTTTAGCGTTTTGCTAAGCATTTCTTCAATGTATCGCAATTTTTCTGCCATCAGTACCCTCCTTCTGATATCTATCACTGTCATATCTGATGTACGGAATAGCTCCATCAGCTACTACCGTTCAAGTG
This sequence comes from Clostridia bacterium, assembly GCA_003249555.1. Lineage (GTDB taxonomy): Bacteria > Bacillota > Clostridia > Christensenellales > SZUA-584 > SZUA-584. The sequence goes on along the minus strand of QKIQ01000094.1, from coordinate 18,208 downwards.
AATCGCCTTCAAGTGAGGTCGGTTCGTAAACGCGAACGGCCTGATCGACGCTCTTTTGGAAACTGTCCTTTTCTTTATCGCTAAACATCTGCGAATACCGCATTTTCTGTTCTTCGGTTAGAGACACGAAGCAGCGACGGCCATTCATGCTGGCAATGACGATAGTGCCGTAATATGGCTCCCCGTCAATCGTTCGGTTGTATGGCAGCCCTGATTTACGTCCGTTCGCGTTAGCCAAGACAACAGCAGAATCTTTAAACGGATACCACACCGCTGTGTTACCGCCCACTTCCTCACAGAAGGAGTACGGTTCGCAATATATTCGCGCTTCATATGGTGGTTTCTGCGGCTCAATGATAAGCACGCTTACCTTTGCATACTTATCCACATCAGGGACAGCATTAAGCTTATCCCTGATACTTTCTATATGCTGGAGAAGTGTTTTATCGTTATAGTCAATGGTATCGCTTCTGTCGTATTCCATAAGGGCCTTATAAATAACTGCCATTTCATCGGGGCTGAAAAGCCGCGCCTCATCCACCAGCTCTGAACGCCGTGCGAAATCCTCTTTTGCAGCCTGTAGATTGTTGGCAAAGTACCTGCCAAGTGCAACACTGCCATCATACTGTTTATGCCAAGTGATATACTCCGTGCGCTCACGCTCATTCACGTGAAATACGCGCTCGGCCAGCACGTACTTATCGGTTTCTGCCAGCAGTTTGCATCCTTTAGGCAGCGTGACGGGCGGCTGCTTTATGCTGCCATTGTCGTTTTTAATTGCGGCTTCTGTTTTCGTATCCATAATTTCTGCTCCTTTTCATACAAATTGATGCGTCAGTCCTCTATCTGATGGCCGACGCATCAATTGAGGGAATCATACCCTCAATCATCAGGCGATTGCCGTTTTCGCCGCATTTGCAGCAGATAGGCATATACGCACGTCTTGCCGCTTTTCGTCGCAATGCGTTTACAAAAACGAGCGCCCGAAAACCGTGTAACAAACAGTCGATTACAGTAGGCGCACCGCTTATACATCAGTTTATATAGGTAGATGTTGGTTAGCAGTAGGCTTATGAGATGATGGATATTTTCAAAGAAATACACGTTGCAAAGCTTGTTTTCTATGAACACATTCTGATACGCATATTTCTCGGCGAAGATGAATGCAAAGTCCTTTTCAATGAGTGCGGGGATATCGGTGTGCAGATAATCGTCGCACTGCTCAAGGAGCGCTGTGATCTTTTGCTTTAACCGCTCATCTATTGTGACCACGCTGTCACCATCCACAATGGCGTTTCCATACAGCAGGTCGATAAGACAATTGCCAAAGCGATACGCCTTTTCCTTGATGGGCTTGCCTTCATCTGTCTTGATGGACAAAATCTCGATATGTCTGTCCGTGTAATAAGTGATCTTCATAATGAATTTTCCTATCCGTGAAATAGAAAAAAGGCGGCCAATCCGAAGATCAGCCGCCCATCTCTATTCGCTTATTTTCTTCTCTTTCTGATACGCAGGAATACAATCCCACCGCCGATAAACAATAGCATGGCGATAGCCAAAATCGACTTCAATTCCATTCATTTCCCTCCTTCAATGGTATTTATTTTTGCGAAATAGCTGTAACCAGCCGCTATTCCGCTTTCAAACAAGAGCATACAGATAGCCCAATGCCGTTGCGCCAATCGCGCCAAAGGTCAGAACCGGCACGAAGGGTATTCTTTGTTTCAATGATTTTTTCTGCACCCATGAGCGGACAATAAGGGCAATCATGACAGGAACCATAAACGCAAAAGCGATTAGCGTATTGAGCAATCCCAGATACAGGCTGATGCCCATAAGGAGCTTCACGTCACCCGCACCCATGACATTTTTAAGCCATGCAATAAAGAAGGGGATGCATAGTGCTAGTCCTGCCGGATATGGCCACCATGCACTGTCGGTTATGATTAGCAAAACTATATGCACCAGCCCCAGGCACAGCAGCAGGATGACGGACATGTTTGAAACGGTTCGCGTCCGAATGTCCGTATATGAGCACCATGCGAGAAGGGCAATAAAAAAAGCATCCATCAGGATGCCAAGGAGTTCATTCATAGTAAACCTCAGGATTAAATTTTTAAAGATCAAAGACTCTACCATTTAGATGTGAATTTTCTACACCATTTACTTGCGTTTTCATTTGATTGAATAAAGGTTTCAAGCTCTTTCTTCATTCCTTTATATTTTATTTTTGCATCTGTTTCATCATCAGAAAAAGTTGTATGAAACATCAATCCGTAAACTCCGCAAGTAATGCTGAATAGGGCGATGGCTCCGTCCTTTTCAAGAGTTATTCTACAACTATCTTTATAAACTTCATCTTCAAGGATTATCCCACACTCTGATCCTATCTGGCCGATGGTCTCTCCATTATCAGCTGGTCCCCACACTTCGTACTCCTTAATGTCTATGAGTATTTGAGCTTGCTAAAAACTCATTGTGTCATAGATGGATTATAACATGCCCTAAAGCCCATCACCATAGGGCATGTTACTCAGTAGCTGTCATCCCTTTGCCGTAGTCGCGTGGTCATACATATAACCTTCAATGATCAGCGTATCGAAATCTTTGGATTATATGACAATACTCTAAATTTCAAGTTTTTTCCCATCCTCCTGCAATATCACTTTATCAGAGATATTCATAAAGGCACTGGGAATCATCGTATGAATGGGTACGATTCTTTTTGGGTTTAGCTCCGTCATAAGCCTTTGTATGTCGGGTACGGACGCATGTCCGCTGGTATGAATCGCTTTGCATATAAACCCAGCGTCAAGTAGAGACGCCTCAAACTTTTTCTGGTATTCCGTATCCCGATAACCGTTCCACATAGAGTAGAGGAACAGCCCGTCTCTCAGTTCACACTTTTCGATATCACGCCATATGGAGGGTCGAGCCGTCATCAGTATGGTTTTACCTTTAATCGTCAGCTCTTCTTTAGAGATATGAAAAGCCGAAAACCTTCTGGCGTATTCCTGACCAATTTTTTCAAATATCTTCTGGGTCAGCCGGAAGGGGAAGAAAACCCTTATGTTGGGATACTCCCCCGATGGATAGGGAAGATGATTTCCAAGAGAACGCAGTTCAAAAAGCACATTCGCCGTATAAACATCCACAACGAACAGCTTGCCCAAGCGCAAGGCCGCTCTGTAAAAGCTGACCAGTCTGTCAATGTTCTGGCTGGAACATTGAAACAGTACGGGTGCGTTGATGCCTGTGGCTGCTTCTGCGACTGCTTGTTCCACTTCGTTCTCGGTGAGAACCGTTTCATCCGCCCTCCCCAGCATCGTGCCTTCCGTGAGCAGTACATCCGCCTGTTTCTGAGCATTTTGAATGAACCGTTCTAGGCACACCGCCTTTCGGCCATGCCCTCTGAAATCACCTGAGTAGAGCATAGTTTTCCCTTCGGCAGAGAACTCAAAAGCGGCTGCATCAAACGCGGAATGATCCATTAAATAAGGCTTGATTCGAATATTGCCTACGGAAAAAGGCTCATACATTTTGAAAGTGCAAGCGTTTATCGGAAACTTATCAACGATGCGAAAGGTTTGGGATAACTCAACGATTTTTTGGGTTCCCGCAGACAGATAGACGGGAATGCATGGATGGATATATTTAAGCAAACCATAGTGATCAATGTGCGCATGGGAAATCACCACGGCATCGAAGGCTGGCTCGTCCCATGTATATAAACCAGATATCTTTGGCAAGACACCAAGCTCTAACAGCTTAACGGAAGGCAGCTTGGCTATGGTATCCTCGATTGGACTACCGTTCAGGAAAAGCGGATAGCCCGCGTCAATAAGAAGACGCGTGGAGCTTGTCTTCAGCTCAATCAGCGTACCGCCGATTTCTTTCGATCCGCGGTAGATGGTCAGTTTCATGTGATCAGTACCTTTTTTGAGTAGTCGTATAGCGCTCGGTCAAAGCCGATGTCTAAAGAGGAAAGGCCTTCTGCGATCAACGCTTCCAGATTCGAACTGAAAAGAGGATGAAACTTTTCAGCCAGGACATGGGCTATCAAACGACCGAACCGCTGCCCTCCATTTTTTAATGCAAGCATGTCATTTGTATCCTCTGCTTTGCCATACCTACCAAAAGAAAATAGAGGATTGTCTGATATACAGGTGTCGTACAGGACTGCAATGTAAAACAGAATCTCGCTGATGACCCCAATACTTTTGTTGTTGCCACATTTTAATTCGATCAGGTGCAAGTCTTTCCCGTCCTGACTGACACCCCAAAGATCGATTGCGCTGGCACCGCGAGTAAAGATTGCGTTGGGGGCGGCTATTTTTTCGTGAAACACTCCGATTGGCAGCTGGTTGAACAGTTTATCCCCATCGATACTCCAGCGGTTACAGAGAAGGTTTTTCCCTTCCTCAAAGGCGAACCACGATTCAATCTGCCGCTCCATCTTCTCTGTTTCAATGACGGATTTTCTCTGCTCCAGAGAATGATTCAACAGACAGGTGTTTGATTCCAGCCAATACACGAATTCTTTCACGAGACTCTGCTTGCTTTCATGTACAAAGAACCAAGCAGGAAAAAGCTGTAGCATATTGTTTAATCGATAAAGAAAACGGTTATAGTGGCCGGTCTGCGGATTACCAAATCGTTCAACAGTTATCTCTGGCACGGTGAAATCAAGTTCTACATATTTGATGTCCGGCAACCATGTTTTTAGGACAAGAATCCACCCTTCAAAGGCAGCGCTATCAACTTGCATATTTTGGTCAGCGTTGTGAACATGAAAACGCAACACGCCGTTTTTAATAAAAATATCAATATCTCTTGGAAGGCTGGCACCCCTGACACCACTGGCTTTCTTAAGTCGCTGAATAATTTCATCCTTATCAATAATTTCGGATTTATTATCATTCATGGACAACAAATGGGTGGCATAGGAATGGAACAAACTGTTGATGTGGACAAAACCAAATTCCTCAGCATCAAAAACAGCTTGACTGTCTGTATAAGCCATGAGAGATCTCCTTGTTAGTTCCAACAACCCAATTGCATTAACATTATCTTGATGCCGAATTGCATCCAACGCCTTATTAATAAGATCACAGGCATTGGAACTCCAGATTCCATATCTTGAGTGTAGTAAACTGCCTTCAGCTTCATTTCCTACAGCACGCTGCAATCGACGTAAAAGCATTTCTTCAGGATTACATTCTTTGAATATGGAGTTCTGGAAATCCCTACTGTATACTTCATTAAAATAAAATGCGAAAATTTCGTCTATGTACTTCTTTTTCATAATAATCTTTCTCCCACGAAAACCAACGCTGCTTTGTATACTTTCATTCACTTTTGCAATTAAGCCCAATATATTATTATAAACCATTACCTGTACTAAAAATTGTACATCAAATTAATCAACTAATGTACCCGTTTTGGAAGTGCTTAACATTTCAATTTTAATGTATTTTAATACTATTATAATAATGCATCATAATCAAGTAGCCCGTGATATTATCAATAATTGTAACACGCCCTACAGCCCTGTACCATAGGGCATGTACTCAGTATCTGTCACCTCTTTACCGTAGTCACACGGTCATACATATCGCCCTCAATGGTCAGCGTATCGGTCTTGTGCTCATATAGCTGACCGACAGGAGACCATGCATAAAACGCCTGCACCCTTGCGACATACTCGCCGTCAGGATACCAAAGAGGTGTGTAGTGCAAGCGGCTCCCTGTTACCGAATACGGGTTGACAGCAAGCTGCCATGTGGCTGTTATGCCTCCCGCCGTACATGTTTTTACTTGCAAATCATCACGCACATTCTGCCATGCGGATAGCTGACCGTAAGCGCTCTCGGGATATCGTACCCAAACCATCTGCGCGCCAACGAGCTTTTCGGGATGGTCATAGTTGGTTGTCAGCGTGGTAGAGCATTGCACGGTGAAGCCAAAGCCCGATTCCATCTGCTTTGGCTTGTCAGTATAAGCGATGCGCTCATCAGGCAGTATCGAAAACGCTGTGGTCAACCGGGCATAGTAGCTCTTTGTGACATAGCTGCCGCTAATCAGCCGCACCTCCTGCCATGTATGGTAGGAGGATGAAGTGGCTGTCGGCAGGCTGGTCAGCCCATATACCGTATAGCGCTGTTCCATTGCCGTATCGTCGGGATCGGCCACGATGGAAGTCGGTACGTTCTGCACCTGAATGCTCTTTGACAGCGTGTTGTTGTTCTCATTTGTCTCATCCAGAGCGCCGTTCGGATCGGCAACGATTTTTACTGTATAGCTTCCGCTTGTCGGCACCGTGATTCTGAATACCACGAGGTTGCTACCGTTACCGGCAATGGGGATGCTTTCCGTGTATGACACGCCGCCAATCGTCAGTCGAATAGCGACAGATGGAACGGGCTGCGGCGTGTTGTTCCGTACTGTAGCCGACACCGTGACTTCTTTGCCAGCATACCAATCCGTGATCGTGGAGTCCACGATTTCAATATCAGGCCGTAGGGCTTTGACGAAAATCGTGGCCGTACGGCTATTGTTGCTCTCGTTGCTCTCCGTAACCTTGTTGTCAGGGTCTGCGTAGGCCGTAACCGTGATCGACTGTGCGTTGAGTGCCGTGGGCGCTGTAAACGTGAACGTCACCGTCCGGCTTGCGCCTGCGCCTAGCACGGCAAGATTGCCTGAAAATGTCCCTATGTTCAGAACCGTGAGCCGCACTGTTGTTGCTGCCGAGGACGTTGCCCCGGTGTTTTTCACAACCGCTGACACAGTGACTGCTTCGCCCGCTTCATACAGCGATTTGTCTCCAGTCAGAGCCGTTATTGTCAGGTCGGGCAGCGCAACCACTCGAAATGAAGTACTTCGGGTATTGTTTCCTTCATTGCTCTCCGTAACAGTGCCGGTAGAATCCGCTGTCGCCGTTACGGTCACATCACGCACGGATGAATACAATGGCGCGGTGTATGTATAGGATACGGTCGTTGAACTGCCAGCGCCCAGAGAGGAAACATATTTGCTCTGTGTTGAGAGATCGGAGGACGTCAGGGACACGTAAAATCCGCTTGCGCTACGCAGTCCTTGATTCTTCACAGTCGCCGTTATGGTGATCGTATCTCCCGCATCGTAGCTTGAGGCATTTGAACTAAGCGAAGTGATTGTCAGGTCGGCGTATATCTGCGGTGTATTCACGATAACGCCAACGGCTTGCGCATCATTGTATTCGGCGCTTTTGGCTACGATAACACGCTGCAAGCTGCTGTTGCCCGGCGCATAAGCAAACATATTACTGCGCATCCGATTATCTTTACCAATCACAGACAGGCTGAAAGAGCGGTTAGCATTCGTATCACTGACCGGAATCCGTATAGTCAGCGTATCGCCGGATTGTCCTGTATATCCTGTAACGCTGGAACCGGACGGTAGTCCGGAAGTATTGAGTGTATACCCGCCATTCATGTTGGTAAGCGATACTGTGGATGTACCCACGAAATACCCACCGCTGATAGACATTGACGGCGTGGACAGGTTGACGGTATGAGCCATCAGAGACTGTGAACGTGCCTTTATCAGCAATTCAACCGAAAATTGCAGTACATCGGTATACCCTGACCGTGCACGAATTTTACTGGCGATCTGTCCGTTGGCGGCATAACTACGCAACTGCGAATCAGAATATGCGCCTAAATTCGTGAAGTTGTACTGCCCATTATCGCCGTTTTCAGATAACCAAAAACGTATCGCGTTGGCGGTGGCATACCGTGCTTCCGTCGCTGTTAATCCACCCGTGGCATATGGGTATCCGTTTTCAAGAATAATGCGAAGTCCCGTCTGGACGCGGGATGAATAGCTGCCTAAAATATCCGAATCGCTATACGCTGCATCGTGCGGGCTTCCGTTTCTGTGTTGCAGACAATAAGCCACCTGTTCGGGGGAAGAACCGGATACATAATGTTCGGGTGTGTCAAGACTCTTCCATCCCGATCCGCCGTTGTAGTCAAACATATCCGTGACGCTACGGGAGCCGATGTTGACGGCCAGCGCCGATGTGGTGAGCAGCAGCAGTGTCAACACCGCTATGACGCCCGTCGTCACCGATATGAGTATCTTCTTTTTCCGTTTCATCATCTGCCTCCTTCCTAATCGATATACAGCACTGACGAGAGCACCGTCATGGGGATGCATATTTCCGTCACGCCGCCCACCGTCCAAGGGGAGGGCATGGCGAACGTCGCGTCAATGCGCAGCGTTTTTTCCTGTGTCGAAGTCTGCATATCTTCAAGCGCATATATCAGTTTATCGCCGTTATACTTCACCCAACTTCCGTCCTCCAGCGTCCAACCCGCGTCCGTCAGATTTTCTTCCAGCAGCGATTGAGCGGTGTCTGCCTGGACATCCAATTGCAGGTCGCGGACATTGGCATTAAGAAGCCCCGTGTCCACCGTCACGGTAGCCGCGCGCTGCAATTCGGTTTCGCAGGTCTGGTATTTGGCGTGTACCATAACGCCCGTATATACCACAAAAGCCAGTGTAAAGAGGATTAATATCAGGAACAGCGTCCAGATGATTGCGCTGCCGCGCGTATCTTTAACAAAGCGTCTCATTGCTTGAAAAACACCTCCGAGATACCGTGCGCTGAGGATGTAATTTGTACATCTATTGTGAGCGGTTCACCCAGCGCTGGACGAAGAATAACGATAGACACTTTTTTCGTTATAGTGACGGTGAATGGCGTTTTGAGCTGGATGGTTTTTTCTGTTGTGTCGTGCCATTCCGTGTCGATTTCCACACTGTCGGGAGCTATAAAGTTATCGTTCTCTGTCACGGATGCAAGCGTATCTTCGTCGGCTTTGCCGTACAGCTCCACGGTACGCGCCATGTATTTGGCCGTCTGGTTTAGGCTTTGCTGTGCGGTGAATATGGGAAACAACGCCATCAATGAAGCCATAAGGGTAAACAGAATGAGCACGCTGATCGCCACGTCAATATACCCTTCGCCGGTCTGATCGCGTATGAATTTTCGTTTCATATGAGTTCCTTCCTGAATGGATAAGGGGCCGCCGCGAGGCAGCCCCCCTCCGCCATCTGTCTGATAGCCGCTTACGGCAGCACGTTTACGCCGGTCAGTTCGCCGCTGATTTTTTCGATCAGCCCAGAGAACAGATTGGGAACAGCCGCGTTCAAAATCAACAGAATCGCCGCGCCAATGACCACAACGATCAAGATCTTAAACGCTACATCCAAAAATCCGTCCCCCTTCTTCTCGGATACAAAGCGTCGGACGGCGTTTTTGACTTTCAGCATTTTTCGCATATGGTTTTCTCCTTTTTAAATTTTTTATAATGTATGGAACATATATATAAAACTGCTGTTTCGGCAGCATATAAAAAAGCAGCCCTCCCTTCGGCTGCCGAAACAAACAGACGGTTCGCTAAAAGCCTACGGCGGTCAGGTTATTGATAATCATCAGCACCAGTGGCACCATGAACATGAGTATCATCAGAACTGTCAGAATGAACGATGCCGTCTTAATACGTCCGGGGCGCTTTTCCATCAATCGCCGAAGCGTTTCACGTTCTTTGGTGCGCATATCCTGTTCCAACACCAAAAGGCTGGTATGCTGATCGACGCCCTGATACACGCCGCACAGCACCGCGCACAGCGCAGAAAAAGACGGCAAATTTAGTCGCGCGTCCATACGACGCAACGCCGCTTCCTGATTGCCGATCCGCATGTCGGTAATCAGCCGGTCAAGCTCCGTTCTCAGCGCTTTGCCCGCCACTCGGCGGTACTTTTCAAAAAAAGCCAGCATGTCGCGGTTATCCTGCAACGTATAGTTCATGGTTTCCACCAAACGCGGCAGCTCCGCTTCGATCTCGCGGCTTTGCGTCTCCACGCGCTTGCGGATAGATTGCATCGCTTGAAAATACGCAAGAAGCGCGGCCACGGTCGTCAGCAGCGCCAGAAACGGTACGCCCATCGGAATGAACAGCAGACCGATCATCGCCAGCAGCAGTGATCGCGCTTTTACATTGGAAACGAAGTCTTCTGGCTTCTGTGTCATATAAAGTCGCGCAAAATCCGCATCCAGCTGCTTTCTTCTGTATTCGCTCATGGGGAACAGCTTTGAGATGAGTCTCGCCATCGGTAGTAGTGCGACCTTCAGACGTTCGGTCATGTCGCGCTTTCCGTGGATTTTGCGTATTGCTTCCACGTTTTTTCCCGAAGGGAGACAAAGCGTCGCCTGCGCGACGCGGAACAACCCGAAGGCCAGCAACATGCTGGAAATTAAATAGAGTATCAAGGTCATTTCTTCTCACCACCTTCCACGGGGCGGTACAATTGTGCCACCCATATGGCCGTTGCCAGTACAGTAGCCAGAACCACGGCCAGCGTGATCTTTCCTGCGGGCGTGGTGGTGAGCATATCGTACCAATTAGGCATCATCGCGCCCATAAGAGGGATAGCACCCAGCACCAGCATCACCGTGACGATGTAATCGCCAAGCTGTTTGCGTATGGATGTATCCGCTTCCATCTGTGCCCGACGCATTTCCCCAAGTCGGCTCACGATACCTGGAAGGGCATATCTGAGCTGTCTATCGCGCTGACACTGTATCAGCACGTCGCACCAATCCCGCCAATATCGGTTGTCGATGCGCTCCCGAATGCGAAGCAACGTTTTCACCACGTCGGAATCCACAAGTTGTGTTTCGGCGTAGAATCGGCGAAACACGCCGTCCAGCGGAGCCGGAAGCAAATGCAGGTTGTTTTCAACCGCGCCTATCAGATCGCCGCCCGACACATAGCTGTTGGTGACGGTGCCCATTGCGCTTTCCATCTTTTCATTCAAACTGCGGATATAATCGCCGGTGCGAATACGGATCAAAATCAGCGGTGAGCATCCAAGTCCAGCAGCCAACACCAATCCGGCAAGGATGTTATCCAGCGCAAGGCCAATCAGCAATCCCACGATTGCCAGCACAACAGCCGCCCACTTATAGGCATCGAATTTCTCGTCCATATTCGCTGCCGTGAGCATGGACTTTGCGTCATGCACCGTCGCGGCCAGCTTCCCTTTCGATTTGCCGGTGATACGACGTACCATATTCTTTCTTTCACGCTGGCGCTGAAATGGCTTTATAAACAGACGCGCCATATCCGAAGGACGGATACTCAGCAACAAAAAAAGCCCTGCAATCATCAGCAGGGCGCACAGTATTTGTATTGTCATAGCCGCACCACCTTGAAGCCGGAAACAGCAGCCGGATCCGCGCCGTTCTCCAGCAGAGTGTCGGCCAAACTTTCGGATATGCTTCCCGTCTGAACAAAGTTGCCGTTATCGAACCGGAACAGCGTCCGGGCCTGCACCACGCCGTCCTTAACGCCAGCGGCTTCAACGATCTCCATAATACGTCGCGTCCCGTCCTGCATCTGTTTTTTGAACACCATGACGGGAAACGCCTCGGCCACAAAGCCCATGAGGATGCCAGTAGATATGTTCGTTCCCGACATCTGGCACATGGACAAGATACGGCCATATGCCTTTCTTGCTGAATTGGCGTGCAGGCTGGTTACAACAACGTGGCCGGTACGGGCAGCTTCCTGAGCGGTCATGGCCTCCGCGCCGCGCATCTCGGCCACGACGATGATATCCGGCGAGAAGCGCATGGCTTTTCTCAGCAGGTCATTCATGTCCACATCCGCGTTTTCCATATCGGAAGGACGGATGCAGGTATGGATAACACGATTCTGCGCTCTGCCTTCTTCGTCTATGTCGAATAAGTCCAGCTCGCGCGTTTCTTCAATGGTATAGATTCTTTTGCTTTTGTCCGCAGTTCCCAGCAAGTAGGATATGTCTGTGGTTTTTCCGCTGCCCGTCTTTCCAGCCAGCCCGACGGATATGCCATGATTCACACACAGCGAAAGGAAATTTAACATCTCCGGCGATGCTGTCTGCCATTCCACCAGCTGTTGTTTTATAACTTTCGTCATACGCTGGCGTCGGATGGAGAACACCGCGCCGCTGCGCCTGTCGGTAACGGGCGGGATCATGGCTGATATACGGATACCCTGAGTGATGTAACTGTCCACGATGGGATTCGTACCATCAAGCACTAAACCGCCCAATCGCACCATTTTGCGGAGAGTGTCTTCGGCGTGCTGTGGCGAAAGAAAATGCTCCGGTATCTTACGCCAGCCGGAACGCGTGACGATCTCGATATCATTCCACGAGTTACCGTTGATTTCCTCAACATCCGGGTCGGTGATGTACTTGTCCAGAAACCCGAACCCCGCCATGTCGCCATACAGCCTATCGATCAACTCCTGTGCGGAGAGTCGACCCACACGAAGCTGGCGCGCGGTGATTTGCTCACCGATCAGCCGTTTGACGGCTTCAGATGCGGATTGCTCGGTAATGCTCTGCGCCAGCATGTCCGCGTGATCTTTTGATATGGCGTTCCGTACCTGCTCCAGCACGGCTTCATATGGGCTTTGTTCCTGTATCTCCTGTTTTTCATAGGCCAGTTCGCGCAATGTCCGACTCATGTTGCCACCTCCGTGAGTTTTCTGTATAGCTTTTGCACCTGCTTATAGTATCGAATGGCGGCTGGCGTGGAACCAGCATCCCCACCGTTCTGCCGGAATTCGCGTACAAATGGCAGTGCTGCGGCAAACCGAATGTCCGTTGCCTTTTCGATAGTGTCAAGCGCCGGATGCGTTATCATAGCTACCACGGGAAGTACGCGCCCGTATGTTTTCATAACCTCCATAAAGGGCTTAACGGCCTCCAGCCAACAAACTCCCTGTACGTTCGGTGTGATGGGGACGATAATCTTATCCGCACTGGATAACGCAGCGGGCACGAAAGGGTCTGTGCGCTGTCCCGACAAATCGAGAATCACCGTATCCGCCAGCGACGTGCATTGTTCCATGAAGGTTTTCGCCGCATCGGCTGCTTCCAGTCCATGCTCATATGACAGGTACTCGTCTCTGTCCGTCAGTCCCGCGTAAAACAGCCGTTTGTTTTTGGGGTGTTGGTGCAGGTATTTGGCTGCGTCCTCCGTTCCGACACCGGACACGGCTTTGCCAAGCGAAGCATCTGCGCTGAAACTTTTTCCATTAACTCGCGTGGGCAAAGTCGGCTGCGTCAGGTCGGTATCGATGATGGCTGTAACGCCCTGTTTTATGAAAAGCATTCCCAGCGCGTCGGCCAACGTGCTTTTGCCCGTGCCGTCGCGCCCCCATATTGCGATAATCATATTAGTACTCCTCCGTTCCCACCAGTACGCTGTCGGATACATATTCCGATACAATATCTCCGCGCGCGACAAACGCCAGATGGATGGAGCCTGTCTGCTCCAGCTCAGCCAGTTTCAGCGCCTGTTCTTCCGTGGCGTAAAATGACACGTTAACAGGAAGCGTATTCTTTGTATCCCCGTCTGGCTGCGCCTCAACGCTGGCGTCCGCGCCGTCTCCAGTCGTGACCATGCACACCTCGATGTATGCAAGCACCGGATCAATATATGTACCTGAAGTGGCAGTCTCGGTCGTTCCATCCGGTTCGATACCCAGCGTTTGGTTGATGGTGCTTTGGGGAATAGCGATGACTGACACGATATCGCCGGGCAGCAGCCTTCCCGATACGCCAGAGGCCAGAGACGTTAAGGTGATGGAAATAATTTTCTTACCTTTGGCTTCACCCGCTGAAAAAACACTTTGTTCTGCGAGCGTAGCGGTAAGTTTTTCGGCAGTCAGATAGTCCCCAGCGTACAGATTGGTCGCTGCGTACTGTCCAACAGCTTTCGATTGTTCGCTGATGCTGTTCTGTACAAGGTTTCCTGGCACGCTCACGGTTTCCACCATTTCGGAGGTGAGCTGCGTTCCGGTAGTCACGGTCTGCTTCATGCGCAGGACGCTGATAGTTTCGCCTTCGCTGACGCCCATCAACGCGGGCACCGCGACAAAGCTAAACACCAATGCAAGCAGAATGCACAAGGTTCCGATAACGAATTTGTTTTTCAGTAACATCATGGTTCGATTTCCTCCTCGTATTATTGAATTTCTTTTATTTCAGCAGGTCGGTCACTTTTAAGGCGGAGCCTTCCACCCTGCCGAACATGATCATGTCGTTTTCCCCGATGTCGTTTTCGGGAATGTAATCCGTATAGTGATGGTGGTTATCCACCGCATAATGCAACCCCTTGAGGTAGACGCCATCCGGTGTCAGGTGGATGATCGCCCATCCGTCACCCTCCAGATCATCCGGATCAATACCGGACAGGTCAATTTCCATAATGCAATCATCTGTACTCATCATCTTCTTGTCTCCATTTCTGCTATTGCGTATTGAGGCGGCTAATGAAGCCCAGCATGTTCTTCGCCGTCTCAGACATATCCTGCGATTCATCTAGTGCCGGATCGCGTATGCCCATATCTGGTAATTGGCTGTTCTTCGACAATATCTCTCTGATGCGCTTTGTCTGCTCGTCCCTGTCATACATGAGTATCATGGCGAGGCGTATGAAGTCGCTGCGCTGACTGGTTGGTATGGCTTGGTAGATGTCGTAGGCAAGACGATGGGAGTATTTGTCCATGTTGAGCCGGAACGTGATACGTTTCTCGTTCATGTCGTTTCACCTACGAAGAGCTTCGCCAGCCGCTCATATGCGATGGCGTTGGCTCTCACATCCTTAACGAACATCATTTTGGCGTAATGAGAAGAATCGACGTTGCGTTCTACCAGCGCAGCGCCGCCACCCACATATATTGTAGGAATGGCCGTAATATCAAAGCCGCTCTCAATGAGCGTTCGGAGCAACCTGTCGATATACATTTTTCCTTGCCGCTCGATGATATCTCTAGCCTTTTCGTCTATCGTACAGGGCAGGGCTTTCATAACCCGCTCGATCTGTGCCGCTGTGATGGACAGTCCCGTATGGCTGCGCACGTCTTCAAGAATCCTGTCCATCATGCGGATAATGCCCATTTCAAGGCTTCGACAGGTGTCGGAGTTGGGCGTCCCGTTGTCCATTCGGAATGTGTCCACCGTCCAGCTACCAATATCGCAGACGATGACGGACGGTTCGTTTGCGAGGTCGCCCATGTTGCCAATCACAGCAGCGCAGCCCTGCGGGAATACCATAACATCATCTATGAAAATCCTGTACGGCTCATTTTCGAAGTCAAATTTCACCGGCTGCATGATATGCCGCTTGAGATATCTGATGAAGCCGTCCTTATCCCTGCCGTAGCTGGTAAGTGGTAATCCGGCTGCGATATTGACGTTGTTTTTGTTTCCGGCGTTTCTATATTTCAGTTCCTTTGCCAGCGCGCAAAGCGTCAGAATGTAATAGTTGTCGTTTTGTGTTTTATCCCGAATGAGCGCCTGCCGTCCGCTACCGCACACATAAAATTTGTCATTGTAGCGGATGACATTCTCTGTGGTATACGGCTCTTTGTCATATTCTGATACACCCGTAGTGAACACACCGTTGGCTGTTTTCATGCAGCCGTACCCGTGATCAATGCCGATAATCATGTTTCTCCTCCTTTGATTCCATAAAAAAAAGAACGCCTTGCGGCGTCCGTGTGAAGTCGTGCTTTTAACTTTCCTGCGTCTTTCGGGTCAGCACGATGGGCTGCCCAAAGCGTTCATATGCCCAATCCAGTACCAGCTCCTTGTTGTGCCTTCTGGCCTTGATATACCGCGATAGCGTGACGATCCAGCTTGCCGCCACGCCTGCGATCAACGCAAAGCCGATGCTGTCCGCCAGCAACGTGTTGGCCTCGTACCAATCCTTGGAGAATATGAGGACGGCGGCAACGGGCAGGGCGACGATGATGATCCGTGTCTTGATGAGCGTCCATTTCACCAGTTTGACCGCTCCTATGATTAAGAAAGCAATGAGATGTGCCATTTCAAATTCCTCCTGATTCGTTTATTTTCATGCTCATTGTAACGTGTCAAGCATGTGAACACAAAAATGAGCCCGTTTTTTTGGAAAAATTCAAGGCTTATTTCTTGACAAGATTGCTTTGAAGGTTATCTGGCAGCGTTGATGTCCTGATTGAGTGATACGACGTTTGATTTTTCTGAATGCCGTCTGAACCATTCCTCCAGCGCCCTGTCAATCACGCTGTCCCGCTCCTGCGGCGTCACCTCGTCGGGAAAGTATTTGCTGATGATCTTGTGCGATATCTTGACCTGCCTGGGCGGGGTCTGCACCTTGGCGACGATAAGCTCGTCGATCTTTTTTTCAGTCAGTAAACCGTTCTGGCTGATGCCCTTGAGCTTTCTCGCCAGCGCGAGAGGAATACCGAAATATTCTTCGCGTTCAAGGTTGCTGTAAAGCCATTGTTGTTCCCGTTCTTTGAGATATGAAAGTTCGACAGCCGGAATGAATGCCAGCTTCTTTTCATCTACCTTATCCAAAAGCTGCGGGATAAGATGGGTAAGGCGAATGTAACGTTGCACTTGTTTGTAACTTTCACCTGCATCTTCCGCAACTATTTCTCTTGATTTTTTACCATTTAACTTGTGGACAAGTTGGCCACAAGTTAGGTCGTTCCGTTTACCCTGAGATTTGATCGCTTCCAGCTTATACCGATATGCCCACGCTTTCTCGGACGGCAGCACGGTTTCCCGTTGCAGGTTGGAATCCACCATCAGTATAGTCGCGGTGTCGTCGTCCATTTCACGGATATCACAGGGAATCACATCCATGCCCGCAAGCGTGGATGCTTCAACTCTGTTATGACCGGCAACGATCTCGTACATACCGTTGTCCAAAGGCCGGACAAGCGCGGGAACGATGACGCCGCGTTCTTCAATGCTGTCTGCCAGCTCACGTAGCTTCTCAGGACTATACCGCTTGAACGGGTGCTTGCTGAACGGTTGCAGTTTGGCTATGGGCAAAGACGCAATGCCGGTTGATTTATCGTCCAGCTGTTCGCTCGGCTTGAAAAGATCGTCAAAGTCTCTCAACTTCGCTTTAGCCATGCGCCAGCACCTCCCGCGCAAACGCCTCATATGCGAGGGAAACTTTGCATTTATTATCGTAGGCGAAAAGACTTTTTCCTTCGGCAGTGTTCTCTACAGCCTTGACCGATTGGGGGATCAGTGTTTCGTATACGGGGATGTGCTGCCCGTAGGCTTCCCGCAATTCACTTACAATGCTTTTGCCAAATTTCAATCTGCCGTCGTACATGGTGATGAGTATCCCGTTGAAATTAAGGTCTGGATTGATGTTTCTTTTGACCTTGGCAATCGTGCCAATGAGCAATTCCAATCCCTTTGCCGAAAGATAGTGCGCCTGCACGGGGACAAGTACGCTCGTGGCGGCGGCGAGTGCATTAATCGTCAGCAGACCAATCGATGGAGCACAGTCAACGAGAATGTAATCATATTCATCTTTGAATGAAAACAGCAGCTGCTTTAAGAGATTTTCACGGGACATGGCGTTTGCCAGCGATGGTTCGATTCCGGACAGTTGAATGGATGAGGGAATAAGGTCGCACCCTTCGGCGTGGAGGAGGTAGTCTTCTTTCTGAAATGCAAAGGTATCGTCAATCAGGCCTTTGAAGATATGTGCCATGGTGCAGGATAAATTATCTGGTTGATCGTATCCCATACACATGGTGAGATTGGCCTGTGAATCCAGATCGACAACCATGACTTTTTTGCCTTGTCTTGCGAGATTGGTTCCCAGATTGTGAGTCGCAGAGGTCTTCCCAGTTCCGCCTTTTTGATTTGCAACGGCGATTATGTGTGTCTTTTTCATGGGGTAGCTCCTTCCAAAACGATATTTCTCTTGAAAGGAAGCTATTCTTCTGTGTTTGGGGCTTTATTATAGGGTTTTTAGCGTTCGGGCATTAACATGCCCTGACCGCCACAATTTGTCTGAAAAGTCCGGTTTATCCGGGTTTTTCGTCGTTTTACGCCCGTTTTCTCGGCTTTTTAAATTGAGATAAGTATATCCGCTTATGCCCTTACGCCCTCATCGCGGCAATTAGTGCCTGTGTTCCCACCATTTTGATCGCCCGCTTGAGATTGTACGCAAGGAAACTAAGCCCCAGCTCAGCTGCGGCCTTCTCTTTACCCTTGCACAGCAGATAATGGGCACTGTCGTACCATTTGACCGTGCCAAAAGGATGCTCCGACAGGCACATTCGCTGTTTTAGCTTCTCTT